>NZ_JAERJM010000031.1:0-9502 GCF_018257655.1 Pantoea sp. JGM49 | reverse complement strand
TGCTGATATGGCTCAGTTGGTAGAGCGCACCCTTGGTAAGGGTGAGGTCCCCAGTTCGACTCTGGGTATCAGCACCAGTTTTAAAGCGTGAGTTCGGTAAATAACAGAATTTGCCTGGCGGCTTTAGCGCGGTGGTCCCACCTGACCCCATGCCGAACTCAGAAGTGAAACGCCGTAGCGCCGATGGTAGTGTGGGGTCTCCCCATGCGAGAGTAGGGAACTGCCAGGCATCAAACACAGAAGCCCTGAACGAAAGTTCAGGGCTTTTTTGTATGTTTAAAACTCGCAACCAGGCTCAAGATTCGTCAAAAACGTCGAATGAGTTAATGCGAGATAATATCAAGGTCATAAAAAAACCTCTGCCAGATTGCGCAGAGGCTTAAGTAGCCCATTGAATATCAATGAATAACTTGAGAAAGGAAGGCGCGTGTACGTTCTGATTTCGGATTCGCGAAGAACTCCTGCGGCGGCGCTTCCTCAACAATCTCTCCGCGATCCATAAAGATCACCCGGTCCGCCACAGTACGCGCAAAGCCCATCTCGTGCGTCACGCATAACATCGTCATACCATCTTCTGCCAGACCAATCATTGTATCGAGAACCTCTTTTACCATTTCTGGATCGAGCGCTGAAGTCGGTTCATCGAACAGCATGATTTTCGGTTTCATACACAGTGAACGCGCGATCGCCACACGTTGTTGCTGCCCTCCTGACAACTGTCCTGGAAACTTATGGGCATGTTCCGCGATACGCACGCGTTGCAGATAATGCATCGCTAACTCTTCCGCTTCTTTCTTCGGCATCTTACGCACCCAAATCGGCGCCAGGGTGCAGTTTTGCAACACGGTAAGATGCGGGAACAAATTAAAATGTTGGAATACCATGCCGACTTCGGTACGAACACGCTCAATATTGCGCACATCATCGTTAAGATGGATGCCATCTACTACGATACGGCCTTGTTGATGCTCTTCTAAATGATTGATGCAACGAATAGTCGTCGATTTCCCTGACCCCGAAGGCCCACAAAGAACAATGCGTTCGCGGGGTTTCACCAGCAAGTTAATATCTTTAAGAACATGGAACTGACCATACCATTTATTCACGTTTTCGAGCGTAATCATCATGGCGTCAGCCGCATTAGTCATAATTTGTGTCATGTAAAACCTCAGTGCGATTTACGCCCGGTGTGGAAGCGCTTCTCCAGATGCTGGCTATAGCGCGACATGCTAAAACAAAAAATCCAGTAGACCATGGCAGCAAACACATAGCCTTCGGTCGACATGCCCAACCAGGTGGGGTCAACGGTGGCTTGCTGCACGCTACTGAAGAGATCGAAGAGGCCGATGATGATCACCAGGCTGGTATCTTTAAACAGTGCGATGATGGTATTCACTAAACCAGGGATGGTCAGCTTAAGTGCCTGTGGCAGAATAACCAGCATCTGCGTTTTCCAGTAGCCGAGTGCCAGTGATTCCGCCGCTTCAGTCTGCCCTTTTGGCAGTGCTTGCAAGCCGCCACGCACCACTTCTGCAACATAAGCGGACTGGAACAGAATCACGCCGACCAGCGCACGTACCAGCTTGTCGATAGTCGTGCCCTCTGCCATAAACAGCGGCAGCATTACCGATGACATAAAGAGCACGGTAATCAGTGGCACACCACGCCAGAACTCAATGAAAATCACTGACAGGGTGCGAACCACGGGCATTTTTGAACGACGAGCCAGCGCCAGCAGAATCCCCAACGGCAGCGCACCAGCGATGCCAATTGAGGCAATAATCAGCGTCAGCGTCAGACCGCCCCACTGGCGGGTTTCCACGCGATCCAGCCCCAGATACCCGCCATACATCAGCAGCCAAACAATGATCGGATAGATCACCGCCCAGCAGGCAATGTAGCGACCACGGCGTGGCATAGACTTAATGAACATGGGAACGATCGACAGTAGACCAATCACCAACGCCAGATTAATGCGCCAGCGCAATTCATGTGGATAAAGCCCATACATGAATTGGCCAAAACGTGCGTGGATAAATACCCAACATGCACCGGCTTTGGTGCAATCCGCGCGCGTTTCACCAATCCAGTTAGCCTGGAAGATCAGCCAATCCAGCGCCGGAGGAATCACACTCCAGATGATCCAGAAACTGAACAGCGTGAGCAGGGTATTGAGCCAGCTGGAGAACAGATTTTTGCGCGCCCAAAGCCAGGCTTTTCCTAGCGGATTGCTGGGTACGGGCGGTGTTTCGTGTGTGGTAACAGACATAATGATCCCGTTCTCTTATCGCTCAACTAGCGCAATTTTGCGGTTGTAGAGGTTCATCAGCAGTGAAATGAGCAGGCTGATGATCAGATAGACCGCCATGGTAATCGCAATAGTTTCAATCGCCTGGCCAGTTTGGTTCAGCACGGTACCGGCAAACAACGACACCATATCGGGATAGCCAATGGCCGCCGCCAGTGATGAGTTCTTCACGATATTGAGATACTGACTGGTTAACGGTGGAATGATCACGCGCATTGCCTGCGGGATGATGACTTGACGCATCGTGACCGGATTTGGCAGACCCAGCGAACGGGCTGCTTCATTCTGACCGTGCGGCACCGACTGAATCCCGGAGCGAATCACTTCCGCAATGAACGATGAGGTATACACAGAAAGCGCCACCGTTAACGCCGCCAGCTCCGGGATCATCACAAAGCCGCCGCGGAAGTTGAATCCGCGCAGTTCTGGTACATCCCAATGCGTTGCGGCACCAAACAATGTGTGTGCAATCAGGGGTAACAGCACAATCAAACCTGCAGCGGCTGGCCACGTGCGGCGTAACTGGCCGGTTTTTAATTGATGCTTACGGTTGAAGCGGAAAAGCGCAACGCTGCCGAGGATGGCCAGTGCCAGCGCAATCAGGAATGGCCAGGTGCCAGGTGCATACTCTGGCCACGGAATATACAAACCGCGGTTACTGACAAACGCCAGATCAAACGCATTGAGTGCCTGACGTGGCCCTGGCAGGTTGCGCAACACCGCAAAGTACCAGAAGAAGATCTGCAGCAGCGGTGGGATATTACGAAACGTCTCGATGTAGATGGTCGAGAGTTTACGCAGCAGCCAGTTTTCAGACAGACGCGCGAGCCCCACGGCGAAGCCCAGGATGGAGGCAAATACAATGCAGAGTGCGGAAACCAGCAGGGTATTGGTCAACCCCACCATAAACACGCGCGCGTAAGTATCGCCTTCGGTGTAATCGATCAGGTGTTGGACGATGCCGAAACCGGCATTGCGCTCAAGAAATCCGAAACCGGAAGTGATGCCGCGGTTGGCCAGGTTGATTACTGTGTTGTGGACCAGATATCCCACCACAGCAAGCACGGCCACAATCGCGATGATCTGGTAAAGCCAGGCGCGAACCGTAGGATTACCAAACGAAAAATCCCTCTTTACGGTTGGGCGTTGTGACATGTTGAAACCTCAGTGAAGAAAACGCTTGGGCACCGCAGGGTGCGGTGCCCGACTGGCAGAACAGACTTAGCGTACTGGTGGAGCGTACTGGATGCCGCCCTGGTTCCAGAGTGCATTCTGGCCACGCGCGATTTTCAGTGCACTGTCTTTACCCACGTTGCGATCGAACACTTCCTGATAGTTACCGACTTGTTTGATGATGTTGTAAGCCCATTTATTATCAAGTTTCAGGTCTTTACCGAAGTCACCTTCTGCACCCAACAGGTGAGCCATATCCGGGGTAGTGGGTTTGGCCGCCATCTGATCAACATTCTTAGAGCTCACGCCCATCTCTTCTGCGTTCAGCATGGCGTAAAGAGACCATTTAACGATGGTGAACCAGTCGTCATCACCACGACGTACCACAGGACCCAGCGGCTCTTTAGAGATCACTTCTGGCAGCACGATGAAATCATCTGGTTTGCCGAGTTTCACACGCAGTGCATACAGCTGAGACTGGTCGGAAGAGAGGGTATCGCAGCGGCCACTGTCGAGTGCTTTCGCTGACTCATCAGAACGGTCGAAGGTCACTGGCGTGTACTGCATTTTGTTGGCTTTGAAGTAGTCAGCCACGTTCAGCTCGGTATCGGTACCGGCCTGAATACATACGGTGGCACCATCCAACTCTTTGGCGCTTTTCAGACCCGCTTTCTTATGGGTCAGGAAGCCGATGCCGTCATAGTAGTTCACACCAGCGAACAAGAAGCCCATGCCACCATCGCGCGAAGAGGTCCAGGTGGTATTACGAGACAAGATATCCACTTCACCAGACTGGAGCGCAGTGAAACGCTCTTTAGCCGTCAGCGGGGTGTATTTCACCTTGCTTGCATCACCAAATACCGCAGCCGCAGCAGCGCGGCAAACATCCACGTCGATTCCGGTAAATTTGCCGCTGGCATCAGCGTAGGAGAAGCCTGGCAGGCCATCGCTGATACCGCACTGTACGAAACCTTTCTTTTTAATGGCATCCAGCGTGGTGCCTGCGTGCGCTTGTTGAGTAATGGCGAACAGCGAGGCTGCAGCGACCAGGGTGGAAAGCATCATCTTTTTCATAAAGCATCCTGTGTGGCGAGATCGTGTGTTGTTATGTTTGCACGCACTTTAATGTGCGCTTTTTTCTGTCTGTGGCGGTTAGCCATCCACGACTCTGCAAAGGTAATGCCAGGTTTGCAGAATCCTGAATTCACTGGAAAGATCTTTTAATAAAAGGACGCATCCAGAAATTTAGGCTACTATCGCGCACCAAAAGGCTGCATGACGAGACGACGCGATCACAAATAGTGCAAATAGTTTCACTATGTGGAAGCAGTGTGAGCCATCACTCAGGATAAAATGTATGCGTTTGCAGGGTTACGGTAGAAACAGTGCAGGATCACTGGGAAAGCGGCATGGCGGGCGTTATGACGCACAAAGCAGGCGCTAAAAAGGGGCAAAAGACGTGCGGTAAGAGAGACGAAATATCACGGATGCAATTGCAACTATCGTTACCATATCCGCGACAATTGTTTCATCCGTTGCTAACACAGGGAAACGATTGGTGAGGCACAAACAAAAACGCCAACCCGAGGGTTGGCGTTAGCGCAGCAAAGAACAATTAGTTCATGCCGTATTTTTTCAGCTTCTTACGCAGGGTACCACGGTTGATACCCATCATCAGAGCTGCACGGGTCTGGTTGCCACGGGTGTACTGCATCACCATGTCCAACAGAGGCTGCTCAACTTCAGCCAATACCAGCTCATACAGATCACTTACATCCTGACCATTCAGTTGAGCAAAATAGTTCTTCAGTGCCTGTTTTACCGAATCACGAAGTGGCTTTTGCGTCACCTGATCCTGTGAGTTAACGGTAGAAACGGTCAGTACATCAGAATTTACGCGTTGTTCGAACATAGTTCTTTCAGCTCTTTATTTCGTTTACGCAAGATTTTCGAAGTATGCCTCCAACGCCTCCAGCTGTTCGCTGGCATCCTCTATGGCGTTGAATGTGCGCCGAAACTGGTCATCAGGAGCACTTTCCTGCAAATACCAGGAAACGTGTTTACGAGCAATACGGTATCCCTTGCGCTGACCATAAAAGTCGTGCAGTTCCCGTATATGTCCAATCAGCATTTGCTTCACTTCAGCCAGCGGCTTCGGTGCCAGCAGCTCCCCTGTGTCCAGATAATGCTGGATTTCCCGGAAGATCCACGGTCTTCCCTGAGCAGCGCGTCCAACCATCAGAGCATCGGCTCCGGTATAGTCGAGCACCGCTCTGGCTTTGTGCGGGTCAGTAATGTCACCATTCGCGATAATCGGAATGGAAACGCTCTGCTTAACTGTCCGAATGCTGTCGTATTCAGCGTGCCCCTCAAACAAACAGGCGCGCGTGCGGCCATGAATGGTGAGAGCCTGAATGCCACAGCGTTCAGCCAATTGGGCAATCTCTACACAATTACGATTTTCTTTGTCCCAGCCGGTGCGAATCTTCAGCGTAACCGGTACATCAACTGCATTCACTACCGCACGGAGGATGGACTCCACCAGTGACGGATGCTGCAGCAGTGCTGAGCCAGCCATCTTACGATTCACTTTCTTAGCCGGGCAGCCCATGTTGATATCAATGACCTGCGCGCCAGACGCCACATTAATGCGCGCGGCTGCAGCCATCTCATCAGGATCGCAACCGGCAATTTGCACGGCACGGATTCCAGGCTCGTCACTATGCACCATACGCAAACGGGATTTATCACTGGCCCAAACTTCTGGGTTTGATGACAGCATCTCGGAGACAGTCATACCCGCGCCGTTCTCGTAACACAAGGTGCGAAATGGCTTGTCGGTAACGCCAGCCATAGGTGCAGCGATGAGTCGATTACGTAGCTGATGGTGTCCAATGCGCATGAAAAAGAAGTGACCCTAACTGTTCGCAAGGCGGCGTATATTACGCATTTTTTAACGAAGATGAAAGGCCAAACTTTGAACAATTCACCGTTAAACTGCGAGGAATTCGGCCTTAACAGCAATGCTACAACTAATAATCTATATAATTCAGTGCATTAAAAAATTATGCTGAAATTGTGAGCAAAAGTTTTTCTTAAAACATGCCCAAAATCACGACATAAAAACCGCCACATCCGGTAATTAGCCAGAGAAATGACGGCGATGTGATTATTAAATGTACTAATTTGATTGCTTTCAGGTAGCAGATTTTCGGCTGATATGCAGAGGGTGAGTTGCTTTCACTGTCTGATGGCCAAACAGCAAACCGGCCAGCGAAGCCAGCCGGTGATCAAACTCAGCGGCGCACGCCGGTAATACGGCACCACTCCTCTTTTTCAGCCACCGGATCAAGTACGAAGCGCTCTACATAGGCTTCGCACACCCCTTCAGCCTGGCTGGCTAATACGCCCGACAATCCCAGATGTCCGCCCGCCTTTGGCAATACGCTAATCAGCGGCGCCAGCTCACGTAGCGGGCCTGCGAGGATATTGGCGACAACCACATCAGCTTGCAGGTTTTCCGGCTGTTGATGCGGTAGATAGAGCGACAGACGATCAGAAACGCCATTGCGCTCAGCATTGTCACGGCTGGCCTGAATAGCCTGCGGATCAATATCAATCCCGATAGCCTGCGACGCGCCCAGTTTAAGGGCGGCTATTGCGAGAATGCCGGATCCACAGCCAAAATCGATCACAGTTTTGCCTTGCAGATCAAGTCCATCAAGCCAGGTGAGACAGAGCGAAGTGGTCGGGTGGGTGCCGGTACCAAACGCCAGGCCCGGATCCAGCATCACGTTGACGGCATTCGGATCCGGCACGTCCCGCCAGCTCGGGCAGATCCACAAACGTTCACCAAAACGCATCGGGTGGAAGTTATCCATCCATTCACGTTCCCAGTCTTTATCCTCGATCTGCTCGATCTTGTGATGGAAATGCGATCCCAGCAGTGGATGTTGACGCAGTTCGGCCACCACATCGTCCATCTCGGTTTCGGCGTCGAACAGACCAATCACATCCGTATCGCCCCATAAGCGTGTTTCACCCGGCAGCGGTTCGTAAACCGGGTTGTCATGGGTATCCTGAAACGTCACCGAGACGGCGCCCACGTCCATCAGCGCATCGCTCAGCGGCTCGGCATTTTCGCCGGTACTGTTAATTTTGATTTGAATCCAAGGCATAGCGTTTCTCTTTATTTCACCGCGGCGTGACGCGCTTCAGGCGTGCTGCCAAACAAATTACCCACCACGAAGGCCAGCAGGCTTAAGGTCAATGAGGGAACGATAGGGTGAAAGCCCCATAGTTCAATTTTCAGGCTGGCAAGTAAGGTATAGCAAGCCGCGCCGACAACCATGCCGCTGATAGCACCTGTCGAATTAGCGCGCTCCCAATACAGTCCCAATACCAGCGGCCAGAGGAACACGGCTTCCAGTCCGCCAAAGGCCAGCAGATTGAGCCAGATAATCATATCCGGTGGATTCCACGCCGCCAGTAACAGCAATATGCCCAGCACGAAAGTGATAGTGCCGGATAGCATACGCAAGCGCGATTCATTCTCGCTGTGCTGTGGCGCAATACGCAAATAGAGATCCTTGATCAGCGTAGCGGAGGATTGCAGCAGCTGCGCGTTAATCGTTGACATGATTGCTGCCATCGGTGCAGCGAGAAACACGCCGGCTGCCATTGGCGGCAACACGGTGATCATCAGCGTCGGGATCACGCGATCCGGAACAGTGAGATCCGGCAGAATGGCACGACCTAACGCCCCCGCCAGATGCATGCCGAGCATTAGAATCACCACGACGATGGTGCCCAGAATGATGCCGCGATGCATGGCTTTACTGTCTTTATAGGAGATACAGCGCACCGCAGTATGCGGCAAACCAATCACGCCAAAGCAGACCAGCACGGCGAAAGAACTCAGGAATGTCGGATTAATGACGTTGCCAACACCTTCCGGCGACACGAGTTGGGGATCGATGGTGCGCAGTTTCGTCACGGCCGTTTCGAGTCCACCCGCCTGATGGATAATGGCAAACAGCAGCAGGAAGGTGCCGACCAGCATTACCAGGCCTTGCATTGCATCGTTGAGTACGCTGGCACGGAAGCCGCCAAACGCGGTATACAGCGCGATGGTGCCACCAAAAATTAATAAGCCGGTGTCGTAAGGAATACCCGCAGCGGTTTCCAGCAAGCGTGCACCGCCAATAAACTGTACGGTCATTGCGCCAACAAAAGCCACTAATAAGCTAATACTGGAGAGCCAAATCAGCAGTGTGCTGCCGTAGCGGCCATATAGCATGTCATTCAGCGTCACAGCGTTATAGCGGCGCGCGAGAATGGCGAATTTCTTTCCTAATACACCGAGCGAGAGCCACACCGCCGGCACCTGAATCATCGCCAGCAATACCCAGCCAAGACCATATTTATAGGCAGCACCCGGCCCGCCAATAAACGAACTGGCACTGATGTAGGTGGAGGTAATCGTCATGGCCAGCACAAAACCACCCATCGAACGGCTGCCGAGGAAGTATTCGGTGAGGAAATTGCCCTGACGCTGTTTGCGCATCGCAAACACCGATAAACCGGCGATCAAGACCAGATAGGCTAATAGCGGCAGAATGATTTCACTGTCCATCTTGATCCTCAAGCGACATGTCGCGATACAACAGGCGAACCATCACCCAGCAAAGGACGATAAATAGCAGCGGGGCGAAAATGCAGGAGAGCTCAAACCAGTGCGGTAATCCGGTGATGCCGCTCTCATTGCCGCCTAGCCAGGCACTTAGGCCCCAGACGGCGAGGTACGCCAGCGTCAGATAAAATGCCCAGCGCGCCTCTTTGTTCGCTTGTAAAAAACGCCAATCCATCATGCAACCTCAACGGTAACAAAAATGAAAAAGGCCGGATTAACCGGCCTTTGTTTGCTCTGCGCTGCGATTACTTCTCGTGCAGGCCGAGTTTTTTCTCCAGATAGTGGATGTTGGTGCCACCCTGCTGGAAATGTTCGTCGGACATGATTTT
>NZ_JAERJM010000030.1:0-14233 GCF_018257655.1 Pantoea sp. JGM49 | reverse complement strand
TATTTATAAAGTCTAAAGATTTGCATCCGATAACTCTTTTTTAACCATGGGAGTTTTAAAATGAAAGTTTCCACCCGTCTTATGTTGAGCTTTGGCTTGCTCATTGTTCTTTTTATGCTAAGCATTTCGATTGCGTATAAAGGTTTGTCTGATTCCCGGGATGAACTGGATAAGACGGTCAACGTCAACATGCAGAAATATCAACTGGGTATGGCGCTTTACGGTAACATTAGAGACATGGGTATTGCCGTGCGCAATATCGCGTTGCTGACTAATTATGAAGAAATGGAAGTTGAAAATAAGCGTCTTGAATCTCAGCAGTTGCAGTTTGACGAGACGCTGCAGAAACTCGACTCGCTCCAGGCAAAATATGCTACCGAAAGGGGGCAGGCTTTTTTTAATAAAGTCACCGCACTCAGAGCTGAAACTTTTTCGGTTCTCAGTCAGGCAGCTTCATTAGGGTTGCAGAATAAGCAGCAGGAGACTATTCGGTATCTCATGCAGACGGTCAGACCGATTCAGGGACAGTTATTAACGGCGTTAAAAGAACTGACGGTTGTTCAGCTCGAGGAAAGCGATGCCGCGGTAAAAAATGCGGGAAGTTATGTCAGCAAACTCATGTTTATCCTCGGGGTACTGGGTGCAATGACGTTAATTATTTCTCTCCTGGCCGCGTGGTTAATCATGCGCAGTCTGATGAAGCAACTCGGTGGTGAACCCTCGCAGGCTCAGGCCATAACGGCAGCGATTGCCGCTGGTGATCTTACCACAACGGTCACGCTAAGGCCGGGAGATCAAACCAGCCTGCTTGCTTCTCTTTCTGCCATGCAGACTGACCTACGCCAGTTGGTCAGTGACATTAAAAACAGCGCCGGTTCGGTTGCGATGGCGGCAGGTGAAATAGCGGAAGGAAATACCGAACTCTCTTCACGTACTGAGGAACAAGCAGCTGCATTACAGGAAACCGCCGCCAGAATGGAACAGATGACCGTTACGGTGAAAAATAATACAACCAGTGCGCAGCTCACAGCAGAACTCGCTCGTGATGTGGCTAAGCTTGCGCATGTGGGTGAAAAGGATGTTCAACGTATGTCCACTACCATGGATGAAATTACCTCCAGCGCCACAAAAGTCAGAGATATTACCTCTGTCATTGAAAGTATCGCATTTCAGACCAATATCCTGGCGCTCAATGCTGCCGTAGAGGCGGCGCGTGCAGGTGAAGAGGGACGAGGATTTGCCGTTGTCGCAGGTGAGGTGAGAACACTTGCTCAACGGAGTGCCACTGCTGCTAAGGAAATAAAAACGTTAATTGAGCAAGCGGTAGAGCAGGTTGAGAGCGGCGTCGTGGTCGCAAACGGAACGGGACAGAGCATACTGAAAGTCGTCAATATGGTCGGTGAACTGGCATCATCCATGGACGATATTTCCAGGGCTTCAGCTGAACAGATGCAGGGTATCACGCAAATTGGCATTGCGGTTACCCAGATGGACTCAGTGACGCAAAGTAATGCAGCTTTAGTCGAAGAGTCTTCTTCGGCCTCGCAATCACTGGCAGGACAAGCCCTGGTGTTACGTGGAACGGTGGAAATGTTTAAAGTTTAAAGCGCATTATTTGTTGTCACTCATGGTCAGGCTCATGCATTGAGCCAGACTTTTTTGTCCTTAGGGATCTAAAACCGGTGTCTCTTTTTGCTCAGCAGTCTTATACGGTGTAAGCCAGTTAATGACTACGCTATTCTGCGAAATTTCTTATCTTTCAGCAGGATGTATCCAATTTCCTTCTGGCGCGCTTATCCTTAGCGCGTCCGTTAACCAGAAGGAAGATAAGATGAAATGGCAGCATTATTTACTGGGTGGCGCGCCGGGTGTGATAAGTGCGACCGGCTTTGCCGCAGAAATGAAAAATCCGCTCAGCGTGCACGTGCTGAATCTCCAGACCGGCGTGCCGACGGCAGGGATCGAGGTCGAGCTGGACAGAAAGCAGGGGGAGGAATGGATCAGGTTAAGTCAGGGAGCCACTGACGGGCAGGGACGCATTACGGCGCTCTACCTGTAGTGGTTCACTGAATTTGGCCACCTGAACAGAGGGGATATGCTCACCGCAGAACAACACAGGTGCACCAATGAAAAGAAGAAATTTTAGTCCTGAATTCAAACGCGAATCCGCTCGCTGGTTGTCGATCAAAACTACACCGTCTCTGACGCTGCCAGTGCTATGGATGTGGGTCTTTCCACGATGACGAAATGGGTCAAACAACTGCGTGATGAGTGTCAGGGCAAAACCCCAAAAGCCTTCCCAATTACGCCGTAACAAATCGAAATACGTGAGCTAAAGAAAAAACTTCAACGTATTGAAATGGACAACGAAATATTAAAAAGGCTGCCGCGTTCTTGATGTCAAACTTCCTGAACAGTTCTCGATAATCGGGAAACTCAGGGCGCGTTATCCTGTGGTTACTCTCTGCCACGTGTTCGGGGTTCATCGCCGCAGCTATAAATACTGGAAAAACCGTCCTGAAAAGCCAGACGGCAAACGGGCTGTATTACGCAGTCATGTACTTGAGCTACATGGCATCAGCCACGGTTCTGCCGGAGCAAGAAGCATCGCCACAATGGTCATTCAGAGAGGCTACCAGATCGGGCGCTGGCTCGCTGGCAGACTCATGAAAGAGCTGAGGCTGATCAGTTGCCAGCAGCCGACTCATCGGTACCGGATCAAACAGAGTATGAGTCGGCGCGGAAACTGCTGGGATAATAGCCCAATGGAGCGATTCTTCAGGAGTCTGAAGAACGAATGGGTGCCGGTGGCGGGTTACGTAAGCTTCAGCGATGCAGTCCACGCAATAACGGACTATATCGTTGGGTATTACAGTGTGCTCAGGCCGCATGAATATAACGGTGGGTTAACACCAAACGAATCGGAAAACAGATATTGGAAAAACTCTAACACGGTGGCCAGTTTTAGTTGACCACTAGAGTTTGACACATTGCCAGATGCAACTCTGTTCAAATCGCTCCCAGGCATGGGGCCGTGTATGGCCCCCACGTATGCTTGCTGCACTTGGTGATAACCGTGACCGGTTTAACAGCGCTGAAGAAATTTAAAACTACGCAGCTATTGCACCGGTGACAGAAAGAAGTGGACAGAAATCCTGGGTTCACTGGAGATGGCAGTGTGCCAGGTTCGTCAGGCAGACCTTTGTTGAATGGGCTGCCAACACGGTTAACTGATTATACTTGGCCAAGCTGTATTATCAGGGAATGTGAGAAAAAGGAAAATCTCACCAGTCTGCAATCCGGGCTCTTGCCTTCAAATGGATAAGGATCATCTACCGCTGCTGGAAAACAAGAACCCAGTACGATGAAGCGAAGTATTTGCTGGCTCTCCAAGCGCGACACTCGCCCTTACTGGTGCCATAAAAAGCTTGTCGAATGTCTCAGGGCGTGAAGCGGACGTTATCCACTTTGGTAGATAGTTGAATTTAATTATTGCACTTTGGATTGTCATAAGTCCCGCATTTAACTATTTATGTCCTCAGGGCTGGCTACCTGAACCTGGGTTGCGACCAGGCTGGCAGCAAGAATGAAGATCAGGCACATCAGTGCCTGTATTCTGAGAGTGACATGATGATCAATCAGCACACCCATGATGACCGGGGAGGCGCCGCTGGCAATTACAGTACCTGCCTCAACGGCCGATCGCACTTTTGCCAGCTGCGCGGGGCCAAACAGC
Source organism: Pantoea sp. JGM49 (assembly GCF_018257655.1). Taxonomy (NCBI): domain Bacteria; kingdom Pseudomonadati; phylum Pseudomonadota; class Gammaproteobacteria; order Enterobacterales; family Erwiniaceae; genus Pantoea; species Pantoea sp. JGM49. Next base: position 10,497 of record NZ_JAERJM010000030.1, on the reverse strand, counting down.
TGTACCCACAGCGCGGTCGCCAGCGTTGACGCAATGGCTGACGATACGCCGGTCATGATGAGATAAAACGGTGTGACCCACTGACTGCTGCTGAGCCACAGCGCCAGCATGCCAGCGCCCTGCGGCAGCAGAAACCACGGCAGCAGACGGCGTGGCTTCAACCGGTCTATAAGCGGACCAAATGATAACAGGGAAACCGCCTGCGTTATCGCGTAGGCAATAAACCACCCTGCAACCCATGACAGTGCCCATCCTTTCTCCTCTGCCAGCCGCGCCTGATGGAAAAAGAAGCCCGTCGTGATGAAAGGTGACGCCAGCACCGCCGGCAGAGCCAGCAGCAGGTTCCTGTTTTTCCATACTGACGTTTCGCGAACCTTCTCTGCACCCCGTTTCCTGAACGTTCGCATCGGCTTTTCGGCAGCGCACGGAAGACAGGTGACAGCCAGCGCAACACCGGTAACCAGGACCGCAGCGTTTATCATCCAGGCCATGCGCCATCCCGTCAGATGGTTAATCTGCACGGCCGCGACCGGAAACAGCGCCTGCGCCAGCGACAGGCCCAGCGCGATAGCGCCCAGCGCCTTGCCGGCATCAAGCGGAAACTGGCGTGCAGTCGCAGTGAGTGCGGTGTGCACCATCAGCCCCTGGCCGCCGAGGCGAAGCAGGTAAAAGCCTGCACAGAGCATCCATGCCGCCTGCGCACCGGATACGAGCAGGCACGCCGTCATCAGAAGCAGGGTAACGGCCAGGGTAAACCGCCGGGTGGTGGTGTAATCAATCAGCCGGCCCGCCCAGGTCAGCGTGACGGCGCTTAGCACTGTGCCCGCGGCATACAGTCCGCCCAGCCCGCCGTCGCTGAGCCCGAAGGCCTGGCGCAGATCCTGGCCGTAAAGCGAGACGAAGTAAGTCTGGCCGAAACTCGACATTGCCATCAGTATCGCGCCAAAGGCGAGATGGCTGCCATGCTGATACATAAAGCGAAACAGCTGACGCATGGTATTCCCTGAGCGCGACTGAAAGAGGTGCCGCGTAAATGAACGCCTCCGGAACATCAGTCCCGGAGGCGCGTTATGAAAAGGGCCTGGGTTTTCAGGCCCGTAAAGTTTAACGCAGCATCAGCAGCGGATGACGGCTTTCAGCCAGCATTGAGGTGGTGTGGCTGCCGATAAAGAACCGGCGCAGCCGGGAGTGTCCCCATGCCCCCATTACGATCAGGTCCGTTCCGTTCTCCTCTGCGTAACGGCACAGGCCGCGAGAAACAGATTCATCCTGAATCATCCGGGACTCTGCATCAATGCCAGCCGCCTGCAGTATCAGCTTAGCATCAAGAAGTGAAGCATCATCGCCGTTCACCATCACGACATGGCAGGTCAGGCCGCGAAGCAGCGGGCTCACGGTCAGACGGGTCAGGTTTCGGCGGCTGGCCTCGCTGCCGTCCCAGGCAAACAGCACGCGGGATGGCGCGCTGAACGTTTCCGGCACGACCAGCACGGGCTCTTTCTGCAGGCGGATGACGCTTTCCAGCTGGCTGCCCACGGTGTGTTCCGCACCACGCCGGCCAAGCACCATCAGCCTGACGTCATCCAGCCCGGCAAGGATTTCATCCAGCGCGCCGTGCAGCTGCAGCTGGCGCACTTCCGGAATTCCCGCACGGGCCAGTCGCTCCGCGCAACCGGCCAGAATGGCTTTACCCTGCGCCATGAGCAGGTGGCTGCGCTCACCCTCCACGCGCACCAGCTCTTCGGTCAGCAGCTCTTTGCTGTCGATGCCAATGCTGCCGCTCAGGTCAGAGACGGCCGGATGACCGTCTTTTTCCAGCGCGTGCAGCAGGGCCAGCGGCGCAGAAAGGCCGGCGGCAGCCCACGCCGCGTAGTCACAGACCGGCCCGGTTGACGGCGAACCGTCCACGCAGGCCACAACGGTATTGTTCATAGCTTAATCTCCTGTCGCTTAGTGACCGCCCATCAGTTTTTCCGCTTCTTCCGGCTTGTCATGCACGCCGAAGCGGTCAACCAGGGTGCGGGTGGCGTCGTTCATGCCGAGTATTTCCACCTCAGTGCCTTCGCGGCGGAATTTGATTACCGCCCTGTCCAGCGCGCTCACGGAGGTGATGTCCCAGAAAAGGGCATGCGTGACGTCAATGACCACGCGCTCTGCTGCTTCTCGGAAGTCGAAATGGCTCATAAAGCGATCGGCGGAGGCAAAAAAGACCTGGCCGATCACGGTATAGGTCCGGGTCTCGCCCTCCAGTGAGGATTTGACAGTCATGAAGCGCGCCACTTTAGTGGCAAAGTTAAGCGAGGCAATCAACACCCCGGTCAGCACGCCGAAGGCCAGATTGTCGGTGGCCACCACCACGACCACGGTTGCCAGCATGACCACGCTGGTCGACAGCGGATGGCGGCGCAGGTCGGTAATTGAGCGCCAGGAGAAGGTGCCGATGGAGACCATGATCATAACCGCGACCAGTGCCGCCATCGGGATCTGCGATACCTGGTCACGGAGGAAGATAATCAGGCAGAGCAGCACCAGCCCGGCTGTCAGGGTGGAGAGGCGCCCGCGCCCGCCGGACTTCACGTTAATCACCGACTGACCGATCATGGCGCAGCCCGCCATGCCGCCGATAAACGCCGTGCAGACGTTGGCGATGCCCTGCGCCTTGCACTCGCGGCTTTTATCGCTCGGGGTATCGGTCATATCGTCCACAATAGTGGCGGTCATCATAGATTCCAGCAGCCCCACAATGGCAAGGCCGGCGGAGTAAGGCAGGATTATCAGCAACGTGTCCAGGTTCAGCGGAATGTCCGGGATAAGGAACACCGGCAGGCTATCCGGTAGCTTGCCCATGTCGCCCACGGTGCGCACGTCCAGGTGCAGCCACATGGAGATGGCGGTCAGCACCACGATGCAGACCAGCGGAGAGGGAATGGTTTTATTGAGATACGGAAAGAGGTAAATGATTGCCAGACCGGCGGCGGTGAGCGCATAAACGTGCCAGGTCACGTTGGTCAGCTCCGGAAGCTGCGCCATGAAAATCAGAATGGCCAGCGCGTTGACGAAGCCCGTTACGACCGAGCGCGACACGTAGCGCATCAGGCTGCCGAGCTTCAGGTAGCCGGCTATCAGCTGGATGACGCCGGTCAGCACGGAGGCAGCAAGCAGATACTGAAGGCCGTGGTCTTTCACCAGGGTTATCATCAGCAGCGCCATGGCGCCGGTCGCGGATGAAATCATGGCGGGGCGTCCGCCAAAAATGGCCATCACCACGGGAATACAGAACGCCGAGTAGAGGCCGACCTGCGGGTCAACTCCGGCAATGATGGAAAACGCGATCGCTTCAGGAATGAGCGCGAGCGCGACGACAATACCGGCGAGCACGTCACCACGGACGTTGCCCAGCCAGTCCTTACGCGTCGAGGACAGCAGCATAATAATTTCTCAGATTTTGAATACAGTCAGCCCGTGAGGGCAAAAATTTTAGATACGAAAAAGCACATCCGCAGACGGGATGTTTTTGAGTGCGCGACTGAGACTACTCAGTGCGACAGAGAAGGGGTACTACTCAGGGTGGCGTAAGACGCATGGTTTTTTAAGTTCTCCTTTATGGCAATAAGGTGCCTTCAGGACTGAATTAAGCCAGTGGAACCTGCGAAGTTGCACTGACGGCGAAGCCCGATCTTATCAGGACAGGCGCTAAACTATAAACGAAAGCGGTGAGAGGTCAATGTTTCTGCCCTCAATAAGGATCGGTGACTGCAGCAGAAGCGTAAAAAAGTCTGCGCATGGCGCATCAGACGCAAGCGGCGCTGCTCCGGATTAACATATGTGAATCTATGAATTTGTGTTGACGCCCTGCAGGTTAAAAGTCACACTGATTTTTTTAAGCCTGATATCGGGAACTATCATGCCACAGCTTTCTCCTCTTCAGCTTTTCAAGGGACTGTCTGACGAAACGCGTTTAAATCTCGTCCTGCTTTTGCGTGATAAAGGCGAACTCTGTGTGTGCGAGCTGACGCTTATACTGAAAGAAAACCAGCCCAAGATATCCCGGCATCTGGCTTTACTCAGAGAAGGCGGCCTGCTCATCGACAGGCGAGAGGGTAAGTGGATTCATTACCGGCTGTCGCCTCACATGCCCGCCTGGGCAGCAGCCGTAATTGAACAGGCTTATCTTTGCCAGCGGGATGAGATTCTGCGCCTCAGTCGGCAGGCTGAGCGGGATAACGCAACAACAAACGGCAAACCTGTCTGCATTTAAAAATTTAACCATACACATGTGTTTTATCGTATATATTTTTTAGTTTTATTGTCCTCATTCTGACGGGCGCTTTATCAAAGGAGTGTGTATGTTTCTGGCGGGTGCGATTTTTGTCCTGACGCTGGTACTGGTTATCTGGCAGCCGAAAGGACTCAGTATTGGCTGGAGTGCCAGTATCGGGGCCGCGCTGGCGCTGCTGACCGGCGTGGTGCATATCGGGGATATCCCGGTTGTCTGGCAGATTGTCTGGAACGCCACGGCCACGTTTATTGCGGTGATTATCATCAGCCTGCTGCTGGATGAGTCCGGCTTTTTCGAGTGGGCAGCGCTGCATGTCTCCCGCTGGGGTGGCGGCAAAGGGAGGCTTCTGTTCACGTACATTGTCCTGCTGGGCGCAGCCGTAGCGTTGCTGTTTGCCAATGACGGAGCGGCCCTCATCCTCACGCCGATCGTTATTGCCATGCTGCTGGCGCTGGGCTTCAGCCCCGGGGCTACGCTGGCATTTGTAATGGCGGCCGGTTTTATCGCCGATACTGCCAGTCTGTCTCTCATCGTGTCGAACCTGGTCAACATAGTCACGGCGGATTTCTTTAAGCTGGGGTTCAGCGAGTATGCGTCCGTCATGGTGCCTGTGAACATCGCCTCCGTGGCGGCCACGCTTGTGATGCTGCATCTGTTTTTTCGCAAAGACATTCCGGCAACCTATGACCTGGCGAAGCTGAAAACGCCACAGGAAGCTATCCGTGACATGCGCACTTTTAAAACTGGCTGGCTGGTGCTGCTCCTGCTTCTGGCCGGTTTTTTTGGACTGGAGCCGCTTGGCGTGCCGGTCAGCCTGGTCGCGGCGGTGGCGGCATTTGTTCTCTGGCGGGTTGCCCGGAAAGGGCACGTTATTGATACCGGAAAGGTATTAAAAGGTGCGCCCTGGCAGATAGTCATCTTCTCGCTGGGCATGTACCTCGTCGTATATGGCCTGCGCAACGCCGGCCTGACGGACTACCTCTCCGCCGCCCTTAACCGGTTCGCAGAGCACGGCATCTGGGGCGCTACGCTCGGCACGGGTTTCCTGACGGCGGTGCTTTCTTCCGTGATGAACAACATGCCCACCGTGCTGGTCGGTGCGCTTTCCATTGACGGCAGCTCCGCTCAGGGGGTGGTGAAGGAAGCCATGATTTACGCCAACATCATCGGCTGCGACCTGGGCCCGAAAATTACTCCCATTGGCAGCCTGGCGACCCTGCTCTGGCTGCACGTGCTGGCGCAGAAAAGCATTACCGTCAGCTGGGGCTACTACTTCCGCGTAGGCATCGTGATGACCCTGCCGGTACTTTTTGTGACGCTGGCCGCGCTGGCCCTGCGCCTGTCTGTTTAACCTGAACCCCCGGGGCTGCGTTCACGCCGCTCGTTAACGGAGTATCACTTATGTCTGACATTACCATTTACCACAATCCGGACTGCGGGACGTCCCGTAACGCCCTGGCGCTTATCCGCAACAGCGGCGCAGAGCCAGCGGTTATTTTGTATCTGGAAACCCCACCAACCCGGGAAACGCTAAAAAAACTGATTGAGGACATGGGCATCAGCGTACGCGCTCTGCTGCGTAAAAACACCGAGCCGTACGAGCATCTCGGTCTGGCAGACGACAGGTTCAGCGATGATGAGCTGCTGGATGCCATGCAGGCCCATCCCATCCTCATCAACCGGCCGGTGGTCGTGACCCCGCTTGGTACAAAACTCTGCCGCCCGTCTGAAGTGGTTCTGGACATTCTGCCGGAACCACAGCAGGGAGCATTTACCAAAGAAGACGGCGAAAAAGTGACTGATGAGCACGGCAACCGGGTAAACCCCTGACGCGTGCTGCCGACAGAACGAAATACTGAAAGTGAAAAGCCGGCAGATGCCGGCTTTCTTCATATGCTGCGCTGGTTTACCCGCTCAGAAAGCTGCGCTGCGCTCTCTTTCCTTTCGCTGTAGCGATCGGTCAGATATTCACTACGGCCGCGCGTAAGCAGAGTGAACTTCATCAGCTCCTCCATGACATCGACAATGCGGTCATAATACGGGGAAGGCTTCATGCGGCCGTCTTCCCCGAATTCAGCCCAGGCTTTTGCCACGGATGACTGGTTCGGAATCGTGATCATACGCATCCAGCGGCCAAGAATGCGCATCTGGTTTACAGCGTTGAACGACTGTGAACCACCGCTCACCTGCATAACTGCAAGGGTTTTACCCTGAGAAGGCCGGACTGCCCCTGACGTCAGGGGGATCCAGTCAATCTGCGCCTTCATGATGCCGGTCATGGCACCGTGACGCTCCGGTGAACACCAGACCATGCCTTCAGACCAGAGAACCAGTTCACGTAGCTCTGCAACTTTGGGGTGCGTTTCCGGGGCGTCGTCTGTTAGCGGCAGGCCAGACGGGGTGAAGATTTTTATCTCGGCGCCCATCGCGGTCAGCAGGCGGGCGGCTTCTTCCGTCGCCAGACGACTGTAAGAGCGTTCCCGCAGCGAGCCGTAAAGCATAAGAATGCGGGGCGGGTGTGCCACTTCCGGGGCCTGCAGTTTCTCTTCCGTCAGTGGCGCTTCCAGAAGGGCGGGATCAATATTTTTCAGGCCATTAATTATGTTTTTCACTGTGGTGTATTTTCCTGCGTAGTCACGGGTGACAGGCTTCAGCTGCTGCCGGCGCAGCATTCCTCCGTCAGAAAGGCCATCAGCTGTTCAAGCTGTGCGTAGCACGGCCTGCAGAACAGGGTGCGGCTCTGCCGCTCCTGGCTGACCAGCCCGGCAGACATCAGCGAAGAAATATGATGGCTGAGCGTAGAAGCCGGAATGCCGAGTCTCTTCTGCAACTCACCTACCGGAAGCCCCTCATGACCAGCCCTGACCAGTTCCCGGTAGACGTTGATACGCGTCGGATGTCCCAGCTCGCGCAGGGCAGTCGCTGCGGTGTTTACGTCCATATCATTCTCCTTTAAACCATATTTCCAGAATAATGGAAATATGGCTTTAGTCCAACTAATGCTGGCTGCTTTCACTTTGTGATAACCAGCCTTTGACCTGCCGCAAAGGTCTGATATCTGCCTGCATATGTTTTGTGGAAGACGCAGGTCCGCTTCACTTTTTTGGTGCGGACTTCTATCCGCGTGATGGACTGTTTAATTTTTTCAGCATCCTGCTCTACGAAGGCTTTTTCATCAGGCGTGAGAGGGACTTCTTTAAGATAACGCCGGACAGAGGCTTTGCTTTCGATGGTGAACTCGCGCTTAGCTTAAGCAGGTTAAAATCGCAGCCAATAAAGGCCATCCGGTGCTGACAACTGCTCCAGAAAGGGATCGTGCAGTATTAATCATCCAGGTCATAGTACGTCGCGATTCCGGACAGGCTGGCAGCTTCCGGATCGTTGTCATTCAGCATGCTTGTCATATGAGCGATTCGGCCCGATTTGACGAACGAGAGGGCCAGCTGCGTCGGGCAAATACGCATAAAGTGCATGGTGGACTGAGGCGTCGCATGCCCGCTCCACTGCATTAGTTCATACAGCGACATGCCATGAGGGACGCTGGCCAGTGCTTTCACCGCTGAGGCACGTCCCCGGAGGCTTTTAATCATTCTTACGCTGTCTTGCAAAGGCACACCCGCGTGTGAGCAGAGCATTGGTATAACCGTTTAGTGGAGGATTGCGCCGCCGGAAGGCTTACCGCGATACTGAATCAAAAACTGAACTTTCTCACCAGTCCGCTCGTCGGTGAGCATAGCCTGTTCTGCTGGGCGCTCGTTCAGCCTGAGGTCGATGTATTTTTTCACCACGACCCCCACCGGTTTCACAAAGGCCTTTGAGGTTTTTCCGGCAGGAATATGCAGGTAGCATTGGCGTATAGCACACACCTCATAACGAAGTCCGATCTGAACGGCGGCAGTGTGCCAAGGGCCCTCTCAAAATTAATAATCCTTTTTGCAGGGGTACTTAGAAGGGTATTAATGGCTGTCATGCTTTTGAGAGGTCGTGGGGTTGACGGTCATCTGGAACATACTTCAGTTCAAATTTCTCACGCGCATCGGTAATGGTGTCCTGATTCTCTTTTGCCCAGTTCAGCAAGGCCTGCAGAGGATTTATAAAGGAATGCCCCATTTCAGTCAGAGCGTAAACAACCTGTAGCGGTTTGCCTGAGTGTACAGTCCGACTTATAAAACCATCTTCTTCAAGTCGTTTCAGTGTGCGCGATAAGACCTGTTTTGAGATATCACCTATAGCCCGCTGGAGAGCAACAAAACGTAGGGGGCTTCTGGCAAGATGACCCAGCGTCAGTAAACTCCAGCGATCACCCACGCTGTCAATCACATCTCTAATTACACACGGCTGATCGCGGCTGCTGTCTTCTGGAGGAAGAATATTCGTTTTTTCGCCCAAACGTGCCTCCTGATGGTCATTTTTATATGACCAGGTAATAAAAATATGCCTAATTGCGGCCCGCAAAAACCTCATATAGACTCGGTAACAAATATAGACTGCAATGTGATTATCATTATTCTGACCCTTTTTCAACGGATCGCTGTTCAGCAACATTCTATGTATCGTCTGCTATGAGGAAAAAATATGCAAAAGACTCTGAAAATTTGTGTGCTTGGAGGAACAGGGTATGCCGGTTCAGCGATAACACGTGAAGCAGTAAAACGGGGGCATCATGTAACGGTCATCAGTCGTAAAACTCCTGATGACTCCATACCAGGCGTGAATTATTTCCCGCTTAACATTGATGAGAGCGAACTTAAACTTGACAATGTTGATGTCATTGTGGGTGCATTATCACCACGTGCCGAAAATGCAGGAACATTGGCCCGTAACTATAAAAAGGTTGCGGTGCAGGCCGCAAAATCAGGAACACGTTTAGTCCTCGTGGGTGGTTTTTCCTGCCTGAGAAGAGCTGAAGGTTCACCACGTATGCTCGAAGATGAAAATTTTCCGACAGACACTCCACCTGAGATTATTGCAGAAGCACAGGAAAATCTGGATGTCCTTAACGACCTGATCTCGGACTCGTCAGGGCTGGACTGGCTGTTTGTATCACCGGCGATGGAATTCTCTGCATGGATGCCTGGCACCGATCGGGGACATTATCGAAAAGGTGGCGAAGTCGCCCTCTTTGATGCTGATGGAAAATCGTCAATAAGTGGTATCGACTATGCACGCGCTATTCTGGACGAAATTGAGACACCCGTTCACCATCGAGCCCAGATCGGAGTAGCGTATTAATGTTCACGGGGTAACAAATACTTCTTTATTCGGTATTACATCTTTTTGGATTGATACGTCTGAAAGGCGTATCAACGTCTCCAGCAAGACAATCTTTTCCCTAAGATTGAGCTTTTTTTTCATTGATATCAGCTGTCATGCCGCATAAAAAGTTCGCATCAGACAGATGCACATAAATCCTCTCTGACACTATTCGCCCAGTGCGGCTGACTTGCTCCCAATGTTCAGAACCCTCATTGTCAGTGATGCAGTAATTGGGGGCCTAAGCTTCCACTTCTCGCTCATAGCCGACAATTCAATTCTTTAAGCCTGTAGAATTGAACGCATGATACTCACTAAGACTTCTTACCAATCAGATCATTGTAGGAGACGATTACGACAGATTTAGTAATTCCCCCAAAAAACCAGTGCATGTATAAGTAGAATTTTCTCCTAACCTGAATGCAGGGGATTTCTATGAAGCGATCACGTTTTACTGACAGGCAGATCATTACCATTCTAAAACAGGCTTAGGTGGGGAACCCGGTGCCTGAATTGTGCCGGGATCATGGCATCAGCAGTGACACTTTTTCTTAAATGGCGATTAAAGGTTGGCGGGATGGACGTGGGACGGATGAGCCGACCGAAAGAGCTTGAAGAAGAAAACCGTCGGCTGAAAAAATGTATGCCGGAGACCGTCTGAAGGCCGAAATTATTCAGGGAGCGATGGCAAACAAGTTTTGAAGCTATCAGTCCAGAAGCGGATGGCGCAGCATGCAGTAGAACACTGGAGGATCAGTATTCGTCTGACCTGTCAGCTCTTGTCTTAAGCTATTGCAATGATATAAATAAATTACAGCAATAGTGATGCAAACGATTGCCTAAGCTATTTTTATGGATTAGGTGATGAGTTGATTTTATGATTCCGAATTATTTTTTTACTTTCTGTAAAGTTCACAAAGGAATAACCGATAACAACTCAAATGGTCTTTTCGTTTTTCTTCTGT
>NZ_JAERJM010000002.1:355105-637418 GCF_018257655.1 Pantoea sp. JGM49 | reverse complement strand
TTCATGGGGACGTCCTCATGTGACTTATGAAGACATTACTAACATCGCGGTGTATTAATCAACGGGGAGCAGGTCACGTGGCGTGCAGGATGGCGTTTACTGGTTTGTGAATGAATGGAAAGAGGCGCATCAGTTTGAGGCGGATCAGGTGTTCCACCTTATCGAACCGGATATTAATCAGGAGCTTTACGGCCTGCCGGAATATCTGAGCGCGCTTAACTCCGCCTGGCTGAATGAAGCGGCTACGCTGTTCCGCCGCAAGTATTACCAGAACGGTGCGCACGCGGGTTACATCCTGTATATGACCGACGCGGCGCAGAGCAGCAGTGATATCGACCGGATGCGTCAGGCGATGCGCGACACGAAAGGGATCGGCAACTTCCGCAACCTGTTCATGTACGCACCCAACGGCAAGCCGGACGGCATCAAGATTCTGCCGCTCAGCGAAGTGGCGACGAAAGACGATTTCTTCAACATCAAGAAAGCCAGCCGAGACGACTTGTTAAGTGCGCACCGCGTGCCACCTCAGATGATGGGCATCATCCCCGACAACACTAGCGGATTTGGTGATGCGGTAAAGGCGTCTCAGGTATTTGTACGTAATGAATTAACCCCTCTTCAAGAGAGGTTTAAAGAAATAAATAATTGGTTAGAAATTGAAGTAATAAAATTTAAAGAATACAGCCTTAGTGATTAAGTGAAAGAAGTCCATATAAGGCTTTATGCTGTATGTATACTAAATTCAGGTGGAGTTTCCGCTTCATCTGAAGAACTGTAACTAAAATATTCTAAAACCCACCGCTTATACACTCTTTCATCCCGCTTGGTGAAGTCGTTTTCGGAAATCCAATCTATTTCTTTTACGTTTATATTTTCTATATTGGATAATGTTGCGCCCAATCGCTCTCGCAACTCAGGGCCGCCATCTCGCTGAAATTTGCGATACTCTGCAGTGCTCATTTCTGCAGGAAGGCAGAAATACACCCACACATCGTAGGCCTTGTCGGCAGGTAACTCTGCAAATGGTTCGATTCTGATATAAACTCCAGAACACTGTTCAAATGAATCAGTTTTCCAAAGCTTCCTCAGTTGCTTATCCTTAGTACTAACTCTGCTATTCCAATTATCTGGAAAAGTAGGTGTACGGAACCTTTCCGAAACCCAGTTAAGCATTCTGTCTAAACCATAGTCAGGCCAAAGCATATTTTTTATTGGTTCATATGTAAACATCAACTCCCTTTCTAACGTCACAAGGTTTGATGCAATTACTTCAAAAAGCTTATCCTCACCCCCTACTGTAATCGGAAAGTGATATCTCCTAGGATTTTTAGCAAAGAGAAAGTCTTTCTGTTGTGTATCGCTTTGCCAACAAACCATGGCATACACCCATGGTTCCGTTTTAAAGCAACGATTTACTAACGCGCAATCATTTAAAATGGGGAAGAGATAGACATCCTCCCCACTTTTAACTTTGTCTTGGGCTATAGATGGCAACTGCTCAAAAAAACAGGTATTTTCTTCAACTTTGATAAAGGCACCTCGTGCCCAACCATCTTTGAGCCACCCATCTCTGACTTGTTCTGTAACCATTGCTAATAGCCCTTTTCTTATACTGAATGCTTCAGTCTTTTGTATAAGCCATCAATTTCAATATAATGCTCGTCATATAGACCCATTAATGATTCAAATGAAACGTTCGCATCATTAAAAGCATTAAGGAATGCGGAGTCACTGTGCTTTCCAAATGTCAATTTAGAAAGAAACATCGCATGTTCCTTATCCATGCCCTCATAGAACTTTTGAAGCAGCATTAACCTTTCAACGACTTTATTTTGAATCTTAGTTTCAGGGTTTTTTTCCCAGTTATATAAAGTCTTTCTCTCAACTTGTAAAATAGCAGCCCATTGTGCAGTCTTGAACCCAAACTGCTCTTTAAGGAAATTGCTTAATTGAGGAGATGCAGTTTTGTTTTCATTTACTTCACCTTGAGCATTTAAAATAATCGAACGAGCGTTCACGGAAGATTCAGTAACCTTTACGCTAACACTATGTTGATTAGTAGTCAGACCGCCAGTTGAAAACAGCAAAGTTGCAATCAAAGCAATTTTCGCAAATTTCGCCCCAAGCCAAGAAGTGCTCGTGGTATTGCTTGCGGGCATAACGTATCCGCCTGCACTGCTCTGAGCCGTATTCACTCTCCGTGATTCAGTATTTGCATATCCTTGTGGTGTAGCATAACCAGCTTGACCATAAGTTATGTATGACATTTTGACCTCCGTTTCTCTTTACTCTGCCGGCTTAGCATAAACAATCTGAGCATATGCTTCATTAGCCAGCTTCCTCAAAGCACTATATTTATTAGAAATATCTTCCACTGAAAAATCGTTCAACTTATCCGGTTCGCCATAAAAACTGTCAATATCTAAATGAGCCCATACTCCGTCATGAACCTCACCAACTTTCAAACCCAAATCATTAGGTAAATCTGCAAACTCCGCTGGAATCTTAGGGCCTCCAATAGAAACGCCGGAGTTTATCATCACGTTGTTTGATTCACTCACGTAATGAGCTGATAGATTTGAACCTGCTTTGAGTACACCTTCCAAATCCAAATCTGGCTGAACAAACTCTTTTTTTCTAAAAACTTTATTAAAATCATGAGATTCGTCGTGTGGAAATTTATTTATAAACCTAAATCCAACAAACGATGAATGATAAAGTTCAAATTCCTTTTCAACGATATTTAAAATATTACTCATCCTTTCACTGAAGTTTTCAAAGCCTGCATAAGATTTCGTATGCAACATCAGAAAACTATGCGAAATTCTGATACCCCAATCACGGTTAGGTGAGCATATGTTAATAATCTTTTCAGTGGATTGCTGAACTTGCTTATCGCCTGAGTTTACAATATCAAACTGAAAAGTAGTAAACGTGTTATTGGTGTTTACTATAGGATATTCTTTACGCAAAGCTTCTTGGACAGCGTCGGCACGTTCTTTGAACCTGCTTTCGGTGATACGGCCGAACTGTACCTTAGCAAGCACGTAAACCAAATTTTCGTTCATGTTAGCTCCTAAGCGGCAACGTAGTTTGTTCTAGTTATTATGGTAGATGATTTTTACACACTTCTGAGTTCGCCGCATCAAAAATTACACACTTTTATGTATTAGGCATCACTTTTTTTAGGGCGTAAATCTTCCTCCTCATCCCTCAGCGCGCAATGCTATCCCCGCCACGCCTACCCGCTTCGTAGCTCGATTTTAATGCACCTGCAAGATCCTAAAAAAAACGAGGCCAGCACTGGCACCCCGGTTGTTTTTAATCGCATGGGCTGCCCGGGCTATCAGCCCCTGCCTGCTGGTCTTGCCAAAAGGGAAAGCGCTACGCCCTCCCAAACGCCCGTGACTTTGCCCCCTGATTGAACCCCGCCAAACGCTCTCAGATGCGTTTTGCAGGGTTTTCCCGTTTCGATTCCTCGTGTTCACTGTCGTGACGTGTGCCCGCCACCGTCTGGCTGGCGCAGCCTGCGCATACATGTTTGCACCCCTCGCGCGCAATGCTATCCCCGCCACGCCTGCCCGCTTCGTAGGTCGCTTTTAATGCACTTGCACGATCCAAAAAAAACGAGGCCTGCTGCGGCCTCGTCGGATGTTTTTATCTGTGTGTACTGCATGCGAAAACATGCGTCTTATGCATGCATGGCTCATTCCAGCCTGAAATCTTCCACTGTGTCGGGTTTAACCGTTGTCAGTGTTTCCTGTTCACTCATGAATTTCATCCCCTGAACAATTGAAACAGGGTGCGGAATTTCCAGCATGAAAACGAAATCGAATGTCTTGCCTAACCAGTATCCGCCGCCGTTCTCTTTCGCCCGTTGAAAGAAAACCCATTCACCTGGTTTGTAGAAAGTGAGCGTTTCGCCCCTATAGATAATCTGGAATTTGTCTGGTGACTTTGCCATAACCTAACGCCTCGCGGTGCTCGTTGTTCAACCCTGCCGCCGCCAAAATCAAGCTTTTGCCGTCAGCAGCGTTTACTCAGTGCATCCAGCTATCGTCTTCCCAAACGTTTTGCAGCAGATCATTGAGGCGGCGCTTGTCTTCGTCCAGGCTGAAACCCAGCATTTCAATATTGGTATAACTTCCCTGCCTGACCCGCACGATTGTTTCAGGAAACAGCGCGCATACCCGCTTGCTGACTTCCTCATGAAAAGCATTCATAACCGACTGGCTTATTTTTTGATTCTTATCGAGCATGATTTCAATTCGCACGGGTTAACCTCATTCTGCAGCGTAAAAGATATCGTCATCAGAATCCTGATGAGTCTCTGAGTTTGCCAATTCAGCAATAATGGTAAGTGCCAGTTTCAGGTCAGACGGCTTGCAGTTAGCGATCAAAGACACTTCCGCAATGAACTGCATGCACGCCATTTTCTTATGCATCTGGCTTGATTCCTGAGCCGTCATTTTCCCTCCCCAAATGTACTGTGTATTTATACAGTAGCACAGCATTCACAGGTATAGAAAGAAAATTGTCTATGGCAGAAGGGATTTTTATCTGGCTGATACAAAACAACTTTCTTTAAGGTTCTACGCTGTGCTTAACGATACCCATACGTGCAAAGCAGCGTCTATCAATTGCCGCTTATTGGTTTACTTTAGTCCATTATTGAGCACTTTTTGCTCTGATAGACTCAGCTAGACGGTTAAATCGTTCTAATACCCCAACTTTTTTCTTCTCAATTTTTGGTCGGAACAGGTCGCCATAAGCCGAGCTGTAGAACATTCGGCCTGCAATCTCTGTTTGCGTACCACCAATAAGGCGCACAGCCAGCCCGCGACTGATCGTTTCACCGCATAAATCTCTCACCTGGCTAATAACGTTGTCGCAAGCCGCCTCAATTTTGTCTGACCGCCGCAGCTTCTTATGCCGCTTTTTGGGTTGCTCTGCCCTTATACGGGCAAGAAGCTGGCGCCGTTCTTTCTTACTCAAGCCATCAAGCTCTATTTTTTCGAAACTTTCCGGTGGGTTCGAATCCTTAGATCTCAAACCTCCCGTACAGTTATTGACAGAACTCCGAGAGGACGCGGACGCGTCCTGAAGGTCAAAATCAAAATCAACGGCACGCTTCGGAACGATCTTCCACTGTGCCAGACGGGTTAGGATTGGCGTGTCTTCACCGACTTCGGTTGCATACACACCCTTGATGCGCACGGTTTCTTCTCCGTACTCGTTGACGTCATCGCTTACCTGATACCAGGTGCGAACCGCCAGATCATCACGGCGGACGAACGGGCCACCCTGCGCGTTGACATAACCTGCCCAATCGCCAGCATCAGCAGCGTCGTGTGCAGCAGCAAACTCAACGCTAAGACCGTGGGCAGTTTCACTATCAGCCATGCGGCGTAACTCGCGGTAGACCGTAACCGGCGCACCGCCAACAAACTGAAACTGGCGAATGTGCCAGCGTGCAGCCCAAGCAGAAACCGCTGGCGCAGTCTCTTTCAGCTCTTTGCCGCTCTCGTCGTCCAACTCACCATCCAGCGCGTAGCCGTCGATGTTTTTGGAAATGTACTTAGCCACATATCCGGTGGCGCTGCCCTTATCCGGATCGATAGCTTCAGCATGAAAGCGGGCTTTGCGGGCTTTATCCGTGGTCAGCTCGCCGCTGTCTTCCTGATAGGCGTAATCGCGGATTGTCTGGCGCACCTGATCCACATCTTCAGGGCGCATAAACATCAGCATGTGCCAGTGCGGCGTGCCGTCATGGTGCGGCTCCGCAACGCGGATGCCGAAAATACGAATGTCTTCGCGGTGAAGTTTGGCGCGAATTTTCTGCCAGACACTGCAGAGATAGCGCTGTGTATCGGCAGGGCTTGAGCCGTTCCATTTGCGGTTACGGTGGCCTGTTTTGATTGTGGCGTGATAGCGGGCTGGCGCGGTCAGGGTGTAGAACTCACCAAAAAACCCCATATCGTTGCAGATATTCTCAAACCCACGGATGCGGGTCATCAGCTCACAACGACGGATCGCCGGATTAGCTACGCTGCCGTCGTATTTATCGATCAGGCTGATACGGTTGCCCTCTTCGTCTTCCAGCTCCAGCGATTTCAGAAACTCACGTGTCCGGCGCTTTTGCTCACGCCACTCAGCAACGGTCATATTGCTGGCGTAAGGGGTGTGTTTTTTGCTGACGTTCGCCAGCGCAATCTGAAGATGTTCACGCCATGATGCAGCCACGCGGCGCAGTCTGCCCTTCCACCATTTTTCCGTCTGCATACGCATGATTTCCGGGGTAACTTCTTCCGGGTCAAACAGGCGTGATGTGACTTTTTCCCACTTTGGCGGCGTCTGATTCAGCTCGCGCGTGATAGCGGCAGCGGTCATATATACGCGGTGGGTGTATTTGTAATCCGACTCGTCGCTGGCCTGTTGATGCGCCTGCACCAGTTCAGCCAGGATGAAATTTGCAACATCGCCCGCCAGCAAATCCACATCCGCCCTTGCCATATCCGGCAGGCGGTTAAAACGGCGCATTAACTCCCACAGTGCACCTACAGGTCTTGCAGCGCCGATATTTTGCCCGCCGTTGTCGGTGAAGATGTTGATTGTGCCGGCACTCATATCACCGAGGCGATACTGAGCGCTGACGACTTCAACGCGTGGCAATGTGCGCTCAACGAATGTTTTCGTAAAATACGCATTGGCACGGGCTGTACCCTGTGTTTTTTCCAGATCACTAATGCGGCGCTTAACGTCGAGTTGCACCAATGTTGGCTGCTTTTCGAGTAATTCCTGCGCACGCACTAAAGCCGCAATCATCTGATTGCGGCTATGCATTTCCTCATATGTTGGATATGGGCTGGCGATTGCTTCCCGTGGCGCGTTCCACGGGTAAGCATATGGCTCACTGGATATCACTGCCTGCTCCAGCACAAACGCTCGATGCTAAGCATCACATATCCCGGAAGCCATTCACTGACATCAGTAATATGCGTAACTAATACATGTGCTTCTAATCCAGTAAATTTCCGAGTCTTAGGGCGATATTCTTTGAGAATTAATGAATCACCAACGGAATAATTACGGTCGTTTTTTCGCAGTTCCGCCCTCTTCATTCCGCTAATTACATCTTGATAATAATCAGGCCAGATTTTCAAAAAGTGAAAACTTGTCATGCTGCCACCCCATTATTTGAATTATCGGATTTACGAACGGCAATAATTTCTGAGGCGCGCTTTTTATCGCCAGCCTTAACACCAACTGAGCGGGCAACTGTAATTTTAGTAATCTCGAATGCGCGGAAAATGCTGCGGGTGAACATGGTGTCGCTGTTTGAAACAACAACAGGGTTAGTCTCTGAAACGCCCAGCAGGTAACAGGCCAGTGAGTGCTGATCGTCTTCGGTGAAACCGCCGGTGTGATAATCGGTAAACGTGCCGTGATAAGGCGGATCGCAATAAACCACGTCACCGGCCTTAACCATGGCGAGCGTTTCCTGATAGGTGGCGCACACGAACGTTGCACGCTGTGCTTTTTTGGCAAACGCTTCGATTTCAGCCAGGGGGAAATATGGCGCCGCGTAGTGACCGTAAGGAATATTGAAATCCCCGCGACGGTTGTAACGGCAGACGCCGCGATAACCATGGCGATTCAGATACAGGAAATGTGCAGCACGCTCCAGCAGTGGTAACGCCGGGTTGCTGTTAAATTCCTTACGCACCCCGTAATAGCTTTCTTCTGTATTGTTCTGAGTGAAAAGCGTCATCGCCACAACGATAAACGGGCGGATGTGCTCTTTGACCTGACGATAAAGATTGATTAACTCCGGATTGATATCAGCGATCAGATACTCCGGATAATCGGTATTCATCATTACTGCGCAGGAACCAGCGAACGGCTCAACGAGACGATTACCGACTGGCAGGTGAGCCGATAGCTCACCCATAACGCGCACTTTGCTACCCGGAAATTTCAGGATGGTTTTATTCATGTGAGTCACCATGAGTAGCGTTTTTTAAATGTGCGCTTTTCAGCTCATCAATTGATTTACATGTCACGCAAAGTGAAACGCCCGGCAGCGCACGGCGGCGGGCTTCGGGTATTACGTCATCACATGAGAGGCAGAAAAATTCACTCGCGCCAGTTGGGTGCTGTTTTGCGTTTGCTAGATTGCGCGCCAGTTCTTCTTCAACGCGCAGCTGTACGAAGTCCATTGAATCAGCCATTAGTGAACCGCCTCCTGTGCTTCGCTCTCATAACGTTCAGCTTCCTGACGCAGCAACTCAGCAGCTTCTGCACTGCTCATACCTTTTTGCTGAATGCGCATTGCGAGATCAGTCAAACGTCGCGCAACCTGCAGGCCACGCTCTGCACGTTCTTCCATGCGTGCAGATGTGATGATGGTGGAAAGCTGCTCCACGTCGGCGTCGAACTTTCTTGTTTCGATATTTCGCATATCTCTTTCTCCAGAATTTGGGCAAAAGAATGCCCGGCGGGTTAACGCCT
The DNA here is from genome assembly GCF_018257655.1 of Pantoea sp. JGM49. Taxonomy (NCBI): domain Bacteria; kingdom Pseudomonadati; phylum Pseudomonadota; class Gammaproteobacteria; order Enterobacterales; family Erwiniaceae; genus Pantoea; species Pantoea sp. JGM49. Next base: position 628,907 of record NZ_JAERJM010000002.1, on the reverse strand, counting down.
TTTATTTGTTTGGGGTTAATTAATTGGACAGGGCCAATCTTTTTGGAAATAAACTCACGACTGCTTTCAATTGATTCATCGCACGAATAAGCGCCGTTTTTTCATCAGTAGTCAGTTCACTAAAATCAACATCGTGTCTGGTGTTACCGATGTTCGCTAAAAAAAGAATCGCGCTTAAAGTCCGTTTGTTTTCCTGATAATTGCTGTCTCGAACGTCGCGCATATCGTTAAAAAAACGTGATAACTCTTTTTCACTATTGCCGCCAAACTGAGAGCGGATTACAGCGAGGTGATTTAAAGCCGAAACGCGCTGGCCTGCTGTCAGCTCGCCCAGCATTGCATTACCTTCGATAGCCATGATTTACCTCTCTGCTTTGCTTCTTTGCCCTGGCTGCACAACACCGGATGCCATGGCTTGCCGTTCTCGCCCATAATCCAGCCGTTGCCGTAGGACATTGACGGGCTTTGTTTCTTCAGGCGTGCTGCTAATGAGATCATCACAGCGCACTCAACTCATGCCGATAGAAGCACCCAATCCGCTAATTGCATCCACGGTCGAGGCTAAAGTAGGGTTGGAATGAATCCGCGTCTGCACTGCCAACGCTGCCAGCATCATGCAGCGGATACCGGTGTTTGCTGCCTCGACGATCCCGCGACGGCAACTAGCTGTAACCTTGTCAGCACCAAACGCACTTGCCGCCAGCACACCCACTTCAGCGGTGGCTTTCATTACGTAAGTCGAATACTTTTCTTTTGCCATTTCATTGACCGGTACACATGGCAGGCATTGCAACTGTGCCAGCATGCCATCAACCAATGTGGCGTCTTCTGTCAGGTCGGTAAGTAACAGCACTTCATCAACGGTCAGCTTATGCACCTGATCAGGATTCAGCTTGTTGCGCAGCGTTTGCACTCTCATATATGCACGCTTCGCCAGCTCGCTCAGGTTATGAGTGGCAGCAAACTTGCGGCAGGCTTCATCAAAATGTGATTGGGTGGAAGTCTTAAAATCAAACATGGCTATTCCCTTGCTCAGCTTAAATAATCAAACTCAGTTATAAGATTGCGAACTGCGGGGATCGATGTAACGACAATCGACAGCCTGTTGTGTGAGCTTGTCTCGCCATGCTTTGACATTGATTAGGGTTTTGCTGCGTTTTTCTGCTTTTTCCTTGTTGGCAAAATCTTTGGTGGGCGCCTTAAGAAGTACGCCTTCATCTAGCCATTGCCAAACAAGACGCTCACTAACACCACGCATCGCGGCGAAATCAGGAACGCTCATAGCGTCAGCCATTGCAGAGCCGATCATCTTCTGAAGGCTTGGCAGCAAGGCAGATACGATTGCATTAATTTGTGAGTCAGTGAACGCGCCAACTTGTTTTTGTGAGTTTTCAATCTCATGCGTTGAAGTTGCTTTTGCATCTTTCATATCGCATTATCTCCTGTTGTGTAAATTATGGTGCAGTGACGTGCATTTTGGTCGATGAGCGTCACTTTAGATCGAATTTTCGATCATGTAAATCGATTTTGAGTGCGAGCCAATCATGAATGATGAAAATTTGAATACTCAGGAGTTGATCGAACGAATCAGCTCGTCATATGGGGTAACTACTCAGCGAGCACTGGCAGAGGTTCTTGGCGTCCCATCAAACAGCGTGAGTACGTGGGTGCAACGCAATAGCTTCCCCGGGAAAGCTATTATTCAGTGCTCCCTCGAAACCGGCGCAGATTTGAATTGGCTGATGACGGGGAAACCTGCAAATTCGAATTTGCGAGATACACCATCGTTGAAGGGTAAGCGGCTCTATGACGAGATTATGACTAGCGGTGGAAAACCAGTCCTACGTCGAATCTTAGATGCCTACGGGTTTTCAATGCAGAAGGAACTGGGAGATCTATTAGATATTTCTTCAGGGACAATAAGCACCTGGATTCGTCGCGACTACTTTCCCGGTGACGTAGTTGTCGCATGCGCGCTAGATACTGGCGTGTCCTTGCGCTGGTTATCTACCGGCAAAGGCGAAATGTTCGAGTCAGTCGCAAGCGACAAACACGAAGAAGCTATGAGCATTTCAAAGCACAGGCTTGAATCGGGCAAACTAATTCAATCCGGCAATTGGACTCTTGACTCATCACTCAGTACTACCGCCCCAGATTCGTTGATATTCATCGAAGGTATTTCGCATTCATGGATTGCTAACACCGGCGCAAACAATATTAGTAATGGTCGTTGGGTTATTGATATTGATGAGTCGTTAGACGTTTTTGATGTAGTTCGCCTACCCGGCGGAAAACTAAGGCTTTCCAACAGCGCTGCCAGTTTTGAGTGTGCAATTGCTGATGTAAAACCATTCGCTGCAGTAATTTTCACCTTAGAAAAAAACCTGTAAGGCTTTTTATGAAACGCTTCTCATTGGCAGTATTAATTTTGAGTTTTTCCACTTTGGCTTCTGCCGCAGAAAAGAGTAAAGAGCTAGACGGCTCCTCATATGGAGATGCCTGGCCTTTGACGTTTACCTCTGCGAAAGTTTCATGTGTTAACCGCCTGTATGTTTTTGTATATAACACGGCAACAGATGAACGCTATCCCGTCAACGGCACAGCCAAAAATGCCGTCAGGTCTGGGAAATTGGAAGGCAGTGATATTGATGAGGTGTGGAGGAAGTCCAATCAAGGCAATGGTCAGCGAGTAAACATTGGCCCCATTCTTGATGAAGGCTTCGCACTTTGTGATCGCTAATTAACTTCTCGGTTTATCTATGACTGTTACTAAGCAAAAGAATGGCAAATGGCTAGCGCAGATATTCCCCAACGGCAGGGACGGAAAGCGCATCCGTAAGCAGTTCAACACTAAAGGTGAGGCCGAGGCTTATGAAGACTATGAAAGAAAGAAAACCGAGGATAAACCTTGGCTCGGTGAAAAAGAGGATCGCCGTAAGCTTAGCGAGTTAATCCAGCTTTGGCACAACCTTCACGGACAGTCACTAACAGCAAGCAAACTTCGCCTGGCAAAGTTGAAAATTGTTTGCAGGGGGATGGGTGATCCGATTGCTTCGAGGATAACAACTAAAGATTGGGCGCATTATCGAGATCAGCGGTTGAGTGGGAAAATTGATAATGGTTATCATGCGAACCCGCAGAAGTGGATAGCGCAGCCCATAACGGTGAACCGTGAACAGTACTACCTCGAAGCTGTTTTTAACGAGTTGCGCCGACTCGGAGAGTGGAAGCTGCCTAACCCACTTGACGGAATTCGGCCTTTCAAAGAAAAAGAAAAAGAGATGTCCTGGCTCACAGATGGACAAATCAAAACGTTGCTTGATGCCTGCGATTCATTTGGCAACATCCACCTCACACGAATCGTCAAAATTTGCCTTGCTACAGGTGCCAGATGGCGCGAAGCCGAGAACCTAACCCGTTCTCAGTTGTCACCCTATAAGATCACATTCATTAAAACTAAAGGTGGGAGAAACCGAACTGTACCTATCCCACTCTGGCTTTATGATGAACTTTCGCCACTCAAAGATAAAATGTTTCAGCCTTGCTATAAGGCTTTCAGTGAAATGCTGAACATTGCCAATATCCAGTTAGCTGATGGTCAAAACACTCATGTGCTTCGGCATACATTCGCGAGTCATTTTATGATGAACGGCGGCAACATTTTGGTACTGCAGCGGATACTTGGACATGCAAATATTCGTGAAACTATGAGGTATGCACACTTTGCCCCTGATCATCTTGAAGAGGCTGCACAACTCAACCCAATTGCGGGTTACAGTGGCAGCAACGTGGCAGCAGAGGATTCATAACACTGCATTTCCCTGCGCTTAAAATTAACTTAACTAACTGTTTTTACTGCCAAGTAGCTGTTGTTAAATGATGTTTTTTAAAACAGGCTAAACTGGGCGACACATATTGCGGATTGCAAAAGGAAAATCGTGTTATGCGCACCGTATTGAATATTCTTAACTTCGTTTTGGGTGGCGTGTTCACCACGCTAAGCTGGCTGTTTGCCACGCTTGTCAGCATCGTGCTTATCTTTACCCTGCCTTTAACGCGATCCTGCTGGGAAATCACTAAACTTTCACTTCTGCCCTTTGGTAATGAAGCGGTGCATGTCGATGTGCTGCGACCTGACAGTAAAAGCCATGTGCTGAATGCTGGCGGAACCTTCCTCAACATTTTCTGGCTGGTGTTTTTCGGCTGGTGGCTGTGTCTGATGCATATTTCTGCCGGCATCATCCAATGCCTGACCATCATCGGTATCCCCGTCGGTATCGCTAACTTTAAAATTGCCGCTATTGCACTCTGGCCAGTGGGTCGCCGTGTGGTTTCGGTGGAAGAGGCTCAGGCCGCGCGTGAAGCGAATGCGCGCCGTCGTTACTAAGGCGGACGATTGATGCTTCTTAACGCGATGCCGGGATGGCGACGTTATCTGTTTAATAGCAGTCTGCGTTATTTACTGCGCATCTTCTTCGCGCTGGCAGGCTGCGCCGCCGTTCCGTGGTGGTTGCAGCAGATAGAATGGACAATACCTTTAACGCTCGGCGTGGTGGCGGCTGCGCTGGCCGACCTGGATGACCGATGGACCGGGCGCTTGCGCAATCTGATGATTACGCTGGTCTGCTTTTGCATCGCTTCGGTATCGGTTGAATTGTTATTTCCCTACCCATGGGCATTTGCCATCGGTTTAGCGCTCTCCAGCTGGGGCTTCATTCTGCTTGGCGCTCTGGGACAGCGTTATGCCACCATCGCGTTTGGTGCGCTGCTGATTGCGGTTTATACCATGTTGGGGATTGGCCTGTTCCCTGAGTGGTGGATGCAACCCGCCCTGCTGCTGATTGGTGCTCTGTGGTACAACCTGCTGACATTTATCGGGCATTTGATCTTCCCGGTGCGACCGGTGCAGGAGCAACTGGCAGCCAGTTTTTCTCAGCTGGCAAGTTATCTGGAGGCCAAGGCGAATCTGTTCGATCCGGATGCCGGTCAACAGGATGATGCCAGTACCATTGCCACGGCGATGGTGAACAGCCAGTTGGTGGCGCAACTTAATCAGACGAAAACCACCATTCAGAGTCGCTTGCGCGGCGACCGTGGATCGCGCAGCACACGTCGGAGTTTGCACTACTATTTCGTTGCGCAGGATATTCATGAACGCGCCAGCTCATCCCATCTGCAATATCACCTGCTGCGCGATAACTGGCGCTATAACGAAGTGCTGTTCCGCTTCCAGCGCCTGTTGAATATGCAAGCTCAGGCCTGTCGCAAGCTGGCTGAGAGCATCTTGTTAAGACAGCCGTGGCATCATGACAGCAGCTTTGAACGCACTTTTTCCCGGCTGGAAACGGCTTTGGAGAGATTGCAGCAGAATGACCCGCAGGACCCTCACAATCGCGCGCTGTTTTGGCTGCTACGCAATTTGCGTGCGATTGATGCGCAACTAGCCTCGATTGAGTCTGAACAAGCGCTGGCCGAACCGACTTCCTCCGCAGATAACCATCTTTCTCGTGAAGGGCTGAGTGGATGGGCGGACATTCGGCTACGGCTGAGCCGTCATCTGAGCCCCGGATCGGCGCTGTTCCGTCATGCTGTGCGTATGTCTTTGGTGCTTTGTGTCGGATACGCTTTTATTCAAATTACCGGTCTTCATCGCGGCTACTGGATTTTGCTCACCAGTCTGTTTGTCTGCCAGCCTAATTACAACGCCACGCGCCGCCGACTCGCCTTACGTATTGGCGGGACGCTGGCCGGTATCGCCATCGGCTTGCCAGTGCTGTGGTTGGTGCCCTCCATCGAAGGGCAGCTGATTTTAATCGTGCTAAGCGGCGTACTGTTTTTTGCCTTTCGCCAGATTCAGTATGCGCAAGCCACACTGTTTATCACCTTACTGGTACTGCTCTGCTTTAACCTGCTGGGCGAAGGCTTTGAGGTGGCGCTGCCGCGTATTGTTGATACGTTGCTAGGGTGCGGTCTGGCCTGGCTGGCCGTGGCATTTGTCTGGCCCGACTGGCAATTCCGCAAGATTAGCGCCGTTGCGGATCGCACGCTGAATGCCAATTGTCGCTATCTCGATGCCATTCTGGAGCAATATCATCAGGGCAAAGATAATCGTCTGCCCTATCGCGTGGCACGCCGCGATGCTCACAATGCCGATGCTGAATTAGCATCTGTGGTCTCGAATATGAGCAGCGAACTCAAGCTTCAGCAACCGTTGCGTGAAAACGCGTTTCGGTTGCTGTGCCTGAATCACTCCTTCCTGAGCTACATCTCGGCGCTGGGCGCTCATCGCGAACGCCTCTCTGACCCTGCACTGCTCAAAGTTTTAGATGATGCAGTCTGTTTTGTTGAGGATGTGCTGCAGATTGAACGCGTTGACGACCAGCAGGCATTAGCCATGCAGCAGCAGGTAATGCAACAATTAAGTGAAGTTAAAAACAGTTCGGACGTGCAGGCGCCGCTGGTGATGCAGCAGCTAGGATTACTGATTGCCCTGCTGCCGGAAATTGCCCGCCTGCGCCGCACACTATCCAGTCATTAAGTTAACTCGGCTCCACCATGTTTTTTTGGTGGAGCGTTTTGACATACCACGCATGCAGTTCTTCTCTGATCGCCGCAGGCAATGCAGCCTGGTGATGTCCGGAAATCGCCCCTTCCAATGCCATTAACGTTTTCAGCCCGATATGTTTGTTAACGGCACGCAATTTGAGCCAGCTCTGGCGCGATCCCATTTCATGCAGCACTTTCACCGAACTGATGCCAACTTTATGCAGCATCATCTCCATGCGCAGGCTAAGGTTAGGCAGATCCTTCAACCGTAGGGTCACTGTCCGGTTTGCTAACTCATGCTGTGCTGCGTGCAGTGCACTGGCCGACAACCGCAAGAGTTGCTCAGTATCCTGCCAAAGCTTCGCATCCACCTTGAAGTAATTCAGTTGCACTGGGATGCCGCGTTTGCGATAAACCAGCGGTTCAAGAGCACGTTGGGTGTGGTAAGTCTGCAATGCCTCACTGGCACGCAGGTAAAGCGCGTCTTCATTGATATACGCAAAAATGACCTTTTCTACTGTCAGAGCATAGCCACCAAATTGCGTTCGGGATTCGATCTTTCCCAGCGGTGCCAGCTGTGTTTTGGATTGTTTAACGAGTGGATTGTTGGTTTTCATTACAGCTCCTTTCCGTGAATTCTCATTCGAGAAAATTCCTTAAAATCCTGGGTTTTCATCTGGTTAGAAGATAGAAAAAACCCATTAGCTGTTCAATGAATAAAAGCATTTGCTGTGTGCGATGTGCACAATTTGCGAGGTGTTTTCAGAAATTGAGGTTGATCTTTATCCAGGAAGACATTACTGTACATCCATACAGTTCATTACTGAGTGATTAAAACATGCGTACTCAATTCTCTGGCCTTGCTGATCGTTCTCAACGTTTTGCTTCTACAAGCCTGACGCAGCCTTCTCTGGGTGGAATTACTGAACTACGTTACAGCGAACAACCTGGCATGATGCAGTTACTGCTGTTGCCGGTGTTAAAGCAACTCAGCGAACAGTCCCGCTGGCAGCTGTGGTTAACACCTGCGCATAAGCTGAATCGCAACTGGATGCAGCAGTCAGGATTACCGCTTGAGAAAAGTATGCATATCACCGAATCTGAACGACTCACGACAGTGGAAAGTATGGTGAAGGCTCTGCGCACGGGAAATTATAGTGTGGTTTTGGCCTGGATACCGTACGAATTGAATGATGAAGAGCGGTTTGAACTCGAAATGGCAGCGGCAGAAGGTGAAGCACTAGGTTTAATTATGCGTCCGCAAGGTCACGATCGCGTCTTGTCCAGACAACCAAATACGCCAAAAATTCCGTCGGATTTGTTTCATTAAGTAAAACCAGGAATTTTCTCACGCTTTTTTTTCTTAAGGATGCTGCTAAGCCACTGATTCTTTTCCCGCCAGCTTTGACAATGGTTTAGCAGCATTTTCTCAATTCGCTGGCGAAGATTTTGCCATGTGATTTGTTAAAATGTGTGTATAAATCCCTGTTTTTTTGCTGGCTGGCCTCACATCATACTTGTAACTTTCCAATCTCGTTGTAGACTTTATCTCGCCAGGGTGCTCAATAACCTCCGTTTTTTCGGTAGAGTCAAAAGCGAGCGTTTAGACCCGGCGAAGGATTAACACAAAGAGCAACCTTTTTGCTCATTGCCTATTTGGATGATAACGAGGCGCAAAAATGAAAAAGACAGCTATCGCAATTGCAGTGGCACTGGCTGGCTTCGCTACCGTAGCGCAGGCCGCTCCTAAAGATAACACCTGGTACACCGGTGCTAAACTGGGCTGGTCTCAGTATCACGATACTGGTTACTACGGTAACGGTTACGCGAACAACGACGGTCCAACTCACGAATCTCAGCTTGGTGCTGGTGCATTCCTGGGCTACCAGGCTAACCCATACCTGGGCTTCGAGCTGGGCTACGACTGGTTAGGCCGCATGCCTAACAAAGGCGACCAAGTTAACGGCGCATTCAAAGCACAAGGCGTTCAGCTGGCAGCTAAACTGAGCTACCCAATCACTGACGATCTGGACGTGTACACCCGTCTGGGCGGCATGGTATGGCGTGCAGACTCTAAACAAGTTGATCTGCGTGATGGTAATCGCATCAGCAACCACGACACCGGCGTTTCTCCGCTGGCTGCAGTTGGTGTTGAATACGCACTGACCAAAAACTGGGCGACTCGCCTGGACTATCAGTGGGTTAACAACATCGGTGACGCAGGTACCGTTGGTGCGCGTCCAGACAACAGCATGCTGAGCGTCGGCGTGTCTTACCGTTTCGGTCAGGATGAAGAAGCAGCACCAGTTGTTGCTCCAGCACCAGCTCCAGCGCCAGTTGTAGAAACCAAGCGTTTCACTCTGAAGTCTGACGTGCTGTTCAACTTCAACAAAGCGACTCTGAAACCAGAAGGCCAGCAGGCTCTGGATCAGCTGTACAGCCAGCTGAGCTCAATGGATCCTAAAGACGGTTCTGTTGTTGTTCTGGGCTTCACTGACCGTATCGGTTCAGAGCAGTACAACCAGAAACTGTCTGAGAAGCGTGCTCAGTCTGTAGTTGATTACCTGGTCTCTAAAGGTATCCCTTCTAACAAGATCTCTGCACGCGGTATGGGCAAATCTAACCCAGTGACTGGCAACACCTGTGACAGCGTGAAAGGCCGTAATGCCCTGATCGACTGCCTGGCGCCAGACCGTCGCGTTGAAATCGACGTGAAAGGTATCAAAGACGTTGTAACTCAGCCACAGGCTTAAGTTATCACGCAATAAAAAACCCCGCTCTTGCGGGGTTTTTTTTATCTCTTTTCAACTGGCTAACAACACCATCATAGTGCACACATCAGCGCTATTCGTTCTCTGATCCGCCTTTACCCAGAATCGCCTGCAGATCCTGCTTAAGCGTTGACATCTGGCTGGCATACTTCTCTTTGCGCTCGGCATCTTCAATCAACTGCACAATGGTTTCTGATAGCGTGTTGCTGCGACGCTGTGCCAATCCTGCCAAACGCTGCCACACCAGATATTCCAGATCGATCGACTTCTTACGCGTATGCTGATGTTCCGCATTAAAATGCCGCTTACGGCGCGCACGAATAGTCTGCTTCAGCCGATTCTCGAGATCGGGATGAATGTGCTGAGCTATCCATTCCGCTACCTCTACTGGACTATTTTCCATCGCCAGTAAGGCATCCACCGCAGCCTGCGCGGCGCTGAGCTCAAGATGACGGGTGATCAATTCACCCTCCCGATGCTTTTTCACCAGGTATTTCCACTTCCATCCACTTTCAAGATTTTCGAGTTGCTGGTATTTCATCGGAATCTCATCGTGATCACGTAACAAACTAAGAATAACAGCTTTTTTCCCGGATGCAGCAAGGAAAAACATGTAGCGGTCATCACATTTTGGGCTGGAACTCCGCAGTGCTTAACAAGGTTGATTCCTGTATAATCTCGCTTTTCCTAAATCTGACTAATGCGAATATTTTGACCAGCACTCAAATTACGTGGCAAGCCCTGCAGCCGGATAGCATCCGCTACCAATCCATTTTCTCAAACGTCTCACTGGAAGATAGCGATAGTCTTGCCGCGGTTCAGCCGCGTCTGCTGAATGCGCTGGCGCATTTGCATCATCAAACCTTAGGTTTTCCTCTGTTGCTATTACGCAGTCAGGAAAACAGCGATTATCTCGCGTGCATCGCCGAAGCCGCACAGCGCTTCCAGCCCGAAGAGATTGCGCTGTATGGCGGTGACTATCATGTCATGGGCGACACGGTCAGCCTGATGCCGCCCAGCGATGCTAAGCGGCCATTCACCAGTCAGGGCGGTGTTCACTTTGCCGACTGGATTGAAGCAGAACAGCTGTTTGGTTGTGTGCGTCAGTACAAAGATCGTATTCAGCCCGAGCCGGGATTGATTCATCAAGCCAATGGCGGCACTTTAATCCTGTCCGTGAATACGCTACTGGCTCAACCACTGCTATGGCTGCGTCTGCGTAAGTGCATCGAGCAAGGCCGCTTTGACTGGTATTCGCAGGACGAACGCCAACCGTTGCCAGTGGCCATCCCTTCCCTGCCGCTGCAACTGCGCCTGGTACTTTGTGGCGATCGTGATGCGCTAGCCAGCTTCCAGGAATTGGATGCAGAAGTGCATGAAATGGCACTCTACAGCGAGTTCGAAGAGAACCTGCAGATCACTGATGAAGAGGACATGACCTTCTGGTGCCAGTGGACGCTCACACAAGCTGAACAAGCTGGTCTGGACCAGCCTGCAGCCGATTTCTGGCCGCTCTTGATCAATGAGGCGGTTCGCTTCACGGGCGATCAAGAAACCCTGCCGCTCTGCCCGCGCTGGTTACGCCGTCAGCTGCAGGAAACCGCGCTGCACGGTGACGTCATGAATGCTGAAGCATTGAAAGAAGCACTGGAAGCGCGCGAATGGCGTGAAAGCTACCTGGCCGACCGCATGCGTGACGAAATTCTGCTCAATCAGATTATGATTGAAACTGAAGGTGAAGTGGTGGGACAGATTAACGGTCTGTCTGTAGTGGAGTTTCCTGGTCATCCGCGTCCGTGGGGCGAGCCGTCACGTATCACCTGTGTTGTTCATCCGGGGGATGGCGAATTCACTGACGTTGAGCGTAAAGCCGAGCTGGGCGGTAATATTCATGCGAAAGGCATGATGATTATGCAAGCTTATCTGATCGCTGAACTTGAACTCGAGCAACAGCTGCCCTTCTCAGCCTCGTTAGTGTTTGAACAATCCTATTCCGAAGTGGATGGTGATAGCGCCTCACTGGCCGAACTCTGCGCGCTGATTAGTGCACTGGCCAATCAGCCACTAAGCCAGCATATTGCGGTGACCGGTTCCGTGGACCAATTTGGTAATGTGCAGCCTGTTGGCGGCCTGAATGAAAAAATCGAAGGCTTCTTCAGCATTTGCCAGTCACGCGAGCTGACCGGTAAACAAGGCGTTATTCTGCCAGCCAGTAATGTGCGCCATTTGAGCCTCAGCGAAGCTGTGGTTGATGCGGTGAAGCAAGAGCAATTCCACATCTGGGCAATTGAAAGCGTGGATGAAGCGTTACCCTTATTAACCGGCATCGCATGGCAAAGTGAGAGCGGCGAGTCACTGCTCAATACCATTCAGGAACGTATTGCACAGCTGAACCAGCAGGAAATTCGTCATCGTCCGTGGCCATTGCGCTGGCTCAACTGGTTTAACCACAGCTGATTGATTTGCCCAGCGTACAACTGTTCGCTAATATTCGGGCTTCACTAAAAGAAGGCATATTGAGAACATGGTAGATAAACGCGAATCCTATAGCAAAGAAGACCTGGTTGCCTCAGGTCGCGGCGAACTGTTTGGCGAAAATGGACCGCCGCTTCCCTCTGATAACATGTTGATGATGGACCGCGTGGTCATGATGACCGAAGACGGCGGTAAATTTGACAAAGGTTTTGTGGAAGCCGAACTGGATATCCGCCCTGACCTGTGGTTCTTCGATTGCCACTTTAAAGGCGATCCGGTCATGCCAGGCTGCCTCGGTCTTGACGCCATGTGGCAGTTGGTTGGCTTCTACCTCGGCTGGTTAGGCGCTGAAGGTAAAGGCCGCGCACTGGGTGTGGGCGAAGTGAAATTCACCGGTCAGGTACTGCCAACCGCGAAGAAAGTCACTTATAAAATTCACTTCAAGCGCGTGATCAACCGCAAGCTGGTGATGGGCGTGGCTGATGGTGAAGTCTTCGTTGACGGTAACCTGATTTACACCGCGACAGATTTGAAAGTGGGTCTGTTTAAAGACACCTCTGCTTTCTAATTCCCCAAACGAAAACCTCCGCATTCAGCGGAGGTTTCTTCCTTCAATTATGGACATCCGACAGTGCTAGGCCACCGCCGACCTGTCCTCCATGGCTTGACGCCAACCTCCCAACCAGTAAGACCGCGCATCGATCATTTGATAGGGGCATATCTCTTTTGAGCGGCCAGTAATACCCGCTTGATAGCCTCGTGAGTGTGCACGTTCCAGGCGGTCTCTTTTCTGTCTCTTCATGCCTCGATTCCCTCATTTCAGGTCTGGTGGATTCTGGGTGGAAAGAAAGAGTGGCGATATAATGTTCAACCACAGTAATGTTCTAACTCCTGGCAGAAGAAAGATCAATGCGCAAAATTCACGCCAATGTCATCATTTTGACGTTTAAACGACATCTATAATTGTCAATTCCGTGTATATCTGGCTGATTAGACGATAAAAAAAGCCCCTGATTTGATGTCCGTCACACAACGGCAAATCAGGGACTTAGCATAAGCATCGAACAAATCTTAATTTAGCGAAATGACACTTTTTGCGATTTGTTGTGCTGTTTGCTGCCAGCCGATAGCCAGAGTACGCACCAGCGCATCATAGCCATCTTCATTTTGCGGCAGAGTCAGATTAAAGCCATGTTTGATTAAGCGCCCTTGATGTTGCAGGAGCCATTCTCCGCTCACCACAACCTGGCCATCATAGCGACCCTGGAAACCGGTCACATTTACCGTCAAAGTATCGTGGCTCTCACCTAACGGAGCACTGGCAACAATTCGGCCCGGCAGTGCTTTGCTGAGGTTGCTGATCAATGTCTGTTGTAGTTGTTGATCCAGCGGACTGGCCCACAAGTTATTGGCAGCAATCACATACTTTACATCGCTGGTTTGATACACCAAACCATTCCCTGCCATATAATCCGGAACCGATACCTGCTCGACCCAAATCATTGGCTGGTTGCCGCTGGATGCGCTGTCTACACGCGCGACATTGCTGCCCGCAGGCAGTTGATAATAGGTGTTTTCGATGGTGCTGCTACAACCTGCCAGGAGCAGCATCGCACCAATAATCAGCCCTTTTTTCACTGTTTCGCCCTCTTTGGCTGGGGATCCTGGCCCGGTTTGGCTTCAAACACCAATGCATTGCTCTTGGTATTGAGCGTTTTCAGCACCGGCTGCAATTCGCGCAGCACCTGGTCAAGTCGCTGCATGTCTCCCACCAGTTTGTTATAAGCCGGTGAACCCGGCTGCAAGCCTTTCATGCTGCGATTCAACTCGCGCAGCGTCTGCTGCATATCTTCTGGCAGCGTTTTCATCGCCGGGCTGGCAGTGATGTGATTGAGGTTATCCAGGGTTTTCTGCAATTGCTGCATCGTACGCTGGCTCTCTTTCAGGGTGCCTGTCGCTTCGGTGATCATCGGGTTCAATGGCAGACCGTTGATCTTATCCAGCGCTGCTGTGAGCTTCTGCTGAATCTGACTTAATCCACCACTGACCGTTGGAATCACCTCCAGGCCCGCAATCTCATTTGGACCTTTATACGCCGGTGCGTTGTCATAGAAGTCCAGATCGATATACAGCGCACCCGATAAGAGGTTACCGGTTTTCAGCGTAGCGCGCAGACCCCGCTTCTTGCCATCCTGCAGATGCTGCTCAAGATTGAAATCTCCGCCCAGACGGCTGATAAAGCGATCCGGTTCGATACGAATCAATATCGGAACACGATAATCGTTATTCAACGCCTGATTGACACCTGGAATGGTGTAAGGCACTTGCGAGACGGTACCCAGACGAATGCCGCGGAACTCAACCGGTGCGCCTACCTGCAAGCCACGAATCGAATCGGTAAAGAACAGCAGGAAATCGGTGTGGGTGGTATATAACGAATCCTGGATGCTGCGCTGATCGTCAAACAGATGGTATTCCGCTTTATTTTCGGCGATCTGCCCCAGCTCCGCGCCATCTGGCACATCAAAACTAACGCCACCGCTAAACAGCGTCGTCAGTGAACCCATTTCCACCCGCATGCCCGAGGCAGACATATCGACGGCGATACCGCTGTCTTTCCAGAAACGGACATTGGTCGTGATCAGACGATCGTACGGAGCGGCGATGAACAGTTGATAGGTCATCATGCGTTTATCGGTATCAAAGGTGCTGGATTCCACCGTACCCACGCGATAGCCACGGAACAGCACCGGATCGCCCGCATTAAGCTGTCCGGCTTTTTTACTGTCGAGTGTGATGCGAATGCCTTTGGCATCCGGCGGTGCCAGAGGTGGCGCATCCAGCAGTTGATAGCGCTCCGGTTGATCGCCCTTCGTACCTGGCTGCAATTCAATATAGGCACCCGAGAGTAATGTGCCGAGACCGGTAATCCCTTCGCGCCCGATTTGCGGTTTCACCACCCAGAATACGCTGTCGCCATGCAACAGTTTTTCCATCCCAGAATTGAGGCGTGCTTTGATCTCAACATGGTGCAGATCGTCAGTTAATACTGCACTTTCCACTACGCCAACATTGACACTGCGGCTCTTAATGGTGGTTTTTCCGGCTTCTATACCCTCAGCGCTTTCGGTGATCAACGTCACCTCCGGACCCTGATGGCTGAAATGATAAAATAAGATCCAGCCACCAATGAATAGCGTGACGATGGGTACGATCCAGACCGGTGACCAGCGTTTAATCTGGTCGACCTTAGCAGTCCCGTGATGGTTGTCCGTCAAGACGCGGCTCCTTTCGTTCAGTTTCCCGTAATCGATCCCAAATCAGGCGCGGATCAAACGTCATCGCTGCAAACATGGTAAGAATCACTACCATGGCAAACAATAGCGCGCCTGGCGCAGGGTAAACACTCATTAGCTGCCCCATCCGCACCAACGCGGATAACACAGCGATGACAAACACATCAATCATTGACCAACGGCCAACAAACTCCACCACCTCATACACCACGTGCATCTTCTCATCATCACGTCGACCGCGACCACTGGCGTGCCAGCAAAGCCAGGCAATCGCCAGCATCTTGAGTGAAGGCACCATGATACTGGCGATAAAGATCACCAGCGCCACTGGCCAGGAACCATCGCTCCACAGCAGAATCACCCCGGCCATAATGTTCGAGGGATACTGCGAGCCAAGCGTTTCGGTGACCATAATCGGCATGATGTTTGAGGGAATGTAGAGCATCACCGAGGTGATCAAAAGTGCCAGCGTCCATTGCAAGCTGTGCTTACGTCGCGGTGCAGCGACCACGCCACAGCGAGGACACTCAGCCTGCCCGACAGATAAGATAGCGGTACAGCAAGGGCAACTGCGCAATCCCTGCTTCAACCCACTGATTCCGGCTTGCGGCACCATCGGCAATGCCGGGAGTGGACCCATGCTCTGCCACACCCATCGCCGATCCACACACTGAAATGCGCGCAGCTGTAATACACAGAATAGACACCACGGCCAGAAACTGCTTCCAAGGCCAATTTCGCCGTAGGCCATCAGCTTCACAAAGCTCACCAGCACGCCTGCCATAAAGATCTCGGCCATGCCCCAACTGCGCAGCTGGAATAAAATACGCGCCAGCCCAAGGCGCAGACTGTGCGGCATACGCACGCGATTCACCAACAGCAGAATGGTGATCATGCAGAATGCGGGAATCCCCTGTACAAACAGCAGAAACAGTGTCGCCAGGCTGCGGTAATCTTCACGATCCATCACCGCGGGAATTTCGAGCAGCGAGATTTGGCTGCTCAGCCCGGCCACATGCATATTGATAAAGGGAAATAGATTCGCCAGCACCAGCATAAACAGTGCCGCGAAAGCGTACCCGGTAGGACGTTTTCGCGGCTCATGCCAGTTAGCGGTCAGCGTGGTATGACAACGTGGGCAGCGCGCGCGACTGCCCACCGGCACGGCAGGCAATTTTACGGTTAAATCACACTGTGGACAGAGCATCCACTGGTGCGCCTGATCCGTTGCACACATACTGACTTCCTCTGTGTTACGCGCCGTTTTTCAGCGCTTCCAACTCTTCCCAGCGCTCAAACGCCACTTCCAGCTCTTTTTCCGTCTGCGCTAACGCATCCAGAACCGGTTGAGTTTTGTCGTGCGGCTGGCTGAAAAAGTCCGGATGGCTCATTTTCGCCTGCAGTTCGCCGATACGTGTTTCCAGTTGCTCCAGTTTTTGCGGCAGCTGTTCCAGTTCACGCGTCAGGTTATAGCTGAGTTTGTTCGCGCTACGTTTTGGCTCCTGATTTTTCTCTGCCGCTTTGGGCGCAGCGGATGCGGTTTTCACCGTAGCGGACTTGGTTTGCTTATAGGCGCTACGCTGCAACTGCGCATCGTGATAGCCGCCGACAAAGGCACCAATCTCACCGTTGCCTTCAAAGATCCAGCATTCGGTCACGGTGTTATCGACGAATTGACGATCGTGGCTCACCAGCATCACGGTGCCCTGATAACCATCCACCAGCTCTTCCAGCAGCTCCAGCGTTTCCACGTCAAGGTCGTTGGTCGGTTCATCGAGAATCAACAGGTTGCTAGGTTTCAGGAACAAACGCGCTAACAGCAGGCGGTTACGCTCACCACCGGATAACGCACGCACTGGCGTCATCGCACGCTTCGGATGGAACAGGAAGTCCTGCAGATAGCCCAGCACATGGCGCGGCTTACCGTTGACCATCACTTCCTGTTTACCTTCCGCGAGGTTATCCATCACGGTACGATCCGGATCCAGTTCAGCACGGTGCTGATCGAAGTACGCGATCTCCAGCTTAGTCCCGCAGTGCACGCGACCACTGTCCGCTTTTAACTCATCCAGCATCAGACGCAGTAAGGTGGTTTTACCACAGCCGTTCGGGCCAATCAGGGCGATCTTATCGCCGCGCTGCACCTGAGTGGAGAAATCGCGCACCAGCGTTTTGCCATCCACGCTGTAATTGACGTTTTCCATCTCAAATACAATCTTACCTGAGCGAGCGGCTTCGCCGACCTGCATGTTGGCTTTGCCCATCACATCACGGCGTTCTGAACGTTCACGACGCAGCGCTTTTAATGCGCGCACGCGGCCTTCATTACGGGTACGGCGCGCTTTGATGCCCTGGCGAATCCAGACTTCTTCCTGCGCCAGCTTGCGGTCAAACTCCGCGTTCTGCATCTCTTCGACGCGCAGTGCTTCTTCTTTACCCAGCAGGAATTGATCGTAATCGCCCGGCCAGGAAACCAGTTTACCGCGGTCGAGATCGACAATACGCGTCGCCATATTGCGGATAAACGAACGGTCGTGCGAGATAAACACGATGCTGCCGGTAAAGGTCTTGAGGAAGGTTTCCAGCCAGTTGATAGTTTCAATATCGAGGTGGTTAGTCGGTTCATCAAGCATCAGCACGCGTGGATTGCTCACCAGCGCACGGCCCAGCGCGGCTTTACGCAGCCAGCCACCGGAGAGTGAGGAAAGCTCAGTGTCAGCTTCCAGACCAATCTGCTGCAATACGTCATTGATACGGCTATCGAGCTGCCACAAATTCTGATGATCCAGAATGGTTTGCAGACGACCCATTTCGTTGAGGTTTTTCTCGCTCGGATCTTCCATCACCAGATGAGAAATCGCGTGATAAGCTTTCAGATGCTCAGCCTGCTCCGCAACGCCCTCCGCCACAAAATCGTAGACTGAACCGGTAATGTTCCGAGGTGGGTCCTGTTGCAGGCGCGCCACCACTAAATCTTGTTCGTAAATAATGCGGCCATCATCCAGCGGTTGTTCGCCATTGATGATTTTCATTAATGTGGATTTACCGGCACCGTTACGGCCCACCAGACAGACGCGTTCGCCCTCTTCGATGTGCAGTTCGGTGTTATCCAACAGCGGCGCATCGCTGAATGAGAGGTAAGCGCCATGGATACTGATCAGTGACATAAAACTTATTCCTTACCGGCGTGGCTAACCAGCCAGCAGTTGTGAATTTGACGGTTGCGTGCGAAATCTTGCGACAACGTTTTTTGGGTAATTTCCTGCGCCTGTAAGCCCAGAGCGGCTAAACCGTCCAGGTCCATTTTGAAACCGCGCTTGTTATTCGAGAACATAATGGTGCCACCGCGACGCAGCAGACGTTTCAGATTCTGCATCAGCATCATGTGGTCACGCTGCACGTCAAAATCGTCTTCCATTCGTTTGGAATTCGAGAAAGTCGGCGGATCGATGAAGATCAAATCAAATTGTTCGTCACTTTCACGCAGCCAGCTCAGACAATCGGCGTGCATCAGTCGATGCTGACGTCCGGTCAGACCGTTAAGACGCAGGTTGCGCTCGGCCCACTCCAGATAAGTGCGAGACATATCCACGGTGGTGGTGGTTTTCGCACCGCCTAACCCGGCGTGCACGCTGGCGGTGCCGGTGTAGGCAAACAGGTTAAGGAAGTCTTTACCCGCGCTCATTTTGCCCAGCATTTGGCGGGCCAGACGGTGATCCAGGAACAAACCGGTGTCAAGATAATCGGTCAGATTCACCAGCAGACGCGCGTCAAACTCCTGTACTTCGAAGAAGTCGCCCTTTTCTCCCAGCTTCTGATACTGATTTTTACCCTTCTGACGCTCACGGGTTTTCATCACCAGTCGATTGGCCGGAATCTCCAGCACGCTCAGCGTCGCGCTGATCACATCAAACAGACGCTGACGTGCTTTATTGGCATCCACGGTTTTCGGTGGTGCATATTCCTGAATCACCACCCAGTCGCCGTAGCGGTCTACCGCGACGTTGTATTCCGGCAAGTCGGCATCGTACAAGCGATAGCATTCAATGTTGGACTGCTTCGCCCACTTTTCCAGCTTCTTGATGTTCTTACGCAGACGGTTGGCAAAGTCTTCGGCAATTTGCGCGCTACCTTCACCGCTGGTTGCGGCCAGCTGATAGTTTTTCTGCACACATTCCAGTGGGCCATTTTTGGCTTTGAACTGGCGGTCGGCGCGCAGTTGCAGGCAGCTCAGCAATTCCGGCGACGCACTAAACAGAGACAGATTCCAGCCGCCGAACTGCTGTTTCATAATGCGTCCCAGCAGGCTGTGCAACGCAATCAACGCGGGTTCGCTTTCCAGACGTTCACCGTAAGGCGGGTTGCTCAGCACGGTGCCGGTGATCTCCTGGCCCGCCAGCGGGTTCTTCAGCTTAATCACATCCTGCTGGGCAAAAGTGAACAGCTCGAACACGCCAGCACGACGCGCATTGGCTCGCGCGGATTCCAGCACGCGGCTGTCATTGTCGTAACCGAAGAAGCGCGCGGTCGTGGCCGCCGTCCCCACACGGGCACGCTCTTTCGCCTCAGCCAGTACTTCCTGCCAGACCGCCTGATTATGGTTTTTCCAGCGGTTGAAACCCCAATGAGTACGCAGCAAGCCCGGCGCGCGATCGGTAGCGATCAGCGCCGCTTCCAGCAGTAAAGTACCAGAACCGCACATCGGATCGATCAATGGCGTGGTGCTCTGCCAACCAGAACGCATCACAATCGCGGCCGCCAGCGTCTCTTTCAGCGGTGCCTGGCCGGTTTGCTGACGATAGCCACGCTGATGCAGCGCATCGCCACTCAGATCCAGTGCGATGCTGACACGATCTTTATTCAGCCACGCATTAATGCGAATGCCAGGCTGTTCACGGTCCACGCTCGGACGCTCCAGATTCTGACGCGTAAAGCTGTCAACGATCGCATCTTTAATACGCAACGCGCCGAACTGGCTGTTACGGATCACCTCATTGGTGCCGCTAAAGTGAATCGCAAAGCTGGTGCTGCTGTCGAACATCTCGGTCCAGGGAATGCTCTGCGCGCCCACATACAGGTCGAGATCGCTCCAGACGCCAAATTCTCCCAGCGGCAGCAAAATACGCGAAGCCAGTCGGCTCCACAGCAGGCTTTGGTACATCACACGGTCATCGGCACGGAAGTGGACGCCGCCCTGCACCACCTGCAAATCCTGCGCACCCAGCGCGTCCAGCTCAGTTTTTAACAGCTCTTCGAGCCCACGCGCCGTACTGGCAAACAGAGAATTCATATCGTCACTTTTTACTCTTGCTAAAATTGTTGCGCATTATAGCGAATCAGCGTCCTATGTCATAAAGTTAGCTTCTTTTTGTCCTGTTGGAGTTTCGATGATTACGCTTTCTCGCCTCTATATTCATCCGGTCAAATCGATGCGCGGTTTGCAACTGTCTCATGCACAGGTGCTGGAGAGTGGTCTGGCGTTTGATCGCATCTTCATGGTGACCGAACTGGACGGCACTTTTATTACTGCGCGACAGTATCCGGACATGGTGCGTTTTACTCCTGCGCTGTTACCCGATGGCTTATTTTTAAATGCCCCGGATGGCAGCCAGGCGTTAATTCGCTTCAGCGATTTCACGGCACAATTGTCACCCACTGAAGTTTGGGGGAATCATTTCACCTCGCATATTGCGCCCGCCGAAATCAATGATTGGCTGAGTGAATTCTTTCCGCGTCCGGTGCAATTGCGCTGGACCGGTGTGGCTCCCACGCGACGGGTGAAAAAATTTGATGAGGTATCGCTGAGTTTCGCGGATGGTTTTCCCTTCCTGCTGGTGAATATGTCGTCACTGCAGGATCTGCAGCAGCGTTGCCCGGCCAGCGTTCGCGTTGAGCAATTCCGCCCTAACCTGGTGGTCAGCGGCGCAGCCGCATGGGATGAAGACAGCTGGAAGCAAGTTAAAATCGGCGAGATTGTTTTTGATATGCCCAAGCCCTGCAGCCGCTGTGTATTCACCACCGTGGGTACCGAAAGCGGGCGCAAACATCCCGAAGGTGAACCCCTGGCCACGTTACAACGTTTCCGCAGCGGTCAGGACGGCAGCGGAGATATCGATTTCGGTCTGAATCTGATCGCCCGCAACAGCGGCGTGATCCGCGTCGGCGATGAGCTCACGGTTTTGGCTCGTCAGACACCGCGAGCTTACGGAGCGGGCGCGGTGGTGGAAACCCTCAAACCGGCTGCCAGCCAACAGGCAGAAGTGATCATTGGCTATCAGGGCAGTGAATTTACCGGCGACAACCAGCAAGTGCTACTCGAACAACTGGAGATGCAGGGCTTTCGCATTCCCTACTCGTGTCGTGCCGGGATATGTGGTAGCTGCAAGGTGACGCTGGTATCGGGCGAAGTGAAAGCGCTGAAACAGAGCGCAGTGCGCGCAGACGGAACGATTCTCAGTTGTAGCTGTATTCCCGCAGGCGATATTGTTCTGGCTTAAACGCTTAAACCGCCCGCGCAAAGTGGGCGTTTTGTTCCAGCTGATGCGGTCGTAAACGATCGTTCATGATCTTGATCGCATCACCTAACTGCATGCCTTTACCCGCTACTGAAAGTGCATTTTGCGCCAGTAAACATAACGCCGCATTTTCACCGCTCTCAACCACCAGCAATTGCGCCTGTTCGCCGCTATCGGCCAGCGTCACGGCTACCATATCGCCTGATGCGGGTTGCCAGCTCTGGGCATGGCTGGTGAAATGCCAGCTTTTTGGCATCAGCGGTTTTAAAAAACGACTCGCGACTAATGCGTTTAAGACTAATTCAGCGCGCTGATCGCCTTTTAATCCACTCTGTCGGCAGCGCTCTTCAAACGTAAAATACAGGGCAGCGTCATCGACACAAAAACCACTGACATTAAAGGCATCCGGTGTCAGCATTTTACGCGAGAAGCGCGAACGAAATAGCATGCCATCGGCTAAATCCAGCATCATACGATCGTGCTCTGCGTCAAAATACCAACGCCAGTTATCATCAGGTTTGATTTTCATGATGTGCCCTGTGGTTAATCGCTGCGCTAAATGGCGCTCAATGAAAAAATAAAGCTCTAAGGAAAAGCTGAAAAAAACATCAGCAGGACAAAATATAAACGAGCCGAAGGGATAAATAAACCCCCCGGCGCGGGAAAGTGGGAAATGTCTTAGAGGTGGGTCACGATATCTTTAATTAAACCTGGGCCTTTATAAATAAAGCCAGAGTATATCTGCACCAATGTGGCCCCTGCGGCCATTTTTTCACGAGCGGAAACCAGTGAATCAATACCACCGACGCCAATAATAGGTAAGCGACCTTGCAGCTCTTGCGACAAGCGGCGAATCACTTCAGTGCTGCGTGACTGTACCGGACGGCCACTTAATCCACCCATCTCATCGGCATATTTAAGTCCAGCAACTAAAGCACGATCGAGCGTGGTATTCGTGGCAATGACACCGTCAATTTCATGGCGCACCAAACTGTCGGCAACCTGGATCAATTCTTCTTCAGAAAGATCCGGCGCGATCTTCACCGCGACCGGCACATATTTAAGGTGCCGTTCCTGCAGCTCTTTTTGTTTTAATTTGATCGCCGAAAGCAGATCGTCCAGCGCTTCGCCATATTGCAGCGTGCGTAATCCAGGTGTGTTTGGCGATGAAATATTGATGGCGATATAACCGGCATGGGCATACACCTTTTCCATGCAGATCAGATAATCGTCTTTGCCTTGCTCCACTGGCGTATCTTTATTTTTGCCAATATTGATACCGAGGACACCTTTGAAACGCGCTTTTTTAACGTTCTCGACTAAGTGATCGACGCCGTGATTATTAAAGCCCATGCGATTAATAATCCCTTCCGCTTCCACCAGACGGAACATGCGCGGCTTATCATTGCCAGGCTGTGGACGTGGCGTCACCGTCCCGACTTCCACGAAGCCGAAACCCATCGCACCAAAGGCATCAATGCACTCTGCGTTTTTATCGAGGCCTGCAGCAAGCCCCAGCGCGTTAGGGAAAGTCAATCCCATGCAGGTCACCGGGCGTGACGGCAGCGACTGGCGAATCAGTCCTTCCAGCGGCGTTCCGCTGATAAAACGTAATTGTTGAAAGGTGAGTTCGTGCGCACGCTCTGGATCGAGCTTAAACAGCGCCGGCCGGACGATAGGATATAACATGCACTCTCCTGAATGGCGGAAGCGAAGAAGTCGGGTGCACGGAAATTTGTGCGCCAGAATGGTAAAGGCCTCTGGCGCAAAAGTAAATTTAATCAGCAGCGGGAGAATTGATCACGGTCAGCGACGTGCAGAATAGCGCCCGACTTGTTCACGAACATTTTGCAATCCGAGGTAAATCGACGGGCAATACCACAGCAGCTTCAGGCGCGCATCCTGTTGCAGCATCTTACTTACCACTTGATTCACCGGAGCCTGCCATTCATTGGGCACGGTCATGTGATTTTTACGGATTTGCGCGAGACAGCCCTTCATCACCGTCTGGTAGTAATCATCCAACAACAACTCATCAACGGGTTGCTGCTGGTCGCGTAAAAACTGCTCGCTGCTTTGTCGCGCAATGAAGTAATTTTTTACCCACGAAAAGTCACGCGTGCTCTGTGACAATGAACTGAGCATGAAGCGCTTGTAGTAGTAGCTTTGGCTGGTGCAGTAGATTTGACGCGCGGCCATATAGAGCGCAAACATCCAGGGCGCATCTTCATGGTTCTGAATGGGAAGGAACTGCAACGCCAGCTGATCGATTAAACGTCGCGACATGATCGAGCTCCACACCACGCGATGTGCCGACTGGTGTTGCAGCAAAATGTGCAGACTTGCCCTGCCCCCGGGCAATAAACCACTGACATGACGTTGATGAATACGTTGATACTGGCGCTGCGCCACAGGCAGATCAAGAAACATCTTCGCGCCAAAACAGAACAGATCAATCTCCTGATGCCTGGCCTGTACCCGTCGAAAATCAGCAAACAGTTCAGTCGAAACGAAATCATCCGCATCCATGAAATAGACAAAATCACCGGTGGCTGCGGCGAGTCCTTTCATACGCGCGGCGCTGACGCCGCCGCGTTCACCGCTCAGCAGAGTGACCTGCGGATGCGCAGCAGCGAAAGCGGTGAGCCAGGCCACACTGCTATCACTTGAACCGTCATCAATGATAATGATCTCATCGGGCGGTGATGATTGACGTAACAACGAACCCATCGCCTCTGGCAGCCACGGGGCACAGTTCCAGTTTGGCACGATGACAGAAACGGTCGGCACGCGGCGAGATGTCAACATTCTCATCCTCTCTCCTCAACATTGAATAACGGCAAGCGCAGGCGCTTTAGCACCAGGCTATGCAGCAAACAGCACACACCAAGATTGATTGCGCCAATCAGGCCTAACCACAGCAGGTTGATCCAACGGTTTTGATTCCAGTCGATAGGCAAGAAGGTGCTTAACCAGACCATCAGCGCGGATGCCGCCCAAATCAACATCACATCACGCGTGAGCCAGGTGAAATGCAGACCGGGCGCGAAACGGCGGTGTACCAGCCATGCCCAACCCACTAAATAGAAGATGTTTTGCCCCAGCCACAACCATCCGGTACCCAGCGCGCCAAAATGCATCGCGCACCAGATGTTGAGCGGTACCAAAATCAATGCGAACACGCTGAAGCCTTGCATATGCAATTTGAGATTGCCGTTGATGTATTGCAGGTGATACAGCAGGCCACAGATGGCCTGAATGCCGCTGCCCAGCGCGTAAAGACTGAGCACAAATGACATCTCATCAACAATCTGGGTTTTCTGGGTCCAGGCCCAAAGCAGCGGTCCGGCATAGCAGGCAATGGTGATACTGAGCGGCGCCATAAATATCGCGACGGCCTGAGTAGTATAGCGATAGAGTTTGAGCGCTTCCGCATCGCCTTCATTACGGGTTTTCATGCCGGTCATGCGCGGCACAATCGCCTGCATGATCGGGCTGCTGAGCAGCAGGATGCCGGTAGCCGCGGTCGCCACCACGGTAAACGAACCGTATTGGCTCAGCGGCAGGGTTTTGGACAGGACCAGTCGGTCAATCTGTGAAATAAAGGTCCAGACCGCACTGGAGTAGGCCGCGCTGAGCGCAAAACGAATAAAGGGCCGCAATACTCCTTTCAGGTCATCACGCTTCTCTTTGCGCGCGGAACGTGGAACCAGTTGGCAGGATTTGTAGATACAGCATGCCGCTTCGGCAATCGATACCAGCAATTGCCAGATAAAGAAGGTCAGCACAGGGTTAGGGAAAAACTGAATCACCACCACGGCACCAAAAGTACGCAAAGTGGTGATGATCAGGTTAACGCCATTTAGCCAGACCTGATGTTCAAATCCGACAATCACGCTACGATACGGGCTGGTACGCCAGCGTATGGCCGCGGTAATGACCATAATGCCAACCGCAATCACTACATCCCTGGCTGGCAGATGTTGCGCATTTAGCCAATGAGCGGCAATCCACGGCGTGGCAATCCAACCCAGTACCACAAGGATTAGCGTTGAAATCAGAAAGAATCGCGTCAAGGTGGCAAACAGCGCCGGGAACCAGACAAATTCGGCTTGATTGGCACGATAGCGCGCAGCTTCACGCATCAAGGTAGTAGAAACCCCGGCATCCAGCAGTTGTAACCACGTCAATAAAATAGAAAAGAAGCCGACCAGACCGTAGGCTTCCATTCCTAAATGTTGAATATAAAGTGGTACCACCAAAATACCTGACAGCGTCAGATAGATTTGGCCAACATAGTTGGCAATCGCGTTACGTTTAATCGACATAAGTGTTTTGGTGTCAGTTTTTTCTCAAGGAGAATTAGCGTGGCATAAAAAAAGCTCGGCGCACACGGGACTAATTCTTAAAACCAACGTTGGTCTCATACAACAGAGGTTTTTCTGACTTTCATCAGATTGAAATAGATGTCCGGTTGTTTCAACATGAGTTTTTCCATGACACCCTGTGCAGGAAACTGCTCTGAGAAATAGTGAATGGCGTGCCGCACATTATCAGAGAGTTTGTCTGTATGATTTAAGTCCTGCTGAATCAGGTTCAATAATCCGCCCCTTAAATAACTTTGCCGATAAGCATTCCTTTCAGGCAGATAATGCGTCATTCGGGTCAATTTTTCATACTCTTGCATAAACTGTTGATAGCTTAACGTGGCACACTCTTTCTCGTCACTGGCGCTATTTAAGGTATCCAGTACCCAGACGGACTCCGTATTAATCAACCCAGCAAGCATCACATCCCGCATGCGATTCAAAGGTGTTGCGGCGTAAACAAGCGCAACACGCAGGATGACGAGGTAATGTTGGCACCAATGCAGCCCGGTCTGTAACTGCTGAAAGAGTTGTAATGAAGACTGCAATCCCGTTTTAAGGGTGTGCTGAGGGGACAGAGGTTGGATAAAACAGTTTAGCTCAGGACGCTGATCGTTGCATTTAGCGACCTCCAGCAACAGTGCGTCTGCAGGCGTAAAGCCAGCGGGTGCAAACAGTAAGAAGTCATCCTCATTCAAACCTGCAATCCTGTCAGGGTCTGTATTGACCAAATTAAAGCGTTGAGAGGTGATAACCGATTGGAGCTCATAGCAGCGAAGGGTTGAATCTGATAGCAGTCGATCTTCTTGCCCTGCGTTCATCGCTGGGCCAGACACATCGTGATCCGGAGAAAAGCGTTCCATATTTTATATCCCCAATAAAAGATGAAAACCTGAACCTTTCCCAATGAAATGCTCAAGTAAAAAAATAACAGACAAGCTGATGAAGATTTTTAGCGCAATTAATCTCAACAGATTATAAACAGGCTAAGGGCAGAGAATTCATTTTTTATCGGCCTTCCAGACGTCACCCTAATCATAATTGTTAAAACTTTCTGAACCAGGGCTAAAGCATCGAGAATAAAGATAACAATTTTTAGCCAGAACAGAAGTAAGGCATGCCTTGTTTTTAATGTTTGCACGCTTTTGGAAACACTTAATCACGAATCAATCCATTATTTACCAGAGTGCCCCCCCCCTCCTGAAATGACTTGCCGCTCAAAAAAAACACTTCGGTGTGTTCGCTCCCCCACTACCCTTTCATTCGTAAAAGAAAAATATTCTTTTATCGTTTGAAAGGTTGATTCATCCTTCATTTTCTCTCTCAAACACTCTATTAATAAGAAACTTCATCCAAATTAATCATTCCCCTGAGTGATACTCACGCCCGTGCTTAAGTGAGAAGCATTCACCTCACTGAGTTTTCAGAATATCCTTAGCCCAGAACACGGCATGCCATTCTCATAAATATCTCTCTCCCGCCTATCCCATATTTCGGCTTAAGTTTGCCAGATAAATCATTTATACCCGTGAGCGCGCTCTGCCAGTATTGAACATATCAGTTCTCAATTTCAGATAATCAATAACTTTCAGTTATAAGGAGTGACCATGCGGGTTATTACGCTGGCGGGCAGCCCTCGCTTCCCATCGCGCTCTACTGCACTGCTCAGCCTGTGCCAACACGCGTTAGAAGCACGCGGTGTTGAAGTCATTCCCTGGAATATTCACAACTTCCAGGCGGACGATCTGCTCTATGCGCGCTTTGACTCTCCAGCCCTCAACGCATTGAAAGCCGACCTGGCGCTGGCGGACGGACTGATTGTTGCCACCCCTATTTATAAAGCTTCATTTTCGGGTGCGCTGAAAACCCTGCTTGATTTACTGCCAGAACGTGCCCTGGAACACAAAGTGGTGTTGCCATTGGCCAGCGGCGGTAGTGCATCCCATTTACTGGCCGTGGATTACGCGCTCAAGCCGGTATTGAATGCGCTGAAAGCCCAGGAAGT
This sequence comes from Pantoea sp. JGM49, assembly GCF_018257655.1. Classification (NCBI taxonomy): domain Bacteria; kingdom Pseudomonadati; phylum Pseudomonadota; class Gammaproteobacteria; order Enterobacterales; family Erwiniaceae; genus Pantoea; species Pantoea sp. JGM49. Next base: position 600,932 of record NZ_JAERJM010000002.1, on the reverse strand, counting down.
GCTGCATGGGGTGTTTGCCACCGATACGCAAATAGTAAATTACGACCGCCAGCCAGAGCTGGATCAACAACTGGCCGATCGCATTGATGATGCGCTCGACACCTTCTGGCATGCACTGCATCGTCGCCATCAACCTTACGCTCAAGCGGTATAAAGGAAGAATCATGAAAAGGATGTTTACGGGTTTACTGCTGCCAGCCTTTGCTGCGCTATTTGCCCTGAGTGCCAACGCCGTTGCCGCTGATGCCCCGGCGCAATTGCGTGTGGGGTATCAAAAAGGTTCGGTGAGCATGGTGTTAGCAAAATCTCACCAGATGCTGGAACAACTTTTCCCCCATACCCAGATCAAATGGATTGAATTTCCCGCGGGCCCGCAGATGCTGGAGGCGCTGAATGTCGATAGCATTGATTTAGGCAGCACCGGTGATATTCCACCGCTGTTTGCACAGGCAGCAGGCGCGGATCTGCTGTATGTCGGTTCCGAACCACCGAAACCTCAGGCTGAGGTGATTCTGGTGCCCAAAGACAGCCCGATTAAGCGTGTTGCCGATTTGAAAGGTCATAAAGTGGCCTTTCAGAAGGGCTCCAGTTCACACAACTTATTGTTGCGTGCGCTGGAGCAGGCTGGCCTGAGCTTTAAAGATATCCAGCCCACCTATCTGACCCCCGCCGATGCGCGAGCCGCTTTCCAGCAGGGCGATGTCGATGCCTGGGCTATTTGGGATCCCTACTACTCTGCCGCCTTACTGCAAGGCAACGTGCGCGTACTGGCTGATGGCAGCAAGCTCAACCAGACCGGTTCCTTCTATTTAGCCACACGCAAATATGCCGAAGCCAACGGTCCATTTATCCAGCAAGTGCTGCAAACCTTCAGCGATGCTGACGCGCTCACCCGCAGCCAACGCGAGCAAAGTATTGATCTGCTGGCACAAGCGATGGGCTTACCCAAGCCGGTGATTGCCAGCTATCTCGACCATCGTCCACCCACCACGATTACGCCGGTCAGCGCACATACTGCGCAGGCCCAACAGCAAACGGCCGACCTGTTTTATGCCAATCATTTGATGCCGGTAAAAGTGAACATCACTGACCGCATCTGGCATCCACAGTCCGCCCAGCCATAAGGAATTGAATCATGAGCATATCCGTATTTTGGTTTCTTCCCACCCACGGTGATGGGCACTATCTTGGCACCGCCGAAGGTTCGCGTCCTGTCGATCACGGTTATCTGCAGCAGATTGCTCAGGCCGCCGATCGCCTTGGCTTTGGCGGCGTGCTGATCCCCACCGGCCGCTCCTGCGAAGATGCCTGGCTGGTAGCCGCGTCACTGATTCCGGTGACGCAACGTTTGCGCTTTCTGGTGGCGCTGCGTCCGGGCGTGATTTCACCGACGCAGGCAGCGCGTCAGGCCGCGACGCTTGATCGTCTGTCCAACGGGCGCGCGCTGTTTAACCTGGTCACAGGCGGCGATCCTGAAGAGCTGGCGGGGGACGGCGTGTTCCTCGATCATCGGGAGCGTTATGAAGAATCAGCGGAGTTCACCCGCGTATGGCGTCGCGTTTCAGAAGGTGAAACCGTGGATTACGAGGGTAAACACGTCAAAGTGCGCGGTGCACGCCTGATGTTTAAACCGGTACAACAGCCACGTCCACCGCTGTGGTTTGGCGGTTCATCCGATGCCGCGCAGGATCTCGCCGCTGAGCAGGTCGATGTTTATCTCACCTGGGGCGAGCCTCCGGCATTAGTCAAAGAGAAAATTGATCAAGTGCGTGCCAAAGCGGCGGCACAGGGCCGTAAAGTGCGCTTTGGCATTCGTCTGCACGTCATCGTGCGTGAAACCAATGAAGAAGCCTGGCAGGCAGCGGATCGCCTGATTGCTCATCTTGACGATGCCACTATTGCCAAAGCGCAGGCGGCCTTTGCCCGTACCGATTCTGTCGGACAACAGCGCATGGCTGCGCTGCATGGTGGCCGCCGTGACAAGCTGGAGATCAGCCCGAACCTGTGGGCAGGCGTGGGTTTGGTGCGTGGCGGTGCCGGTACTGCGCTGGTGGGCGATGGCCCAACCGTGGCTGCACGTATGCAGGAGTACAGCGACCTCGGCATCGAGACCTTTATTCTCTCAGGTTATCCGCATCTTGAAGAAGCCTATCGTGTCGGTGAGCTACTGTTCCCACACCTTGATTTGGCCATCCCAGAAGTGCCGAAACCTCGTGTGGTGCAAGCGAACGGTGAAGCGGTAGCCAATGATTTCACCCCGCAGAAAGTGTCTCAGAGCTAAGGAGTTCAGGATGGCAAAGTTTCAAAAACAGCTGAGTAATGCCCTACTGCCCTGGGCTTTACCGGTGCTGCTGGTTGCGGTGTGGCAGCTTGCCTCTCAGGTGGGCTGGCTCTCAACACGCATTCTGCCATCACCGGAAAACATCATTATTACGTTCTGGAAGCTGACGGTGAGTGGTGAACTGTGGCAAAACCTCGCCATCAGTGGCTGGCGCGCAGCGATTGGTTTTGCCATTGGCGGCTCGATCGGTTTGGTGCTCGGCTTGATCACCGGCACCTCACGCGTGGGTGAGCGCTTGCTGGATACTTCGGTGCAGATGCTGCGCAACGTGCCGCATCTGGCACTGATCCCGCTGGTGATTCTGTGGTTCGGCATTGATGAGTCGGCCAAGATTTTCCTGGTAGCACTCGGCACCTTATTCCCGATTTACCTCAACACTTATCACGGTATCCGTAATATCGATCGTGGTCTGGTGGAGATGGCGCGCAGCTATGGCTTGTCTGGCTGGAGTCTGTTTATTCAGGTGATTCTGCCAGGTGCGCTGCCTTCGATCATGGTCGGCGTACGCTTTGCCCTCGGCCTGATGTGGCTGACGCTGATTGTGGCTGAAACTATCTCGGCCAACTCTGGCATTGGCTATCTGGCGATGAATGCACGTGAGTTTCTGCAAACCGATGTGGTGGTGGTCGCCATCATTCTCTATGCGCTGCTCGGCAAACTGGCCGATGTCGCCGCTCAACTGCTGGAGCGCGTATGGCTGCGCTGGCATCCGGCTTATCAATTGAAGGAGAACGCATGAGCAACGCAACTTTGAGCCCGTCGCGTCTGAACAGCGGCACCCCCGTTGGCGTTAACGGCGTCAGTAAGCAGTATGGCGACCGCACCATCCTCAACAATATCAATCTGCATATCCCTGCCGGGCAGTTTGTTGCCGTGGTGGGCCGCAGCGGATGCGGAAAAAGTACCCTGCTGCGCCTGCTGGCAGGACTGGAATCTACCTCGCGCGGTGAGCTGCTGGCAGGCACTGCGCCGTTAGCGCAAGCACGCGAAGACACGCGTCTCATGTTCCAGGATGCACGTCTGCTGCCGTGGAAAAAAGTTATCGATAATGTGGGCCTGGGTTTAAAGGGGCGTGAATGGCGGGCTGCCGCACTGGAAGCTCTGGAGGCGGTGGGTTTAGCCGATCGCGCTAACGAGTGGCCAGCGGCACTATCGGGTGGGCAAAAGCAGCGTGTGGCGCTGGCTCGCGCGTTGATTCATCGACCCGGTTTGTTGCTGCTGGATGAACCCCTCGGAGCGCTGGATGCACTGACGCGTATTGAGATGCAGGGATTAATCGAATCATTATGGCAACAGCATAACTTTACCGTGCTGCTGGTCACCCACGATGTCAGTGAAGCGGTGGCGATGGCCGATCGTGTATTGCTGATTGAAGAGGGACAGATTGGGCTGGATTTAACCGTGGATCTCGCGCGACCACGTCGCCGCGGATCGGCGCGTCTGGCGGAGCTGGAAGCAGAAGTGCTGGATCGCGTGATGAAGCGCAGTCCGGCAGATCAGCCGCTGAAATTCGCTCAGCAGCGTTAGTCGAAGTCGAGCGGGATATTGCCACTGTTACTCCACGCAACCAGAGGAAGTGGCGGTGAATTCAGTAAAAGCCGCATCATCGTGATGCGGCTTACACCTTATCAGGCGTTCAACGCTTTGGTGATCTTCTCGTACAGATCGCCCGACAGCTTATCCAGACCTTTTAACGTTTCCAGCGCCTTACGCATCAATGCCTGACGACCGGCATCATAACGTTTCAGACGAATCAATGGCTCGATCATACGCGCCGCCACTTGTGGATTACGCGTGTTGAGATCGGTCAACATCTCCACCAGGAACTGATAACCACTGCCGTCTTTGGCGTGGAACGCTGCTGGGTTGCCGGCCGCAAAAGCCCCAATCAGGGAACGAATGCGGTTCGGGTTACCCATGGTGAAAGAACGGTGATTGAGCAGTTCACGCACCTTGCTCAGCACGTTGTCCGCCGGGCTGGTGGCTTGCAGCACAAACCATTTGTCCATCACCAGACCATCCTGATGCCAGCGCTCGTCGTAGGCGGCCAGCAAGGCTTCACGGCACGGCAACTGCGCTGACACCGCTGCCGAGAGCGCGGCCAGCGCATCCGTCATGTTGTTGGCTTGATAATACTGCGCCTGTACCAGTTTATCTGCTTGCTCCACATCGGCGAACGCCAAATAGCTCAGGCAGACATTTTTCAGTGCGCGCTTGCCAATCTCTGCATGCTCCACCTTGTATTCCTGGCTCTGGTTAGCCAGATACACAGCATACAATTCATCGCTCAGTTCGGTTGCCAGCGCATGCACCAGCGCCGCACGCACCGCAGAAATCGCCAGCGGATCGATCACTTCAAATAGCTCGGCGATTTCATTCTCGCCAGGCAGTGACAAAATCAACGCGGTTAACGCCGGATCGCCCTGCTCTTCCAGTAACACCGCGCGGAAGGCATCCGCCACGTGCAACGGCAGCGACAGCGGTTGTCCCTGCTGATGGCGCGCGACATTCAGACGGATATAAGTCGCCAGCAAACTTTGCGCCGCATCCCAGCGGGAGAAATCGTTGCGGGCGTGGCGCATCAGGAAGGTGAGCTGCGCATCGCTCCATTTATAATCGAGCTTCACGGGCGCCGAGAATTCACGCAGCAGCGAAGGCACTGGCTGGAAGTGCACGTTATCGAAAATAAAGGTCTGGAACTCCTCGGTGACATTCAGCACATGATGCACCGGATGGCCGTTATGCTGCAGCGGAATCACCTTGCCTTCGTTGTCGTACAGTTCGATATCCAGCGGGATATGCAGCGGCAACTTCTCTTTCTGCTCGGCTGTTGGTGGCGTGTGTTGTGTCACGTGCAGCGTGTACTGCTCCAGCTCAGGATTGTAGTCATCACGCACCGTCAGCACCGGTGTACCCGCCTGGCTGTACCAGCGACGGAACTGTGACAAATCAACATTGGAGGCATCTTCCATCGCCTGAACAAAATCGTCGCAGGTGGCCGCACTACCATCGTGACGCTCAAAATAGAGCTGCATGCCTTTCTGGAAATTGGCTTCGCCGAGCAGAGTATGCATCATGCGAATCACTTCAGAGCCTTTTTCGTACACCGTCAGGGTATAGAAGTTGTTCATCTCGATCACCTGATCCGGGCGGATCGGGTGCGCCATTGGGCTGGCATCTTCGGCAAACTGTGCGCCGCGCATCACGCGTACGTTGTCGATGCGGTTAACCGCACGCGAGCCCAGGTCAGAGCTAAACTCCTGGTCGCGGAACACGGTTAGGCCCTCTTTCAGGCTGAGCTGGAACCAGTCACGGCAGGTGACGCGGTTACCGGTCCAGTTATGAAAGTATTCGTGTCCAATCACCGCCTCAATACCGAGATAATCTTTATCAGTGGCGGTCTCGGCTTTCGCCAGCACATATTTGGAGTTGAAGACGTTGAGGCCTTTGTTCTCCATTGCGCCCATATTGAAAAAATCCACCGCGACAATCATAAATATGTCGAGGTCATATTCGAGGTTAAAGCGCTCCTCATCCCATTTCATGCTGGCTTTCAAAGAGGTCATCGCCCAGTCGGCACGATCGAGATTGCCACGATCGACGAAGATCTCCAGCGCCACATCACGGCCGGAACGCGTGGTAAAGCTGTCGCGCAGCACGTCGAAATCGCCCGCCACCAGCGCAAACAGATAGCACGGTTTCGGGAACGGATCCTGCCACTTCACCCAGTGGCGACCATCTTCATGACGACCGCTCTCTAACTTATTGCCGTTGGAGAGCAGGAACGGATATTTTGCCGCATCGGCAATGATGGTGGTGGTAAAGCGCGCCAGCACGTCCGGGCGATCCAGATACCAGGTGATATGGCGGAAGCCTTCAGCTTCACACTGGGTACAGAGTGCATCACCCGACTTGTACAACCCTTCCAACGCGGTGTTGGTATCCGGATGGATGTCATTAATTATGGTCAGGATAAAGTTGTCGGGCAGTTGGCTGATGACCAGCGCGCCCTCTTCTTCACGATAGTGTGACCAGGGATGGCCATCCACCGCCAGCGACACCAGCGTGAGGTCTTCGCCATCCAGACGCAGTTCGGCATCCGCAGCACCGAGACGCTTCACCTGGCTCACCGCCGTCACGCGCGTGCTGGCGGCATCGAGGTCAAAAGTCAGGTCGATATCGGTGATGGTGTAATCCGGCGCACGGTAGTCGTGGCGATATTTGATTTGCGGCTGTTGCGTCATAAGTCCTTCTCGCATCGTTAATATGTTGACCCGTCAAAGTCTAAGCGGGTTGTGCCTTCGTTGCCACGCACAATGCGTGCCTTCGTGCAAAAGGCTACAATTCATTAACAATGGCACAAATGACCCTCGACCTGCCACCCGCAATTATGGTGTGATCGTGGTCATTACTGTTTTATACTCCTGCGTCTTTATGACTTTGTTGACACCGGGCTCTGCTCCGCGGAAGAGGATGCTGAAACGCACCATGACTGGACATGCTTCCCCGATTTTGACCACGCTGCTTGATACCGATGCGTATAAGCTTCATATGCAGCAGGCCGTTTATCATCGTTACTACGATGTCCCGGTAACGGCAGAATTTCGTTGTCGCGGCGATGAATTGCTCGGCCAGTATGCCGATGAAATTCGCGCGCAACTCGATACGCTGCCTTCTCTTGCCCTGAGCGACAACGAATATCACTATCTCAGCGGCTTACCTTTCTTTGAATCCGATTACCTCAACTGGCTGCGTCAATTCCGCTTTGATCCCTCTCAGGTCAGGGTGCGCAATGAGAATGGCCGTTTGTCTATTCAGATCAGCGGGCCATGGCGCGAAGTTATTCTTTGGGAAGTGCCGCTGCTGGCGCTGATCAGTGAAGTGGTGCATCGCCATCGCACACCGGAGATCGGTGTGGAACAAGCGGTCACTCAGTTACAGCAGAAGTTGGTCGATTTCCGTCAGCAGGTGGGCGATCTCGATATGTCCCGCTTCCAGCTGATGGATTTTGGTACCCGTCGCCGCTACTCCAAAGCGGTTCAGGAAGCGATCGTCAGTACGTTAAAAGCGGAGTTCCCGTGGTTAGTGGGCACCAGCAATTACGATCTCGCCCGGCGCTTACAGCTCAATCCGGTGGGCACTCAGGCCCACGAGTGGTTCCAGGCACATCAACAGATCAGCCCGGTGCTGGCGAATAGCCAACGCGCGGCGCTGCAATCCTGGCTGGATGAGTATGATGACCAACTCGGTATCGCGTTGACAGACTGCATCACCATGGATGCCTTCCTGCGTGATTTCGGCCCGGGCTTTGCCCATCTCTATCAGGGTTTGCGCCATGACTCGGGGGATCCCGTGGAGTGGGGTGAAAAAGCCATTGCGCACTATCAGCGTCTGGATATCGATCCGAAGAGTAAAACGTTGGTGTTCTCAGATAACCTCAATCTGGATAAAGCGTTGGCGTTATATCGTCACTTTGGTCAACGCGCCAACGTGGTATTTGGCATTGGTACGCGCCTGACCTGCGATATTACTGGCGTCACACCACTGAACATCGTGATTAAACTGGTGAGCTGCAATGGCAAACCGGTGGCGAAACTCTCTAACAGCCCAGGCAAAACTATCTGCCAGGACAAAGCCTTCGTGCGCGCCCTGCGTAAAGCATTCGACCTCCCGCTGGTGAAAAGAGCCAGCTAATCATGGATGCAGGGTGCCCGCACCCTGCTCTTTCACAACAAATCTCCCTTTTTCCCCTGCAAAATTGCTTGTTTCCTGATGGCTCGCAAGTAACATAGCAAAACCCCGAAATGGGGCTTTTATCCACTTCTATATATAGAGAGATATTTATGAGCGTAGTGCCTGTAGCGGATGTACTGCACGGCCGTGTCGCGGTTGACAGTGAGGTCACCGTACGTGGTTGGGTGCGTACCCGAAGAGATTCCAAAGCCGGTCTTTCCTTTATCGCCGTTTATGACGGTTCCTGCTTTAATCCCGTTCAGGCCGTCGTCAATAATTCTCTGAATAATTATCAGGATGAAGTGCTGCGTCTGACCACGGGCTGTTCTGTGATTGTCACCGGTAAAGTGGTGGAATCACCGGGCGAAGGCCAGGCCTTTGAACTGCAGGCGACCAACGTAGAAGTCACCGGCTGGGTAGACGATCCGGATACCTATCCCATGGCGGCAAAACGCCACAGTATCGAATACCTGCGTGAAGTCGCACACTTGCGTCCGCGCACCAATCTGGTCGGTGCCGTAGCGCGTACACGTCATACTCTGGCGCAGGCGCTGCATCGCTTCTTCCACGAAAATGGCTATTTCTGGGTTTCTACCCCGCTGATCACCGCATCGGATACAGAAGGTGCGGGCGAGATGTTCCGCGTCTCTACGCTGGACATGGAAAACCTGCCGCGCGATCCGCAGGGCAAAGTTGACTACGACAAAGATTTCTTTGGTAAAGAAGCCTTCCTGACCGTTTCTGGCCAGCTGAATGCTGAGACTTATGCCTGTGCATTGTCAAAAGTCTATACCTTTGGCCCGACCTTCCGCGCAGAAAACTCCAACACCAGCCGTCACTTAGCGGAATTCTGGATGCTGGAACCGGAAGTCGCTTTCGCTAACCTTGACGACGCTGCTGCACTGGCTGAGGCCATGCTGAAGTATGTGTTCAAGGCGGTGCTTGAAGAGCGTGCTGACGACATGGCGTTCTTTGCTGAACGCGTAGACAAAGATGCGATTGCGCGCTTAGAACGTTTTGTCACAACCGATTTCGCCCAGGTAGACTACACCGATGCCGTCGACATTCTGCTGAAAAGCGGTCAGACGTTTGAGAACTCAGTGTCATGGGGTGTGGATCTCTCCTCCGAGCACGAACGTTATCTGGCGGAGAAACACTTCAAAGCGCCGGTGGTGGTGAAGAACTATCCGAAAGACATCAAAGCGTTCTACATGCGCATGAATGAAGATGGCAAAACCGTTGCAGCGATGGATGTCCTGGCGCCGGGCATTGGCGAGATCATCGGTGGTTCACAGCGTGAAGAGCGTCTGGATGTATTGGATGCGCGTCTGGCTGAAATGGGTCTGAATAAAGAAGATTATTGGTGGTATCGTGACCTTCGTCGTTACGGCACCGTGCCACATGCTGGCTTTGGATTGGGTTTTGAACGATTAATTGCCTATGTCACCGGCGTACAAAATGTAAGGGATGTTATCCCCTTCCCACGTACTCCACGTAACGCTAATTTCTAAAATTCGCGATTAAATATAAGTAATTCATATATATAACGAGGTCGGCCTAGCCGGCCTTTTTTTATTTTTGTAAATTTTGAGTTCTCTCACAAAGTTCCCGATATTTTACAAATTGTAATACAAAATTTCTTTTTGATACGTAATTGCGAGATTTGAATCATTTTCGGGCTAGAAATAGCAACCCTGTGATGGAAAGATGCGTGCAGACACAGGAGACATCAAACTTCTTTCAAGGTTCCCGTAAAGGTTTCTTGACGGCAGTGGCAGATGTCCAAATAACTCCAATGAGGGTAATAAAAAATGATGAAGCGCAACATTCTTGCAGTGGTTATCCCTGCTCTGTTAGCTGCAGGCGCAGCAAACGCAGCAGAAATCTATAACAAAGACGGCAACAAACTGGATCTGTACGGTAAAGCTGTTGGTCTGCACTACTTCTCTGATGATTCTGGTAGCGATGGCGACCAGTCTTATGTTCGCTTCGGCTTCAAGGGTGAAACCCAGATTAACGACCAGCTTACCGGTTACGGCCAGTGGGAATACAACATCCAGGCTAACAACTCAGAAGGCGGCACCGACGCGCAGTCTGGCAACAAAACCCGTCTGGGCTTTGCTGGTCTGAAATTCGGCGATGCGGGTTCATTCGACTACGGTCGTAACTACGGCGTAGTGTATGACGCAATCGGCTGGACTGACGTACTGCCAGAGTTCGGTGGCGATACCGGTTACTCTGATAACTTCCTGGTTGGCCGTTCTACCGGTCTGGCGACCTACCGTAACACCAACTTCTTCGGTCTGGTTGATGGCCTGAACTTTGCTCTGCAGTATCAGGGCAAAAACGACCGTACCACTGACGCACGTCGTTCTAACGGCGACGGCTGGGGCACCTCTGTTTCTTACACCTCACCAATCGGTGTAGGTATCGTAGGTGCTTATGGTTCAAGCGACCGTACCAACACCCAGAACAGCCAGTTCTACGGTAAAGGCGACAAAGCTCAGCAGTGGGCAACCGGTCTGAAATATGATGCAAACAACGTGTACCTGGCTGCCATGTACAACGAAACACGCAACTCTACCTACATCTCTAACAGCAACGCCGGCAGCATCGACAACGGTCAGGTTGGTTTTGCTAACAAAACTCAAGGTTTTGAAGTTGTAGCTCAGTACCAGTTCGACTTCGGTCTGCGTCCATCCATCGCTTATGTCCAGTCTAAGGGCAAAGACATCGAAGGTATCGGCGATGCTGACCTGGTTAAATACATCGATGTGGGCGCAACCTACTACTTCAACAAAAACATGGCTACCTACGTTGATTACAAAATCAACCAGTTGGATGACAACAACCCTCTGGGTCTGGCTACCGACGACGTAGTTGCTGTAGGCCTGGTATACCAGTTCTAATCTCTCGATTAGATATGTGTATCGCCTAAAAACGGAGCCTTCGGGCTCCGTTTTGCTTTTCAGTGATCAGCTTCTCAATTAGCGCCACTACTTTATACACGCGGCTTATTTCTTTTTTATGTCAGCGGTTGGCAAGCGTATCATCTGACGCTAACCTGATAGCTCATTTCGCTAAAGTTCACCCAAACGGAACTGACTCATGTTTGAATCGATCTCTGCCGCACCCGCCGATCCTATTCTGGGACTGGCTGACCTGTTTCGCGCCGACGACCGCCCGAATAAAATCAACCTTGGCATTGGTGTCTATAAAGATGAAACCGGTAAAACACCGGTACTCACCAGTGTTAAAAAAGCTGAGCAGTATCTGCTGGAAAATGAAACCACCAAAAATTATCTGAGCATTGATGGTCTGGCCGACTTTGCTCGCTGCACTCAGGAATTGCTGTTCGGCAAAGAGAGCGCGCTGATTTCAGCGGGCCGCGCGTGCACAGCACAAACTCCAGGCGGCACCGGTGCATTGCGCGTCGCGGCGGATTTCCTCGCGACCCAGACCAATGTGAAGCGTGTGTGGGTAAGCAACCCTAGCTGGCCGAACCACAAAAACGTATTCAACGCGGCGGGTCTGGAAGTTTGTGATTACCAGTATTACGACGCGGCCAACCATAGCCTCGATTTCGCAGGCATGGTCGCTTCGTTGCAGGAAGCCAAAGCCGGCGACGTGGTTCTTTTCCACGGCTGCTGCCACAACCCGACTGGCGTCGATCCTTCCGCGGACCAGTGGCAACAGCTGGCGAAGCTATCGCAGGAAAAAGGCTGGCTACCACTGTTCGACTTCGCTTACCAGGGCTTTGCACGTGGCCTGGATGAGGATGCAGAAGGTCTGCGTATTTTCGCCGCGTCTCATCAGGAGCTGATTGTTGCCAGCTCTTACTCCAAGAACTTTGGCCTGTACAACGAGCGTGTCGGTGCACTGACGCTGGTTGCCGCCAACAGCGATGTCGCGAAAACCGCCTTTAGCCAGGTGAAATACAGCATCCGTGCTAACTACTCTAACCCACCTTCACACGGTGCCGCTGTGGTCGCCACCATCCTCGGTAACGACGCGTTGCGTACCATCTGGGTGCAGGAGCTGACAGACATGCGTCAGCGCATCCAGCGCATGCGTCAGCTGTTCGTGAATACCCTGGCAGAGAAAGGCGCGAAACAGGACTTCAGCTTTATCATTAAGCAGAATGGCATGTTTTCGTTTAGCGGCCTGACCAAAGATCAGGTTGTGCGCCTGCGTGACGAGTTCGGCGTGTATGCCGTTAACTCTGGTCGTGTGAACGTGGCCGGGATGACGCCAGACAATATGTCTGCGCTCTGTGAAGCGATTGTCGCTGTACTTTAAACAAGTCAGTAGAATGAGAAATGGGCCTTAATGGCCCATTTTTTATTGCAGGAACGGATTACTGATACGCTCCCGACCCAAGGTGGAAATCGGACCGTGGCCCGGCACAAAGGTCACATCATCACCCAGCGGTAACAGCTTAGTGTTAATCGCATTGATTAAATCGCTGTGGCTGCCCTGCGGGAAATCGGTACGTCCGACACCGCCATTGAAAATCACATCACCCGATATCAATAAGCGCCCAGCCCGGTCAAAGAAAACAATGTGTCCCGGCGTATGACCCGGGCACAGCAGCACTTCCAGCGTGACATTGCCAACCTGAACCGTTTCGCCCTCTTCCAGCCAGCGATCCGGCGCCAGTGGCGCACATTCCGGCAGGCCAAACATACGGCTTTGCGTCGGCAAATTATCCAGCCAGAACGCATCCAGCTTGTGAGGGCCAACAATAGGAATTTGATAGTGTGCGGCGAGTTCAGCGGCGGCCCCCACATGATCAAGATGACCATGCGTCAGCAGAATTTGCGCGGGGGTTAATCCCCGCTCAGCTAATACGGCAATAATCGTCTCGGCATCGCCGCCGGGATCCACCAGCGCCGCCTGCTGAGTTTCGTCATCCCAGATGACCGAGCAGTTTTGAGAAAAGGCCGTAACCGGAATAATGTGGTAATTCATAGCGCTCCATGACCGACACACGCAGCGCTGCCGGTATCAGGACCAGTGCCTTGCAGGCCCGGTATCTATGTGTACGAAGTTGCTGCGCGGGTAATATCCTACACCACCGGCGCGCATAGATAACGCCGCTTTGCGAACATTGCTCAATGAAATTCCCTCGATATGGAAATCCATCGCCTGCCCTTTGGTGTGATAACTGTGTTTGGCCACGCCAGGACCCGATTCACGCAGCATATTGTTAGTGGCCAGCGTACGGTAGCCTGAGATAAGCTGCACCGGTTTGCGGGTGTTGAGCACCATCTGTAAGCGATAGAGCTGATCAAACAGATGCGGATCGATGTGTTTCACTTGATTGGCGCGGTAATCACGGAAGAAGTGATTTAAGCGGGCTAACTCATCCTTGTCATAACTCTTGCCGTTAAAAAACTCCGTTTTAAGGGTTTCACCGGTGTGAAGGTTATTAAGCGTCAATACTCGGGGGCGCGAGGTGGAAAGCGAAGCCAGCGCTGAACCAGGAAGCAGAGACAAACCTGCCGCTGCGCCTCCAATCAGGAGCAATCGACGACGTTGAGAATCAAAATTAGCCATGTAGCGGGGTTACCTAATCTAAAGCGATAAAAAAATGTGTAAAAAGTACACAAGGCCGAACAGTAACCGCAGCCTGGAGGTCAGTCAACCCGCAATGTGTCACAGAATGACCAAAACCCGCGCAAAACCGAAATTTTGCGACGGGCCCTGATCTTTTCGAAGAGAGGTGAAATCCGGCAAATCAATGACTAGAGGAGAAGTTTTCCTGCTTTTGACAGAACCTGGCTACCGGAGCGCGCAGGGTTATCATAATTGTAAATATCTGTACGATATTGCGGCTGTCCATCCGCCGCGACCCATGCGGTTAAATAATAGAGATTAACCGGGATGCGGTGGCGAATCGGCACATAACGCGTGTCGCCCTGTTTCAGCGTGTCGGTGATGCGGCTGTCATTCCAACCCACATCCTGCAGCAGCAGGTCGGCCAGTTCAGAGGCCTTATTCACGCGCACACAACCAGAGCTCAGTGCGCGAATATCGCGCTGGAACAAGCCATGGTTAGGCGTGTCGTGCAAATAGATGGCATCGGAACTCGGCATATTAAACTTATATCGACCCAGCGAGTTCATCGCGCCCGGCGCCTGACGAATGCGATACGGGAAACTGGCTGCAGAAACCATATGCCAGTCAATCATCGACGGATCGATCACTTCGGCATCCGCACTCCAGCCCGACAGTAAGGTATAGCCGTGCTTGTAGAGGTATCCGGGATCCTGTTTGACCTTCGGCACGATATCCTGACGCACCAAAGTGGTAGGTACATTCCACGGTGGATTGAGCACCACATTGTTCAACGCACTGCGCATCAGTGGCGTTTTACGATCGGGACGACCGACAATCACCCGCGATGACAAAATCGTGGCTCCGTTGTTGTAATAGGTGAGTGAATAGTTGGGAATGTTCACCATAATGCCGTTATGCATATCATCCGGCAGCAGACGTAGGCGCTGGATATTCAGTGCCAGTAACGATGCGCGCATCTGCGGTGACACATTCAGCCACTCACGCGTGCGAGGGCCTATCGCCCCATCATCCGCCAGACCTTGCCAGTGCTGGAAGCGTTTTACACCTTCCACTAGCGCGGCGTCATACACATTGTCACCAGCAGGCGTTGTATTCGCCACCACGTTGCCGGTTGCAGCAGGTGCCTGTGCAGACAAATCATTGACGCTGGCCGCCGATGGACTCACCGCGATCGGCTGATTGCTCTGGCTGACCGGCACAGGTGCTGTCGGCACGGCATCATCAGCTGGCGTCGGTGTGCTGCTGTGCGTTGCGGCAGTCAGCATGCCGGTCCGCTGCAAAATCTCTCTGAGCGCAGGCACATCGTTGCTAATTTGGCCGGGGCGGAGCGTGCCGCTGTCGCGCAGTTGTGGCCATGGACGGTTATCGGTCAGCAGCGCTTTGAGCGCACTGTGCATCGGCGCATATTGAGGATGTTGCGGTGCCAGCGAGATGATAAACGCGCGACTGCCACCACCGTTTACCGCATTTTGCCACTGGTTAATGGCAGCTACGCCCGGCATCGTCAATTTGTAGGGAACATTACTGTACAGCCAGGTTTCACCCTGCGTCGGCACATTGGCGACAAACTGCAAATAGCCTAACATGGCATCGCTCAGCACGATGTCGCGCGCCATGCCGGTAATCGTGGGATTAGTCAGTAATTCAACCCAACGAGTAAACTGTGGCTGGACGCCGGAAAGCGCCACCTCCGCCAACTGTTGCTGGAAAGCCTGCACCGCTTGCTGATCCTGCCAGAGTGGCGCCATATTACGCGCGGCGTAGATACCGGCTAATCCCGGCAGATAGAAAGGCTGCTGACTGGGGCTAAAAGCCTGCTGAATTTGATGCTGACTCGCCGCCACTGACATGGCGCTATGTGAAGTTCCGGGTAAAGCGGCAATGATCGCGGCATGGCTGGTGGCCAGCGGCGACAATACCAGTGAAACACTGAGTGCGAGTACCGCACGATTCATTCTGCTTCTTCTATTCAGCCACATCCCTGCCCCCTTCTCACCTAAGACACAGCGCCCTGTTTTCGCTATGTACAGCCTTACTCTTATTGTTGAGTATACAAATAAAAAACGGCATCTGCCTCAGTGTGCAGATGCCGCTTACAGATTAAACGGTGCGCTGTTTTTTAACCAGATTCAGCGTCAGGTATTTTCTGTTTCTAAATCGATATCACTGGTGTCGCGTTTTGCTGGCACAGGATCTGCCGAGAATCCACGCAGCCCCACCACATGCACGTGTTCAGTGTTGTTAAACACTTTACGCACCAGCTTGTAGGTGGTGCCTTTCTCCGGGCTGATGTTCTCTGGCGCAGCAATCACCAGCTGCATCTCCAGACGCTCACACAGTTCGAACAGGGTGGCGATGGAGCGGGCATCGAGACGCGCCGCTTCATCAAGGAACAGCAGTCGGCATGGCGAAATGTCTTTACCGCGCAGACGACGTGATTCCTCTTCCCAGCTTTGCACCACCATCACCAGAATTGACATACCGGTACCGATCGCTTCACCGGTCGACAACGCTCCACTCTCTGCGCGCAGCCAGCCATCGGAGCCGCGGTTCACTTCCACTTCCATCTCAAGATAGTTGCGGTAGTCGAGCAGCTCTTCACCGATGGTTTGTGGTGTGCGCTGCCCCATATCAATTTGTGGATTCAGACGTTGATAGAGTTTCGCCAGCGCTTCGGAGAAGGTCAGACGATTGCTGGTAAACAGATCCTGATGCGCTTCATGTTCTTCAGACAAGGTATCGAGCAGCGTAGAGTGCGCTTCACGCACGTTAACATTCAGACGTACACTGCGCACCTGACCAAAGCTCACGGCCTGCAAGCCCTGGTTCAGCTGACGAATACGATTCTGCTCACGCTGAATGGTTTTACGAATGATATTCGCCGCGCTGCGTGAACTGATGGCCAGCGTCTGCTCGCGTGCCGTCAGCTCTTCCGTCAGACGATTCAGCTCAATCTCCATCTGCTCGATGGCTTCAACCGGATCGTCAGTACGAATGATGTCCTGACGAATACGTTCGCGCAGATGCTGATAAACTGCGATAAAGAACTGTACTTTGCGTTCTGGACGTTTTGGATCTTCCGACATGCGCAGCACATCACGCAGATGTTCGTTATCCGCCACCGCCAGACGCAGTGCACCCAATGCCTTATCCGACATTGAACGCAGTTCATCTCCGCCCAGATAGGCCATCTCACGACGATGCAGGCGACGCTCCATGCCGTTCTCTTTGACCAGACGCAGCACCGTACACCAGCCTGCTTTAGCGCTGACGACCTGCTCACGAATCTGGTGATAATCGCGCTCCAGCTTGCGCAGTTTCTTCTGCAGGCCGTCCATTTCGGCTTCGCAGAACGTGAGCTGTTTCTCCAGCTGATTACGACGAGCACGGTTATGGCTTAATGCGGTATAAAGTTCGTCGCGTCGGGCGCGGGCGCGCTCTTCGGCGCTGGCATCGGCATGCACGCCGATATCCTGCATCTCCTGCTGCAACTCTTTCAGCATGTCACGCTTGGCGTCATAGGAACTTTTCAGTGATGCCAGCACTTGTGAATATTGTGTCAGCTGCGCCTGATGTTCGCGCAGACGTTCACGCGCACGACTGCGCTCACCCTCCGCCTGATCCAGACGCTGGCGCAGTTTTTCATTGAGATCGCTGTTGCCGGTCAGCATGCCGGCAGAATCTTCATAGCTAAAGTGGGCGCGACGTTGCACCACCTCCGTCAGGGCAAAGGCCTGCTGACGCGCATCACGCTGCTGCTGCTGTGCTTGCTGGTAATCGCGCTCCAGCTGATCATGCTGCTGCGGATCGCTTTGCAACACCGACACCAGCGGTTCCAGCTTGCTGATTTTAGCGCCATGCTGATGCAGGAAGCGCGCCGCTTCCTGAGCTTCTTCGACGCGTTCACGGATCTCTTCGCAGCGATCGCCAAGTGAATCATCCAACAGCAGATTCACGCGTGGCAGCAGGCGGTTGAGCTGGCTGACGCCCTCTTTAGCCTGTTCAAACTGGGCACGCTGCTGCTGGTTATCATTCTCATGCTGTGCCAGACCCCGTTCCAGCTCGCCACGACGGCTGTTTAGCTGGCGGATCAGCGCTTCAGGATCCTCATCAAAGGCCACCGCTAAATGGCTACCGATAAAGCGGCTGAAGGATTGATGCAAGCGCTGCGTTTTCTGCACGTCAAAGGACAAAGTGGCAAACCGTTCTGCCAGCTGGTCGCGTTCATTGTTCAGCAGTTCCAGCTGGTTTTCACGCGCAGCGCGGCCAAACAGCGGCACTTTAGGGAAGCGGGAGTAGCGCCATTGACGCTCAGCCACTTTCACTACCACGGCGTTTTCCAACTCATCAACACTGAAGACGCTGTCATCAAACGCCTGCGGATCCCCTTCAATCAGATAGAGGTCTTCCGGGCAATCCTCCAGGCCATCCAACAGTTCACGCACCAGAGATAAATCGGGTACCACAATCGCATGACGCGATGGGCCATACAGCGCCGAGAAGTACGGTGCGTCATCCAGTGTGACGTCATCGTAAATTTCCGACAGCAGTACGCCGCCAAATCGTTCCGCTAGTTGCGTCAGGCGAGCATCTTCCGCACCACCAGGTTGACTTAAACGCTCGATCTGCTGCTCGACTTCACGTTTACGTGCCGCCACATTGTCACGTTCAACGGTGGTTTCACGCTCACGTTCCAGCAACTGCTGCATGAACTCAGTGATCTGCTGGCTGTTAGTCAGCGCCTGACCCGTTTGCTCGCTAAGCTGCGTCAGGATTTCCTGCGCGGCCAGCCAATGTGGCGCACGCGCCGTCAGTGCAGTGATGCGTTCACGCAGCTGTTCCAGTTCCTGGCGCATCAGCATGCGGCGTTCACCGGCATCGGACACGCTTTCGTTCAGCTGTTCAATCTGTGCTTCCAGCTCGCGCTGCAGCCCTTCCAGCGCGTCGGCATCGTACTGTTGCCCCTGACGCTTGCAGAAATCGGCTAACAGGCGCTCGGCATCATGCTGCTCGCGCAGGCGCGTTTCCAGCTCATTGAGACGCAGGCGCAGCGAAGAGAGCTGATCGGCATGATGACGCTGGTTAGCCGCATCACGCAGTAAGTCGCGTCCCACTTGCCATGCATCCTGACGGCTCACTTCTCCGGCAATGCTGGTCACCAGCGCTAAGGCCTGCTCAAACTGGCTGTGCGCCGCTTCGGCCACGCTGAGTTTCTGTTCCAGACGCAAAAGCTGCTCAGTGGCTTCTTCTTCGCGTGCCTGGAAGGTTTCCTGCCACTCCGTTGCATTATCGATGGTCAGATCGGGCAACTGACACTGCGCGCGCGCTTTATCCAGCGCCTGCAACGCTTGCTGATACTGAATGGCCCGCGTTTGTTGCACATCGAGTGCCTGCTGGAAATCGGCTAACTGGCTTTTCAGCTCATCCACTTCAATTTCAGCCGCTTCGGCACGCGCTTCATTCTCTTCCTGCACTTCACGGGCTTCCGCCACCACTTCATTCTGTTCTTCGAGGCGGTAAGTCAGCTCTTCGAGATCGGCATCATAGCGCTCGATCTTCTCCTGCTGACGCATGGCTGTCTGGACCAGATTCAGGTGATCGCTGGCGCCTTGATAGTCAGTTTCCAGATCGCTTTCTGCACCGTTGTGCTCAGAAAGTTCACGCGCCATTTCGATGTGGCGATACTGCTCCGAAGCCAACTGGTTACGGCTGGTAAACAGCTCATTGCGCAGTTGCAGTGCCCCATCGAGATGAATGCGACGCTCGTTGGCGTGACGCATATAATCTGCCGACACATAGCTGGTGGCTTCAGAGATCAAATGCTTAAACAGGTCGCGATCGGACTGCGTAACGCGAATCGCTTCCAGCGTCATGCGGTTTTCACGCAGCGCGGCTTCCATATCCTGGAAGGCTTTGCGCACGCCACCATTTTCTGGCAACAGATAATCACGTAGTGAACGGGTGATAGCGCTGGAGATACCGCCGTACAGCGAGGCTTCAATCAGACGATAGAACTTACTGCGGTCGCTGGCGGTGCGCAGACGACGCGGCACCACGCCCAGCTCGAACAGGACGGCGTGGTAATCCGTAACCGAGTTGTACTGACGGAACTGCACGCCTTCCTGCGCTTCAACGCGTTCTTTCACTTCCGCCAGCGGTAATACGCGCGCCTGGCGGCTGTTAAGGATTTCGGTCAGCATATCGGTCGGCTGCGAATCGGTCGGCAGGCCATGAATACTGAAGGGTTTGATATCGACTTTTTTATCGCGTCCAGCAACCTGTTGCAGACGCACGCCGACCACCACGCGCTGATGGCGCGAATTGACCACATCCAGCACCGCATAGCAGACACCCGCGCGCAGTTTACCGTGCAGACCTTTATCGCGAGAGCCCGAGGTGGCCCCCGCTTCGGTGGTGTTACGGAAATGCAGCAAGGTGAGGTCGGGGATCAGCGCCGTGACAAAAGCCGCCATGGTGGTGGATTTACCCGCACCGTTACCGCCGGAGAGCGTGGTCACCAGCTCATCGAGATCAAAGGTACGGGCAAAGAAGCCGTTCCAGTTGATCAGCGTTAGCGAACGAAACTTACCGCGTTCAATCATTCCTGTTCATCCTCCGCGTTATCATTCGCATCGCTTTCAACGTCATTGTCGTTATCTGCATCATCACTCTCGTTGGCCGCGGCTTTGTTCTCCAGCGTCATGGCTTCGCCGTCGCGGATCAGACGCAGCTGTGCTTCACGCGCATCGTCACCGCTGCGCACATCCGCACCAAAGCGGAACACCGACTCCATGATGCGGAACTTGCTGCTGTCGTTGCCCATGTACCACACCATACCTAAGCGGCGCAGGCGGCTGATCGAAGCACGCATTTTTTCCTGCAGCTTGGCACGATCCAGGTCAGAACCGGTCGAACGCTGGTTTACCAGCTTGAGCAGTTTGCTCTCATCCGCCAGTGACAGCAGTTCGTCATACAGCTCCTGCTGGGTGAAAATCCCCTCATTGGCCAGACGCTCCGGGCTGAGGTAGAGGTAACACAGGATCTTACCGACCATCATATCCAGCTCGGACAGCACCGAGCGTGGAATCAGCGTGGTGGAACGTGGACGCAGATAGAAGAAACCTTCCGGCGCGCGCATCAGCTCAACGTTGTAGCGCGCATAAAACTCTTCCAGGTACTCCTGGTAATCCATCAGAAAAGCGTGATTATCCAGTTCTTCAATACCAATGTGGCGTCCCGCGCGTAACTGGCTATCGAGCGCCGGGAAAATCGGGTTTGCCAGTGCCAACGCCAGTTTAACTGGCATCACTTGTTCAATATTTGTCGATGACATGTGCCTGCACCTTGGCTCCGTAATCATTAATAGTCTGCCATTCTGCCGGCAGACCGGCTAAATCAGCTTCGGCGACACCGAGGCGTACTGCCTGATCGATGACGATACGCGCCAAATCAAAGTGGCGCGCACGCGGGTATTGCGCCAGATAATCGCGCATCACCGTAGCGAGATGGAGCGGCTTTTGCTCCAGCTTATAAATCTGCAATGCTTCTTCGATCATCGCGGCAAGCTGCTCACGAATCTCGTTAAACTCTTCGTACTCCATCTCTGGCGGCAGTTCGCCCATCACCTCATCATTACGCAGCGTCATCTCTTCATCGCGCATATCGTAAAGACGGTCGGCATTCGCGTAGGTCAATGCCCAAGGCTGGTCGAAGTAGTTCTGCACCGACAGGCGTAAACGTTGCGCGAAGACGCGGTTCTTATCCATGTCGATAGCGGTACGGATAAATTTATGTACGTGGCGGTCGTAGCCAATCCACAAATCGATGGCCTGCTGCCCCCAACTGATGATGCGGTCCAGCTTATTTTGCAGGTCAAACACCAGCTTATCGACAAAGCCCAAATCCGGGCTGCTCAGCGTAGCATCCTGAATGCGCAACAGATTGGCCTGCAATTTGTCACCCGCCGCTTCCAGCGTATCCTGCAGTTCACGCAGTGTGCCGGAGGTTTCGGACAGCAGCAGTTCACAGCTTGAAATCGCGGCACGCCAGTCTTTGTTGAGCAGGTCCGCAATATCGGTTTTCACCGCTTGTTGCTGCTCATCCATCAGACGTTGCGTCATGTCGATGCTGTCAAAAATCTCGGCCACGGAATATTTCAGCGGGGCAAAGACATTGCGATGCCAGTGGAATTCGTCACCGTCTTCTTCGGCGGCATCTGCGGCGCGCTTCAGTTCTTGCGCCACAATCGACAGCTGCATTGACAGGCGCAGCGTGGAAAATTCACGCTGGCGAATGTAGTAGTCGGTAATGCCGATGGCCAGCGGCGTCAGACGGTAAATCGCGTGGCCTTCAGTGAGCTCACTGGTAAAGCGATTGAGCAGACGCTGACGCACCATGTCATTGATGGCGTTGTTGGCACGCACCTGCACGGTTTCATGGGTTTGCTCAAAGGCTTTACTGACGTGACGAAACGCATCGATCAGTTCACCTTCACTCATTTCACCGTCCATGCGCTCACCGTTTAAGGTGGCGATAGCCAGCAAAAAAGCCAGACGTTCTACCGGCAACGCAAGTGAAAAGTCATTCTTGCGCGCCCATGCCACCAATTCGGGGACCGTCTGGGAAAATTCGCTCATAGTTGATCCTTCTACCTGGGTTTGCGCGCGGTCACGTGGATATAGCGCCCTAAACTTAAAAAGGGCTCCTGACGACAGTAGCGCCGTTCCATCTCAATAATCTCTTCAACGCTTTTGACGACGCCGGGCGGTGGCGGTTTCATGTAATCACAAAACACGCGAATGCCTGCACGCTGTTCAATTTCAAAGCCCGCATCACTTAACCAGCGATTGACGTCCTGAGGATCGCGCGGGAAATCCGGTGACAGCGTACGCTTTTTGCGTTTGGTCATATTGGCACGCAGATAGCCGAAATTGCCGAGTTGCAGGGTGCGGAACGTCAGGGCATGCGCATTGTAAAACATCAACGACAGCACGCCACCGGGCTTCAGCGTGTGCCACAAGGCACGCAGCACCACTTCCGGTTCTGCCACCCACTCCAGCACAGCGTGAAACAATACCAGATCAACCGGCTGATCCAAATGTTCGCCCACCTGCTGCGCGCTAATTTGTTTGAATTGCATGTTGTGGCTCACACCCTCGGTGTGCGCATGCGCTTCAGCCAGCTTTAACATCTCCGCGGAGAGATCGCACAACAGCACCTGATGGCCACGTGCCGCTAATCCACAGGAGATTTGTCCTACGCCACCGCCGGCATCCAGCACTGACAGTGCGCCTTCAGGCAGTGTCGGTAACAGCGCATCCAGTTCGTCCCACAGGATCGCCTGCCGTACCTGCCCTTTGCGGGTGCCATAAATGTTCTGCGAAAATTTGTCCGCCAGATCGTCAAAGTTACGATCCTGCATGATGATGGCTCCACTGTGCTGCATTCAACTTGTGCTATTTTGTCACAGGCTCAACAAGAATGAACCTTTCACGCCACAGTAACTGTCTGGCTGCTGTTTTTTCGGACAAAAGGAGCAAATTTCGATGTTTTTTGCCTTAAAGAAATGGATTGGCGCGATGTTATTACCTTTACCACTGCTGTTGTTGCTCATGGCAGTAGGACTTTTACTTCTCTGGTTTAGCCGTTGGCAAAAAGGCGGCAAAATCCTGATCTCTCTGAGTTGGCTGCTGCTTTTATTGCTCAGCTTGCAACCCGTTGCCGATCGTCTGTTGCGCCCCATCGAACAGCATTATCCAACCTGGAACGGTAGCGAACCGGTGGATTATATCGTCGTGCTGGGCGGTGGCTACACCTTCAATCCGAATTGGGCACCAAGTTCTAATTTGCTCAACAACAGCCTGCCGCGCGTAACAGAAGGTGTGCGCCAATGGCGTCGGAATCCACAAGCAAAAATGATTTTCACTGGCGCTGCTGCTGGATACAACCCCCGCAGCAACGCCAGCGTGGCGGCAGAGGTAGCCGAAAGTCTGGGAGTGCCACGGTCGGCGATTATCACGCTGGACCAACCACATGATACGGGCGAAGAAGCGCTGGCCGTCAAACAAACTATCGGCAATCACCCTTTCCTGCTGGTCTCATCGGCGAACCACTTGCCACGTGCAATGCATTTTTTCCTGAGCGCAGGTCTGAACCCCATCGCCGCACCGGCCAATCAGCTCGCGATTACCTCGCCAATCAGCGCCTGGGACCGCATGTTGCCATCGCCAATGTGGCTGGGTCACAGTGAACGTGCGATTTATGAAACCCTGGGCCAGATTTGGCAACGGCTGCGTGGCGATGATTTGCTGTCATCCGAGCCAGGGAAGTAACTGCTCGCGGGCATGATCAAAGCGCGGACGGTCAAACTGTCCGCTGCTTACCAACGTATCGACACAATCCCATAGCTGATACAGCCAGCGCCGCCAGATAAAGCCTTCAGAAACCGGCGCGCGTTGCAGGTAATGCTGCAGCAGTGAGGCTTCAGCCCCGCTATCTGCCAGCCGGATTAATTCATACTCACGCGGAGCCCAGAGAATATTGCCTGGCTGCATCATCGCTACCAGTTGGTCACTGCGTGCATCTTTCAGCATGCTGGATAAACGCAGGTTGCCGTGCATCAGCACGCAGGGATCGTCGAAGTCTTTGAAGAGATGAGTTAACTGCTGTCGGCTGCGGTACAGGATCTGCCGATCTTCCAATGTGAAAAATGGCGGTGACAGATAGCCCAACGTGGCCCACAGCACCTCGATGCGCTGGCGATACCAGGCTGGCCAGTTGTTTTCCTGGACACTATCAACCCTTCCCACTAATCCGTGGCTGTCGATACGGTGCCAGCCGAGTACACCCTCGACAATTTGCTCACACAGTTGCTCCCAGCGCACGGCGGTGCGCGCTGGCGCTTCGGCGGAGACGCCATTGAATCGCGCCATCAGTAGCATTTCATGTACCGGCGGCTGCTGACTCAGTACCAGGCCAAAAACCGCAGGTACTGTGACCAGTCCCTCATGGCCCAACATGGTGAGTTTTTTGGCTTCCAGCGCCGCACGGCCTTGATGACGAAAATACTTCGCCACCAGCGGCATCGGTTTACCGTCGTTGTCATAGAGTGCGTACAGCCGCGACTGCGCCTGTTCGCTAATGGTTTCGAGGCGGCTGATACCTTCACCCAGTATCAACGCCAGTTCTGAACGGAGCTGTTCCATGCGTTATCCTCCGCAGTCAATTGACTTCACTATCCTGGAGGTCATGGTGGCGCGAAACTTAGCGCCAGATCAAACTTTATGGCCAGCGCGAGCGGCTGGCCGGTCGGGCTTTACCCCTGCATGGCCGCACGAACACGGACCAGATCCTCTGGTGTGTCCACGCCAACACTTGGCACGGTTTGCGCTACGGCAACGTGAATCTTCTCGCCGTACCACAGCACGCGCAACTGCTCCAGCAATTCAATGTGCTCTAACGGGCAAGGTTCCCACGCAATGTAACGACGGATAAAGCCAGCGCGATAGGCGTAAATGCCAATGTGACGCAGCAAAGTGTCACCAATCTGTTCGCGCGATTTCGCATAGCGCTCGCGATCCCATGGAATGGTGGCGCGTGAGAAATAAAGCGCATAGCCTTTCGCGTCCATCACCACTTTAACCGCATTGGGGTTAAACGCTTCTTCAGCGTCGGTAATCGGCACGGCTAATGTCGCCATCCCTGCATCAGCCTGCGCCAGATTATCGGCGACCTGACGTACGATTTCTGCCGGAATCATCGGCTCGTCGCCCTGCACGTTGACGATAATGGTGTCATCGGCAAACTGATATTTCTCAATCACTTCTGCCAGGCGCTCGGTGCCCGACTGGTGATCCGCGCGCGTCATGCACACTTCGCCACCGGCAGCGGTTACCGCTGCAGCAACCTCGGGGTGATCGGTCGCCACAATTACGCGATCGGCGCCCGACTCGCGTGCGCGCTCCATCACGTGTATCACCATCGGTTTACCGTGAATATCCACCAGCGGTTTGCCGGGCAGGCGCGTTGATGCATAACGCGCCGGAATGATGGCGACGAAACTCATGGATGGATCTCTTCAACAGACAGCGTACGCGCTTCCACTTCGAGCAATACCGGAATGCCATCGCGCACCGGGTAAGCCAGGCCGTCTGGTTTACAAATCAGCTCCTGCTGCTCTTTGTTGAAATACAGTTTTCCGTTGCAAACCGGACAGGCAACAATCTCAAGTAAACGGTGATCCATAATTTTCTCCTTTCAGCACCGATTTGTCAGGCGCCTAGCATACCATAGCGCACCCGAAGCACAGTGCGCCGGGCGCGGCATTATTACGATGAACTCAATCGTTGATAACCCAACGATGCGTCCAGGCAGCAAGCAGTTCGGCTGGGACATTTTCAACGATGACCTCATCGGCACCTTGCCACTGTGCAAAGCGACTGATGGCTTTTTGCACATCATTCATAAAGGCCTGGGTAACACGCACGCCGGGCTCAAGCCAAAATGCACGAATAATCAGCTGCTGTGCCTGGCGGTCCATCTTTGCATCAATACGCGCTTTGAGTGCACCTCGGTGTAACACCGGCAGAACAAAGTAACCATAGACGCGCTTCTCAGCAGGGGTATAGCACTCAATGCGGTAATCGAAATTAAACAACTCCAGAGCGCGCCGGCGATCCCATACCACCGGATCGAACGGTGACAACAAGGCCGTGTGGGTGGCGCTGGGCATTTTATCCAGCAGAGGTAACAAGCTCTTATGCAGCCACATCTCACCGAGCTGTTCTACCTCAACGCACACGATTTCGCCTTGTGCTTCGGCATCCTTAATCCAGGATTGCAGGGGTGCACGCTTCAGCCGATAGTAATCGGCCAACCAACTGGCACGAAAAATACCGAGACTGCGGGCACTGTGTCGTAGCATCGCCAGTACCGCATCAGATTCACTCACTGCATGCTGTTCGTCATCCCAATCAGGCATCACGCGGGTGCGCAGATCGTACACCCGCTGGAAGTTACGTCGTTCGACCACCATTAACTCACCTGCGCTGAACAAGTTTTCCAGATGCCGCTTGTGGGGTTTCCAGGCCCACCAGCCGGGTTTAGTGTGCTTATCACTGGTAAAATCAGCCGCGCGTACCGGGCCATTTTCGGCGATGTGATTGAGTAAGGCAGCGATTTCCTGCTGATGTTCGTTTACCCACTGCTCGTTATATTTCCATCCCAGCCGCTGCGGCTCCAGCATGCGATGGCGTAGCAACGGGTAATCTTCGAAGGGGATGAAACAGGCTTCGTGCGCCCAATACTCAAAAAGCGCACCGGAGGCCAATGTTTCTTCCAGCCACTGTGTGGGATAAGCGCCAAGGCGGCTGAACAGCACCAGATAAGGGCTACGGGCGACGACATTGATGGTGTCGATTTGCAGTAATGACATCTGCCGCACGCAGGCATGGATATCGGACAGGCGGGCGCGGCGGCTCGGTGGGCGTAACAACCCCTGAGCAGCCAGGTGTAAATGACGAGCAATTTGGAGTGAAAGGGAAGATGTTGTGGTCATGACTCGATTCCCTTTGAGCAGGTTTAGCGCGAACGGGTGTCGCGCGCAGTCGTGCAGAGTTGGGTCACATCGGCGAGTAAAGCATCCAGGGACGCCCCCGACAGATCGGCATCAACCGGTAGATACCACCAGTTGTCACGAGCAAAACTACGGCATTTCACTGCGTCTTTTTCGGTCATCAGCAGGCATTGATGAGTCTGCGTCAAACGCTGTAACTCTTCTTTGCTATAAGCATGGTGATCGGCAAACGCGATTTCTGCCACCGGCTGGATGCCGTGCTGTTGCAACGTTTTGAAGAACCGCGGCGGATGCCCAATGCCGGCCATCGCCACCGTTTCTGGCAATTGATCGAGGTTGGCTGTCTCACCGTTCACCAGATTGATCGCCTTGCCGGGACGCAACGTCATGGCGATCTCACCGGCTTGCGCCTCTCCACCATTGACGATGATGGCATTGACGCTTTGCAGCCGGGATGCGCGCTCACGCATCGGACCTGCGGGCAGCCACCAGCCATTACCGAAGCGACGGACACCATCCACTACCACAATTTCACGATCGCGCTGCAACGCGTAATGTTGCAGCCCGTCGTCGGTAATAATCACATCCAGTTCCTGTGCGGCCAGCAGTCCTTCTACCGCCATACGGCGTTGAGGCGCGACGGCTACCGGCGCCTGAGTACGCTGCGCGATTAATACCGGCTCGTCGCCGGCTTGTGATGTCGGGGTATCGGCCGTCACCAGCAGTGGATAACGCTCAGCCTTTCCACCATAGCCGCGTGAGACAACGCCAACGCGCAGGCCACGCTGTTGCAGTGCCTGAACCAGCCAAATCACCACCGGCGTTTTACCGTTGCCGCCAGCCGTCAGATTACCTACCACAATCACCGGACAGGGCGCACGCCAGCTTTTACGCCAGCCACGCTGATAGCTGAGGCGAATCAAACTGCTGATTGCGCCATACAGCAAACTCAGTGGCCACAATAGCAGCCACAGTGGCGAGCGCCCGCTCCAGATGCGTTCAATCATTGACCAAACTGCAGTTTGTGAAGCTGTGCATAGGCACCCTTTTCGGCCAGCAACACGCTGTGCGTACCGCGTTCAACGATACGACCATCCTCAACGACCACGATTTCATCGGCTTTTTCGATGGTCGACAGGCGGTGCGCAATCACTAGCGAAGTGCGGTTTTTCTGCAGCTCATCCAGTGCGGCCTGAATCGCGCGCTCGGATTCGGTATCCAGTGCTGAGGTCGCTTCATCAAGGATCAGAATCGGGCAATCACGCAGCAATGCGCGCGCGATGGCGATACGTTGACGCTGGCCACCTGACAGCAACACGCCGTTCTCACCAATCACGGTATCCAGACCGTTATCCATCTTCTTAATAAAGTCCATGGCGTGCGCCATAGTCGCTGCCTGTTCAATCTGCTCGCGGGTGTATTCTCCATTGCGTGCATAAGCAATGTTATTGGCAATGGTGTCGTTGAACAGATGAACATTCTGAGATACCAGCGCCACCTGATTACGCAGCGAACGCAGGGTGTATTCACGCAGATCGTGGCCATCCAGCAGAATTTCACCGGAGTCGATATCGTAGAAACGGGTCAATAGGCTCGCCATGGTCGATTTACCCGATCCTGAGCGTCCTACCAATGCCACGGTTTTGCCCTCGGGCAGTGACAGATTGATATCACGCAGCGCCGGGACTTCACGGCCAGGATAGGTAAAGGTCACATTGCGGAATTCGACATCGCCTTTGGCACGCGTGATTTCACGCTTGCCATTATCGATTTCCTGTTCGCTATCCAGAATTGAGAACAAGGTCTGACAAGCAGCCATACCGCGCTGGAACTGGGCATTGACGTTAGTCAGCGACTTCAGTGGACGCATCAAGGCAATCATCGATGAGAACACCACAGTGATGGTACCGGCGGTGAGAGTTTCCATCACGCTGGGGAAACTGGCGGCGTAGAGCACAAATGCCAGTGCCAGAGAAGCAATCAGCTGAATGACCGGATCGGAAATGGAAGATGCCGAAACCAGTTTCATGCCCTGCTGGCGCATTTTGTTGCTCACCTGGGAGAAACGCTGTGCTTCAACATCCTGACCACCAAAGATCAGCACCTCTTTGTGCCCTTTCAGCATCTGTTCAGCACTGGTGGTGACTTGTCCCATGGTGTTCTGCATGTTTTTACTGATGCTGCGGAAGCGTTTGGACACTGTGCGAATCGCAAAGGAAACAATTGGCGCAAGGACAATCAAAATTAATGACAGCTGCCAGCTGTAGTAGAACATCATGATAAACAGGCCGATGATCGAGGCGCCTTCACGTACGACCGTCACCAGTGCACTGGAAGAGGACGAAGCAACCTGCTCGGAATCATAAGTGATGCGTGACAGCAATGTGCCGGTTGATTGCTGGTCAAAGAACGCCACGGGCATGCCCATCATGTGACCAAACAAGCGGCGGCGCATATTCATGACCACGTTGCCCGATACCCAAGAGATGCAATAACTGGAGATGTAGCTGGTCACGCCACGCACCAGCATCAGGCCAATCACCACCAGTGGCATCCAAAGCATGACGGAGCGGTCGGCCTTGCCGAAGCCATCATCCAGTAAAGGTTTCAACAGCGACAGCATTAAGGTATCGCCGGCCGCATTGAGAATCAGCGCCACCGCAGACACAAACAGTCCTGCTTTGTGCGGCGCAATCATCGGCCAGAGTCGGCGGAACGTCTGCCACGTTGAGAGATCTTTGTCTTGATGCATTATTTATTCACGCTGTTTGAAATAGCCGCTCATTCTACCTGGATTCACGTTTGACGCCAAACCACTGATGATACCAGCGAGGTTTTATTTGCTCCCTCAATCCCTTAATCTGCCATTCACCCTGCCGAATACCAATGTGGACCTGCCCGGATTGTGCCGTGTCATACCAGAGATAGCCCTGCTGGCGATAGCGTTCAACCACCGCTACGGCAGGCATGCGCCAGGCGTTATAGCGCGCCACCGACGCCACCGCGCCCTTTCCTGCAACACTACGTAACAGTAAAGGCCCCGAAGAGGTTCGGCTACCATGATGAGGGACCTGCATTAACGTGCTGGTGAGCTGGGTTTTCTCTAATGCCACCAATTTTCTTTCTGCTTCTGACTCAATATCCCCGGTGAGCAGCAGGCTGACAGCTCCATCGTCTACGCGTACGACACAAGAGTCATTATTTTGCCCTTGCGTATTCCCTGCGGGCGGCCAGAGTGCCGTAAAGGTCAGTTTGCCCCATTGCCACTGCTCTCCTCGCTGACAGGGTAAATGTCCCGCTTCACCCAATGCACTGCGGATCATCATATTGGGATTGGCCTGATGCAGTGAATTCAGCCCACCCCGATGATCCAGATGCTTATGACTTACCACCACCGTGTTTAGCTGTCGTCCCTTATACAGTAACCATGGCAGTATCACACGCGCGCCCGCATCATCTTCATTCCAGCGTGGACCCGCATCGTACAACACCACTTCATTACCCTGTGTAATCGCGATCGCCAGACCATGGCCCACATCCAGCACATCAATCTGCCAGTCATCTTGTTCAGACTGATGACGCCATAACAGAAATGCCAGTGCGCAGCCGCAGCAAAGCATCAGCGTGTTATTCAGCAAACCACTGCGCCACATAAATAAACCGCCCCATAGCAGGGCCACTGCCGGCAAGGCATCATTTAACGGCCACCATCCTGCTGGCAAGTATGCCAGGCCCTGCATCACCTGATTGACAGAAAAATCCGCCAACCGCCACAGTACCGAAGCGATGGGTTGTATGGGCAGCAAAAGCGCCAGCAGTATCAATGGCACGGTGAAAAGCGATACCACAGGCACCGCGATGAGGTTAGCGGCCAGTGCACTGAGGCTGATTCCCTGAAATAAAAAAATTTGCAGAGGAGCCATCAGTATCATCATGCCGAGTTGTAAGTGCAGCAATCTCAGCGGCAGCCAGCGCCAGGCCTGACGGTATCGATCCGGCAAGGCAAACCACTGGAACCAGATGATTAACATGGCGACGGCAAGAGCAGAGAGCCAAAAGCTTGCAGATAAGACGGTGAGGGGATCAAGCCAAAGCAGTACACCCATGCACAGTGTCCAAATCTGCCAGCCTGTTAACT
Organism: Pantoea sp. JGM49; assembly: GCF_018257655.1. Classification (NCBI taxonomy): domain Bacteria; kingdom Pseudomonadati; phylum Pseudomonadota; class Gammaproteobacteria; order Enterobacterales; family Erwiniaceae; genus Pantoea; species Pantoea sp. JGM49. The sequence continues at coordinate 569,564 of NZ_JAERJM010000002.1, read as the reverse complement.
GCCAGCCAGCGATTCTTATCGTTGTCCACAGTAGTAGCGCGACCAGCGCGCGCTGTGCTGGCGCATGGCTGCCCGACAGCCAGCAGTAGATTGTCGCGGTAATGATGCTCCCCATCAGTGGCAGCAGATAACCGATGGTGTGCGCAGGCTGCAGCAGCTGCAAGCCACGAACCAACATCCAGCCAACGCTGGCCGCAAGCGCAATATGCATACCGGAAATCGCCATTAAGTGTGCGGTTCCGGTCTCACGTAATAATTGTCGCTGAGTTTTGGTCATGTTCTCACGTTCGCCAAAAGCCAGCGCCTGCAAAATGGCAGGTTGTTGCAGGTGTTCAAAAAGAGGTTGATGATGGCGCATAACCTGCGTTCGCAAATTACAATCTACCGATTCCGCCAGCTGGTTAATGATTCTCCCCTGCAAAGGCGTATGGTTTGCCAGCGCAAAACGTTGAGCATCAAACCCGCCTTCATTCAAGCGACCATGCACTGCACGCAAACGTAAGGTCATTTTCCAGCGCTGCCCTGCACAATACCCCGATACACCTGGCTCCGCATTGATACTGACAAACAACGGCGGGAACTGATATCGCTCACCCACACGGATAATCTGGGCTTTAAATTGCTGTTGATTTTCCTTCACATCAACAATACGCAGCGTCACTTCGGCTGGCGCCATTGAAAACTGGTCAATCACATTCAGCATCTGTCTCGCTTCCAATAGCGCCCACGCCAGAAGCAGGATACCCATGCCAATAAGACGCAGCCCAGCCCAAGGCAGGGATGCCACAATAAGTGCTAGTAGCACCATCACAGCGATCATTTCCATGGTCGGTATTTGAGGTAACAAACCCAATGGTAGCGCCGCCAGGATCATGATTCTGGCTACTGCAATCCCTGTTATACGCATCACTTTTCTCCCGCAATGGGCACCAGTTTGCGTGCAATTGGCAGGAATAGCTTTCAGGAATGGGGAGAGCTGGATTGCGGATGCCAAAAAATCGAAGTGGCTTTCATTGTTGATGTGGGTTTAGGAATCAGATTCACAACAACGAATTTAGAGCAAAAAAAAACGACACCCAGAGGTGTCGCTTTGTCGTTCGGTAACGGCTTAGCCGTAGATATTTGCACGGTCACGCAATTCTTTGCCCGGCTTGAAGTGGGGAACGTATTTACCTTCCAGATCCACTTTGTCGCCCGTTTTCGGGTTACGACCAGTGCGCGGTGCGCGGTAGTGCAAAGAAAAGCTGCCGAATCCCCGGATTTCAATGCGCTCGCCCTGTGCCAACGTGGTGGCCATGTGCTCAAGCATCTCTTTAACTGCATCCTCAACGACTTTCGCCGGAATATGAGTATGCTGTCCAGCAAGTCTTTCAATAAGTTCTGACTTGGTCATGTAACCTCCGGTTAATCCTTAATGGGAAAGGTATGACAGCTTTTACCGAAACCGGACGACTTACATCGTCCGGTGCCTCGGGTCGATTACTCGCCTTTAGCCGCTTTGAACGCTTCAGCCATAGCGCTAGAGAAGTTGCTTTCTTCCTGTTTGGTGTTAACAGTGTTGATAGCTTCTTTCTCATCAGCCTGGTCTTTAGCACGAACAGACAGGCTTACAACGCGGTTCTTACGGTCAACGCCGGTGAACTTAGCTTCAACGTCGTCACCAACACTCAGAACCAGAGTTGCGTCTTCGATACGGTCCAGTGAAGCTTCTGAAGCGCGCAGGTAACCTTCAACGCCATCAGCCAATTCTACTGTAGCACCTTTAGCGTCTACTGCAGTTACTTTACCGTTAACGATAGCGCCTTTCTTGTTCAGGGTGATGTAGTTGTTGAATGGATCTTCAGCCAACTGCTTCACGCCCAGAGAGATGCGCTCGCGCTCTGCATCAACCTGCAGTACAACAGCAGCGATTTCGTCGCCTTTTTTGTACTCACGAACGGCTTCTTCGCCAGTCGCGTTCCAGGAGATGTCTGACAGGTGAACCAGACCGTCGATGCCACCGTCCAGGCCGATGAAGATACCGAAGTCAGTGATTGACTTGATTTTACCTTCAACGCGATCGCCTTTGTTGTGGGTCTCAGCGAACTGCTGCCATGGGTTGTTTTTGCACTGCTTCAGACCCAGGGAGATACGACGACGTTCTTCGTCGATGTCCAGAACCATAACTTCAACAACATCGCCCACGTTAACAACTTTAGATGGGTGAATGTTTTTGTTGGTCCAGTCCATTTCAGAAACGTGTACCAGACCTTCAACGCCCTCTTCGATTTCAACGAAGCAGCCGTAATCAGTCAGGTTGGTTACACGGCCAGTCAGCTTGGTGCCTTCTGGGTAACGCTTAGCGATAGCAACCCATGGATCTTCGCCCAGCTGTTTCAGGCCCAGAGATACACGAGTACGCTCGCGGTCGAACTTCAGCACTTTAACAGTGATTTCGTCGCCCACGTTGACGATTTCGCTTGGATGCTTAACGCGTTTCCAGGCCATATCGGTGATGTGCAGCAGGCCGTCAACGCCACCCAGGTCCACGAATGCGCCGTAGTCAGTGAGGTTCTTAACGATACCTTTAACTTCCATGCCTTCCTGCAGGTTTTCCAGCAGCTGATCGCGTTCAGCGCTGTTTTCAGATTCGATAACTGCGCGGCGAGAAACCACCACGTTGTTACGTTTCTGATCAAGCTTGATAACTTTGAACTCAAGCTCTTTGCCTTCCAGGTGCAGAGTATCGCGAACCGGACGAACGTCTACCAGTGAACCTGGCAGGAACGCACGAATACCGTTCAGCTCAACTGTGAAGCCACCTTTAACTTTGCCGTTGATAACACCGGTAACAGTTTCAGCTTCTTCGTAAGCTTTTTCCAGCGTGATCCAAGCTTCGTGACGCTTAGCTTTCTCACGGGACAGCAGGGTTTCACCGAAGCCGTCTTCAACTGCGTCAAGCGCAACGTCAACTTCGTCGCCAACCTGGATTTCCAGTTCGCCGGCTGCGTTCTTGAACTGCTCTGCAGGAATTGCAGACTCAGATTTCAGACCCGCATCAACCAGGACTACGTCTTTATCGATAGAGACAACAACGCCACGAACGATGGAACCCGGACGGGTTTCGATTTCTTTCAGTGATTCTTCAAATAGTTGAGCAAAAGATTCAGTCATATTGATAATCTTAGGATTCTTCAATTTAACGTCCACCTGACGTCATTGTCGGATGGGGTTGTTTCACATGCCCAGCACCGGATCCGTGGTACAGGGTTACTACAATTCAGTTACCGAATAGATTAAATGCCCAGCTTTTGGCGGGCATAATCAAGTGCCTTTTCAATCACTTGCTCAATGGACATACTGGTTGAATCCAGCACCAGAGCATCAGCGGCAGGCACTAAAGGCGCAATTGCACGATTACGATCGCGGTCGTCGCGTTCCTTTATCTCGGATAAAAGGCGATCAAAGTTAACATTAAAGCCCTTCTCCTGCAACTGTAGCATACGACGGTGAGCACGCTCTTCCGAACTTGCATCCAGGAAGATTTTTACCGGTGCATCGGGGAATACCACGGTGCCCATATCGCGGCCATCCGCAATCAAACCCGGCTCTTCACGGAATGCTCGCTGGCGACGCAGCAGCGCTTCACGCACGCGTGGGAAAGCAGCAACCCGCGAAGCCGTATTGCTCACTTCCTGCGTACGGATTTCACCGGTCACATCCTCACCTTCCAAAATGACCTGCATTTCGCCTTCAACAGACAAGAAACGCACGTCGAGGTGAGCCGCCATAGGCACTAATGCTTCTTCGGATTCAATATCCACCTGATGATGAAGTGCAGCCAATGCGAGTACGCGATAAATGGCACCAGAATCCAGCAAATGCCACTGCAATGACTCCGCCATCGCTTTACACAAGGTCCCTTTACCTGCGCCACTTGGGCCATCAATGGTAATTACCGGGGCGATTGCCGTCATTGTTCTCTCCTGTTGCTGCGTGCTTATTATCAGCCTTCTTGGCTGTTTGAATGCGCGGCATTATACGCTGCCCGCGTCAGGTTAGTTACCCTTTAGCGTAGACAGCGCCAGAAATTTCGACAGATTCAGAAGAATTTCCGCCCAACAAGACCAGAAGAGAGCGAGGAAACCCGGCACAAGCGTACCGGGTAGCGTGATCAAGAGGTCTGGCTGATTTTCGCCAACTGCTGGAAGTAATCCGGGAAGGTTTTCGCCGTGCAGCCGGGATCAAGAATGGTGACAGGCGTGTCCGATAACGCCACCAGCGCAAAGCACATCGCCATGCGGTGATCGTTATAAGTGCCAATATCCGCATGCTGAAGCTGAGCCGGTGGAGTGACACGAATAAAATCGTGACCCTCTTCTACTTCCGCACCCACTTTGCGCAATTCGGTCGCCATCGCCGCTAAGCGGTCAGTCTCTTTCACACGCCAGTTGTAGATATTTCGCATCAAGGTGGTGCCTTCCGCGAACAACGCCGTGGTGGCAATGGTCATCGCCGCATCTGGAATATGGTTCATGTCCATATCAATCGCGGTCAGAGAACCTCGTGTGCAGGCAATATAGTCATCACCCCACTCGATCACCGCACCCATTTTTTCCAGCACATCAGCAAAGCGGATGTCGCCCTGAACGCTGTTGCGGCCAATCCCGGTTACGCGAACCGTTCCACCTTTAATGGCGGCGGCGGCGAGGAAATAAGAGGCAGAAGAGGCATCGCCCTCCACCAGATAATCGCCCGGAGATTGATACTGCTGCTGGCCTTTCACCACAAAGCGCTGGTAGTTCTGGTTATCGACTTCGACACCAAAACAACGCATCAGGTGCAGTGTAATATCAATGTACGGCTTAGAAACCAGATCACCTTTGATGGTAATCACAGTGTCTTTCGGTGCCAGCGGAGCGGTCATTAGCAATGCGGTCAGGAACTGGCTAGAAACACTACCGTCCACACTGACATCGCCACCTACAAACCCGCCGTTCAGACGCAGCGGCGGATAATCCGTCTGCTCCAGGTAATCAATTTTGGCTCCGCCCTGACGCAACGCATCCACCAGATGACCAATTGGGCGCTCTTTCATGCGAGGTTCGCCAGTCAGCACAATCGACTGTTGACCCAGGCATAGTGCGGCAGCCAGCGGACGCATAGCAGTACCGGCGTTGCCCAGAAAGAGTTCCAGGGCCTGGTCACTGTGCAGCGGACCTGCATTTCCCACCACTTCGCACACGGTACGATCGGCAGAGAGCGTGTAATTGACGCCCAGCGCCTTCAGCGCATTCAGCATGTGTTTAACGTCATCGCTGTCCAGCAAATTGGTCAGGCGAGTCGTGCCGTTGGCCAGCGCGGCCAATAACAATGCACGGTTAGAAACGCTTTTTGAACCCGGTAAGTTTACCGTGCCGTCAACGCGAGCAATCGGTTGTAGAGTCAGGGAGTCCTGCATGTGAAACCAAATCTCCAGAAAAGACAAAACCCCGTTGTTTAACGGGGCCAGTGGCCAGCCAGGCTGGCCGATGATGAGTAATTAGCCGTGACGACGTTCGAAGTCGATCATGAACTCAGTCAGGGCTTTCACTCCTTCCAGCGGCATCGCATTGTAGATCGACGCACGCATACCGCCAACCACGCGGTGTCCTTTCAGTGCATGCAGGCCTGCCTGCAGAGACTCGTCCAGAAACACTTTGTCCAGCGCGGCATCAGCCAGCTGGAACGGCACGTTCATACGTGAACGGTTCGCAGCGGCAACATCGTTACGGTAGAAGCTGCTGTTATCAATGACGCCATAGAGCAGGTCTGCTTTCGCCTGATTGACCTTATCCATCTCAGCAACACCGCCCTTCTCTTTCAGCCATTTGAATACCAGACCAGAGAGGTACCAGGCAAAAGTCGGCGGTGTGTTGAACATGGATTCGTTTTCAGCCAGCACCTTGTAATCAAGGATAGACGGCACATAACGCTGCGCTTTGCCCAGCAGATCCTCTCGCACCACCACCAGCGTTAATCCCGCTGGACCGATGTTTTTCTGTGCGCCCGCGTAGATCACACCGTAACGGCTGACATCGATTGGGCGAGACATAATGGTTGAAGAAAGATCAGCTACCACGACTTTGTCACCAAAGTCAGGCTCTTCATCGATAGCAATACCATCAATGGTTTCATTCGGGCAGAAATGCACATAGGCGGCATCATCGTTCAACTGCCATTCACGCATTGGTAACAAAGCACGCTTACCGTCAAGCGTGGTTTTGACGTCGATGGTGTTCGGGGTGCAATATTTTTCAGCTTCTTTAATCGCGCTGTGTGCCCAGTAGCCGCCATCAATATAGTCAGCGGATTTAGCATCACCCAGCAGGTTACCTGGAATAGCCGCGAACTGCGCTCGCGCGCCACCATGGCAGAATAAAACTTTGTAGTTCGATGGGATCTTCAGCAGATCGCGAAAATCCTGTTCTGCGGCTTCAGCGACAGCAATGAACTCTTTACTGCGATGGCTGATCTCCATTACAGAGGTGCCTAATCCGTGCCAGTTTGTCAGTTCTTGTTCTGCACGACGGAGCACTTCTACCGGCAGCATCGCTGGGCCGGAGCTAAAATTATAAACCTGCGTCATTTCCCCTCACCACTGTCATATCGAACGGTTATGAATACCGTATCGGTTTTATCATTGCCTCCGAATGGCTGCAATCATTAATCCGATAGCGATCACAATTCCGGGGCGGGCTCCACCGCAGCTTATGTCATAAATGCAATAAGCCACGGAATTTTGTGAGGGAGATTCCCGATGTAAAATCAGAATGCTGCCAGGTGATGAAATAGCCATGACAATACCGCGATAAATTTAGACCACTGAATAGCGAAGCAGGCGCAAAACCCGTATCATTGCGCGCTTTACGCCCACCCCATCGACTTGAGAGAGCGCCAACATGACGCAAACGTTTATTCCAGGAAAAGACGCCGCACTGGAAGACTCCATCGCACGTTTCCAGCACAAACTACAGGACCTGGGCTTCAACATTGAAGAAGCCTCCTGGCTGAACCCGGTTCCACACGTCTGGTCTGTGCATATCCGCGATCGCGACTGCCCGCTGTGCTTTACCAATGGTAAAGGTGCCAGTAAGAAAGCGGCATTGGCTTCGGCGTTAGGCGAATATTTTGAGCGTCTCTCAACCAACTACTTCTTCGCCGATTTCTGGCTCGGTCAGTCCATCGCCAACGGCGATTTCGTTCACTACCCGAATGAGAAGTGGTTCCCATTGACCGACGATGACAGTTTACCAGCAGGGATTCTGGATGCGCGTCTGCAGAAATTTTACGATCCAGAAGATAGTCTGAGCGCCTCAGATCTGATTGACCTGCAGTCAGGTAATGTTGACCGTGGTATCTGCGGCCTGCCATTTACTCGTCAATCCGACCAGCAGACGGTGTACATCCCGATGAACATCATCGGCAACCTGTATGTTTCTAACGGCATGTCTGCCGGTAACACCGCGAATGAAGCGCGTGTACAAGGCCTGTCTGAAGTCTTTGAGCGCCACATCAAAAACCGCATTATCGCTGAGTCAATTAGCCTGCCAGAAATTCCTGCTGAAGTGATGCAGCGTTACCCCGGCGTGATTGAGGCGATTGAACGTCTGGAAGCCGAAGGTTTCCCGATCTTCTCCTACGATGCTTCACTGGGCGGCAAGTACCCGGTTATCTGCGTAGTGTTGTTTAACCCGGCCAACGGCACTTGCTTTGCTTCATTCGGCGCGCACCCTGACTTTGGTGTGGCATTGGAACGTACCGTTACTGAACTGCTCCAGGGCCGTGGGCTGAAAGACCTGGATGTCTTCACCCCACCGACCTTTGATGATGAAGAAGTGGCTGAACACGCCAACCTGGAAACCCACTTTATCGATTCCAGTGGTTTAATCTCCTGGGACATGTTCAAAGATGATGCGGATTATCCTTTCGTCGACTGGAGTTTCTCAGGCAGCACGCACGAAGAGTTTGATACGCTGATGGCTATCTTCCGCGCGGAAGATCAAGAGGTTTACATCGCGGATTATGAGCATCTGGGCGTTTACGCCTGCCGTATCATCGTACCGGGCATGTCAGATATTTATCCGGCAGAAGACCTGTTATTGGCCAACAACAGCATGGGCGCGCCGCTGCGTGAAACGTTGCTGGCGCTGCCAGCCAGTGAGTGGGAACCGGAGGCGTATCTGAACCTCATCGAGCAGTTGGATGAAGAAGGTCATGACGACTTCACTCGCGTCCGTGAGCTGCTGGGTCTGGCGTCAGGTAAAGACAATGGCTGGTACACCCTACGTATTGGCGAGCTGAAAGCCATGCTGGCACTGGCGGGCGGAGATTTGGATCAGGCTCTGATCTGGACGGAATGGACCATGGAGTTCAACCAGTCAATCTTCAGCCCTGAACGCGCCAACTATTACCGTTGCCTGCAAACCCTACTGTTGCTCGCCATGGAAGAAGAACGCGATCCTCTGCAATATCATCGTGCCTTTGTGCGGATGTATGGCGAAGCCGCCGTTGATGCCGCTTCTGCAGCGATCAGCGGTGAAGCGCCATTCTACGGCTTGCAGGCAGTGGACCTCGATCTCAAAGCCTTCCCGGCTCATCAGGCCCTGCTGGCCGCCTATGAAAAACTGCAGGCAGCAAAGCGCAACTACTGGTCGAAGTAATATTCACGAGCGCTTAGCGCGATATTTTTGCTAACGTTGAGAATGGCACTGATTAATCCCGGTGCCATTTTTTTTGCCTCAAATTGTCATACTCAACATTGAATATTGGTAATTAACAATTCAGTTTCATTGATTAAACTGAATTAACATTAAGTCAATTTCAAAGACCCTTCATTAAACTTATTTTGCATAAATTAAAAATTTTTTAGTTGTTATAATTCAAATTGTTACATGCAAATTCCTTAGCTTAACGCCTCGCTTATCCCGTGCCTCCCTGCCATTTATGATCCACATCAATTCCTGACCTATACTCCTTTGTTAGTATCTTTACAGACAATTTCAGGAGAGCGTTAGTGTGAAAGCTGACAACCCTTTTAATGCATTATTACCCGCGGCCATGGCGAAAGTTGCTGAAGATGCCGGCGTCTATAAAGCCACTAAACATCCTTTAACCACCTTCTTCTTAGCCATCACTGCTGGCGTATTTATTTCTATCGCATTTGTTTTCTACATTACTGCCACCACCGGTAGTGGCGCGATGCCCTATGGTATTGCGAAACTGATTGGCGGTATCTGCTTCTCTCTGGGTTTGATGCTGGTTGTGGTATGTGGCGCGGACCTTTTCACTTCGACGGTTTTGATTGTGGTGGCGAAAGCCAGCGGGCGCATCACCTGGATGCAACTCGGTCGTCATTGGCTGAATGTCTATATCGGTAACCTGTTTGGTGCGCTGTTCTTTGTCGCGCTGATTTGGTTAGCAGGTGAACATATGGTTGCCAACGGTGCGTGGGGGTTGAACGTCCTGCAAACCGCCGATCACAAAATGCATCACACGTTTATTGAGGCCGTTAGCCTCGGCACACTGGCTAATCTGATGGTTTGCCTGGCCGTATGGATGAGTTACTCCGGCCGCAGTCTGTTTGACAAAATGTTTGCCATGATATTGCCGGTCGGGATGTTCGTTGCCAGCGGATTTGAGCACAGCATCGCCAACATGTTTTTAATCCCTATGGCCATTGTCATTCGCGACTTCGCCAGCCCGGAATTCTGGCAACTGGCCGGCTCCAGCGCCGCACAGTTCCCCTCTCTCAGCGTTGGCGACTTTATTGTTAACAACCTTATTCCCGTGACAATCGGCAACATTATCGGCGGCGGATTGTTAGTCGGTTTGACCTATTGGGTCATCTATCTTCGTGGTGATGAGCCGGTTCACTAAGCAATTGATACGGGCGTGCTCAAGGGCACGTCATCGTCAGAGTCTCCCTAAATAAGGCAGGTATATCATGTCCGAACTTAACGAAAAAATGGCGTCAGCCTGGGAAGGATTTAGCGCCGGCGAATGGCAGAACGGTGTCAACGTCCGTGACTTTATCCAGAAAAACTACACCCCCTATGAAGGTGACGAATCTTTCCTCGCAGGCGCCACACCCGCCACCACTAAACTGTGGGACAGCGTGCTGGAAGGTATAAAGATTGAGAACCGCACCCATGCACCGGTTGATTTCGATACCGACCTGGCTTCTACCATCACGTCACATGATGCGGGTTATATCAATAAATCGCTGGAGACCATCGTAGGTCTGCAGACTGAAGCTCCACTAAAACGCGCCATTATCCCGTTTGGCGGCATCAAAATGGTCGAGGGCTCTTGTAAGGTTTATGGCCGTGAACTCGACCCAGCGCTGAAAAAAGTCTTCACCGACTATCGTAAAACTCATAACCAGGGTGTGTTCGATGTCTATACCCCTGATATTTTGCGCTGCCGTAAATCCGGTGTCTTAACCGGTCTGCCAGATGCTTATGGTCGTGGTCGTATCATCGGTGACTATCGCCGCGTGGCGCTGTACGGCATTGATTATCTGATGAAAGATAAAGTGGCGCAGTTCAATTCACTGCAAAGCGATATGGAAAATGGTGTCAATCTTGAAGCCACCATCCGCCTGCGTGAAGAAATCTCCGAGCAACACCGTGCGCTTGGCCAGATTAAAGAAATGGCGGCCAAATACGGCTCTGATATTTCTCTGCCCGCTACCACAGCGCAAGAGGCTGTACAGTGGACCTACTTCGGCTATCTGGCCGCGGTGAAATCACAGAACGGCGCCGCGATGTCATTTGGTCGCGTATCCACCTTCCTCGATGTTTATATCGACCGTGATATTAAAGCGGGCAAACTGACTGAAGAAGGCGCGCAGGAGTTAATTGACCACCTGGTGATGAAACTGCGTATGGTACGTTTCCTGCGCACTCCAGAATATGACGAACTGTTCTCAGGTGACCCAATCTGGGCAACCGAGTCTCTGGCCGGTATGGGTGTCGATGGCCGTACTTTAGTCACCAAAAGTACCTTCCGCTTCCTGAATACCTTGTACACCATGGGCCCATCACCGGAACCTAACATGACCATTCTGTGGTCAGAGAAGCTGCCGGTTAACTTTAAGAAATATGCGGCCAAAGTCTCTATCGATACGTCTTCATTGCAGTATGAGAATGACGATCTGATGCGTCCTGACTTTGATAACGATGACTACGCGATCGCCTGCTGTGTGAGCCCAATGATTGTCGGCAAACAGATGCAGTTCTTCGGCGCCCGCGCCAACCTCGCTAAAACACTGCTGTATGCAATCAACGGTGGCGTGGACGAAAAACTGAAAATGCAGGTTGGCCCGAAAGAAGCGCCAATCACTGATGAAATTCTGGATTTCGACACGGTGATGGCACGTCTGGATCACTTCATGGATTGGCTGGCTAAACAGTATGTCACTTCATTGAATATCATCCATTACATGCATGATAAGTACAGCTATGAAGCTTCACTGATGGCGCTGCATGACCGTGACGTCTATCGCACCATGGCGTGTGGTATCGCAGGCTTGTCAGTGGCGGCGGATTCCCTGTCTGCCATTAAATATGCCAAAGTAAAAGCCGTGCGTGATGCGGATGGTCTGGCCGTAGATTTCGAGATTGAAGGCGAGTATCCGCAGTTTGGTAACAACGATTCACGCGTCGATGATATGGCGTGTGACCTGGTTGAACGTTTCATGAAGAAAATTCAGAAACTGCAAACCTATCGTAATGCAGTACCTACCCAGTCGGTGCTGACCATCACCTCTAACGTGGTGTACGGTAAGAAAACCGGTAACACCCCTGATGGTCGTCGTGCAGGTGCGCCATTCGGTCCAGGTGCTAACCCTATGCACGGTCGCGATCAGAAAGGTGCCGTTGCCTCACTGACCTCTGTTGCCAAACTGCCGTTTGCTTACGCGAAAGATGGTATTTCCTATACCTTCTCCATCGTGCCAAATGCACTGGGTAAAGATGACAACGTGCGTAAAACCAACCTTGCGGGCCTGATGGATGGTTACTTCCACCATGAAGCCAATATCGAGGGCGGTCAGCACCTTAACGTCAACGTAATGAACCGTGAGATGCTGCTGGATGCGATGGAACATCCGGAGAAATATCCACAGCTGACCATTCGTGTTTCCGGTTATGCTGTGCGCTTTAACTCGCTGACCAAAGAGCAGCAGCAGGATGTGATTACCCGTACGTTCACTCAGTCCCTGTAATCCTCCCTGAAATGTAAAGGCTCCTGCGGGAGCCTTTTCTCCACAAGTCTGTTTTGCCAGTTTGCTTTCGCTGGCAGCCTGGCAAAATCGACTTTAATCCAAGAGCACAACACAGATTGTGCCGCCTGTTGTTAAGGCTAACCCGGAGAATACATCGCAATGTCAACCATCGGTCGTATCCACTCATTCGAATCCTGCGGCACCGTTGACGGTCCCGGCATCCGTTTTATCACCTTCTTTCAGGGCTGCCTGATGCGCTGCCTCTACTGCCATAATCGCGATACCTGGGACACGCATGGAGGTAAAGAAGTCACGGTGGATGACCTGATGAAAGATGCACTGTCGTATCGTCACTTTATGAATGCCTCTGGCGGAGGAGTAACGGCATCAGGTGGGGAAGCGATCTTACAAGCCGAGTTTGTGCGTGATTGGTTCCGTGCCTGTAAGGCAGAAGGCATTCACACCTGCCTGGATACCAACGGCTTTGTACGTCGTTACGATCCAGTGATCGACGAACTGCTGGATGCCACCGATCTGGTGATGCTCGACCTAAAACAAATCAATGATGATGTGCACCAGATTCTGGTTGGCGTCTCTAATCATCGCACCCTCGATTTCGCGCGCTATCTGCAGAAGAAAGGCAAACGTACCTGGATTCGCTTTGTCGTGGTGCCTGGCTATTCCGATGATGATGACTCTGCCCATCGCCTCGGCGAATTTACGAAGGATATGGAGAACGTCGAGAAGATTGAGCTGCTACCCTACCATGAACTGGGCAAGCACAAATGGATTGCCATGGGTGAAGAGTACAAGCTGGATGGGGTAAAACCACCCAATAAAGAGACCATGGAACGGGTCAAAAGTATTCTGACAGGATATGGTCACGAAGTGATGTTCTGACAAAAAAGGGAGCTTAACGCTCCCTTTTTTCATTTGTTCATTCAGATATTATGCATGTGCAATTGGCGTGGCATGCTGGTCAGCTTTACGCAGCAGCATCACCAGATAGACCAGCGCCACAGCGGCTATCATCACAAACAGCAAACGGTCAGAGTAATTCTGCATCAGCATTGATGTCATGCCCGGCCCGACCAAACTGCCAATGGTGTAGCTGAACAGCAGCGCCTGATTCATCGCAACCAGTTCATGGTGCGCAACGGTTTCACATGCCCATGACATCGCCACTGGATAGAGCGTGAAGCCAGCCAGCCCCAGCACAAACAGCGCAGGCGCCATGGCAGTATCGCCCAACATGGCAATCGCCCCTAAAATGACCACAAACACCTGAACGCGCAACACCATCAGGCGCCCAAAGCGGTCGGCAAGACGTCCCACTGGCCATTGACCGACGATGCCTGAACTCACCAGCAACGCCATCCAGTAACCGACGTTAGCATCACTCATTCCCCGATGGGACAGATATAGCGGCATCAGTCCATACAGTGAGCCCAATACAATACCGGAAATAATGCAGCCGTTAATGCCCAGACGTGAGCTGCGACGGCGCAACATGGTCCAGATGCGACCGGTAGAAGCCTCTTCAGTCGCGGAGCTGGCATTAACACGCAGGAAGACCACCGGCAGCACGGCACAGACGATCAGCGCGGTAACCCATGGGATCACCTGCAGGAGCTCAGTCGAAACGCGACTCACCAGCAACTGACCCGCTACCGTGCCGAGATAGTAGATGATCATATAGGCAGCCAACAGTTGACCGCGATTACGCACTGTACCGCTGCACAGCAACGCACTCTCCACCACCACCCAAATCAGCGCACAGCCGACACCCGCGACAAAACGCAGTGCAGTCCAGCTGTAGAAGCCTTCTAACAACACCATTCCCATGGTTGCGACGGCAAACAGGGCGCTGGCCAGATAGAAACAGCGATTAAAGCCATAGCGGTTGATTAACCAGCCCGCCAGCAATGTCCCCAGCAGATTCCCGGTGTAATAGGCTGAGCTGGCCATACCCACCTGCCATGTCGGCAGTTGATCGTGAGTAAGCCAAAGCGGTACCAGCGTATTAAGCACAGCAATAGACACCGTCATGAGCATTAAGCCGCAGAGCAGCAACACGACGGGGCGTGACCAGGTAGACATAGGGATTAAAAACCAAAGAAATGGAGATAATTGCGCGCAGTTTGCCATTCGCTTTTTTAAAGTCAACGGGCAAAAAATCACCACAGCACAATTTGCTGCTGAACAATTTATTATTTTTATCTTCAGCAGCTTAGAGGAGATATATCATCATCACAACACATCGCTATCTTCATGAATTTATGGATTTTAGTGTTTTGAGAGACTCTGCTGACGATGACGTTTATTTCTGATTAATTCTTACTAAAAAATAATCGCTCGCTCCTGAAAATAAAAAACCCGGCATTGCCGGGTTTGACTATCAGAAAGCTGGGGTTAACCAATGATTTCCAATCCGCCCATATAGGGACGCAGCACTTCTGGTACTTCGATACGGCCGTCAGCCTGCTGGTAGTTTTCCAGCACCGCCACCAATGTACGTCCAACTGCCAGGCCTGAACCGTTCAGCGTATGCACCAGGCGAGGCTTCTTGTCGGTTTTACTGCGGCAGCGAGCCTGCATGCGACGCGCCTGGAAATCCCACATGTTGGAACAAGAAGAGATCTCACGATAGGTATCCTGCGCCGGCAGCCACACTTCCAGATCGTAGGTTTTGGCGGAACCAAAGCCCATATCACCAGTACACAGCAGCACCTTACGGTACGGCAGGTTCAGCAACTGCAGGACTTTCTCAGCATGACCAACCAACTCTTCCAGTGCGTCCATTGAAGTCTCAGGCGCAACAATGTGCACCATCTCAACTTTGTCGAACTGGTGCATACGAATCAGACCACGCGTGTCGCGTCCGTAAGAACCTGCTTCAGAGCGGAAGCACGGCGTGTGCGCGGTGAGTTTGATCGGCAGATTTTCTTCTTCCACGATCTCATCACGCACCAGGTTGGTCAGCGGCACTTCCGCCGTCGGGATCAGTGCGTAGTTGCTGCTGCCCGCTTCTTCACCCAAAGGCTTGGTGTGGAACAAGTCTTCACCAAACTTAGGTAATTGGCCCGTACCAAACAGCGTCTCATGGTTGACCAGATACGGCACGTAGGTTTCCAGATAACCGTGCTGTTGAGTGTGCAGATCAATCATGAACTGGCTGAGCGCACGATGCAGGCGAGCGATCTGCCCCTGCATCACGATGAAACGTGAACCGGTCAGTTTCACTGCAGCGGCAAAATCCAGCCCTTTAACGGCTTCACCCAGCTCAACGTGGTCTTTTACCGGGAAATCGAACTGGCGCGGCTGGCCCCAGCGGCTGACTTCCTGATTCTCGCTATCGTCTTTACCCAGCGGCACTTCATCGACCGGCAGGTTAGGCAGCGAAAGGGCAAAATCGCGGATGGTGTTTTGCAGTGTATCCAGCTCAACCTTCGCCGCATCCAGGCGTTCGCCTAGCACGTTCACTTCCTGACGCAGTGGCTCGATGTCTTCCCCACGCGCTTTGGCCTGACCGATGGATTTGGATCGGGAGTTACGCTCTGCCTGCAGATTTTCAGTTTCTACCTGCAGTACTTTACGACGCTCTTCGAGCGAACGCAGCGTTTCCACATCCAGTTTGAATCCTCGGCGTGCCAGTTTTTCAGCGACTGCGTCTGGCTCATTACGCAGCAGATTGGGATCGAGCATGCTTATCCTGTGTAATTAAGGTTGGTTGAACGAATGAAGGGATGCATCCCACTGGAATGCATTGAAATACTTGCTCACCTTACCGTAAGGCGTTTATCAGCGGTAGCGTTTTATCGGGCTATTTTGATCCTGTTCAGCCAACCAGGCGAGTTTTTCGCCGATTTTCCCTTCAAGCCCCCGATTGGTGGGTTGATAGTAGCGCGTTTGCGCCATTTCAGGTGGGAAGAACACCTCTCCGGCAGCGTAAGCATTGGGTTCGTCATGTGCATAACGATACTCTTTGCCCAGCCCCATCTCTTTCATTAATTTGGTGGGCGCATTGCGCAGGTGCTCTGGCACATCATAATCCGGGAATTCTCGTGCGTCGCGCATGGCCGCCTTGAACGCCGTGTAAACCGCATTACTTTTGGGCGCGCAGGCCAGATAGACGATCGCCTGTGCGATGGCGCGCTCACCTTCTGCAGGCCCGACGCGAGTGAAACAGTCCCACGCTGAGATAGCGACCTGCATGCCGCGCGGATCGGCATTGCCCACATCTTCAGAAGCGATCGCCAGTAAACGGCGTGCAACATATAACGGGTCGCCGCCGGCTGTAATAATGCGGGCATACCAATACAGGGCGGCATCTGGCGCCGAACCGCGCACGGATTTATGCAGCGCCGAAATCAGATCGTAGAAACGATCGCCTTTATTATCAAAACGCGCCGCCCTTTCTCCCGAGACTTCATTCAGCAGCTGTGGCGTCAGCTCACGCTGACCTTGCGCGTTGCTCTCTGCCATATCCGCCATCATTTCCAGCGTATTCAGCGCACGACGTGCATCGCCGTTAACCAACTCAGCAATCATGCGCCGGGTGTTTTCTGGGAGCAGAATGTCGCTGTTACCGTAACCCCGCGCACTATCCTCCATCGCCTGGGTGAGCACCTGTTCAATATCTTCCGTGGTGAGCGATTTCAGCAGATAGACACGAGCACGCGATAGCAGTGCCGAGTTGAGTTCAAACGATGGATTCTCGGTGGTCGCACCGATAAAGGTAATGGTGCCATCTTCAATATGGGGCAGGAATGCATCCTGCTGGCTTTTATTAAAACGATGAACCTCATCCACAAACAGGATGGTACGGCGGCCCAGTTGACGATTCTGCCGCGCGCGCTCGATGGCTTCACGGATCTCTTTCACGCCGGATGTCACGGCAGAAATTCGCTCGACATCCGCCTTGCCATAGTGCGCAATGATCTCTGCCAGTGTTGTTTTCCCTGTTCCTGGCGGCCCCCACAAAATCATTGAGTGCAAATGCCCGGCTTCAATCGCGCGCGGCAGCGGTTTACCCGCCGCCAGCAGATGCTGTTGCCCGATATACTGCTGCAATGTGCCTGGCCGCATACGCGCGGCCAGCGGCTGGAACTCATTTGAAGAGGCGAAATCCAGGGACAGGTTACTCACCGCGACCTCACTGACGTTGATCGTCCACCGTTACCCCTTTTGGCGGTGTAAAGGTGAACTTATCTGGGCTAATCGCACCGTTTTTCTGGCTCTTCAGCTGATAATCACTGTGTTGACCATCTTGCTCAATCGCACTGAATTTGTTGATGGTGCCGGATGCAGAGACGTTGATGGTGAATTGCTTCAGGTTGCCATCGCTGCTTTTTGGCGTCAGTTCGAAATTATCACCCTGCTGCTTGATGTTGTACTGCTGCCAGTCGCTTGGCTGATTTCGGGCAATCAGCATGAATGGCGTATTGCTGGTGGCGTTCTGCAGCAGGCTAACGCTGGCTTGCTCGACGAACGGATTATAGAACCACAGGTTTTTACCGTCGGAGATAATCACGCTTTCGTCTGGCGCGGTCATATGCCAGTTGAATAAGCTTGGGCGTTTAACCCACAGCTCACCTTCACCATCCTGTACATTTGCACCGCTGCCATCTGTCACTTTCTGGCTAAAGCTGGCATGGAAGCTGTTCACTTTGTTCAGACGCTGCTGCAAATCGCTCGACGCATCCGCCAATACCGACGAAGAAACAAAACCGGCCAGCAGGCCGCAGGCAATAACGCGTAATTTCATCTGATTCGATTCCTTATTCATGGTTTCCCGACACTTACTGCATTAAACGTAGTTGCCGCTCTGTCTGTTCGATAGAAGAAAAAGCCGAAAGCTCCCAACGATATGGGGATCGTTCTGCAGATAAACAACGGGCCAGTGTTAACTGGCCCAGAAGTAAGTCATGGCGTGCGCTAGATTACATCTCATGCGGCGGCGGTGATAGCACCTCGCGGTTACCATTATGGCCCGGTTCAGAGACAATACCCTGCGCTTCCATCTGTTCAATGATGCGCGCTGCACGGTTGTAACCAATACGGAACTGACGCTGAACCCCGGAGATAGAGGCGCGACGTTTCTCGACCACAAATGAGACCGCCTGATCGAACAGCGGATCAAGCTCTTCATCACCATCAAGACCGCCCGCTGTGCTCTCGCTCTCTTCACCCGCGGTAATGCTGTCGATGTATTGCGGACGTCCACGTGCTTTCCAGTCCTGCACCACCGCATGCACTTCCTGATCGCGCACGAAGGCGCCGTGGACACGCACCGGCATTGAGGAGTTAGGCGGCATGTACAGCATGTCACCCATCCCCAGCAGTGATTCCGCGCCGCCTTGATCAAGAATAGTACGTGAGTCAATTTTACTGGACACCGTAAAGGCGATACGCGTTGGGATGTTGGCTTTGATCAAGCCGGTAATCACATCCACCGACGGACGCTGGGTTGCCAGCACCAGGTGAATACCCGCCGCACGCGCTTTCTGTGCCAGGCGAGCAATCAACTCTTCAACTTTCTTGCCCACCGCCATCATCAGATCGGCGAATTCATCGACCAACACCACGATATACGGCAGTTTTTCCAGCACTGGCGGCGTAGTGTCCATGCTGTCACCCGGCTTCCAGAACGGGTCTGGAATTGGACGCCCCATGGCAGCAGCCTGCTCAATTTTCTCGTTGTAACCGGCAAGATTACGCACGCCTAGCGCAGACATCAGTTTATAGCGGCGTTCCATCTCACCCACACTCCAGCGCAGCGCGTTCGCTGCATCTTTCATGTCGGTGACCACCTCAGTCAGCAAATGCGGAATGCCTTCGTAGACGGAGAGCTCCAGCATTTTCGGGTCGATCATGATAAAGCGCACTTCTTCTGGTGTGGCTTTATACAGCATGCTGATGATCATGGTGTTCACACCAACCGACTTACCGGAACCGGTCGTACCGGCAACCAGCAGATGCGGCATCTTCGCCAGATCGGCCACCACCGGCTGGCCCGAAATGTCTTTACCCAGCACCACTGACAACGGTGACGGGTTATCACGGAACTTGTCGCAATCCAGCACTTCGCGCAGATACACGGTTTGGCGATGTTTGTTCGGTAATTCCAGGCCGACGTAAGGTTTGCCTGGAATCACTTCCACCACACGCACCGCGACGGCAGAGAGCGAACGGGCCAAATCGCGCGACAGGTTAGAGATACGTGCGGCTTTCACGCCAGGAGCGAGATCCAGCTCAAAGCGGGTGATAACCGGGCCAGGCGAGATGCCCACCACCTCAGCTTTCACACGATAATCGGCCAGACGCGCTTCAACCAGACGTGCTGTCTGCTCAAGCGCGAACATATCCACCGGTTCCTCTTCCGAAGGTGGAGAGGTCAGCAAATCAAGCGTCGGCAGCGGCGTAGAAGGCTTTTCCAGCGGACGTTCATGACGAACCAGGAACGGATGGAACAGGCTATCTTGCGCAGGTGCGACCGGTTGAGGCGCTTCTGCTGGCGCAGCATAGCTTTCGGTCTCGGGTGATGACCATGGACTATTGTGCTCATTCAGCGATGGCATGGCTTCCGGCTGCGGTGCTGCAGGTTGTTGCCACTGCGCAGGTGCTTCAGATTGCGGTGCGGCAGGCTGCTGCCACTGCGAAGGCGCTTCAGGTTGCGGTGCGACAGGCTGCTGCCATTGCGCAGGCGCTTCCGGCTCAGGCGTGGCAGCGATGGTAAACAATGGCTCGCTTGGGCCGTCATCAACCAAATCTTTCATCGGCGAAAAATCAAAGGCTGATGAAGTATCAAGGTTAAATACTGGACCTTCATTGGTATCAGATTGCTGATAGCGTTGTTGCTGCTGAGCGGCAAACTGATTAGCCAACTGCGCCTGATGTAAAGCCTCTTCATCTTCTTCGACTTGATGCTGTCCGGTCTCTGCATAGCGCTGCTGTTGCTGAGACGCAAACGCTTCACGCAGTTGGGCTTCCTGCAACGCGGCATCCTCTTCATGATCCTGTAACGGTTCATGATAGGTCGCGGTCATTTCAGGCAGTTGCTGTTCAGCTTCTTCGCGCGCTTTGTCTTCAGCCATACGCTGTGACGGCAACTTAATGCCGTAAGAAGCCAGTTCACGACGTGTTGGCAGTTTAACTTTGTTCGGACGCGGCAATTCAGGGCCAATACCCTGCTTCACCTGCGGGTTGTAATCGCGCTCCGGCACCACATCGAAAGCGGGTGTATACGCAGAAGCCGTTTTCGCTGCAGCTGCCCCCACTGCTGCGGCTGCCGCAGTGTTCAGAGAAGCAGATGATTGAGCGGCATCCTGCCAGTTCCCCATGCGTGGCCCTTCATCGTCATCAACGGGTGAAAACGCTGAAGGTGCAGGTTCGCCCGGAACTTCAAAGCGATACAGCGGCGGTGCGGGTTGAATAACCGGTTCAGGCGCAGGCGGTACCGCAACAGGTGCTTCTGCCGCTCGCACTTCCGGGGTATGAACAACAGGTGCCGCTTCGGCTGGTGCATTGAACACGGGGGAAGGCACAACTGGCGCCTGGTGTGCTGCTTCGGCGGTCACAGCAATGGCTGCAGCTGTCGCGGCACTGGCTTTGGCTAGCAGAGGATCATCCGGCAGCTGTTCGGCGATAGGCTCAGCCACCTTACGCGGCTTAGCCAGTAGAACGTCATCATCGTCATCATGCGATTGCGCAGCAAGCAGTTGAGGCGCAGCATGTTCGGCATGCTCTTCCTCTTCTTCGTACTCATCTTCTTCCTGCCAGGGTTCGTCATGACGAGAGCGGTTGCTGGCGAAGGTCAGCACGCCCATCACCACGCTCCCGATTTTTTCGGCGATCGTCAGCCACGACCAGCCTGTGTACAGGGTTATGCCTGCCGCCCAGACGCAGATCAGCGTTAAAGTACCGCCGGCAGAACTAAACCAGGGTGCCATCGCATTACTGACGAGGCTGCCAATCACACCGCCCGAAGCAAAGTACCAGATGTCATCGACGTTCAGCGCGGCTAAACCACAAGTGGTCACCACCAGCGCCAGCACGCCAATCAGGCGTAAGCCCACCGCAAAGTAATCGATGTAATCCTGGCGATCGCGCTGACGGAATGTAATCCAGCACAAACCAATGATGACCGGAGGTATGGCATACGCCATCACGCCGAAAATGAATAAGAGCGTATCCGCCAGCCATGCGCCGACACTACCACCCAAATTATGGATCGGTTCATGCCAGGCGGTCTGAGACCAGCTGGGATCGGAAGGGTTGAAGCTAACCAGCGACACCATCAAATAGATGGCGAACAGGGCCACAAGGATGAGCAACGCTTCCAGCAGCCTGCGTCCACTGCTCAGCGGTTGTAACGAAACGTCTTTATCTTCTGTATATTCCTGGCTCAAGAGAACTCTCCAGGTGCCTGTAAATTAAGAAGGCAACAGCGCCGGGCAAGCCCGACGCTGGTCCTGTATGAATTCACAGGAGTGTACCGAATTCCTGCAAGTTTTGCACCTGCCCTGCATTACCGGGTTTTGATCACCAGACGATTGCTCTGTTTGACCTCTTCCATCACCACGTAAGTACGGGTGTCGTTAACGCCCGGCAGGCGCAGCAAGGTTTCACCCAAAAGCTTACGGTAGGCGGACATGTCCGGTACACGGGTTTTCAACAGGTAGTCAAAGTCACCGGAAACGAGGTGACACTCTTGAGTTTCCTCAAGTTTTTGCACAGCGGCGTTAAATTGTTCAAACACATCTGGCGCACCACGATTCAGAGTAATCTCAACGAATACCAGCAGTGAAGCATCCAGATAATGTGGGTTCAGTTGTGCGGTGTAACCCAAAATGAAGCCCTGACGTTCCAGGCGACGCACACGCTCAAGACACGGCGTAGGTGATAAGCCAACACGTTTTGAAAGCTCAACATTAGAAATACGGCCGTCTTTTTGCAATTCATTCAGAATGTTTCTGTCGATACGGTCCAGATCTTTTCCGGGGCGTTTCTTATTGTCTACCATTATTATTGTCTCTCTTAATTCCTTCCCTTTACCTGCCACACCCTGAAAACGCTCATTGTTCAGGGCCTTACTGAAGTGAAGACGATAAGTCTGTGCAGTAATGCTTCCATCCGTATGACGCATGTTGTCTGTCCACATCATGCGTCATTACCAATGTCAGACTGAGTTTATCCGGCAAAAACGTGCAAAACAGAAATGAAATTCTGTTTTGAACCGCTAAATATTCTCCGCTTCTGGTAATGTTTTCGCAAAACAGCAGGCGATTGTCAAAGTAAAACATCCAAATTCAGTACAAGATGCCAGATAGAGTTCTGGGTTGCTGTTTTTAAATGAGAATTTTTATGCTGCTGCATCAAAATTTGCCGAGCATTGCCCCCTTTTGGCGCAATCGACGTGCAGAATTTGCACTCATCGACTACGCCGCTTGCAGCGATTGTTATCAAAATTGCTGAAACCTTTTTTTGCTGCGCTAATTTCCCTACAATCAAAAACTATGTTGTCGCAAAAAACTGAGGAACGCATGAGTACGGCCAAACACAGTAAGCTGCTCATTTTAGGCTCCGGCCCTGCCGGATATACTGCGGCAGTCTATGCCGCCCGCGCTAACCTGAATCCGGTATTGATTACCGGGCTGGAAAAAGGCGGTCAGCTCACCACCACAACTGAAGTGGAGAATTGGCCAGGCGATCCGAACGATCTGACAGGCCCGGCGTTGATGGAACGTATGCAAGAGCATGCCGAGAAATTCAACACCGAAATTATTTTCGACCATATTCATACGGTAGATTTGCAGAATCGCCCGTTCCGTTTAACGGGGGACAGTGGCGAATACACCGCTGACGCGCTGATCATTGCTACTGGCGCCTCCGCACGTTATCTCGGCCTGCCCTCTGAAGAAGCGTTCAAAGGCAAAGGGGTTTCCGCCTGTGCGACCTGTGACGGTTTCTTTTATCGCAATCAAGAAGTCGCGGTGATTGGTGGCGGTAATACCGCGGTGGAAGAGGCCCTTTACCTGGCAAATATCGCGGCGAAAGTCCATTTGATTCACCGTCGTGATAGCTTCCGTGCGGAAAAAATCCTGATTGATCGTCTGATGGATAAAGTGCGCAACGGCAACATCGTACTGCACACCGATCGCACACTGGAAGAAGTGGTCGGCGATCAGATGGGTGTCACCGGTGTGAAACTGCTTTCCACCAAAGGTGAAGAGCCGGAAACGCTGGATGTTGCCGGGCTGTTTGTGGCGATTGGTCATAGCCCGAATACTGCCATTTTCGACGGCCAGCTGGCGCTGGAAAACGGCTATATCAAAGTGCAGTCCGGTCTGCAGGGCAATGCGACCCAGACCAGCATTCCTGGCGTGTTTGCGGCGGGTGACGTGATGGATCATATTTATCGCCAGGCGATCACCTCTGCCGGCACCGGCTGTATGGCGGCGCTGGATGCAGAACGCTATCTTGACGGGCTTGTTAAAACCGATCTGTAACTTGTTAATAAGCTGATCATAATTGCAAAGAGGCGACCTGTTTAGGTCGCCTTTTTTATTGCCTGCATGCTAAAGTTCATGCGCTTACTATTTCCGGATACTTTATCCGGTTTTGCCTCTCTCCATCAGTGATCAAACGGCTTCGCATGGAAAAATCACGGCAGCAACATCTTCTTCGCTGGCTCCGCCAGCAACGTCTTCATGGCGCACGAAGTTTACGTGCCGCATCGCTATTCGGTTTTGCCGGTGCACTGGTGATTATTGCTCAAGCCTGGTTGCTGGCCTCGCTGCTGCAGAATCTTATTGTCGCCCAACAACCGCGCGGTGCCCTGCTGACTGATTTCATCCTGCTGCTGTTGTGCTTTGCTCTTCGCGCAGGTCTGCACTATGCACGAGAAATGGCAGGTTACCGTGCTGGCGTTGCCATCCGTCGCGCTCTGCGCAAGCAGGTACTGGATAAGCTGAATGATTTAGGTCCTGCCTGGGTTCAGGGCAAACCAGCGGGAAGCTGGGCAACGCTGCTGCTTGAGCAAATTGAAGAGATGCAAGAGTATTACGCGCGGTATCTGCCACAGATGTCACTGGCCGTTTTTATTCCCTTCGCCATCCTGATAGCCATCTTCCCGATTAACTGGGCGGCAGGATTGATCCTGCTCGCGACCGCACCGCTGATTCCGATTTTCATGGCGATGGTCGGCATGGGTGCCGCCGATGCAAACCGTCGCAACTTCCTCGCACTGGCGCGTCTGAGCGGCGATTTTTATGACCGCCTGCGCGGGCGTGAAACCTTGCGCCTGTTCTACAGGGCTGCCGCTGAACAGCAGGCGATTGCTGAAAGCACCACGGATTTTCGTCAGCGCACCATGGAAGTGCTGCGCCTTGCTTTTCTCTCTTCCGCAGTGCTGGAATTCTTTGCCTCACTGGCGATTGCCGTGGTCGCGGTCTATTTCGGCTTCTCCTACCTTGGCGAACTCAATTTCGGTCATTACGGCACTGGCGTGACCTTGTTTGCTGGATTCCTGGCACTGATATTGGCGCCTGAGTTTTTCCAGCCGCTGCGCGATCTGGGTACTTTTTACCACGCTAAAGCGCAAGCTGTGGGGGGCGCCGATGCACTGGATCGTTTTCTTAACGAAAGTCCGGAAATCCCAGCTTCCGCCTCCAGCCTGTCAGTCGCTTTCGATACACCTTTAAGCCTTGAAGCACAAGATTTGGTGGTGATGACAGCCAAAGGTGAAGCGTTATCACAGCCGCTGAATTTTACGCTTGAGGCGAATAAACGCGTGGCGCTGGTGGGTCAGAGTGGAGCGGGGAAATCAGCACTGATGAACGTGTTGCTCGGCTTTCTACCCTATCAAGGATCGCTGCGGGTCAATGGGCATGAACTGAGGGATATCAGCCGTGAGAACTGGCAGCAGCATCTGGCGTGGGTGGGTCAAAATCCCCATTTGCCCGCGACCACGTTGCGCGAAAACCTGTCTCTCAACAGCAGCATGGATGAAGCAACACTGCGCAGCGTTTTGCAACAGGCGGGCGTGGATGAGTTTCTCGCCCGTTTACCGCAAGGCCTCGACACATCCATTGGCGATGGTGGAATGGGCCTTTCTGTTGGCCAGGCACAACGCGTCGCCGTTGCGCGTGCACTGTTGAAACCGGCACAACTACTGCTGCTGGACGAGCCCGGTTCAGGTCTTGATAGCCAAAGTGAACAGCATGTGTTGCGCGCATTAAACCAGGCCGCCACACAGCAAACCACCCTCATGATCACCCACCAACTTCACGATCTTGCCAGTTGGGATGAAGTTTGGGTGATGCAATCCGGGAAACTGGTGCAGCAGGGGCAGTGGCAACAACTGATTGCTCAGGACGGGCCGTTGCGTGCCATGGTGCAGCATCGCCAACAGGAGATTATCTGATGAATCCACTATTGCCGTTTCTGCGCCTGTTTCGTCGTCATCCCTGGCGTTTAGGTCTGGGCATCGTGTTAGCCATTGCGACTTTGCTCGCCAGTATCGGCTTGCTCACCCTATCTGGCTGGTTCCTTGCCGCCTCATCGCTGGCTGGCGTGGCTGGCCTTTACAGTTTCAACTATATGTTGCCCGCAGCAGGGGTGCGTGGCGCGGCCATCACTCGCACTGCGTCGCGTTACTTCGAACGCTTAGTCAGTCACGATGCCACTTTCAGGGTGTTGCAGCATTTGCGTGTGTTCACCTTTAGCAAACTGATCGCACTGGCCCCCGAACAACTGGCCTGTTTCAGACAGGGCGAACTGCTTAACCGCTTTGTCAGTGATGTCGATACGTTAGACCATCTCTATCTGCGCGTCATTTCACCGCTGGTCGGCGCGGCGGTAGTGATAGTGGTAGTCACTTGCGGTCTGGCGATATTGGATGTGCCACTGGCGCTGCTGTTGGGCGGGATGATGTTGCTGACGCTTGTGCTCATGCCGCCGCTGTTCTGGCGATTAGGCACCTCAGCCGGGCATCGCATCGCCCAGCACCAAGCCAGTTGGCGTTTGCAACTGACGCAATGGGTAACCGGACTGGCTGAATTGCAAATTTATGGTGCTGCGGCCTTATGGCGTCAAAAACTGGATGCGGAGGAAATGCGCTGGCAGCAGGCACAGCAGCGTCAGCATCGTCTGCAAGCGCTGGCACAAAGCCTGTTATTGTTAACTAGTGGATCAACCGTCGTCTTGCTGCTGTGGATCTCCGCAGCGGGCGTGGGCGGCGATAGCGCACCTGGCGCATTCATCGCACTTTTCGTGTTCTGCGGCCTGGCGGCATTTGAAGCGCTGGCACCGGTAGCAGGCGCCTTTTTGCCGCTTTCGCAGGTCACTGGTGCGGCGCAACGCGTACAGGAAATCATTGAGCAAGCGCCTCTGATTCGTTTTCCATCCTCGACCGTGCCCTCTGATTCGGGCATCAGCCTGACGCTGGAAAAAATCACTTTCAGCTATCCGCAGCGACCGGAACCGGTACTCAGGCAATTCTCGCTGACACTGCGAACCGGTGAGCATCTGGCACTGCTCGGCCCCACCGGCTGCGGCAAATCCAGTTTGCTGGCACTGATCACGCGTGGCTGGCAGGCGCAGCAGGGTGACATTCGACTGAATAATATTCCCCTAGCTGAGTGGGACGAAAAAAGTCTGCGTCAACGTATCAGCGTGGTCACGCAGCGCGTGCATCTGTTTAGTCAGACGTTACGCGATAATTTACTGCTGGCACACCCTGCCGCCAGTGATGAACAACTGAATGCAGCACTGCATCAGGTTGGACTCACCCATTTGGCGGAACATGATGAAGGGCTCAACGCATGGATGGGCGAAGGTGGCCGCCCGCTGTCGGGAGGCGAACTGCGCCGCCTGGCCATTGCACGCGCCCTGTTGCACAACGGCGATCTATGGTTGCTTGATGAGCCCACCGAAGGCCTGGACGCCACCACCGAACAGCAGATATTGACGCTGTTGCGCCAGGTCAGTCAGGGTAAGACGGTTATCATGGTGACCCATCGCCTCAGCGGCCTGGCAACAATGGATCGTATTTGCGTGATGGACCAGGGACAGATTATTGAGTCGGGCACGCATGACGAATTAATCTCAAAAGCAGGACGCTATTGGCGTTTCCACCAGCGCTTTGCGCTATAGTCTTAGCGAGCAGCCCGAAAGGTAATTGACGCAATGAGACTGGTACAACTTTCACGGGATTCATTAAATTTTCCTCCGCCGGAGATGGCGCTGCGCGAGCCGAATGGATTATTGGCGATGGGCGGCGACCTCTCCCCTGCCCGACTGATGAACGCCTATCAGCGCGGCATTTTCCCCTGGTTTTCGCCCGGCGATCCGATTCTATGGTGGTCGCCCGATCCGCGTGCCGTGATGCTTCCTGAATCTTTTCATCTCAGCCGCAGCATGGCGCGTTTTCATCGCCGTTCACCTTTTCGCGTTACCATGAATCATGCTTTCCCGCAGGTACTGGAAGGCTGTGCCAGCGGCAGACAAGAAGGCACCTGGATTACCTTTGAGGTGAAACGCGCCTGGCTGCGTTTGTACGAGCTGGGTCACGCGCATTCGATTGAAGTCTGGAATGATAATCGGCTGGTAGGCGGCATGTATGGTCTGGCGCTTGGGCAGATTTTTTGTGGCGAGTCGATGTTTAGCCGCCAGGAAAATGCGTCAAAAACTGCGCTGTGGGTGTTCTCTCAGCATTTTCTCGCTCATCAGGGACGCTTGATTGATTGCCAGGTGCTTAACCCACATACGGCTTCGTTGGGCGCCGTTGAAATCCCGCGTGTCGATTATTTACAGTACGTGCAAACACTGGCGTGGCAGCCTGTTTTAAGCGGTTGCTGGCAAACACAAACCCTTTTTTGACCCTGCTCGCAGATGTTTTGCACACAATTCCCGACAAAAGTGATACAATAAGCGAGTTTGGTATGTCGTCCGCGCTTCGCTGTGGCGAGCCGGAATTGCCAGGTTGGGAATCTCATCCATTTCCCGAAGCTGTTACCGTTGTGCACTTGATGCCAATTGCGACAACTTCTTAGCCCGCTAATCCCCCGCAGACGTCAATAAAAACACCCGAATTTTTCCGTAATGCACGCGCAATGGCGCGACGCACGGCGAAGCGTTGGCAAAATCGCCAACGGTTCTTTACATAAATCATGGAATTCGGCATTATCTTGCCGGTTCAACAGTTTGGTAGTTCACCCCAGAGGATTCGATGGCCAAAGAAGACAATATTGAAATGCAAGGTACCGTACTGGATACGTTACCTAACACCATGTTCCGCGTAGAACTTGAAAACGGGCACGTGGTTACCGCTCATATCTCCGGTAAAATGCGCAAAAACTACATCCGCATCCTGACGGGCGACAAAGTGACTGTCGAGTTGACCCCGTACGACCTGAGCAAAGGCCGCATTGTCTTCCGTAGTCGCTAAGTTGTTGTCCACATCTCGCGTTTGTGGCAATTAACTGAGCGCGAAAAAAAAGGCCGGATTTTCATCCGGCCTTTTCTTATCTGCAACTCAGCACATCAGTGCACAGTCCCTTCGGTTTTCCGTTTTTCCGCACTCAGGAAATGGTAGGTCAGCTGGTTTTTTTCTTTATCCAGCGCCACCGAGACTGAACCGCCATCCACTAATGAACCAAACAGCAGTTCGTTAGCCAGTGGTTTCTTCAGATTCTCCTGCACGGCACGTGCCATTGGACGGGCACCCATCGCTTTGTCGTAACCTTTATCCGCCAGCCAGTCACGAGCATCATCACTGACTTCCAGCGAGACGCCTTTTGCATCCAGTTGCGCTTGCAACTCGACGATGAACTTATCCACCACCTGATGGATCACCGCGGTATCCAGATGACGGAACCAGATAATGTTATCCAGACGGTTACGGAACTCAGGCGTAAAGATCTTTTTGATCTCTTCCATCGCGTCGGTGCTGTTGTCCTGCTGAATCAAACCAATCGACTTACGCTCAGTTTCGCGAACACCGGCGTTGGTGGTCATCACCAGCACCACATTGCGGAAGTCCGCTTTGCGGCCGTTGTTATCGGTCAGCATGCCGTTATCCATCACCTGCAGCAGCAGGTTAAAGACATCCGGGTGCGCTTTCTCGATTTCATCCAGCAGCACCACCGCATGCGGATGCTTAATCACCGCATCGGTGAGCAAACCACCCTGATCGAAACCAACATATCCCGGAGGTGCACCGATCAAACGGCTAACGGTGTGGCGCTCCATATACTCGGACATATCGAAACGCAGCAGCTCAATCCCCAGGGCCTTCGCCAACTGAACCGTCACTTCGGTTTTACCGACGCCGGTTGGCCCAGCAAACAGGAATGACCCCACGGGTTTGCGATCCTGACCGAGACCGGCACGGCTCATCTTGATCGCTTCAGTCAGTGCTTCAATCGCGTTATCCTGGCCAAACACCAGCATTTTCAGACGATCGCCGAGATTTTTCAGCGTGTCGCGATCGGTGGCTGACACACTTTGCTCTGGGATACGCGCAATACGTGCCACCACAGATTCAATATCCGACACGTTGACCGTTTTCTTACGCTTACTCACCGGCACCAGACGCGCACGAGCACCTGCTTCATCTATCACGTCAATCGCCTTATCCGGCAGATGACGATCGTTGATGTATTTCACCGCCAATTCCACGGCTGCACGCACTGCCTTCGCGGTATAACGCACATCATGGTGAGCTTCATACTTCGGTTTCAGTCCGTTAAGAATCTGCACGGTTTCTTCGACAGAAGGTTCGGTAATGTCGATCTTCTGGAAACGACGCGCCAGCGCACGATCCTTCTCAAAGATGTTGCTGAACTCCTGATAGGTGGTTGAACCCATCACGCGGATTTTCCCGCTGGAGAGCAACGGTTTGATCAGGTTAGCGGCATCCACCTGTCCACCGGACGCGGCACCCGCACCGATAATGGTGTGAATTTCATCGATAAACAGGATGCTACTGGTATCTTGTTCCAGCTGTTTGAGCAGCGCTTTGAAACGTTTTTCAAAATCACCACGGTACTTGGTACCCGCAAGCAGCGAACCGATATCCAGCGAGTAGATGGTGCAATCTTTCATCACTTCCGGAACATCGCCCTGCACAATGCGCCAGGCCAGCCCTTCCGCAATCGCGGTTTTACCCACGCCAGATTCACCCACCAGCAGCGGGTTATTCTTACGGCGACGGCACAATACCTGAATGGCACGCTCCAGCTCTTTATCGCGGCCGATCAGCGGGTCGATTCCGCCGACACGAGCAAGCTGATTAAGATTGGTGGTGAAGTTTTCCATACGTTCCTCCCCGCCTGCTTGCTCTTCGTTAACCGGATTCTCCGCATTGTTCTGCGGCTGGCCCGGCTCATCTTTACGCGTACCATGGGAGATGAAGTTCACCACATCGAGGCGGCTGACTTCGTGTTTGCGCAGCAGGTAAGCCGCTTGAGACTCCTGCTCGCTGAAAATGGCGACCAGCACGTTCGCGCCTGCCACTTCGCTGCGACCGGATGACTGGACATGGAATACCGCACGTTGCAACACGCGCTGGAAGCTGAGCGTTGGTTGAGTATCACGCTCCTCTTCACTGGCTGGCAGCACCGGCGTGGTTTGTTCGATGAAGGCTTCGAGTTCCTGTCGCAGAGCCACGATATCCACCGTACAGGCTTCCAGTGCCTCTCTGGCCGACGGGTTGCTAAGCAATGCCAGCAACAGATGCTCGACGGTCATAAATTCATGACGGTGCTCGCGCGCTCTGGCGAAAGCCATGTTTAAACTGAGTTCCAGTTCTTGATTGAGCATTTGGCACCTCCCCCAATTATCGCTCTGACGACCTTTCCCCTATATGGAGACGGGCTCAGGCTTTTTCCAGCGTACACAGCAACGGATGTTCATTCTCTCGTGCGTAATTGTTCACCTGGGCGACTTTGGTTTCCGCCACTTCTGCAGTGAATACACCACAAATCGCCTTTCCGTGGTAGTGAACTTTCAACATCAGTTGCGTTGCACGTTCAACATCATAAGAAAAGAACTTTTGCAGAACGTCAATAACAAATTCCATAGGTGTATAATCGTCATTATTCAGAATGACTTTATACATTGAAGGCGGCTTTAACCCTTCGCGTACTTTATCTTCGGCTAGATGTTCAAAATTAAGCCAGTCGTTTGTGTTTGCCATAATGTTCCGTCGAAATTCTGCGTTACGATTGCGCGCATTTCTGCGCCCATTCCTAAGTTTAACATGTCTGTCAAGCCACCTTTCCCTTAAGAAAAAACGGCCCTAAAAGCCCATGCGCGACCTGTATCACAAAATTTGCAATAGCGTTAACTGCCTCAAATTTTGATGAATTTCTCCCCGTGCGCCAGGGCCGTTTGCTTGACGATAAGGACCGTTTCTCTACATTCTACTTACACAAGCTGATTGAGTTTTAAACAAACTCGACTCACAGCTTCAATGACCTCACCTACTGTTCAAAATGTCTTGCGAGGGAAGTAAAAGCATGGAGACGGGTACTGTTAAATGGTTCAACAACGCCAAGGGCTTCGGCTTTATCTGTCCGATTGGCGGCGGCGACGATATCTTCGCACACTACTCCACGATTCAGATGGAGGGATACAGAACGCTGAAGGCCGGCCAGCAGGTTCAGTTCGATGTCCATGAAGGGCCAAAAGGCAATCACGCCAGCTTGATTGTGCCCTGTGAAGTCACGCAAGTCGCCTGACGCGCGCATCTTCATTCATTCTGACCACTCCCGAAAAAAAATGCCAGCCGCAGACGCTGGCATTTTTCTTTTGCGGATTTTCCCGCCCCTCAATCTGCACGTCCGCGAGCTAACCACATCACGCGAGCAAACAGCTGATCCAGTAACGAGGGAATCGCCTGCGGCCCACGCTCTGCCGCCGCCATGGCTACCGCAATCGCCAATTCGGGTTTTGAGCTGTGATGAATCGCTTTAGTAATAATACGCCGCGCATTCATCGGCACGTTTAACGGCAGGTGCGCCACGTCGTGATAAACGTCGCTGAACCCCTGCTTATAGAGAAAATGTTCTATATCCGGAGCCGGGAACTGCGTCAGATGATCGTCTTGCTGCTCATGCTCCTGCAGTTGGCTCCGTGCGCTGGCTGCATACTTATTGCCCGCTTCGTCGCCGTCAGTCAATACATGCCAGGCAATGCCCATGCGTCTGGCAAACTTCAACAGCGGCTTAAGACCAGACTGCGCAAATTCGATGACTTTGACCCCTTCGGCCGCAAAATGGTAACCGCGCTGCCGTGCCAGTTCATTGATGATCCACACTTCCGTCTCCCCCTCCACCAGCAACCAGCAGCGGGCAAAGAGTGCCGAGGGGCGATTCACGCGGATATGAAAGCCAATACGGCGGCTCTCCTCAGCGCTCAATCCTTCAGGACCAATCCGCCATGCCGCAACGCGTGTAGGTTCACGCACCAGGCGACAAATATTCTCTAACGGCACCTGAGATAACAGCTCCCCCGAATTGGTGGTGGTGATTTTTTGCAGCGGCATTAAATCCAGCAGATTCCACGCCACTGACAGCATAATTGGATGCAGTCGCGTTTCCGGATCCTCCACCAGCAACAATGGATGAGCGCCCGGCGGCAGCGCTTCATTGCCGTGCGCCTGAATCAGTAAAGAGAACATGCGCAATAAAATGACCTGCCGACTGCGTGATTCCGTTCCCGCAATCAGGTGGTTAAGCTTGTCAAGTGAACGCCAGCCTTGCGAACCATCGCGTAATTCAGGTGCGACACGCGCCGCGCTGACCCCCGGTTGCTGCACAAGGAAGTAGTGCTCCAGCAATTGCTGCATGGTGTGCAAGCCCTGACGCAGTAAATCGTCGCTCAGATTCTGCGGCTGCACCACCAAATCCCGGGTTAATTTCTCGACTTCCTGTGACAATTCACTCAGCGTCGTGGCCCGGCGGTCCGCATCGGTGCTGCTGTGCCGTCCACGCCGGCCAAAGCGCGCATCGCGTAGTCTGAGCACGGGATAGAAGGCACGCAGATGGGCCAGCGCCGCCTCAGTGCCTTCCATCGCCAGCACATCGCCATTTTGGTCGATGAAGCGCCAGGTGGTTTTCACACCATGCTCGTTGCGGCGCGCACGGGTGCTGAAGCGGATAAAGCGCCCGTTTTCATCGCGCTGCCAGAAAGGCTGGAACACCGCTTCATCATCGCCCGCTTCTGCTCGAAAGCGAAACACCAGTTGCAGCTGGCGCAGGCGTGCTTCCAGATCGCCCGGTGGGAAGTGAAAATCATGTTCGGTAAACTGATAAGGTTCAGCCGCAGGCGCCAGTAATAACGTCAGCGCATCCAGCAAGCTGGATTTACCCCAGGCATTTTCACCAATCAGCAGATTGGTATCAGTAAGCGGCAACGACAGCCGATTGATGCCACGAAAACCGCGAATATCGATATGTTCCAGAAACATCATGCTATCCCTTGAGTGCTTTGCCTGAGCATGGTTCGCCTCGTTAAGTTGGTCAAGTTAATGCACGGGTAAAAGGTTTACACTTCAACTGTTTTCCGTTAGCTTGCGGCCCTCTCCCACGGATGGAAACGCGCTATGTATGGCTTGATCATCATTCTGCTGCCACTGATTGCTGGCTATTTACTGCATGTGACCCGTGCCAATCTGCTGCGCGGCGTCGCCCGCATGCTGAGCGCACTGGTGTACATCATCCTGTTTTTTATGGGCACCAGTCTCGCTTTCCTCGATAACCTCAGCAGTAATCTGCTCACCATTTTTCATACCGCGTTGATCAGTATGTTGTGCATTCTCGCCTGTTCTCTGCTGGCTTTCTGGCTACTGGAGAAGCGCGTGCCGTGGCATCACCCGCACAAGCAGCAAGCCCTGCCTTCACGTCTGCACATGGCGCTGGAATCCCTCAAGCTGTGCGGCTCGGTACTGGGCGGATTCCTGTTGGGATTAAGCCAGTGGTCAATTCTGCGCCACGCATCAACCATCAGTGAATATGCCCTGATGCTGATGTTGTTCCTGGTCGGCATTCAACTGCGCAGCAGCGGCATGACCTTGCGTCAAATTACGCTCAATCGTCGCGGCATGCTGGTAGCCGCGGTGTCGCTGTGCAGCGCCTTAATCGGCGGAATGCTGGCCGCATTATGGCTCGATTTGCCAATCAAAACCGGCCTGGCGCTTGCCAGTGGCTTCGGCTGGTACTCGCTGTCCGGTATTCTGATGACCGAATCCTTCGGCCCGGTGATTGGCAGCGCGGCCTTCTTTAACGACCTGCTGCGTGAGCTGATCACCATCATGTTAATTCCGCTACTGATCAGCCGTCAGCGCAGCATGACGCTGGGATTGAGTGGTGCCACCTCAATGGATTTCACCCTGCCGATTCTGCAACGCACTGGCGGCATGGAGATTGTTCCAGCGGCGATCGTGCACGGTTTTATCATGAGCTTATTAGCGCCGATTCTTATCGCGTTGTTCTCCGCCTGACCGCAGAGCGCATTTTTTCACGGCTGCGCGTCGTCTCCATCGTCTACGCTTTCTGACTGACACGTTTCCGCCATCGGGATGGATGGCAAAACACCAGAAAGGAGCGAATGATGAAGCAAACTGTGGCAGCACTGTTGGCCAAAACCCTGGAAAATGCGGGCGTAAAGCGCATTTGGGGCGTGACGGGCGATTCGCTCAACGGGCTGAGCGACAGCCTCAACCGCATGGGAACCATCGAATGGATGCCCACGCGCCATGAAGAAGTGGCGGCTTTTGCTGCCGGCGCTGAGGCTCAAATCAGCGGCGAGCTGGCGGTATGTGCCGGTTCCTGTGGCCCCGGAAACCTCCATCTGATTAACGGACTGTTCGATTGTCATCGCAACCACGTTCCGGTACTGGCGATCGCCGCACATATCCCTTCCAGCGAAATCGGCAGCGGCTATTTTCAGGAGACGCATCCGCAGGAGCTATTCCGCGAATGCAGCCATTACTGCGAATTAGTCTCTAACCCAGAGCAGTTGCCGCAAGTGTTGGGGATTGCGATGCGCAAAGCCATCCTTAATCGTGGTGTATCCGTGATTGTCATTCCCGGCGATGTGGCGTTGAAACCGGCACCGGAAGGCGCACGCAGTGAATGGTATTCACCGCAGTTGCCACATATTGTGCCCAACGCCAGCGAGATTGCCCGCCTGGCTGAAACGCTGAACGACGCAGAAAATATTACCTTGATGTGCGGCAGCGGCTGTGCTGGCGCGCATGCAGAAGTGGTGAAGCTGGCAGAAACGCTGAAAGCGCCCGTGGTGCATGCCATGCGCGGAAAAGAGCACATCGAGTACGATAATCCTTACGACGTCGGCATGACCGGCTTAATCGGCTTCTCATCCGGTTATCACGCCATGATGAACGCCGACACGCTGGTGCTGCTGGGCACACAGTTCCCTTATCGCCCGTTTTATCCGGCTGATGCCAATATCATCCAGATTGATATCAATCCCGCCAGCCTTGGCGCACACAGCCATGTCAATATGGCGCTGATTGGGGATATCAAAGCCACATTGCAGGCGCTGCAGCCGCAGCTCAACAGCAAAAACGATCGTCATCATCTCGACAGCGCGTTGGAACACTATGTGGATGCGCGAAAAGGTCTGGATGAGCTGGCCACCGCCAATGATAAACAGGCGATTCATCCGCAATATCTGGCGCAGCAAATCAGCCATTACGCGGCTGAAGATGCCATTTTCACCTGTGATGTCGGCACGCCCACCGTTTGGGCCGCACGTTACCTGAAGATGAATGGCAAGCGCCGTTTGCTGGGATCGTTCAACCACGGTTCGATGGCTAACGCGATGCCACAGGCGCTCGGCGCTCAGGCAATCGATAAGCAGCGTCAGGTCGTGGCGCTGTGCGGTGATGGCGGCTTCAGTATGTTGATGGGCGACTTTATTTCGGTGGCACAACTGAAACTGCCGGTGAAGCTGGTGATCTTCAATAACAGCGTGCTGGGCTTCGTGGCGATGGAGATGAAAGCCGGTGGTTACCTTACCGACGGCACCGATCTGGAGAACCCGGATTTTGCCGCCATTGCCACCGCCTGCGGCATTAAAGGCATTCGCGTCGAGAAAGCCTCTGAACTCAACAGCGCGCTGGAACAGGCGTTTGCGCATGATGGCCCGGTACTGATCGATGCGATCACCGCTAAGGAAGAGCTGTCGATGCCGCCGCAGATCAAAGCCGAGCAGGCCAAAGGATTCAGCCTGTACATGCTGCGCGCGATTCTGAATGGACGGGGTGATGAGATTGTTGAACTGGCGAAAACCAACTGGCTGAGGTAAAACGGATAACCAGGCCAGATAACTCACAACGCGGGCGCTCAGCCCGCTTTTTTGTTTCAGGAGAGCGATGTGATCGATTTACGCAGTGATACCGTAACCCGCCCAAGTGCCGCCATGCTGGATGCGATGATGGCCGCCGAAACTGGCGATGATGTCTATCGTGACGATCCCACCGTCAATGCGCTGGAAATCGAGGCCGCCCGCCTGAGTGGCAAAGCCGCAGCGCTGTTCTTCCCGACCGGCACGCAAGCCAACCTGGTGGCGCTGCTGTGTCACTGCCAGCGCGGCGATGAATATATCGTCGGTCAACAGGCACATAACTACAAATACGAAGCGGGTGGCGCGGCGGTACTGGGCAGTATTCAGCCACAACCGATCTCGCACGCCGAGGATGGGTCGCTGCCGCTGGCGGATATCGTTGCCGCTATCAAACCCGATGATATCCACTTTGCGCGCACGCGCCTGCTGAGCCTGGAAAACACCCATCACGGCAAAGTGCTGTCGCAGAGCTATCTGGAACAAGCGTGGAAGTTAACGCGCGAACACAAACTGGCGCTGCACATTGATGGTGCCCGTATCTTCAACGCGGTGGTGGCGCAAAATGTTGAGCTAAAGGATATCGCGCGTTATTGCGACACGCTGACCATCTGCCTGTCCAAAGGACTCGGCACCCCGGTGGGTTCACTGCTGTGCGGTGATGAAGCCTACATTGAGCAGGCGCGTCGCTGGCGTAAGATGACCGGCGGCGGCATGCGTCAGGCGGGCATCCTGGCGGCGGCGGGTCTGTACGCGCTGAAGCACAACGTGGCGCGCCTGAAAGAAGATCACGACAATGCCGCGTGGCTGGCTGAACAGCTCAGCGCCATAGGGGTTGAGGTACTGAATCAGCACACCAACATGTTGTTTGTGAAAGTACCGGCGGATCAGGTTGACGCACTGAAAAGCTGGATGCACTCCGGCGATGTGCTGATGAGCGTGGGTCCGGTCACGCGCATTGCCACCCACCTCGATGTCAGCCGCCAGGATTTACAACGTCTGGTTGCGCACTGGCAGGCGTTTTTAGCGTAACAGGCCGCAAAGTGTCTTGCAGGGACGGCTTTCGGGCCGTCCACAAGCTCACCAACGCGAGGCCCTGTTTCAGCCGCACCGTATTTCACCAGCAGCGCCCGAGCTATCGCCAGCGTTTCCGCATCGGCGATGCCATACACCGTCTCTTCACTGCGCTGCGCCGTATTTCGCCAATAGCGCCCGAGCTATCGCCAGCGTTTCCGCATCGGCGATGCCATACACCGTCTCTTCACTGCGCTGCGCCGTATTTCGCCAATAGCGCCCGAGCTATCGCCAGCGTTTCCGCATCGGCGATGCCATACACCGTCTCTTCACTGCGCTGCGCCGTATTTCGCCAGCAGCGCCCGAGCTATCGCCAGCGTTTCCGCATCGGCGATGCCATACACCGTCTCTTCACTGCGCTGCACCGTATTTCGCCAGCAGCGCCCGAGCTATCGCCAGCGTTTCCGCATCGGCGATGCCTCGATAATCCCGCGCACGGAAGTGCATCTGAAACGCCGCAATCAGCTTACGCTGCATTGTCGGGGTATTCGCTGAATTGACGTCATAACCATAGCGCTGCAGCACATCCAGCAGTTCGGCCTGATCGATGGGCGCATCCGCTGCGAGCCCATTGAGATAGCGCTGCACGGTGGCGCTATCGGGCCATGCGCCCAGCCCCTGCTGCGCCAACTGCTGCCACGGGAACAGGGGGCCAGGATCCTGTTTACGCTGCGGCGCGATATCGCTGTGCCCCACCAGATTTTCAGGCGTGATGGCATAACGCTGCGTGATATCTTTCACCAGCGCCACCAGCACACTGATTTGCGCGGGCGTAAAAGGCTGCCACTCCACGCCGGTTAATGTCCGCGTGTAGCCACGATTGACGATCTCAATGCCAATCGAGGTGTCATTGATACGGGTCGCACCGCGCCAGAAACTCGGCCCGGCATGCCACGCCAGTTCGCGCTCCGGCACCAGTTGCCAGATGACGCCCTGGCCGCCTTTTTGCGCCGGCTGCTGCGGGATCAAATAGTGGGCACTGACTTCACGATCGGTGAGCGTGGCCAGCGAGGATGGCAGATCTTCGGCGGTATAATGGATCACCACCACTTTAATGCGTGGCCGCGCACCCTGCGCCGGATGCGCGGTATCGACCCAGTAGCCGTTGCGCGGCTCAACAGACGACTGACAGGCACTCAGTAAAAACGCCAGCGCCAACAGAACAGCAAAACGCATCAGCGAATAATCACTGCGGTACCGGTCACACTGACCATCAGCATGCTGCTGTCTTTGCCCACGGTTTCATAATCGATATCAATGCCGACGACCGCATTCGCGCCCAGCGCCTTTGCCTGCTCTTCCAGCTCTTCAAACGCGATCTGTCGCGCTTTGCGCAGCTCTTTTTCATAAGCACCGGAACGACCACCGACGATATCGCGAATCCCGGCAAAGAAGTCACGGAAAATGTTGGCCCCGAGAATCGCTTCACCGGTAACCACACCGCAATATTCAGTGATGCTGTGCCCTTCTAAGGTGGGCGTGGTGGAAAATTTCATTTTTCTCTCCTGAGGTGAACAGCTCGTACGGCGTAAAAGCAAGACTATACTCTATGCTAAAAATGACGCTTTGCCAGTGAACAATAAGGAAATCGAGATGAGAAACAATGCCTTTGCGCTGCTTGTTCCCGCTGCGTTACTGCTCAGTGCCTGTACCACCGTTGAACCGGTGATCAAGGATAACGGACCGCGCACTGCCAGCTGTGCCGACGGTGGCCCAGATAGCGTCGCGCAGCAGTTTTACGATTTGCGCATCAGCCAGCCCAGCCAGGGTCTGCCCGATAGCACCGCGCTGGCGAAATATCGCCCTTACCTGAGCGATCGCCTGTATCAGAAACTGCTGAGCGCCAGCACGCAGAGCAGCAAACCTGCCTCATGGAGCCAGGGCGATCTGTTCTCCAGCCTCGCACAGGGTCCCACGTCCGCCGATGTTGCCAGCGCCTCAACCATTCCTAATCGCGATGCACGTAACATCCCACTGCGCGTCGATTTGAGCCGTGATGGCAAAAGCTGGCATGACGAGGTATTGATGATTCACGAAGGAACCTGCTGGGCGGTGGATGATATTCGTTACGTCGGTGACTGGCCGCACGCAGGCGGCGGATCGCTCAGCCAGCTGCTGGAAGAGAAGAAATAGCTGTTCAATTTTACAGCACTCAGTTCTAAACATAAGCGCGCCGCATCTTTGCGGCGTTTTTTGTTAATTTTTCATCAATAAATTGCAGCCAGCGAGCCCTTCCCGGCGTTGACCTGCGCGATATTGTGCTACGCTTTTGGGACTTCACTGCTGTTTAATAAATTTTAACCCACCACAATTGCATAACTATTCTGGTGACGTTAAGATTCGCGGCACTAATTACTATTCATTTTTTGCGCATGGGTATTCAACTAAACGCCATAAACTGTTTTTACGGTGCCCATCAGGCACTGTTCGATATCAACCTGGCTTGTCCGCAGGGAGAGACGCTGGTGTTGCTCGGGCCGAGTGGCGCGGGTAAAAGTTCGCTCCTGCGCGTCCTCAATCTGCTGGAGCAGCCGCGTTCAGGCAGCCTGCAGATTGCCGGGAATCACTTCGACTTCAGCAAAGCGCCGTCAGACAGCGCAATCCGTGAACTGCGCCAAAACGTGGGCATGGTGTTCCAGCAATACAATCTGTGGCCTCACCTCACCGTGGTGCAGAATCTGATTGAAGCACCGTGCCGCGTGCTCGGTCTCAGCAAAGACGCCGCGCGTGCGCGTGCCGACAAACTGCTGGAACGTCTGCGTCTGACCCCCTTTGCCGATCGTTTTCCATTGCATCTTTCTGGTGGCCAGCAACAACGTGTGGCGATTGCCCGAGCGTTGATGATGGAGCCGCAGGTGCTGTTGTTCGACGAACCCACCGCCGCGCTCGACCCTGAAATCACCGCGCAGATCGTCAGCATCATTCGTGAGCTGGCACAAACGCAGATCACCCAGGTGATTGTGACCCACGAAGTCGAGGTGGCGCGCAAAACCGCCAGCCGCGTGGTGTACATGGAGAACGGCCATATCGTTGAGCAAGGCGATGCCAGCCACTTTACACAGCCGCAAACCGAAGCGTTTGCACATTATCTTTCGCACTAAGTCAGGATGCATCTAATGAAAAAAGTCGTACTTGCTGCACTGCTTGCCGGTCTGAGCCTCAGCGCTTCTGCTGCGCAGACCCTGCGTTTCGCCACTGAAGCTTCATATCCTCCATTTGAATTTGTGGATTCTGACAACAAAATTCAGGGCTTCGATGTCGATCTGGCCAATGCGCTGTGTAAAGAGATTGATGCGACCTGTACCTTCACCAACCAGGCATTTGACAGCCTCATCCCCAGCCTGAAGTTCCGTCGTTTTGACGCCGTGATGGCGGGTATGGATATCACCCCAGAGCGTGAAAAGCAGGTGCTGTTCTCCAAGCCTTACTACGATAATTCCGCGATCTTTATTGCCCAGAAAGGCAAGCTGGCGAATGTGGATGCGCTGAAAGGTAAACGCGTTGGCGTTCAGAACGGCACCACGCACCAGAAATACCTGTCTGATAAACACAACGACATCACGGTTGTGCCTTATGACAGCTACCAGAACGCGGTTCTGGACCTGAAAAATGGCCGTATTGATGCGGTATTCGGTGACACCGCCGTGGTGAACGAATGGCTGAAACAGAATGCCAACCTCGCACCACTGGGTGAGAAAGTGACCGATAAAGATTACTTCGGTACCGGTCTGGGTATCGCCGTCCGTCAGGGCAACACTGAGCTGCAGGGCAAATTCAACACCGCTCTGGAGAAGATCAAAGCTGACGGCACTTACAAAACCATCTACAACAAATGGTTCCAGCAGTAATCTTTGATGAATGAAATGATTCCACTCGCAAGCGCCGCCGGCATGACCGTCGGCCTTGCAGTTTGTGCACTGATCGCCGGCCTTGTGCTGGCGATGATTTTTGCTGGCTGGGAAACCGTCCGCTGGAAACCGCTGGCGTGGATCGGTACCGGGCTGGTGACACTGATCCGTGGCCTGCCGGAAATTCTGGTGGTGCTGTTTGTCTACTTTGGTGCCTCACAGCTGCTACTGACCTTATCCGATGGCTTCCATATCAATCTGGGCTTGTTTAGCATTCCCGTGCAGGTTCAGATTGAAAACTTCGACGTCAGCCCTTTCCTGTGCGGCGTCATTGCCCTGGCAATGCTTTACTCGGCCTACGCCTCCCAAACGCTGCGTGGCGCGCTGAAAGCCGTGCCTGTCGGCCAATGGGAATCTGGCCAGGCGTTGGGTATGAAGAAATCGGCGATTTTTTTCCGCCTGATCATGCCACAAATGTGGCGTCATGCGCTGCCGGGCCTGGGCAATCAGTGGTTGGTGTTATTGAAAGATACTGCGCTGGTGTCGCTAATTAGCGTGAATGACATCATGCTGCAAACCAAAAGCATTGCCACACGCACCCAGGAACCCTTTACCTGGTATCTGGTGGCTGCGGCCGTCTACCTGATCATCACGCTGTTCAGTCAGGCGATACTGCGCCGTATTGAATCACGCACCACGCGTTTCGAGCGGGGGGCCTGACGCATGCTGGATTACTTACCCGAACTCCTGAAAGGGCTGCACACCAGCCTGACCTTAACCATTGCGTCACTGATTGCCGCGCTGGTGCTGTCGCTGCTGTGTACCATCGTGCTCTCACTGAAAGTCCCGGTGCTCAACTGGCTGGTGAAAGGCTACATCACGGTGTTCACCGGCACGCCGCTGCTGGTGCAAATCTTCCTGATATATTACGGTCCCGGCCAGTTTCCCAGCATTCAGAACGTGCCGTGGTTATGGCATCTGCTATCACAGCCCTGGCTGTGCGCGCTGATTGCACTGTCGCTCAACAGTGCAGCCTATACCACTCAGCTATTTTACGGTGCAGTACGCGCCATCCCTTCGGGTCAATGGCAATCCTGCGCTGCGCTGGGGATGAACCGTAAAGACACGCTGCGTATCCTGCTGCCGTATGCGTTTAAACGCGCCCTCTCCTCTTACTCTAACGAAGTCGTTTTAGTGTTTAAGAGCACTTCACTGGCGTACACCATTACGCTAATGGAAGTGATGGGGCATGGGCAATTGCTGTATGGCCGCACTTATGACATCACGGTGTATGCTGCTGCCGGGCTGATCTATCTGGTGGTCAACGGTTTGCTCACGCTGATGATGCGTTTAATCGAAAAGCGCGCATTGGCATTCGAACACCGTAATTGAGTGTTGTAGTGGCGCGAAGTATCGCGTTTGTCTGAGGTGAAAGTGCTGCGGACAAACGCGTCATATCTCGCGCTGCTACGCCCCAATAACGCATGTAATTTTTTAATCATATTATTTGCATATAAATTCATTTACTGGCATCGTGTAACCCGTTCTATCTCTGGCATGGTTTACAGGAGTCACATAATGAAAAAATGGATTGTTGCTGCGGCGCTGGCAACACTGGCAATGAATGCTTATGCGGCGGAAAAAATCCGCTTCGCCTCTTCTGCGACCTATCCCCCGTTTGAATCCCTCGACCACGACAACCAAATCGTTGGCTTCGATATCGATCTGGCAAAAGCCTTATGCCAGCAAATGAAAGCGGATTGCACCTTTACCAATAACGCGTTTGACAGTCTGATCCCTTCGCTGAAGTTCCGTCGTTATGATGCGGTTATCTCGGGTATGGATATTACCGCCGAGCGCAGCAAACAGGTCGATTTCACTCAGCCCTACTACGCAAATTCCGCGATTGTGATTGCACATAAAGGCCAGTACACCGACTTCAGCCAACTGAAAGGCAAGCGTGTCGGCGTGGAGAATGGCACCACGCATCAGAAATACCTGCTGGAGAAACATCCTGAAGTGATCGCCGTGGCCTATGACAGCTATCAGAATGCGATTCTCGATCTGAAAAATGGTCGCCTGAACGGCGTATTTGGCGATAGTGCGGTGGTCAATCAGTGGCTAAAAGCCAATGAAGACCTCAGCCCAGTGGGTGAACATATCACCGATACCGAATACTTCGGCACCGGCTTAGGCATTGCGGTGCGTAAAGGCAATGCAGCGCTGTTAAAAGAGATGAATGACGCGCTGGTGGCGTTGAAAGCCGATGGCACCTGGCAGCAAATCAACCAGAAGTGGTTCCCGGAATAAGCATTATGGAGCCTCGTGGCGTGCCACCTGACAGGTTCTGCACGTCCTCCGTTCAGGCGGTGGCTACGTGGCTCCACCCTTCTTAATCAGTAATGTCAGAACTTCAAAATGTGCGGTGTGCGGGAACATATCAAACAGCTGGACGCGGCTCACCGCGTAATCGGCCAGACGTGCAATATCCTGCGCCATCGTGCTGGGATTGCAGCTTGAATAGAGAATGTAGTCTGGCGCCATTTCACAGAGATAAGCACACAGCTCAGCACCAATCCCGCGACGCGGCGGATTGACCAGCACCAACTGTGGCACCTGCTCACGCGATGTGGCGAAGTGGGTCGAATCCAGCGCGGCGAAACTCACCTTATCGAGTCCTAACTGTTCAGCCGACTGCTGCGCACAGGCAATGGCTTCCGCACTGATCTCAATACCGGTCAGCTGCATCTCGGGCGTGGCACAGTGCAAGCCGAAACCGCCCACGCCGCAGAACAGATCCCACATGCTGGACACCGGCAGCTCCGCGACCCAATCACGCGCCGTGGCATACAAATCGGCGGCGACCTGCGGGTTAGTCTGGAAGAAACTCTGCGGGCGAATATACAGCGGCACCTGATTGAAACACTCCGCCAGCGCCTGATCCGGCGTCAACGCAATCTCTTCATCCCCTTCCAGAATCGCCATATGCACCGGCTGGATGTTGGCGGAGATCACTTTCAGTTGCGGCAATTGCTGCTGCAGC
This sequence comes from Pantoea sp. JGM49, assembly GCF_018257655.1. Lineage (NCBI taxonomy): Bacteria > Pseudomonadati > Pseudomonadota > Gammaproteobacteria > Enterobacterales > Erwiniaceae > Pantoea > Pantoea sp. JGM49. Next base: position 524,977 of record NZ_JAERJM010000002.1, on the reverse strand, counting down.
CAGTGCAAGGCCGCACGCAACTGCTCCAGCTTGCTGGTGGATCGCAGCACAAACCGCAGCATCATGCCACCTTGCGAACTCTCGGTCAGCAGCAAGAATTTCAGTTCACCGCGTTTTCGCGCCACGTTGTAGGGCGTTAATCCGGCGCGGGCAATAAAGGGTTTCAGCACATCGAACACCGGCGCAAAGCTGGCGGGATAGAGCGGGCAATCACACAGATCAACTGGATCGCCATCACGCGCCACCATGCCAAAAATCGGCCGCTCAACGCTGCCGCTCACCACCATTTTGGCTTTATTACGAAAACCCTGCAGCGCGGAGGTTACCGGCGGTAAATACTCAGCCACCGCGGTCTGCGACAGTAACTGCTCGAGCAGCGACTGCTTCTCGCTGAGCTGCTGCGGATAGGGTTTCTCCAGCCACTGGCACGAACGACAGCGACCGGCATCATAAAGCGCGCAATGCATGGAAAGGCCTGTATTCAGAATCGGGAGAAAAATCGGGGGCAGATTGTATCACCGGGCGCGGAAAAATGCGCGACTGCTGGCCGGCACAAACAACAGCAGTACCACCAGCGCATCCGGCACTTTCTGCATCAGCGTGTGATGAATGATCTGTGCATTAGTCTCACCGGGAATACTGAAGATTTCCGGGTAGATCCACCCAACGGACGCCATCAGCATATAACCGAGCACGATAATTTGCGCCATCACATAACCCCATCGTCCGCGATTGCTACCGCGCAACAGGGTAAAGGCACAGCGTAGTTCAAACAGAAAGATCAGCTGACTGGCGATAAAAATTAGCGTGGAATCCCACGCCTGCGCGCTACGGTGGACAAAGTTAGCCATTTCGTCGTAACCCAGTTCATTGGCCAGCATCAGCACGCTGAGACAGCGCGTGGCAATAATGGCGATCCCCGCCACCATCACCGGTGCAGGCGTAGAATTTGCCATCGCGTTTTTGAGGGTTTCCGACATGGTTTGACTCCGTAACCATAAAAAAACGGGCCATTAAACCGGCCCGTTCTTATATTGGCAAATGTTACGGCTTTCAGCCACGTTTAGCTTTCTGAATATCGCGTAAACGTTGCTTTTCTTCGTGCGCCATAAAGCGCCAGGCGATGAAACCGACCAGGCCGACGACAAACAAAATCAACGAGGCTAACGCATTGATCTCTGGATTGACGCCGCGTCGCACGGTAGCAAAGATCGCCATTGGCAACGTGGTAGCGCCTGGCCCGGTGACGAAGCTGGCAATCACCAGATCATCGAGTGACAGCGTAAAGGCCAGCAGCCAGCCGGTGACAATTGCCGGAGCAATCATGGGTACGGTTATCACGAAGAATACTTTCAGCGGCGTCGCCCCGAGATCCATTGCCGCTTCTTCGATGGAACGATCCAGCTCGCGCAGACGGGAGTTGATCACCACCGCCACATAAGCGGTACAGAAGGTAACGTGCGCCAGCCAGATGGTGAGCATGCCGCGATCGCTCGGCCAGCCAAAGGTGTTGCCCATTGCTACAAACAGCAGCAGCAGTGACAACCCGGTGATCACATCCGGCATCACCAGCGGTGCAGTGAGCATAAATGCAAAACCGCTATGCCCACGGAAACGGCCGAAACGCACGATGATCACCGCCGCCATAGTGCCCAACACCACCGCCATGGTGGCCGAGAGCGCGGCGATAGTCAGGCTGAGGCCAACGGCATCCAGCATCGCATCGTCCTGGAACAGCACTTTGTACCAGTGGAATGAGAAGCTCTCCCACACGGTGACCAACTGCGAGCTGTTGAAGGAGTAAACCACCAGCAGCAGCATCGGCGCGTACAGGAACAGGAAGCATGCGGCCAAAATCGCCGTACGCCATGGAGAGCGAATGGTCGGTAACTGATTCATTCCTTCTCTCCTAACTCACGATTTTGATGCTTATGGAACCAGATGATCGGCAGAATCAAAATCAACAGAATGATCACCGCCAGCGCTGAAGCCACCGGCCAGTCACGGTTATTAAAGAACTCCTGCCATAGAATACGGCCAATCATGATGCTGTCCGGCCCTCCCAGCAGTTCTGGGATCACGTACTCCCCTACCGCCGGGATAAACACCAGCATCGAACCGGCGATAATCCCGCCTTTGGTCAGCGGCACAATCACGCTAAAGAAGGTTTTAAGCGGACGCGCGCCCAGATCCAGTGAGGCCTCGACCAGCGAGTAGTCGATACGGGTTAGCGCGGTATAGATCGGCAACACCATAAACGGCAGATAGCAGTAAACAATGCCGATATACACCGCGGTATTGGTGTAAAGAATCACCAGCGGGTGATCGATAACCCCCAGCCACATCAGGAAGCGGTTAAGAATGCCGTTGTTGTTCAGCAAGCCCATCCACGCGTACACGCGCACCAGGAACGAGGTCCAGGAGGGCAAGATCACCAGCAACAGCAGGATGGTGCGCATTGAAGGTTTGCTGTGCGCTACCGCCCACGCCAGTGGATATCCGATCAGCAGACAGATCACGGTAGAAATTGCCGCCACCTTGAGTGAAGTCAGATAGGCTTCGGCATACAGCGGATCATCCGTCAACGTGATGTAGTTACCGAGATTCAGCACCAGATTGAGCTGGTCATCGGCCCAGGTCACCAGATCGGTGTAAGGCGGAATGGCACGCGCAATATCGGCGAAACTGATCTTCAGCACGATCAGGAACGGCAGCAGAAACAGCAGGATCAGCCAAAGATAAGGCAAGGCGATCACCAGCTTGCGGCCATGCAGCATTTTAATGCGCGTGCCCCAGCGCTGCAGCGGTGTGCCCACCACTTCCGGCTCGCTGCGTTGAGAAATCTGGCTCATTACGCCTCCTTAAACCGTCAGAACCACACAGCTGTCGGCGTCCCAGCACAGGCGAACTTCATCACCCCATGTTGGCGCACCTTTGCGGTAGCGATGTGCATTCTGCAGCTGCGCGCTGATCATCTGACCGCTGCGCAGGCGAACGTGATAAATCGACAGGTCACCGAGATAGGCAATATGCACCACTTCGCCGACGGCAAAGTTGCAGCCATCCGCCGGCACCTCTTCGCACAGCATCACTTTTTCCGGACGTAAAGCGACATGCACGGGCACGTTATCGATGATAGAGACATCGGTCTGCACTTTAAGCGGATGTACCAGGCCCGGCGCATCAATGACCACGCCCTCTTCCGTGCGCTCACGCAGCAGGCCGTCAAACACGTTGACCGATCCAATAAACTCGGCACTATAGCGGCTGGTAGGATGCTCGTAGATCTCTTCCGGCTCACCAATCTGCACGAACTTACCGCGGTTCATGATGGCAATACGACCGGCCATGGTCATGGCTTCTTCCTGGTCGTGCGTCACCATCACGCAGGTCGCGCCGACGCGCTCCAGAATATCCACCACTTCATGCTGCATGCGGTCGCGCAGTTTCTTATCCAGCGCGCCCATCGGCTCATCCAGCAGCAGCAGTTTGGGGCGTTTCGCCAGGCTACGCGCCAGCGCCACGCGCTGACGCTGACCGCCGGAAAGCTGATGCGGTTTACGCTTAGCAAATTCCTGCATATGCACCAGCGTCAGCATTTCGGCCACGCGGCTGCTGATTTCGCCTTTCGGCAATTTATCCTGCTTCAGTCCAAAGGCGATGTTCTGCTCCACCGTCATGTGCGGGAACAGCGCGTAGGACTGGAACATCATATTGATCGGGCGCTGATAAGGCGGAACGTGCGACAGGTCTTGCCCATCCAGCACAATCTGCCCGCTGGTCGGTGGCTCAAAGCCCGCCAGCATGCGCAGCAAGGTCGATTTACCACAGCCGGAAGCACCCAGCAGGGCAAAAATCTCACCTTTATAAATGGTCAGGCTGACATCATCTACGGCGTGCTGGCCGTCAAAAGATTTGGTCAGGTTGCGAATTTCCAGCAGCGGCGTTAACGCCTTAGCCGTTTTATTTGGGGGGCGGGGAATCGCGTCGTTCACTAACATTTCTCCGGCGCTAAGCGGTGTAGCGCGGCACAGCCAGCCGCTAAAATGGCACAACAGAGGCCATCACCGCACCTCTGTTGTCGTCTTCAGGTAACGAATCCGTTTAGAACGAATTACTTACCACTTTTTACTTTAGTCCATGCACGGGTGCGCGCACGATCCAGTTTCGGATCCTGGACTTTGAGCACAAACAGCTTGGCCATCGCATCCGGCGTTGGGAAGATGCCCGGATTGTTACGCACATCCGCATTAATCAATGGCAGTGACGCCTTGTTGCCGTTGGCGTAGTTCATCTTGTTAGAGACATCCGCGATCACTTTTGGATCCATGATGTAGTTCAGCCACTGATAGGCTGCGTCGAGATTTTTCGCGTCTTTCGGAATCGCCATCATATCGAAGAAGGCCAGAGCGCCCTCTTTCGGCACGCTGTAACCCAGGTGCACGCCGTTGTTGGCTTTGGCTGCACGATCTTTCGCCTGCAGGATATCGCCAGACCAGCCGATCGCCACACAGATGTTGCCATTCGCCAGGTCGTTAATGTACTGAGACGAGTGGAAGTAGCGGATATTAGGACGCAGCTTCAGCAGCAGATCGGTCGCGGCGCCGGTGTAATCTTTAGCGTCAGAGCTGTTCGGATCTTTGCCAAGGTAGTTCAGCACGGTGGCGAAGATCTCTTCCGGCGCATCGAGGAAGGAGACACCACAGCTTTTCAGTTTTTCCAGGTTTTCAGGCTTCAGCACCAAATCCCAGCTGTTGACGGGCGCATCAGTACCCAGCGCGGCTTTCACCTTATCGAGGTTATAGCCGATACCGGTGGTACCCCACAGATACGGAATCGCATATTTGTTACCCGGATCGTGCTGCGCGACTTTCGCCATCAAATCAGGATCGAGGTTTTTATAGTTTGGCAGCTTGCTCTTATCCAGCTCCTGGAAAACGCCGGACTGTAGCTGGCGAGCAAGGAAGCTGGAAGATGGCACCACAACGTCGTAGCCGGTAGAACCCGCCATCAGCTTACCTTCCAACACTTCGTTGGAATCGAACACGTCGTAGACCACTTTGATACCGGTCTGCTTTTCAAAATTCGGCACGGTGTCGGCCGAAATATAATCGGACCAGTTATAGACGTGCAGCGTTTTATCTTCTGCCTGAGCACCAGCGGCCGCAGCCATCAGCACACCAGCAACCACACCTGGCAACCATTTTTTACGTTGGTTGAACATGTTTTCCATCCTCCTGAGGGGGTCATCACAACGCTGCATACACGCGATCCGGACGTTGCGTTTTCTGTTTAATCACAGACACACAATGAATCAATATTCAGCGGGAGTTTAATAGCAAAAACCTATACCTGTGCTGAGGTTGCATGTCTCAAGCAGCCCCGCAAGAATAGCCCCCCTGCTTCAGGCGTGCCAGATCCCAGCGTAAAAAACGCCTTTTTGCGATATTTTATGCATGTTTCTGCTATGCGGTTTGGCACTAGCGGCATAAAGCACGACTAATATCTGGCAATAAAGGGCAAAATGCAGAATAAAAAGTGGTAGGGCTAAAATGAAAACTGCCGCAAAAAGCGGCAGTTAGCGAGGCGGGGAACTCAGTGCAGCATCGCGTGGCTGCTGGAGCTGGGTTGGCGCTCCTCTTCTTCGCCCATCATCAGCAAATTATTGGCAAAGGCTTCCATGATCACCATGGAAACGCCCTCTTCACTTTGCTTCATAAAGTGCGAGAACTGACCAAACGTCAATCCGGCAGTGGTACTGATCGACTGGCAGACAATCAGCTTGGGCAGATTGTCATCCTGGATATCGATAAAGGCCTTCACCGTAAGCGAACTGGCATTGATCTGCGATAAATCGCCGACCAAAGGAATCAATGCTGTGGGTTTCACTTCCGCGAGGGCCGAGAAGAGGATGACGTTGTCCACCAGGTCGATTTTTGCATCAAACACCCCGTCAAAATTCTGCATGTGCGGCAGGTGCAGTGCCTGGCAGGCATCGCATTCGAACCAGGTGATATTTTGTTGATCCAGCCAGCGACGCAGGATGTCGATGTCAGGAACGACCAGTGAATCCATCGTTATGTCCTGTGGGGTGAAGAAATAAGCGCCTTAGCTTACGGAAAAAGTCTAACTGATGCCACGAAAACCACGTAAAAGCGCGCCTAGCCCCCGGTTTTAAGACGATAGCCGGGGCAAGCATGCGCTTCTACCCAATGAATCATCATGGAAGCGATGTCGAGGCCGGTAGTGCCTTCGATGCCCTCAAGCCCTGGCGAGGCATTGACCTCCATCACCAGTGGGCCGCGATTGGCGCGTAAAATATCCACCCCTGCGATTTCCAGCCCGAGCGTGGATGCGGCTTTCACGGCGATTTCGCGCTCTTTTTCGGTGATGGTCACCGCGTGCGCTTTACCGCCACGATGAAGATTTGAGCGGAAATCCCCCTCTTTCGCTTCACGCTCAATCGACGCCACCACTTCATTGCCAATCACCAGGCAGCGAATATCTCGCCCCTGTGCCTCTTTGATAAACTCTTGCACCAGAATGTGGGCGTTTAGGCCACGAAAGGCATCAATCACGCTCTCCGCCGCCTGGCGCGTTTCCGCCAGCACCACGCCAATCCCCTGCGTGCCCTCTACCAGTTTCACCACCAGCGGCGCACCACCGACCATGGCGATCACATCCTGGGTATCATCAGGCGAAGAGGCGAACCCGGTGATCGGCATATCAATGCCTTCGCGCGCCAGCAGCTGCAGCGATCGCAGTTTGTCACGCGCCCGGGTGATGGCCACCGATTCATTCAGCGGATAGCTGCCCAACATCTCGAACTGGCGCAGCACCGCCGTGCCGTAAAAGGTGGTCGCCGTGCCAATACGCGGGATAACGGCATCAAAGTGGCCCAGCGGTTCGCCACGATAATGCACCGCGGGCGAATCGGAGTTGATGTTCATGTAGCAGGAGAGCGGATCGATCATCTGCACCTGATGGCCACGCTCTTCCGCGGCGTCGCGCAGGCGCTTACACGAGTACAGCGTTCCATCACGCGTGAGAATGGCCATCTTCATTGCAGAATTCCTTGTGCTTAGCGCGTTGCCCAGCCCTGTTGATGCAGATAATCCAGCATAAACGGACGCGTTTCTTTGATGATCAGGCGTTGAATCAGTTCGCTCCAGGTTTCCGAACGCTGGTTGCTGTCACGTTGCTGGTAATAAGCCGTGATTTGGTTATCGTACTGATCCAGCACGCTTTTATCGACAGATTGATAACGATTTTCATGCACCAGCATCGCCGCTGGCATACGCGGTTTCACGTCTGGGGCAGAAGCTGGATGGCCGATGCAGAAGCCAAACAGTGGCAGCACAAATTTCGGCAGTTCCAGCAAATTGGTGACTTGCGCAATACTGTTACGGATACCACCAATAAACACGCCACCCAGCCCCAGCGATTCCGCCGCGACCATGGCGTTTTGTGCCATTAATGCGGTATCGACACAACCCAACAGCAGTTGCTCGGCGCGTCCGAGATGCGCATCCGGGCAAATCTGCTGATGACGATTAAAGTCGGCACAAAACACCCAAAACTCAGCGGCGGCACTCACCCATGGCTGCCCGCCGGTGAGTTGCACCAGCTGATCACGCTTTTCCTGGTCGGTAATGCGAATAATCGAGGAGCATTGTAAAAAACTGGAGGTCGAGGCCGCTTGTGCTGCAGCAATGATCGCGCTGCGCTGAGCATCATCAATGCCCTGCTCGGTAAAGGCGCGAATGGAACGGTGGCTGCACAGTAAATCGATGGTCGGCGTCATAATCCTCTCCGGTTACTTCTTTTTGTGGTTGTGATTGAACAACTGCGGTGCCATCGCTTGCGCGGTACGCCACATCATCAGCCAGGCGGCAGGCAGCATCAGCGCAATGCCAAGGAAAAAAAGCAGCGTCGCCAGCGACTTCTGCGCCATAAAATCAGGTGCCGCAATCCAGTTATTAACCAGTAATAGCGCACCAATCACCGCGAGCACGCCAAGCACTTCCAGCAGCAAAACCGGTTTCGGCAACGTGGCCAGATTACGCATGGGCGATTTCCTCAGTTGCTCAATAGGTCAGTCGCATTTTAGACCCGAATAATTCGCTCTGCAGCAAGGCATGGCTATCACCAGCAGCTTAACTGAAGCCAAACGCGTCTGCGGAGTGAAGTATGATGGACATAGATTGCGGTCATTAGAGTAACAGGCATTTTCTTCTTTGCTTAAGCAGGATGGGCGGGCATGATGTTAGCCATTATTCACGCTGTAATGTGAAACTGGTCACAAAACAGCAGCGGAAGGAGAGAAGCAATGATTGCAGTGATTTTTGGCCGTTCAAGCTGCCCATACTGCGTACGTGCGAAAGAGTTAGCCACCAAGCTGACCAGCGAGCGCGATGATTTCAACTATCAGTACGTCGATATTCAGGCGACCGGCATCACCAAGGCCGACCTGGAAGCACGTGCCGGCAAACCGGTAACCACCGTGCCGCAGATTTTCCTTGATGACCAGCACATCGGTGGTTACACCGAATTTGCGGCATGGACCAAAGAAAATCTGGGTGTTGAAGCCTAAGCAAACGGGCCTGCGGGCCCGTTTTTGATCGTGCTATTCGGCACGCATCGCCAGCATAATCCTCATCAGGCGGACCAGTAACGCCCCGCATCCAGCCCAAAACAGCGCACTTAAACTCCATGCAACAATCAGCAGCCAACTGTGCATCTGCGTGACGGTGAGCCACATCCAGGCCATACCCAAAAGCGTGCCCACCACGGCGACCCACAGTGTACTGACCAGGGGACTATCCGGCTGCAACAGCGCCATTAACATGCCCGGCAATAAAAACAGCAATAATTCAGGCTGTCCGCGCATCGCTTGTTCCGCGGCAACGGCCCAAAAATGGTGTGCAAAAATAAACACCAGCGTATAAAGCATCATACCCAGAACCGATGCTGGCCAGCGATTATTGCGCTGCAACATAACCATCCTCAACTTTGTTGTTAACAATATTGAAACGTTTACTGCCCTGATGCGCACAAGTGGAAATAAAAAGAAACAGCCGCTGGCAGAAGGATTAAAAACTGCTGATAGCTGAGGAAGTTATTTATGATTAGAATGACGCCGTTTTAAATAATGGTCTGCACCTTCCTGGCGGCAAGGACATTCACAGCTGCCACAAGATAGCGAAAAAAGGCCCTTTCATCAACTTGTTACAGGTAAAGAAGAAGTTAAACCGTGAACATTAACGTCGCAGAATTGTTAAGCGGAAATGACGTTCTGTTATTATTTGTCGTCTTAGCCCTGGGGCTGTGCTTAGGCAAATTACGTCTCGGCTCGGTACAGCTAGGAAATTCCATTGGTGTCCTCGTTGTTTCATTGATTTTAGGTCAGCAGCACTTTGCGATAAATACCGACGCACTCAGTCTCGGCTTTATGTTGTTTATTTTTTGTGTCGGTGTTGAAGCCGGACCTAACTTTTTCTCGATCTTTTTCCGCGACGGTAAAAACTACTTCCTTCTTGCCATTGTTATGGTGGTCAGCGCCCTGCTCGTTGCGTTGGGACTCGGCAAAGTGTTCGGCTGGGATATTGGTCTCACGGCAGGCATGCTGGCCGGTTCCATGACCTCCACGCCGGTGCTGGTGGGCGCGGGTGACACGCTGCGACAAAGCATCAGTGACAACCATCAGCTCAGCATGATGCAGGATAACCTCAGCCTCGGTTACGCCCTCACCTATTTGATTGGTCTGGTCAGCCTGATCTTTGGCGCGCGCTATCTGCCTCGTCTGCAACATCAGGACTTACCCACCTGCGCGCAGCAGATTGCACGGGAACGTGGTCTGGATGCTGACAGCCAGCGCAAAGTATTCCTGCCTGTGATCCGCGCCTATCGCGTTGGCCCGGAACTGGTGGAATGGAGCGGCGGTAAAAATCTGCGCGAGCTGGGCATTCATCGCCAGACCGGCTGCTACATTGAACGCCTGCGCCGTAACGGTATTCTCGCCAGCCCGGATGGGGATGCGATGCTACAACTCGGCGATGAGATCTCGCTGGTGGGCTATCCCGACGCACACGCACGCCTCGATGCCAGCTTCCGTAACGGCAAAGAGGTGTTCGACCGCGATTTGCTCGACATGCGCATCGTCACCGAAGAGATTGTAGTGAAGAACCACAATGCGGTGAATAAACGCCTGAGCCATCTGAAACTCACCGATCATGGTTGTTTCCTTAACCGAGTGATTCGTAGTCAGATTGAGATGCCGATTGATGACAGCATCATGCTGAACAAAGGCGATGTATTGCAGGTGAGCGGTGAAGCGCGCCGTGTGAAAAGCCTGGCGGATCGCATCGGCTTTATTGCGATTCACAGTCAGATGACCGATCTGCTGGCCTTCTGCGCCTTCTTTATCATCGGGTTGATGATCGGCATGATCACCTTCCAGTTCAGCAACTTCAGCTTTGGCATCGGTAACGCCGCCGGTTTGCTGTTCGCGGGTATCATGCTCGGCTTCCTGCGCGCCAACCATCCGACCTTTGGCTACATTCCGCAAGGGGCGCTGACCATGGTGAAAGAGTTCGGTTTGATGGTGTTTATGGCAGGTGTCGGCCTGAGCGCCGGTAGTGGCCTGCAACATGGCCTTGGCAGCGCGGGCGCCTTGATGTTGCTCAGCGGTCTGCTGGTGAGTCTGATCCCGGTGGTGATTTGCTATCTGTTTGGTGCCTACGTGCTGCGTATGAACCGCGCGCTGCTGTTTGGTGCCATCATGGGCGCTCGCACCTGTGCCCCGGCCATGGAGATTATCAGCGATACCGCACGCAGTAGCATTCCGGCACTCGGCTATGCAGGAACTTATGCGATTGCTAACGTTTTGCTGACGCTCGCCGGCACGCTTATTGTGATAATTTGGCCGCTTTTGCCTTTTTAAAAATATTTTTACTGCGTTCAGAACTTTCTATTTGGGGCGCAGTCTGAATAAGTGCCACTGCTTTTCTTTGAAATCCCCAAATTGTGGAGCCCGCCGGTCACTGACTTGCGGGTTTTTTTATGCCTGCAATTCCTGTTGCTTAAGGTTCTCCTAAGCGTAAATTGCGACCCTGCCACTCTGGTTTCGCTATTTTCCAATATTCATGCAACTTTCATCAAAGTTAAACACTCCAACAACCCACGATAAGATTAAGAGCCCGACTATTTATTGTTTGTCTGGTCGCTTTTACGCTATCAACTTTATTTTACTGGCAATTTCAGCACTGGTGTTTATGTGGTGGTCGCGCCACGAAAGCCTGGATATCGCGATCAGCCAGCAGTGGTTTGACCCACAGACGCAGACGTTTCCATGGCAACACAACCGCTGGCTGGATCTGATCAATCATCGCTTGTTCAAGGATGTGCTCATCGCTGGAGCGGTATTGATGTTGTTACGAGGTGTGCAGAAGCGTGATGGCCGCCGCGTGTTGGTGGCCCTGCTATTTGGTATGGGGCCGCTAGTGGTGGGCATCCTGAAGGCGCACAGCGCGCACTCCTGTCCGTGGGATTTGGCGATGTTTGGCGGTAAGGCAGCCAGTTTTGTGCTGCTGGATCCCACTCCGGTCAATAGCGGTCCGGGGCAATGTTTCCCTGGCGGTCACGCTTCCAGCGGCTTTGCCCTGATGGCGCTGTTCTTCCTGTGGTGGCCCGAGCGTCCGCGCCGCGCCGTGCTGGCGCTGTTGTTCGGTATCGCGGTGGGCTTACTGATGGGATACGGACAGGTGATGCGCGGTGCCCACTTTTTCTCTCACAACTTGTGGGCTGGCTGGTGGGTGTGGCTGAGCCAGGTGCTGATTTTTGCTGGTGTTTCTTTTTGGGTAGACAAGATGAGGAAAAGCAAACGTGATGGAAGCGCTCAACCATAGCCTGTTTCTATGGATCAACGCCACGACGGATTCACCGCCATGGTTGATTAATCTGGCGACCTTTATCGCCAAAGATGTGATTGCCATTGTCCCGCTGCTGATTGTGGCCTTATGGTTTTGGGGGCCGCGCGATCAGGTGCAATCTCAACGCGCGCTGGTACTGAAAACCGGCATGGCGCTGATTTATGCATTAAGCATTTCATGGTGTGTCGGCCAACTGCTGCCACATCCGCGCCCGTTTGCCATTGGCTTCGGACATCAATTCCTGGCACACGCCGCCGATGACTCTTACCCCAGCGATCATGGCACCACTATTTTCACCTTTGCGCTGGCGTTTATCTTCTGGCACCGACTGTGGTCAGGGGTGATTTTACTGGCGGTCGGCAGCACCATTGCCTGGTCGCGCGTCTATCTGGGCGTGCATTGGCCAATGGATATGCTGGGCGGATTTTTGGTGGGCTTGCTGGCGTGTCTGGCTTCGCATATGGCGTGGCAGCTGTATGGCGACCGCATGCTGGCTTTCACCCATCAGGTGTATCGCACGCTGTTCGCTACGCCGATTAAGAAAGGCTGGGTGCGCGGATAATGCTAAGGGCGGCCCGATCGGGTCGCCCTTATGCTGATTAGCTAAACCACTTCCCAAACCAGCCGTTAAATTTCATCATAATGAAATCCCAGATACGGCCAATAAATCCGCCCTCCGGCACCGCTTCCATCACCACCAGCGGACGCTGATCCACGGTTTTGCCATCCAGCTGGAAATCAATAGTCCCCACCACCTGATTCTTCTCCAGTGGCGCTTCCAGCTGCGGTGAGTTCAGGGTGAAACTCGCCTTGAGGTTTTTCATCTGCCCTTTCGGCACGGTGATCGCTGCGTCTTTCGCGACACCGAGATTGACCTGACTCTGCTCACCGAACCACACGCGCTGCTGGGCAAAAGGCTTATCGCTTTTAATCGGTGTCACTGTCTCGTAGAAACGGAAACCCCACGTGAGGAGCTTCTCACTTTCACGGAAGCGGATCGCATCGGTTTGCGTACCCAGTACCACTGAGATCAAACGCATGTCTCCGTCCACGGCGGACGCGACCAGGTTATTACCCGCGCCCGAAGTGTGTCCGGTTTTAATCCCATCCACCTTCAGGTTACTGCTCCACAACAGGCGGTTACGGTTCATCTGCTTGATGTGATTAAAGGTGAACTCTTTCTCACTGTTTAACGCATACTCTTCAGGTACATCGCTGATCAAACGCTGGCCGATAATCGCCATATCGCGCGCGGTACTGTATTGCCCATCGGCATCCAGCCCGTGCACGGTCATAAAGTGGGTATTCTGTAATCCAAACGCCTTAACGTAGTTGTTCATCAGACCGATAAACGAGTCCTGGCTACCGGCGACATAATCGGCCAGCGCGATACAGGCATCATTGCCTGACTGAATCACCACGCCCTTGTTGAGTTCAGAGACCGGAATACGGTCACCCGGTTTCAGGAACATCAGTGAAGAACCGCGCAGCTTCGGGTTGCCGGTTGCCCATGCATCCTGGCCGATAGTGACCAGGTCATCGTTGTGGATCTTGCCGGCTTTTAGCGCCTGGCCGACCACGTAGCTGGTCATCATTTTGGTCAGGCTGGCGGGGTCCAACCGCTGGTCGGCATTGGACTCAGCCAATATCTTGCCGCTGTTGTAGTCCATTAAAATCCAGGCTTTGGCCTCAATTTGCGGTGCAGCAGGCGCCTGTTCAGCCTGAGTGGTGATGGGAAGGAAAAGCACTAATAATGAAGTGGCAGCCAGCGGCCGCAAGGCAGAAATGACGGAGTTTTTTCTCATGAGCGTGACCAGATTGTCCTTGTTAAATCATGGTTTTCTAGCAGGTAAGACATGTCTTAATAAAAGCTACACGCTTACCACCTGCGAACAAAACCGTCCAACCGTAAAGTTTTATAGAGTTTATTAGAGTAACCCTGGCATCAACCCCGACCCGCTGCCACTTTTACTGTTACGCCGTAGTGGAAAAAGTGAGAGAAATTCCGATTTTTCGCAGAACGGTTAAGCCAGTCACAAAATTCCGCTAACCTGATGCCAATCAGCCCGAGGAGAACCACGATGGACTTAGCCGTTTTCGATCTGGACGAAACCCTGATTTGTGAAGACAGTACCAGCCTGTGGCTGCGCTGGCTGGTCTCACAGGGATTTGCCCCCGAAGCACTCATCTCTCAGGAACAAGCCTTAATGGAGAAATACCATGCCGGCACCCTGTCGATTGAAGAGTATATGAACACCACGCTATCCCCGCTCGCCGGTATGGCGACCCTGACGGTTGAGGGTTGGGTACGGCGTTTCATCCATCGCGATATTCTGCCACGCGTCTTCCCCGCCGCACGGGAACGCATAAACTGGCATCAGCAACGCGGCGACACCGTGATGATCATTACCGCCAGTGGCGATCATCTGGCGGTGCCGATTGCGCAACGTCTGGGTGTACACGGCGCGTTGGCGATTGGCGTAGAAGTGGTTGACGAGCGCTACAGCGGCCAGATTTATGGCACCGCCACCTATCGCGAGGGGAAAGTCACTCGTCTGAGTGACTGGAAGGCTTTGCAACAGGATAAGCGCTTTGAAAAAACCTGGGCTTACAGCGACTCCATGAACGATTTACCCTTGCTCAACCATGCTGATCACGCCTGGGTCATTAACCCGGATGCGCTGCTGCAGCAGGAAGCGCAGCAGCGGGGTTGGGAAGTATGCAGCTGGGTGCGTTAAGTTAACCACGCGAGGCGCTGGCGGGTTCCGCCAGCCCGACTTTTAGCAGCTTACCGTTGGCTTCGTCGGTGAGCACATAGAGATAACCATCCGGCCCCTGACGCACATCGCGAATACGTTCACCGCGATCCTCCAGCAGTCGCTGCTCTTCGACCACTTTCTCGCCGTTCACCCGCAGGCGAATCAGGCTTTTTTCCTTTAATGCGCCGATAAACAGCGAATTTTTCCACTGCGGGAAACGTGCGCTGTTGTAAAACGCCATCCCGCTGATGGCTGGTGACACTTTCCACCAGAACTGCGGTTGTTCCGTGCCCGCCACGTGCGTGCCCTGCGCTTCCGGCACTTTCTGCCCGCTGTAATCAATGCCGTAGGTGGCCAATGGCCAGCCGTAGTTTTTGCCTTTCTGCGGGATATTCACTTCATCGCCGCCGCGTGGGCCGTGTTCACTCTCCCACATTTGCTGCGTCCACGGATTGAAAGCTAATCCCTGTGGATTGCGCATGCCGTACGACCAGATTTCTGCCCGCGCGTCTTTGCGCTGGATAAAAGGATTGTCTGCCGGGATTTCACCGTTCTGGGTCAGGCGCACGATTTTTCCTGAAAGCTTGTCGAGCTGTTGGGCGCTGAGGCTGGAAAAGTTGTCGCCAAAGGCAATGTAGAGATAGCCCTGACCATCAAATGCGAGGCGAGTTCCCATGTTGGCGCCGCTAGAGAGCTTGGGTGTCTGCTCCAGCACCACTTTGAAGTCGCTCAACTGGCGATTATCGTCGCTGAGTCGCCCGTAGCCGACCACCCCACCCGCTCGCCCCTCGGCATCTGCCGTGGTGTAACTGAGCCACACGCGGCGGCTTTGGGCGAAATCCGGTGCCAGCACCACATCCAGCAAGCCGCCCTGACGATTTGCCCACACTTTGGGTACGCCGCTAATGGGTTGCGACAAGCCTTTTCCCGGCTGCCAACTGCGGAGTTGCCCGGAGCGTTCGGTAATTAACAACGTTTGATTGTCAGGCAGAAAAGCCATTGACCACGGATGATCAAGTTTGTCCTGTAATACCTGAACCTGAACATCAGCAGCCAGGGTCGAATGGGCATAACTCAATGCGCCAAGCAACAGCGCGACAGGCAGTAAACGCATGGGATTCTCCTTTATCACGGTCTGCCGTTAAGGGTAGTCAGCCCGTAAGAAAGGATGTGCAGGATTTACAAAACATTAAGCCCGACATCATGCCGGGCAACGAGATTAAGGCGCGGAGAAGGCCACGACATCACGAATCATTTCGTCTATGCCCGGACGAAGATCGTTGAGCGTAATTGGCGTACTGTTGTTCGGCAGGGATTTACCAAAGGCTTTGCGCACGACTTTGATCATTGGCTTACCGGTCTGCGCATCGACCGCTTCCACCTCGAGGAACAGCGCACTGTTTTGCGTACGGTGGCCAGTGGCCGCCATGGTGCTCGCTACAACTGCCGCAATCGGCACCACTTCGTAGAACTGCATCCCTTCGTTTTCTGCCGTCACGGCGGTGATGGCGCTTTTCACCCTGAGCGTATGTGCACCAGGCTTGCCCACCACCGGTTTACGTTCTGCGACCGCGCGTTTTAACTGACTATCGGTGTACTGACGGATTTGATCCAATGTTTGCTGGCTGATGCGTTCAGTCGGTCGCGCGGCGGGATAGTAAACCACGGGTTCGAACACCACGTTGGTGTAATCCGCGCTGTGATAATCCGGCGAGATCCAGCGCAATGTCGGTTTACCGCTGGGTGACTGTTCAGATTTTAACTGGCTGTAATCGCCGAGAAAGCCGGAAAACTGCTGTTTATCCGCAACATGAGAGGTACAACCTACCGCCAGCATAGCCAGCGTTAAAGCAGGAATATAAAGACGAAATCGCATGAGAAAGCCCTTATAAGAGGTAAATCGCTTCTCAAGTGTAGAGCGCACGCTGCGCTTTGGCGGGAAATTTTCACAGAATGGGAGAAGAAACCACCTGCATTGCAGGTGGTTAGGGAATCACTCGAAGCAGGTCTCAGGATTCTCAGACAACGAAATGAACCTTTCGCCGCCTTTGGTCAGGGCAATAATGCCGCCGCTCTCAATATCATAAACCCACCCATGCAGACGCACTTTGCCTTTACGCAGCGCCACCGCTACCGAAGGGTGTGTTTTGATATTGTTCAGCTGAGCAATCACGTTCTCTTTGACCATTTCATTGAGACGGGTTTCCACCGCTTCATAATTGCGCTCTTCCACCACAGCTTTAGCTGCATTGGCGTAGTGCAACCAGTGATCAACCGCGGGCATGCTTTCTAAATCCGCATTAGACGCGATGGCGTTCATGGCACCACAGTTGGAGTGACCGCAAATGATGATCTCAGTCACACCCAGCGCAACGACCGCGTATTCAATCGTCGCGGAGACACCACCCGGTTCGGGACCAAACGGCGGCACAATATTACCGGCGTTACGGATCACGAATAGCTGGCCTGGCTCGGATTGGGTGACCAGTTCAGGCACCAGACGGCTGTCTGAGCAGGAGATAAACAGGGCTTTGGGATTCTGGTTTGACGCCAGACTTTTGAAAAGATCCTTCCTTTCAGGGAACACATTCTGTTGGAAATTCAGAAAACCTTTAACGATCTCTTGCATTTGTCTGCTCTCACTTTATCCGCATCTGCGCTGGCGGTACGATCTGCACCGTCAGCACGCGTTCAAATTCTTCAGTGCGGTGAATAACTTACAATCACCAACCGAACATTTAAGCAAAACAGGCTGGATTACACAACTCGGATCACCGTTAACGGTTCGCAGTCGCCAGCCTTATCGGCGACGATTTGAACGGATAACAGCTCCATTAAGCATAGCGGGAAACGCCCATTACGCGGTTAAGGAGATTCTTACATCACCTATACATTTTCCCTCGCAACCTCTGTACAATCCCCCGCCTATCCACACTAATTATGATGAATTATTATCCTTATGAGCCATGTCAAAAATCCGCCGCGCGTAGGCTTCGTCTCACTCGGCTGCCCAAAAAACCTCGTCGACTCAGAACGCATCCTGACGGAACTGCGTACTGAAGGCTACGATGTGGTGCCACGCTACGATGATGCGGAGATCGTCATCGTTAACACCTGTGGATTTATTGATAGCGCCGTACAGGAATCACTGGAAGCGATCGGTGAAGCGCTGAACGAGAATGGCAAAGTGATCGTCACCGGTTGCCTGGGTGCCAAAGTGGATCAGATCCGCGAAGTACATCCTAAGGTACTGGAAATCACCGGCCCGCACAGCTACGAGCAAGTGCTGTCGCACGTTCACACCTATGTGCCAAAGCCGGAACACAACCCGTTCCTGAGCCTGGTGCCCGAGCAAGGCGTTAAGCTGACGCCACGCCACTACGCTTACCTGAAAATTTCTGAAGGCTGCAACCATCGCTGCACCTTCTGCATTATCCCGTCCATGCGTGGCGATCTTGATAGCCGTCCGATTGGTTCGGTGCTCGACGAAGCCAAACGTCTGGTGGAAGCTGGCGTCAAAGAGCTGCTGGTGATCTCACAGGATACCTCGGCTTACGGCGTGGATGTGAAGCACCGCACCGGTTTCTGGAACGGATCCCCGGTGAAAACCAGCATGGTCAGCCTGTGCGAACAGCTGGCGAAACTCGGCGTGTGGGTGCGTCTGCACTATGTCTACCCGTATCCGCATGTGGATGACGTGATTCCGCTGATGGCCGAAGGCAAAATCCTGCCGTACCTCGACATCCCATTACAGCACGCCAGCCCGCGCATCCTGAAGCTGATGAAGCGTCCTGGTGCGGTTGAACGTACGCTGGAGCGCATCAAACGCTGGCGTGAAATTTGCCCGGAACTGACGCTGCGTTCGACCTTTATCGTAGGCTTCCCCGGCGAAACCGAAGAAGATTTCCAGATGCTGCTCGACTTCCTGAAAGAAGCGCGTCTGGATCGCGTTGGCTGCTTCCAGTACAGCCCGGTTGAAGGCGCGACGGCCAACCAACTGCCGGACCAGGTGCCGGAAGAGGTGAAGCAGGAGCGTTTCGATCGCTTCATGCAATTGCAGCAGAAAATCTCCAGCGAACGTTTGCAGGAGAAAATCGGCCGTGAAGTGTTGGTGATCATCGATGAAGTGGATGAAGAAGGCGCGGTGGGTCGCAGCATGGCCGATGCACCTGAGATCGACGGTGCGGTGTATCTGAATGGCGATCGTCAGGTGAAAGTCGGTGATGTGGTGCGTGTTAAAGTTGAACACGCCGATGAGTACGATTTATGGGGTACGCGCGTTTAACCGTGCTGCTGCTGGTGCGCACGTTTGCGCGCCAGATAATCGGTGTCCGATCTCAGCCGATCCCAGCATGATTTGAAGATGGCCGCCGCAGCGGCCTTTTCTTTTTCTGTGGTACGAGGTAGCTCGTTACCGTCTGCATCATATTTGCGTCCGCCTTTGTGATTACTGTAGCGACGCGCGCGGGTATAGCCCATCTGAATAAATTTTCGCGCCATATCCATGCCGACAAAGTCGTCCTGTGCACGATAGTCCTCAAACAATTGCATAATCTGAACGGAAGATTCCTGAGCCAGTTCCACGGTACGGAAGCGCCAGAACGGCAGAATTTCGCTCTTGTAAGGCTCCACCATTAATACCCCCTGCTCACCGCGCCCAACCTGATAAAGGTCTGGCCGCTGTCGGAAATCGATATTCTTAAAGTCTTGTTCGTAATCAAAGGGTTTCACTGCATTTCTCCTGCACGACATTATCACTTACTGCAATTATTTTTTTGCGGCTCTTAAGCAATGCGCTTTTACACCGATAACTTCACTACTAGCCTACTTTGCTCTGAGAAAATCATGTTGACGAAAATGAAAATTGTGACTGCCATCATATTGATGCTGTTGGTATTCACCGCTATGCAGGCCATCTCCGGCTCGCTGTTTTTATCTTCCCTGATCGCTGGCCAGCATAATTTCACCGCCAGTAACCAGCTATCACATCAACAACGTGAGTTCTCCGATAGCTGGCAAACGCTGGTGAAAACGCGCGTTATCATCAACCGCGTGGCGATTCGCATTCTGAAGAATCAGACCGATGATGCTTCACGCGCTGCCATCAGCAAGCTGCTGGTTTCCGCGGGCGCCTCGCTTGATGAAGCGAAACAGCACTTTGACCGCTACAAGAGTGTCCCACGGATTGCGGGGCAAAGTGCGGCAGCCGCCGAGCTTATCGAAAGCAAATTCGCGAACTATTACCAACTGCTGAATCAATCCGCGACCTTTCTGAAAGCCAACAACTACGCCGCTTATGGCGAGCTGGATGCACAGCAAGCGCAGGATGATTTGGAAGCGGCCTACAAGCAGTGGCGCGGTGACAACGTTCAGTTAATCAATACACGCGCTGCAGATAACGATAGCACTTATCAGCATATGCTGGTGATGGTTGCTGTGATGGCAGTGATTGTGGTGCTGTTGCTGCTGGTGGTTTGGCTGCTGGTTCGCCGCATCCTGTTGGCGCCGATGAAGCAAGTTCAGCAGCAGATGGAGCGCTTTGCCGATGGCGACCTCTCCGCCAGTTTGAAGATTGAAGGACACAGTGAAATGGCCGCCATTGCCGCGAGCCTCAATCATATGCAGCAAGCACTGCTGGGCACGATCAACAATGTGCGCGACAGTGCCGATGCCATTTTCGGCAGTGCCAGCGCGATCGCCAACGGTAACAACGATCTCTCCTCCCGCACGGAACAACAGGCCGCCTCGCTGGAAGAGACCGCTGCCAGCATGGAAGAGCTGACCGCCACCGTTAAACAGAATGCCGATAACGCACGTCAGGCGACCCAGCTGGCGAAAACCGCATCGGAAACCGCTGACAAAGGTGGGAATGTGGTGGACGGCGTGGTGAAAACCATGCGCGACATCGCCGACAGTTCGAAGAAAATCGCCGACATCACCAGCGTGATCGATGGCATTGCTTTCCAGACCAATATTCTGGCGCTGAATGCTGCCGTTGAGGCCGCTCGCGCCGGTGAACAAGGTCGTGGCTTTGCTGTGGTCGCGGGTGAAGTCCGTAGCCTGGCGCAGCGCAGTGCACAGGCAGCGAAAGAGATTAAGCTACTGATTGAGGGCTCCGTGCAGCGCGTTAATTTAGGTTCACAACAGGTGAGCAGCGCCGGCGATACCATGCAGGAGATCGTCAGCGCGGTAACGCGCGTGACCGATATCATGGGCGAAATTGCGTCGGCCTCTGACGAGCAGAGTCGCGGCATCGATCAGATTGGTGTGGCAGTGAACGAGATGGATCGCGTAACGCAGCAGAACGCCATACTGGTGCAGGAATCCGCTAACGCCTCGGCTTCGCTGGAGCAGCAGGCCAGCAGCCTGTCTTCGGCGGTGGCGCGCTTTAAAACCGGGACGCGTGCAGTGATGGCACCGGTGACAAACACGGTGAAAGCCCCTGTCGCAACCACACCACGCGCCTTACCCGCTGCCGGTGCACACAGCAACGACAACTGGCAAACGTTCTGAGGTAACAGAAAAAATCAGGTCGCCATAAGTGGCGGCCTGACCTGCACAACGGGATTTTTCAGGGTGCGCACTAACGCGCACCGATTTGATATTTCAGGTCTTTAACTTCGGATCTAACGCATCTCGCAGTCCATCACCCAACAGATTGAACGCCAGCACCGTCAGGAATATCGCCAGACTGGGGAAGATCGCCACATGCGGCGCAATCACCATATCGGCACGCGCTTCATTAAGCATCGCGCCCCACTCCGGCGTGGGCGGCTGCGCGCCCAGTCCGAGGAAAGACAAACTCGCCGCCGTGATGATCGACGTACCGATACGCATGGTGAAATAGACCACAATCGACGACACGGTACCGGGCAGAATGTGACGCATGATAATCGTCCAATCTGATGCGCCGATGCTGCGGGCTGATTCAATAAAGGTTTGGTGTTTCAACACCAGCGTATTGCCACGCACCAGGCGAGCAAAGGCTGGAATACTGAAAATCGCCACCGCCACAATCACATTGCTCATGCCGCTGCCCATGATCGCCACCACCGCAATCGCCAGCAGAATGCCGGGGAAAGCAAACAGCACGTCACAGATACGCATGGTAATGCGATCCCACCAGCCTTCGTAATAACCGGCCAGCAACCCCAGCAGCGTACCAATCAGCGCACCGATCGCTACCGAGAAGAAACCCGCAATCAGTGAGATGCGTGTGCCGACCAGCACGCGACTAAATATGTCACGCCCTAGCGAATCCACGCCAAACCAGTGCATCATCGACGGCCCATCATTTAGCCGGTCGTAATCAAAATAGTTTTCCGCATCAAACGGGGCAATAAACGGAGCGATAAACGCCACCACAATTAACAGCAGCACAAATAAGCCCGCCACCATCGCCACATGTTGATGGCGAAAGCGGCGCCAGAATTCACGCCACGGCGTACGTACCCGGGTTTCCGTCATCATCGGCATGGTTTTCAATGCCGCTGCGCGTCGCCAGTTTTTCAAGTGCGACTCCTTACCTGTAACGGATGGCCGGGTTGATCGCCGCATACAACATATCGACAATCAAATTGATCAAAATGAACTCCAGCGAGAACAGCAGCACTTCGGCCTGAATCACCGGATAATCGCGCATCTCCACCGAATCCACCAGCAAGCGGCCTAAACCGGGCCAGTTGAACACCACTTCCACCACAATTGAGCCACCGAGCAGGAAACCAAACTGCAGGCCCATCATGGTCACCACCGGAATCATCGCATTGCGCAGACCGTGTTTCACCACCACCAGCGACTCACGTACCCCTTTGGCGCGCGCGGTGCGCATGTAATCTTCCTGCATCACCTCGACAAACGATGCGCGGGTAAAGCGTGCCATCACCGCCGCGACCGCTGCGCCCAAGGTTATCGACGGCAGAATATAGTGTTTCCAGCTGTCGGCACCGACCGTTGGCAGCCAACCCAGCTCAACAGAGAACACCTGCATCAGCAGCATGCCTAAGGCGAAAGCGGGAAAAGAGATGCCAGATACGGCCAGCGTCATGCCGATGCGATCGGGCCAGCGGTTGCGCCAGACGGCGGAGGTAATGCCGATGGTCATACCGAAAATCACCGCCCACACCATGCTGGTGAGCGTCAGCCACAGCGTCGGGAAGAAGCGCGCGGCTATCTCTTCCGAGACCGGACGTTTCGACACCATCGACTGGCCAAAATCCCCCTGCAACGCATTGAAAATAAAGTGCCAGAACTGCTGGATCAGCGGCTGATCGAGACCGAGTTCCTGACGCACCAGCGCCACCACCGAGGCATCCGCTTCCGGACCCGCAATCAGGCGCGCCGGATCGCCCGGCAGCAGGTGGACAAACAGGAACACCAGCACCGCGACAATCAGCAGCGTGGGGATCAACCCCAGTAGTCGTTTGAGAAAATAGTTGAGCATGCAAAATCCTGCGCAGCAGCGGCCAGCCTCGCAAGGCTGGCCGCGCCTGTTACTTCAGATCCGCCTCATCAAAATTGAATGAGGTGTCGGGCATGACATAAAAACCGGTGAGGTTTTTATTGTTCGCGGAGAGCAACTGCTCAACCACCAGCGGAATCCACGGATGGTCGTTCCAGATACGATCCTGAGCGTCTTTGTACAGTTTGGCTTTCTGCTCACGATCGGTGGTTTTCAGTGCATCGCTCAGATCTTTATCCACTTGCGGATTGCTGTAGAACGCCGTGTTAAAGATGGCTGGCGGCCAGGAGGTGGTGGCAAACAGCGGCGTCAGTGCCCAATCTGCTTCACCGGTCGAAGCCGACCAGCCAGTGTAGAACATGCGCACACCGCTCTCTTTCTGCCCTTTGCTCTCGACTTCTGCGGCACGCTGACCGGCATCCATCGCGGTGACTTTCACCTTCACGCCGACCTGCGCCAGCTGCTGCTGAGTGAACTGCAACACTTTTTGCGCGGTGCTGTGGTTGTGAGATGACCACAAGGTGGTTTCGAAACCGTTCGGGAAGCCTGCTTCTTTCAACAGCTCACGTGCTTTGGCCGGGTCATATTTAATCGCTGGATATTTCTGCGCAAAATCAATCGCCGGTGGCACGATGCCGGTGGCTGGCGTGGCATAACCAGCAAACGCCACTTTAACCAGCGCCTCACGGTTAATGGCGTATTCCAGCGCTTCACGCACTTTTGGATTATCAAACGGCTTCTGCGTCACGTTGAGGCTGATGTAACGCTGCATAATCGATGGCGTGGTGACGACGTCGAGTTTGCTGTTGCCCTGCAGCAATTTAGCCTGCTCAAACGGTACCGGGAATGCAAAGGTCGCTTCGCCGGTCTGCAACATCGCCGCACGGGTGTTGTTGTCTACTACCGGGCGGAAAGTGATGCTGTCCAGCTTCGGATAGCCTTTCTTCCAGTAGCCATCCCACTTCTTCACTTTGACGAAGTCGGTCTGATTCCAGGTAACGAACTCATACGGACCGGTACCCACCGGATGGAAGCCAATGTCCTTACCGTATTTCTTCAGGGCGGTGGGCGAAATCATCACTGCCGCCGGGTGCGCCAGATTGTTGATGAAGGCCGAGAACGGCTGCTTCAGCGTAATCTTCACCGTGGTCGGATCCACCGCTTCGGTGCTGGCCACATACTTGAACAGGTTGTAACGCTTGAGATGATTATCCGGGTTGCTGGCACGGTCGATGTTGGCCTTGACCGCTTCCGCGTTGAAATCGGTGCCATCCTGGAACTTCACGCCCGAGCGCAGTTTGATAGTGTAAGTTAAGCCATCGCTGCTCGCCTGATAGCTTTCCGCCAGCACGTTTTGCAGCTTCATGTCTTTGTCGAAGCCGAACAGTCCCTGATAGAACGCCTTGGCCACCGACTGCGACAATGTGTCATTGGCGTCGTACGGATCCATAGTGGTAAAGGTTGACGCCACAGCAATCACCGCGTCCTTCGCTGCCCACGCTGGCATCGCCAGCGCTGAACTCAACAACCCGGCAGTGATAACCCCTTTTCGCATAATGTGGTGCATTGTTATCGTTCTCCTGTAATCCCTGTCATGCGCGACATCCGTGGATGACGCGGTTGCTTGCTGCTCAGGCACCGCTAATGGCGTGGCGGGCAACAAAATGCCCCGGTGCCACTTCCAGTAACGGTGCCACTTCTGGCTCATCACCCAAGGGGCGGATCGGGCTGGGGATTTCATCCACCATTAACGCCCGCTCGCGATGACGGTGCGCCGGATCGGCGACCGGCACCGCGGCCATCAGTTTTTTCGTGTAAGGATGGCGCGGCTGCTCAAACACCGCCTGGCGCGGCCCCATTTCCACAATCTGTCCGAGATACATCACCGCCACGCGATGGCTGATGCGTTCTACCACCGCCATATCGTGAGAAATAAATAAGAAGGCGATGCCAAACTCGCGCTGCAAGTCGAGCATCAGATTGATAATTTGCGCCTGAATCGAGACATCCAGCGCCGAGACTGACTCATCGGCAATCACCACTTTAGGGTTCAGGGCCAATGCGCGAGCGATGCAGATGCGCTGGCGCTGGCCGCCTGAGAACTCGTGTGGATAGCGCTGCGCATGCTCCGGCAGCAAACCGACGCGCTCCAGCAGCCAGGCTACACGCTTCTCCGCCTGGCGCCGATCCATGGTTTTGTGCACCAGCAGCGGTTCCATAATCGAGAAACCCACCGTCAGGCGCGGATCGAGGGAGGCGTAAGGGTCCTGAAAAATGAACTGAATATCGCGGCGCAGCGAAGCCAGCGCGTTGCCCTGCAACGCATCAATACGCTGACCATTAAAAGTAATCGTGCCGCCCTGGCTGGCGACCAGGCGCAGCAGCGATCGACCGGTAGTGGATTTTCCGCAGCCGGATTCGCCGACCAGCGCCAGCGTCTCGCCAGCATGCAGATCAAAGCTGACCTTCTCCACCGCATGCACACGGCGTTTCACGCGATTCAATAACCCACCACGAATATCAAAGCGCGTCACCAGGTCGCGTACCTGCAAAATCGGCGGTTCATCGCTGCGCACCGTATCCTGCGGTTTGGCAATCTCTTCACGGCCATTGGTGTGCAGTAAGGGGAATTTAGCGGGCAGCGGCTGGCCGCTCATCGCTCCCAACTTCGGCACGGCCGCCAGCAAGGCGCGGGTGTAAGGCTGTTGCGGCGCATCAAACAGCTTCTGCACCGGCGCACGCTCAACCACATCGCCGCGATACATCACCTGTACGCGATCGGCCATCTCCGCCACCACGCCCATATCGTGAGTGATAAAAATCACCCCCATCTGCATCTCTTTTTGCAGCACGCGGATCAGCTGCAGAATTTGCGCCTGGATGGTCACGTCCAGCGCGGTAGTAGGCTCATCGGCAATCAACAAAGCAGGTTTGCATGACAGCGCCATGGCAATCATCACGCGTTGACGCATGCCGCCGGAGAGTTGATGCGGAAAGCGCGATAACACATTGTGGGCTTCAGGTATGCGCACCAGATCCAGCATGCGCCGTGCTTCGGCCTGCGCTTGTTGGTGGCTTTTGCCCTGATGTAAACGGATGGATTCGGCGATCTGCTCGCCCACGGTAAACACCGGGTTAAGCGAGGTCATCGGCTCCTGGAAAATCATCGCCATATCGGCACCGCGCACTTTGCGCATCTGGCTGGTGGTAGCGCGCATCACATCCAGCACCTCGCCGTTACGTCGACGCAGTTGGATCTCGCCACTGACATCGCCGCCCGCCTGCTGAATCAAGCGCATCAGCGCCAGCGAGGTGACCGATTTGCCCGAACCGGATTCGCCCACCAGTGCCAGCGTTTCCCCACGATGCAAATCCAGTGACAGGTTACGCACCGCTTCGGTGATTCGCCCTTCATGCTCAAACCGTACGTTGAGGTCACGCACCGCCAAAACCTGCTCGGGTGCAAACTGCTGATGCTGCTGCGTCATGCCTGCTCCTTAGCTATCGCGGTAAATCGCTACCTCGACTTCGCCACCCACATAGGCGAATCCCCGATACATCCCTTCGCTGTTGAAGGGCAGCGCCACGTTGCCATGGCTGTCGACAGCGATCAGCCCGCCGCTGCCTTCCAGCTCCTGCACTTTGTCATGAATCACGTTGGCGGTGGCTTGCTGCAGGCTACGGCCGCCGTACTCCATCTGTGCAGAAACGTCATACGCTGCCAGAGTGCGAATAAACACTTCACCGGTGCCGGTGCAGGAAACCGCCACGGTCTCATTATTAGCGTAGCAGCCCGCGCCGACGAGCGGCGAATCGCCCACGCGGCCGACCTGCTTGTTGGTCATACCGCCGGTTGAGGTCGCAGCGGCCAGATTACCCTGAAGATCGAGCGCCACCGCACCCACGGTACCGAATTTGCGATCGGGGTCGAGCGGATCGTCGCTGTGGCTTTGCGCAGCGCCGTCATGATCGAGCACCATCTGCTGGCTGCTCAGCGCACGCTGTAGCTGTTCCCAGCGTTCAGGCGTGGAGAAGAAATCCGGCGCAACCTGTTCCAACCCCTGTTCTGCGGCAAAGGCTTCTGCTCCCGCACCGATAAACAGCACGTGCGGGCTGTTTTCCATCACTTTACGCGCCGCCAGAATCGGGTTACGAATGTGATTCACGCCCGCCACCGCACCGACATCCAGAGTGCGGCCATCCATAATGCTGGCATCCAGTTCGTGAGTGCCTTGATGGGTAAACACCGCGCCTTTGCCTGCGTTAAACAGTGGGCACTCTTCCAGCAGCCGCACCGCCTCGGTCACCGCATCCAGCGCGCTGCCGCCCGTGGCCAGAATCTGCTGCCCTGCGGTAACGATTGCGTGCAATTGCTGACGATATTGCTGCTCTTTTTCGGCGCTCATAGCGGCACGCGTGATTGCGCCCGCACCGCCGTGAATTGCGATAACTGCTTTAGCCATAACCGGTACCCTGTCAGGAAATCAGAACCAAAAACACTGATTTAGAATGGTTTTCATCTTTTTTAGGCAATTTTCGACTATAGAAAGGCACTCCCGGCTTGTAAAGCAGAAAGTGTATCTCCGGTCATAACCTTTTATTGTGGATTATGCTTTTTTAGTCACATGTGACTCGGCAGACAAATGTCACCATAATAGGCAGCAACTGAAATTCATCACGCAGAGACTGACATGGAACCTTTCACCGCAGGATTAATCTCCCTCGAAGACGCGCAGCAAAAAATGCTGCAACAGCTCACGCCCATTAGCGATTGCCTCAGCGTCTCGCTGTATGAGGCTGCAGGTCGCATCACCGCCAAACCGGTGACGTCTCCACTGGATGTGCCGCCGTTTGATAACTCCGCGATGGATGGTTATGCCGTACGTCTCAGCGATATCGTGCCGGACCGCGAATTTCCGGTCGCAGGCAAAGCTTTTGCCGGCGCGCCGTTCAACGGCGATTGGCCCGCTGGCAGCGTGATTCGTATTATGACCGGTGCGCCGATTCCAGCAGGCTGCGATGCCGTGGTGATGCAGGAGCAAACCGAACAGCGTGCGGGCGGTATCGTCATCACCGCTGAAGTGCGCGACGGCCAAAACATTCGTCGCATCGGCGAAGATATTCAGGCGGGCAAACAGGTGCTGGAGGCGGGTGTTCGCCTCGGAGCCTCCGAGTTGCCGCTGCTGGCTTCACTGGGGATTGCCGAAGTCAGCGTGCTGCGCAAACTGCGCGTGGCGATTTTCTCTACCGGCGATGAATTGCAGGCGGTGGGCCAGCCCTTGGCTGACGGTCAAATCTACGACACGAACCGCTTCACCGTATCGCTGATGCTTAACAAACTGGGCTGCGAAGTGATCGATTTGGGCGTGATTGCGGACGATCCCGAGGCGCTGCGCAAGGCATTCAGTGAAGCCGATCGTCAGGCGGATGTCGTGATCAGCACCGGTGGCGTCTCCGTCGGCGAAGCGGATTTCACTAAAGCGATGCTGGAAGAGTTAGGCGTGATTACCTTCTGGAAGCTGGCGATGAAGCCGGGCAAACCGTTCGCCTTTGGCCGCTTAGCCAACAGCTGGTTCTGCGGGCTGCCCGGCAATCCGGTGTCTGCCGCCGTGACCTTCTATCAGCTGGTGCAGCCGTTACTGGCCACCCTCACCGGGCAGACCACGCGCATTATGCCGCTACGTCAACGCGCTCGTGCCACTCAGCGTTTGAAGAAATCGCCTGGACGCCTCGACTTCCAGCGCGGCATTCTCAATCGTGGTGAAGATGGCGTGCTGGAAGTGCGCAGCACCGGTGCCCAGGGTTCGCACGTGTTTAGCTCTTTCGCCCTTGCCGACTGTTTTATTGTGCTGGATCGCGATCGTGCGGATGTGGAACCTGGCGAATGGGTTGAGGTTGAAGTTTTCAATAGCCTGCTGGAGGGCTAATGAGCGTCGAACTGAGCGATGAGGAGATGCTGCGTTACAACCGTCAGATCGTGCTGCGGGATTTTGATTTTGACGGTCAGGAGAAGCTCAAAGCGTCGCGGGTATTGATTGTGGGTCTCGGCGGGCTTGGCTGTGCCGCTGCGCCCTATCTGGCTTCGGCCGGTGTGGGCCATCTTACCTTGCTGGATTTCGACAGCGTCAGCTTAAGCAATCTGCAGCGCCAGATTCTTCACAGCGATGCCACCCTCGGCCAGCCCAAGGTGGAATCTGCGCGTCAACGGCTGGCGGCGATTAACCCGCATTGCCAGCTCGAACCGATTGATGCACAGCTGGATGATGCTCAACTCAGTGCCCTGATCGCGCGCCATGATGCGGTGCTCGATTGCACGGATAACGTTGATGCGCGTGAGCAGATCAATCGTTTGTGTTACCAGCACAAGGTGCCGCTGATTTCCGGGGCGGCCATTCGTATGGAAGGCCAGCTCAGCGTGTTTACCTGGCAGCCGGGGGAACCCTGTTATCGCTGCATTAGCCGCTTGTTTGGCGATCAGACATTAAGCTGCGTGGAAGCCGGCGTGCTGGCGCCGTTGGTCGGTGTCATTGGTGCGATGCAAGCTTTAGAGGCCATAAAAGTGCTGACCGCGTTGGGGCAACCAGCCCGTGCACGCCTGTTGATCTACGATGCGATGAGTGCAGAATTTCGTAGCATGAAGGTGATGCAGGACAGGCATTGCGAAGTGTGCGGGAAACCATGATTTCCCGAAAATAATAACGGCGCGATTCTCCGCGCCGTAATTACTGTCATTCAATCATTTATAATTAAACAATACCCTGACTACGCAGATAATCTTCGTAGTTGCCGGTAAAGTCGATAATGCGATCACCCTTCATCTCCATCACGCGGGTTGCCAGTGAACTGACAAACTCACGGTCATGCGAAACGAAAATCAGCGTGCCTTCGTAACCTTCAAGTGCCAGGTTAAGCGATTCAATCGATTCCATATCGAGATGGTTGGTCGGTTCATCCATGATCAAGATGTTCGGCTTCTGCATCATCAGCTTGCCAAACAGCATGCGGCCTTTCTCACCACCAGAGAGCACTTTAGCAGGCTTCTTGATTTCATCATGACCAAACAGCAGACGGCCCAGAATACTGCGCACCGCTTGCTCGTCGTCACCTTCCTGCTTCCACTGACTCATCCAGTCGAAAACACTCAGGTCATCGGCGAAATCTTCTGCGTGATCCTGCGCATAATAACCAATCAGCGCATTCTCGGACCATTTCACAGTGCCGCTGTCAGGCGTTAATTCGCCGACCAATGTTTTCAGCAACGTGGTTTTACCGATACCGTTGGCACCGAGAATGGCCACTTTCTCGCCAACTTCAACCATCAGATTAAGCTTGCTGAACAGCGGTCCGTTATCGAATCCTTTCGTCAGTGCCTCAACTTCCAGCGCATTACGGAACAGCTTCTTATCCTGATCAAAACGGATATAAGGGTTTTGACGACTGGAAGCTTTCACTTCATCCAGCTTAATTTTATCAATCTGCTTGGCACGCGAAGTCGCCTGACGCGATTTAGAGGCGTTGGCACTAAAACGGCTAACGAATGATTGCAGGTCTGCAATTTGCGCTTTCTTCTTCGCGTTATCAGAAATTAAACGTTCACGCGCTTGCGTCGCCGCGGTCATATATTCGTCATAATTTCCTGGATACACGCGCAGTTCGCCGTAATCCAGATCCGCCATGTGCGTACACACCATATTCAGGAAGTGACGGTCATGCGAAATGATAATCATGGTACTGTTACGTTCGTTTAGCACCTGCTCCAGCCAACGAATGGTATCAATATCCAGGTTGTTCGTCGGTTCATCGAGTAGCAAAATATCCGGGTTTGAGAATAATGCCTGCGCCAACAGCACACGCAATTTCCAACCTGGTGCGATTTCGCTCATCGGACCGTAATGCTGTTCCACCGGAATGCCCACGCCCAGCAATAATTCACCGGCACGAGATTCCGCGCTGTAACCATCCATTTCGCCGTATTCAACTTCCAGGTCGGCAACTTTATAACCTTCCTCTTCGCTCATTTCTGGCAAAGCATAAATACGGTCGCGCTCTTCCTTCACCGCCCATAATTCGGCGTGACCCATAATCACCGTATCCAGCACGCTGAATTGCTCAAAGGCAAACTGGTCCTGACGTAACTTACCGATACGCTCGTTAGGGTCGAGTGAAACATTACCGTTGGTCGGTACCAGGTCGCCGCCCAGTATTTTCATGAAGGTCGATTTACCGCTGCCGTTCGCACCGATTAAACCGTAACGATTACCGCCGCCAAACTTAACGGAGATATTCTCAAACAGCGGCTTACTGCCGAACTGCATAGTAATATTGCTGGAAACTAACACGGCATTGACCTTTGTTACGCAGTGGAGGAAAAAACAGCGGGCATTATGCCAGAAAGCAGCACCGGGACGCCACCTCTGCGCCTGCAGGCAGCGAGCGAAGGCGCTAAACGCGTTGTTGCAAATAGAGAAATAAAAAAGCCGAAGACAACGTGGTCTTCGGCTCCCGCTTACAAGGATTGTGTCGATTATTTGATCAGGAAGCTGTCCAGGCTTTTACCAGAGTCCAGCGCTTTCTTAATCGCTGCTGGGGTACGGCCCTGGCCGGTCCATGATTTCTCTTCACCGTTCTCATCGGTGTAAGAATATTTAGCCGGACGCGGTGCACGCTTAGCGCGTTTTTTACCGGTTTCCAGCGCACCCAGCAATTCGTTCGGGTCAATACCGTCAGCCAGCAGCATTTCGCGGTATTTAGACAGCTTTTCTTCTTTCTCGCGATTCTGCGCTTCTTCTGCATGAACTTCGTCGCGGCGCTCAGTCACCACCACGGTTAATTTCTCCAGAATCTCTTCCAGATCGGTCAATGGCAGTTCACGAGCCTGCGCACGTAATGTGCGAATGTTGTTCAGAACTTTAAATGCGTCACTCATCACAAGGTCCTTGCTTAAGGGGGGTTTAAATAAACTGTAGTGGCAAGATTACCCAATTCAAATAAAAAAATAAATTAATTTATGCGGACGGATAATTCCTAACTGATTAACGTATTCACAATTTGAGCGATATCCCCAGCGAGAAGCTTTAATTAACGGTGAATTAACAACAGCACTTTAGTACCATCGACTGGAACTGGTACCGATTTCAGAGGTTATTCCCGGCTGATAAACAAGCATTTAGCGGTTAATGCCTTGCCTGGCTGATGTGTGTTAGCAGATTAATGAAGATTAATGTTATGGCCGAAAATCTATTTTCACAGGTGATTATTCTATTCTGACAGTTGAGACCACAATCGCATTTTTATCCCCACTTATCGATAAAAAGCCAGTGCATGCACCGGCTTTTACCCTCATAAAAACGTCACCTCAGGTTACGAGCTTTTCTTCACAGCGTGCGTCAACTGCGGTTGCGGTTCTTCATTTGACAGCCAGTCGTGCAAATAATGCTCGATCTGTTCCAGTGAACGATTTCGTGTTTCCGGTACAAAGCGAACCACAAAAATGGCTCCCCCTATTCCGATTAGCGCAAAAATAAAGAACGCTCCCGATAAACCCACCGATGCCAACAGGATTGGGAACATCAGCGAGATAAGGAAATTAGCGATCCACATTGCAAACACGGCGCCGCCCATAAATATCCCACGCAGACGTGTAGGGAAAATTTCAGACAATAGCAACCAGGTCACGGGTGAGAGTGCACCTTGCTGGAAGCTCAAAAACATCAGCATTCCCAGCAACACTATATAACTGCGCAGAACATCAGGTTGACCATTTACCGTCTCCGGCATGAAATAACTGACGGCACCAATAAATACCAGACAGGCGGTACAGCCAAACTGTCCTAACATCGTCATGGTACGGCGCCCAATGCGCCCCAGCAGCCAGATACCGACGAAAGTCATTAATACTGAAATAACGCCATTGGCGATGGTGGCAATTAATGCTGCGTTATCGCTCATGCCCACGGCTTTTAACATGGTCGGAGCGTAATACATGATGGTATTCACCCCGGTTAACTGCTGTATGACCGCAATACCCACGCCAATCAAAAATAATTTAAACAGCCAGGGTTGACGAAGTTCATGCAGGCGTGGGCGCGTTTCATGTTGCTCTTCAGCTAAGGTTTCTTCTATTTCCGTGAGTTCCCACTCAACATCTTGTTTAGCTCGCGTGCGTTCCAGCACCTGACGCGCTTCTGCTAACCGCCCTTTCATCGCATACCAACGCGGTGAGTCGGGCATAAACAGCATGCCGAACCACAGCAGCACGGCAGGCACCGTCGCTACCGCCAGCATCCAACGCCAGGTGGTATCACCGCCCCATACCGCGTTAAAACCGGCGTTGGAGATGTAAGCCAACATCTGCCCGGAGACGATCATCAGTTCTTGCATGGTCACTAACTGGCCACGTTTGTTGGCGGGCGCCATCTCCGCGATGTACACCGGGACTGTCGCTGACGCGCCCCCCACCGCCACACCCAATACCAGGCGGAAGAAAATCATCCATTCAACGTCAGGTGCTAACGCGGTGCCGATTGCGCCAATGGCGAAAATCACCGCCAGCACCAGAATGATTTTTCTCCGCCCGGCCGCGGCGGCAAAGTGGCCTGATGCCAGGGCACCAAAAGCCGCGCCAAACAGCAGGCTGCTGGTGACCAACCCCGTGGAAAAGGGTGTCAGATGGAGATCGTTGCCCATAAATAGCAGCGCGCCAGAAATCACACCGGTGTCATAGCCGAACAGCAACCCCCCTAAGGTGGCAATCATTGCTATCACCTTCACAAAGGGTTCAGTGCGCGTGCTGCTGTTCGGCCCTGATGCTTTGTTGGGGGTAAGGTAGTTTTCCCGCGGCATAATCCACTCCTTAACAGTAAGAGAAGATTTAAAAATAGTTTATTTCAACCAACAGGAATAATTATGAAATTTAAATTTTGCGCTACAGATCATGAACCCCGCATTTACATGCGGAGCAGATCACAAAAAGGGGCTTTACTACGTGTAAATCGGTGAAGAGTGATCAGAGGGGAATTTGCATTTAGTCCAAAATGAAAACTTTCGTTTCAAAATGGGCGAATTGTGATGCCTGATGCTGGGGCAACCCGCAGACTGCCCCCTTTTACGACTAAGGCACCGTGGTAGCAGGGCCAAACACAGAATATTCCGGCAAATTAACGTTCTGATAAGGTTCCCAGCCGCCGCCCAGCGCTTTGTACAACGCGACTAAATCCAGTGCACTCTGCATTCGTGCCTGTGTCGATTGTGCTTCTGCCTGCGCTAACTGACGCTGTGCGTCCAACACATCCAGGAAGCTGGAAATCCCCTGCTTGTAGCTATCACTGGCGAGATCAAATGCTCTCTGCAATGCGCCAGTGGTTACATCCAGAGCTGCCACCTGCTGCTGATCGGCGCGATAACTGACCAGGGCATTCTCGACATCCTGCAAGGCAGTCAGCACCGTCTGACGATATTCAAGCGCTGCATTGGCCTGCTGCGCGCGTGCCAGTTTCACGCTGGAGACCAAACGCCCGCCCTGAAAAATCGGAATGGAGAGCGAGGGCCCGATACTGTAGAAATGGCTGCTCCAGTCATCCAGATAGCTGGCATCGGTGTTGCGCACCCCGAGTTGACCCGTCAGTGACAGGCTGGGGAACAGATCCGCCACCGACACGCCAATGTTGGCAGTCTGCGCATGCAGATTGGCTTCCGCCTGGCGAATATCCGGACGTCGTCGCGCCAACGTGGATGGAATCCCCACCGCCACCATTTTCGGCAACGGCGGTAACGCTTTACTGCTCATCAGCTCGTTATCCAGTGCGCCCGGCGTTTTGCCCAGCAATACCGCTAAACCATTCATGGCCTGACGTTCCTGCGACTGATAGCCCGGCAATTGCGCGTTCAGCGAGGCAAGTTGTGCGCGCGCATTTTCCACATCGGTGAGCGGCGCCATGCCGTTACGCTGCTGGCTTTGCGTCAGTTCCCAGGTTTGCTGCGCCACATCGATTTGCTGCTGCAGAGTATTGAGTACCGCTTGCGCGCCGCGCAATTGCAGATAGGCACGTGCCACTTCTGCTTCGAGTGACACCAGCGCATCATTGCGTTGTTCGATGGCAGCCTGCTGCTGCGCATCTGCGGCTTCCATCTGACGGCGCACTTTGCCCCACAGATCAAGCTCCCAGCTGGCGTCAAAGCTGCCTTGATAAAGGGTGACAGAATGATCGAGGCCGTTCAGTTGATTGGCGACGTCACTGTCCACCTGATCGTAAACCCCGTTGGATTTCAGTATGCCTTTTAGGCCCAACTGCTGACGTGTGACTTTAGCCGAGCCATTGAGTGACGGAAAAAGCCCGCCGCGCGCCTGCGCCAGTTGCTCACGCGCGCCAGCAATGCGCAACACCGACTGCTGCAGGGATAAGTTACCGGCAATGGCGCGTTCAATCAGGCTATCCAGTTGTGGATCATTAAAGCTTTTCCACCACAGCGGGTTGGTGGCCGCCGATTGCGGTTTTGAGGCTTCCTGCGACGGCAAATCGCGATAGCTGCCCGGCGTCTGCGCATGGGGTGGCTGATAATCAGGGCCCACAGCGCAACCCGCCAGAAGCAGAGACAGCGCCAGCAAACTCAAGCGCGGAGAGGTGATCATCTTAGTGTGCTCCTGCACTGCCTTCGCTCTTGATCGGCGAAAGCAACCAACAAAATGGAATCAACAGCAAGGCCACAATACTCAGGCCCATAAATACGTCGATGTACGCCAGGATTCGCGCCTGTGCAATCATCTCTTTGTACAGCTGACCGGTCGCCAGCGTCAGGGGATCGCCCACCGCAGACGTAAAGTCGCGAATCGACTGTGCCCAATGCTGCAAAGTGAGATTGAACGGCTCGTTGAGCGGCGTCATGTTATGCACCATACTCGCCGACCGCGCCTGCATACGCTCAGTGATCCCCGCCGTTGCCAGTGAAATACCGATCGATCCCGCCACATTACGGAACATGGTAAACAATGCCGATGCATCCGCATTGAGCCGTTGCGGCACCGTAATAAAAGCAATGGTCGTCAGCGGTACAAACAGGAAACCTAGCCCTATCGATTGCGCACTGCGCATTAATACCAGGGTGGTAAAATCAACGTTCGGCGTCAAGGTCGTGGAATAGAAGAAGGCGCTGGCGAGACAGGTAAAACCGAAAGCAATGATGTAGCGTGTTTGCACAATCGGCATCAGCTTCAGCACCAGCGGAATGGTCAGGACGATCAATATCGCACCGGGCGAGAGTACCAGCCCCGACCAGGTCGCGGTATAGCCCAGATCCTGCTGCGCCAGTTGTGGAAGTACTACCGAACTGCCGTACAGAATCATCGCCATGCCTGCCATCAGCAAACCGGCCACCCAGAAGTTACGATCTTTCATGACCGTGATATCTACCACTGGTTTACGTGCATACAGCAGCCAGTAGACGGCGCCGACAATGCCGATCACCGCCAGCATGCAAAACAGGCGAATAAAGTGCGAGGCGAACCAGTCTTCATCTTCACCACGGTCAAGGAACACCTGCAAACAGCCGAGTCCAAGAGTGATCAAGCTGATACCGATGTAATCGATCTTCAGCTTGCCCTTCGCCCATTTACGCTCCCACGGTGGATCTTCCAGCAGTTGATAGATAGCCAGCACCGTTAAAATTCCGACCGGGATGTTAATGAAGAACACCCAGCGCCAGCTGTAGTTATCGGTGATCCAGCCGCCGAGTGTTGGGCCGATCACTGGCGCGACGATAATCGCAATCGAGGAGAGACCAAAAGCTTTGCCACGATCTTCCGCTTTAAAGTAATCGAGGAGCACCGATTGCTGCACCGGCTGCAAACCGCCGCCGAAAAAGCCCTGCAACACGCGGAACAGAATGATTTGCCATAGCTCAGTGGCGATACCGCACAGGAACGAGCAGATGGTGAACATGACAATACAGATCAGGAAGAACTGTTTACGCCCAAACAAGCGGCTAAAGAAGGCGGAAATGGGCAACACAATGCCGTTAGCCACCAGATAGGAAGTCAGCACCCAGGTGGATTCGTCGTAACTGGAAGAGAGTGAGCCGGCAATGTGCGGTAGCGCCACGTTAACGATGGTGGTGTCGAGGATCTCCATAAACACCGCCAGCGTCACCGTGATGGCGACCAGCCAGGGATTGCTGGCCGGACGCCAGCTTTCGCTCGCACTCATTCTACGGTGACCTTCGGCTCAACCGACAGGCCCAGTGGCAGCGGATGATTCGGATCCAATCCTTTATCGATGACGATTTTCACCGGCACGCGCTGCACAATTTTCACGTAGTTACCGGTGGCGTTTTCAGCCGGGAAGGTGGAGAAACGCGAGCCGGACCCCATCTGCACGCTATCAACGTGCCCTTCCAGCTTCATATCTGGCCAGGCGTCGATACTGATATCCACTTTGTCGCCGGGATTCATCCGCGCCAGTTGGGACTCTTTGAAGTTGGCATTGATCCAGATATCCGGCGACACCAGTGAAAACAGTGCCGTGCCAGCCTGTACCAGCGTACCGACCTGCACGTTGCGCTTGGTGACAAAGCCATCGTAGGGGGCGCGCACTTGGGTATAAGAGAGATTCAGTTCGGCGGTATTGAGCTGAGCCTGCGCCTGCTCAACCTGCTGCTGACGCGCTTCTACGTTGGTTTCCTGCTGACGAATCTGCAATTGCACCTGTGAAGCCACTTCGACCTGCGCTTTGGCGCTTTGCAGTTGTGCTTCAGCGGATCGCAGCTGCGCGGCTGCGGTATCGATGTTGCGTTGTGACGTCGCGCGCGGATCCACGCCGCGCTGACGACGATAGTCCGCCTGCGCATTCAAAAGATTGGCCTGCGCTTTGGCTTGATCGGCTAACGCCTGATCGCGCTGCGCAGGATACTGCACGCGTGACAGCGCTAACTGTGCCTGCGCCTGATGCAGTTGCGCCTGAGCCAGGCCAAGCTGGGCTTTAGCCTGATCGCGTTGGGCACTGGTATCGCGTGGGTCGATCTCCACCAGCAAATCGCCCTGCTTCACCCGCTGGTTATCTTTCACCAGCAGTTTCACCACATAACCGGCCGCTTTTGGTGCGATGGTCACGGCATCACCTTCGGTAAAGGCATCATCCGTGGATTCAATGTTGCGCGTGGTAAACCAGAACCACAGGCCCACCAACAGCATGATCACCACCACGATGGCGAGAATGACCAGTGGCTTTTTGCCGGGGCGTTTACGTTGTGGTTCGTTGTTGTCTTGACTGGAGTCTGAAGCGTGCTGCGCATCCTGCTGCTCGCGTGCGGGCGGCTGATTGTGGTTATCACTCATAGGTTATCATCGCTGGCTGTGATCCCGATCCACGGGCAAAAACGGTCAACTTAACCTTAGATCGAAAATTGACAAATGCCAGTACAACTTTACACAAGCCAACAATCAACGCATTTTCTGCCACTAAGTGCGATAACGCGCTGAATAATCAGCGCGTCAGCTCATCGGGCAGAACAAAATGGCAGGCTTAGTGTAGCCAGCGCAACAGCAACCAGCCACACAGCATCGACCACGCCAGCATGGGTAAAGAAAACAGGTGAAAGCGCCACCAGACTTTGCTGTCTTGCGCCATACGCAGCGCAATCAGGTTAGCCAATGAACCCGGCAGCAAGCCAAATCCACCAATGTTGACGGCCCAGGCGAGCACCTCTGAAGGCGGCACTTTTTGCAGCAACAGGATGGTGGCTGGCACATTACTGATCACCTGTGAAAGACCTATCGCCAGCAAGTATAAACCGCCTTCACTCAACTGGCTTATCGCGGCGAAATGCGGTTGTAGCAGGGGAAGATGCATCAGTAAAAACACATCGATGAACATCGCGACAAATACCAGCAACAAGCTCCAGTCAATACTGATCAATACGCTGCGCGCCATAATCAGGAAGCAGCCTGCCACCAACAACAGCGCCCATCCGGTCATTTTCAGCTTTAAAGCCACAATAAACATCAGATACAGCAGCACACTGATGATAAATAATGGTTTTTCCCATTGATGCGCTTCGCTTTGCGCGTGCTTTTGGATGGTTTGTTTAGGAAAACTCCACCAGGTGAGCGCCATCAGGCTGATCATCAACACGGCAACTAGCGGTGCCATTTGCAAGATAAAGCCCGGCACGCTGAGCGTGCCGTGGCTCCATAACAGAATGTTTTGCGGATTACCCACCGGCGTCAGCAGCGATCCGGCATTTACCGCCAGCGCTTCAAAAATAATCAGACGAGAAATCGGCAGACGCGAGAATTTGCGTAGCGTCAGGGTCAGCGGCACCAGAATAAACAGCGCCACATCGTTGGTGAGAAAGGTGGAAAGCAGCGCAGCGGCACACACCATAAACAGTGCCAGTGTACGCTCATGTTGAAAGCGCTGCACCAGACGCGCGCCGAGCACATCAAAATAACCGCTGTTTTCCAACCCTTTGGTTAGCATCAATAGCCCGGTGAGCGTCATGATAGTGTGCCAGTCAACGGCGGCAGGCAATTGCGACCAACGATACTCTGCCAGCGGCAATAAAATCACACCCAACAGCAACAGCAAATGCAAAATACGATCACGCATTAAGGAACGAAGCACGATGGGCATGATGGCGGAAGACCTTGTAAGTTAGCGGCTCTCGTAAAACTTCTGGAAGACGGCGAGGGTTTCATCACTGACGTGATGTTCCAGGCCTTCAGAATCCCGGCGGGCAGTTTCCGGGCTGACACCCAACGCCAGCAGGAAAGTTTCAACAATATGGTGGCGTACGCGGCTCGCTTCAGCCAGCTTTTCACCTTCAGGCGTCAGAAACACACCGCGATAAGGAACCTGTTCCACCAGACCGGTGGTGCCTAAACGCTTCAACATTTTTGCCACGGTGGGCTGTGAAACGCCGAGGCGCGCGGCCATATCGACCTGGCGGGCTTCACCAAATTCACGAATCAAATCAGAGATTAACTCTACGTAGTCATCAATAAGTTCACGTCGATGCGCTTCGCGCACCTGGCGAAATCCTTCGACATGCTCCTCTATATCTTTAAGCGGCCCCTGGGGCGTATTGGTGGCGCTCTTTGCACGACGACTCATTCAGCTTCCTCATTATTATCTGCCGCACTTTACCTGCGGTGCGGGCCTGGCTGCGCTCATTGTAAACCAGGCACAAATAAGCACAAATTTTTCCTAAATAGTGTTGGCTAAAGAGTATAGCCAGTGCTATCTTTGTTCGTAATGTAAGCGAATAGCTTATTTAGGAGGCAACGATGAACGCACCCTATCTGCTGCTACTCCTTTTCCTGCTGTTTATCGCAGGTTTGTGCTTACTGTTACGTCGTTATTCATTCGGGAGGTGAACATGACCACCATGAAAAACTGCCTCGACTGTGGCAAATGCTTCCAGGTTGAGCAAAGCAAACCGGCTTTTGAGCTGAAATCGCTGCTGTGCCTGTTTAAACGCTCGCCTTTTGCCCTGCGTCTGATGCTGATTGAAAAGCTGACCGGCAAACAGCTGACCGAGCGCCCTTGCCCCAATCTCATCTGGCGCGGCTGATTCATCCATAAATTTCTTCTCAGGATCCGTTTCCTCAACGGATCCTTTGCACGATCTCACATTTTGTTACCTTTTTAGTCCTACTCTTTCTATTGTTATTGAACGAATTTCCGATCCCTGCGCTCACTGTGGCTGAATCGCTTCAGGCACTGACATAACTTTACCTTCAATAACGCTTAAACGATTAGGCTGCTAACTTTTAGCTTGCAACCTGTTGTGACGTCTGATTAATCTCCTCATAACAAAAAATTACATACTTATAACAAAATCAACCCAGGGTGGGTTTTTCGTAAGGAAGATTAGCAATGTCACTTAAAAAGCCTGAAGAGCAACCATCGGGCAGGAGACGATTTTTACAAAAATCGCTCTCGCTCATTCCCCTCGCCGCCGCAGCCAGTTCCGGTGTGGTGTCACTCTCCTCCCCCGCTGCCGACAAGCCGCAAGGCGTGTTATCCGACTATGTTCCCGCTTACTTCAACGATAAAGAGTGGAAATTTCTGCTCGCCGCGCTGGATCGCCTGATCCCTGCCGATGCCAACGGTCCTGGCGCCGTCAGTGAAGGTGTACAGGTGTTTATCGATAAGCAGATGGAATTGCCCTACGGCTATGGTCGCTTGTGGTACATGCAAGGCCCGTTCGCCGATTCGATTCCGGAAATGGGTTACCAATCCCATCTGGTGCCACGCGATACCTATCGGTTAGGCATCGCCTTAGCTGACCAGCACTGTCAGCAGCAGTACCAAAAAGATTTTTATCAACTGGAAACGGCGCAACAGGAAGAGGTTTTGCGTGCGCTGGAAGCCGACAAACTGCATAACGATGCCATTCACGGCAAGCTGTTTTTCGAGCAACTGCTGGAGAACACCAAA
Organism: Pantoea sp. JGM49; assembly: GCF_018257655.1. Classification (NCBI taxonomy): domain Bacteria; kingdom Pseudomonadati; phylum Pseudomonadota; class Gammaproteobacteria; order Enterobacterales; family Erwiniaceae; genus Pantoea; species Pantoea sp. JGM49. Next base: position 483,396 of record NZ_JAERJM010000002.1, on the reverse strand, counting down.
GAGGGTTATCTCGCCGATCCGATTCACGGCGGCAACCAAACGCTGGCCTCGTGGAAAATGATCGGTTTCCCCGGTGCACGTGCGGATTTCGTCGATACCGTACAGCAGCCTAATAAACCCTACCCTCTTGGCCCAGTCAGCATTTCCAGTAAAAGGAGCGTGTAATGGCGGCAGTAAAAAAAGCGCCCGTCGATGTGGTCATCGTCGGGTTCGGCTGGACCGGTTCGCTCATGGCGATGGAACTGGCCAGTTCTGGTTTGAATATTGTGGCACTGGAGCGCGGCGAAAATCGCGATACCTACCCCGACTTCTCCTATCCGCGTATTGCCGATGAACTGACTTACGGCATTCGTTTAAAACTGTTCCAAAACGCCTCGAAAGAGACCGTGACGGTTCGTCACACTACGCAGGAAACCGCGCTGCCCTATCGCCGATTCGGTTCCTTCCTGCCCGGTGATGGTGTGGGCGGTGCCGGTACCCACTGGAACGGTCAGCTGTGGCGTCCGCTGGAAGCGGACTTAAAAATGCGCAGCACAGTCATCGAAAAATACGGTGCTGACTTCATTCCTAAAGACATGACGGTGCAGGATTACCCCTTCTCTTATGCCGAGATGGAGCCCTACTTCGATAAGTTTGAGAAAATTTGCGGCGCGGCCGGTCAGGTCGGTAACCTCAACGGTGAAACCGTCGAAGGCGGTAACCCGTTCGAATCTCCGCGTAAAAATGGCTATCCCACCAAACCGTTAAAAACGCTGTATGCCGGCGAATTATTCTCTAAAGCCGCAAAGCAACTGGGCTATCACCCCTTTGAGTGCCCTGCAGCCAACACCACCGAACCCTGGACCAACCCTTACAACGTGCAACTTGGCGTGTGTAACTACTGCGGTTATTGCGAACGCTTCGGCTGTTTCAACTACTCCAAAGGCTCCCCGCAAAGCTGTGTTATCCCTGCTCTGAAGCCGTTTAGTAACTTTGAGTTGCGCACGCAGGCGCACGTGATTCGTGTCAATACCGACAGCAGCGGTAAAAAAGCCACTGGCGTCACCTATATCGATGCGCAAGGTAATGAAGTCGAGCAACCGGCTGACCTGGTGATCCTCAGTGCCTTCCAGTTGCACAATGTGCGCTTACTGCTGTTGTCAAAAATCGGTAAGCCATACGATCCACAAACCGGTGACGGCGTGGTGGGCAGAAACTATGCCTACCAGATGACCGGCGGTATCAAGCTGTTCTATGACAACGACAATTGGTTCAATCCATTTGCCGCCACGGGTGCCACCTCCACCGTTATCGATGATTTCAATGCGGAAAACTTCGATCACAGCAAAGTCGGCTTCGTTGGCGGCGCCACGATATCTGCGGCCTTCTCCGGTGGACGTCCCATCCAGCAGATGGGCATCCCTAAAGATGCGCCGCGTTGGGGTTCCGGCTGGAAACAGGCCATCAAAGATAATTATCTGCACAACATGAACGTCGGCTCGTCAGGTTCAGTGATGCCGTATAAGCAGTGCTATCTCGACCTTGATCCTACGTACCGTGATATCTACGGCCAACCGTTGCTGCGTATGACCTTTGACTGGCAGCAGAATGAACTGAAGATGACCAACTTCATCAAAGATAAGGCCGAGGAGATCGTCAAGGTGATGAATCCTAAGCACTATGAAGTGGGCTTCAAAACCCTCAACAGCCATTACGATGTCCGCCCTTACCAATCAACGCACACTACCGGTGGTGCAGTGATGGGCGACGATCCGCGCACCAGCGTGGTGAACAAGTTCCTGCAAAGCTGGGATGTACCGAACGTATTCGTTACGGGCGCATGCTGCTTCCCGCAAAACCTGGCGTACAACCCAACCGGGATTGTCTGTGCCACCGCATTATTCGCGGCGGATGCGATTCGCAACCGCTATCTGGCTAACCCTGGTGCGCTGGTTCAGGCCTGATAAGGAGCGTTACAGTGAAATTTTCCGCACTCTTTTTCGCTCTCGGCGGCGCACTGATCAGCCACGCCGCATCGGCCGCGACCGATGCCTCGGTTAAGCAAGGCGAGTATCTGGCCAAAGCGGGCGATTGTGCCGCATGCCATACCGCAGCAGGTGGGCAACCTTTCGCCGGTGGGCTCAAAATGAGCACGCCGATTGGCGCCATATACTCCACCAACATTACGCCAGATAAAACGCACGGCATTGGCGACTACAGCTACGACGACTTCGTCAAAGCGGTACGTGGCGGTGTGGCGAAAGATGGCAGCTCGCTCTACCCCGCCATGCCGTTCCCGTCGTATGCCAAAATCAGCGACAGCGATATGCACGCGTTGTATGACTACTTTATGCAGGGTGTGAAACCGGTGAGTCAGGAAAATCGCAAAAGTGATATCCCCTGGCCGCTCAGCATGCGTTGGCCGCTGGCGTTTTGGCGCTGGACCTTTGCCGATGACCGCACTTACGCTCCTGTAGCCGGTCAATCGGCACAGTGGCAACGCGGTGCTTATCTGGTGCAGGGGCTTGGCCACTGTGGCTCATGCCATACGCCTCGTGGCATCGGCTTCCAGGAGAAAGCCATGGATCAGAACAGCAAAGGCTATCTGACCGGCGGCACGCTGGAAGGCTGGCATGCGCCAGATCTGACCGCCAGCCCGGCAGCGGGTTTGGGCAGTTGGTCTGAGCAAGATATCGCCACCTTCCTGAAAACCGGCGCGAATAAGCAAGGCGCTGCCTTTGGTTCGATGACGGATGTGATCGCGCACAGTACCCAGTATCTCAGTGATGAAGATCTGAATGCGATTGCCGTTTATCTGAAGTCTTTACCGGCTGCGGATAACACCGCTGCACCACAGGTCAGCGATGCGACGTCGCAAGCGCTGTTCAAAGGGGATGTCAGCCAGCCAGGTGCGCAGGTGTACGTGGATAACTGCGCTGCCTGCCATCGTACGGACGGTAAAGGCTATGCCAGTACCTTCCCGGCGCTGGCACACAATCCGGCCTTGTTGAGTGAAGACCCGTCATCAGTGATCAGTGTGATTCTGAAAGGCGGCCAGCGTGCGATTACGCAACAGGCGCCGACCGGTTTCACCATGCCAGATTTCGCCTGGCGCCTGGATGATCAGCAGGTCGCTGATGTCGCTAACTTTATTCGCAATGGATGGGGTAACAAAGCGGCGCCGGTAACGGCCGATCAGGTGAAGAAGATCCGCGCCACGCTTCCTCCCGCCCCGCAAAAGTAAGCATAAAAAAACGGCCCGTAAAGGGCCGTTTCTTGTGCAACTCTGGGCTAAGCAAAAACTTAGAAGCTGTAGCCTACGCCAGCAATCCAGGTGCCTACGTCTACGCTACGGATACGGCTCTGCTCGTAACCCACGTCAACTGCAACGTTCTGGATTGGGTTGAACTGCATGCCTGCGCCGTAAGAGAAGCCAACGTCGCTTGAATCAGTTTTGTACTGTGCAGCAGCGTCAGTTGCCTGGTATTTACCGTAACCGATACCCACAACGCCGTAGATGCTTGCCCAGTCGTTCAGACGGTAAGCAGGACCACCGGTGATGCCGTAGTACTGGCCTTTGTTGTAAACGCCAGCGTCAGTGCGGTCTTTCTCGGTGTAGGTGAAAGAACCGATCCAACCCAGTGGGTTAGTACCATCTTCGTAACGGTATTTCAGGTTGAAGCCGTTTGCTTTGTTAGCAACGCCCTGATAATCGCTCTGCGCGTAACCAGCAGAAACGGTGCTCTGCGCCATGGCTGAACCTGCTGAAACTGCCAGTACACAAGCCAGTGCTGAAAGACATGCAATTTTTTTCATAAACCACCTCAAATGTGAATATACTTCTCTCCTGACAACGCTGAAAATATAACAAAAATTAGTAAGAAACTCTGCCCGCTATTTGTTGTCTAACAGATTGTTTGGTGTAACAGAAAGTTAATGAAGTTTCCTATGTCATTCATTTTACTTATAAAAAACGTCATCTTCCTGCAAGAATATTTCGGGCTGCAAATAATGCCTTTAAGGATATTCCTAAACTAACCTGACATTTCTTTACTTAAATGGCCCGAAAAACGGTTATTTTCCAGGCGGTCACTGCATTTATTTTCCCTCTTACACTCCTCCTTATTTCCTGAAGATTCCTTTACACTGACGTTTTGTTGCTGTGTTGTTAATCACTACAGGATTGAATTACAGGATGTCTACGCCTCTGACGAACACCAGAATGGCCCCGGTTTTGTTCCCGATTGCCGTGCTACTGATTGCTATGCTCTCGCTTCAGGGCGGTGCTTCCCTGGCAAAATCGCTGTTCCCCAGCGTGGGGGCGCCGGGCATCACCGCACTGCGCCTCGGATTGGGCACCCTGATTTTGTGCGTCATCTTTAAGCCGTGGCGTTTACGATTTACCTCTGCACAGCGCAAACCGCTCTTAATCTACGGTCTGGCCCTGGGTTGTATGAACTATCTCTTCTATTTATCCATTCGCACCGTGCCGCTGGGCGTTGCCGTTGGCCTGGAGTTTCTCGGCCCTTTGACCCTGGCATTGGCCGGTGCGCGCCGTCCGCTCGATTTCCTTTGGGTGCTTCTGGCGGTCACCGGTTTGTGGTTTCTGCTGCCGATTGGTGATGGCATCAGCCATATCGATCCGCTGGGTGCGCTGTTAGCAGTGGGGGCCGGTGCCTGCTGGGCGGTCTATATTCTTGCAGGGCAACGCGCCGGTGCGGAACATGGTCCAGCAACCGTTGCCATGGGATCGTTGATTGCCTCGGTGATCTTTGTTCCGCTTGGATTAACCTTTGCGGCACCCGGCATCTGGCACTGGGAAATTCTGCCCCTGGCGCTGATTATCGCCCTGCTCTCCAGTGCGATTCCTTATTCACTGGAAATGATGGCTCTGACCCGCCTGCCCGCTCGCATTTTTGGCACGCTGATGAGCCTGGAACCCGCGATGGCAGCGCTTTCAGGGATGTTGTTCCTCGGAGAATTGCTGACGCTGAAGCAGTGGATCGCGCTGCTGGCCATTATTGCCGCTTCAGCGGGTTCGACCCTCACCATGAAACAGAAGAGTGCCAAAATAAGCGAAGTGGATATTAATAATCCGCAATAAATAATGCCAAATTCAGCCTGTTAAGCTGCAGGCTGAATATATAAGCATTCTCATTCTCTTTTTTCTCATCACCGCCTTCACTTTTGTTATTATTTTGCAACATCATTGATAAGTAATTAACACATAACATAATATCATTGATATAAATGAAAAATAAATAAAACGCTCAAATCCCGCACAACATTAAGGTTTATCTATTCCTGTCATCGGTTTAAACAATCCGGCACAGCCAAAAACTACTGCTATACTTATTCCCGTGCTTGATTAGGACAACCATCAATTAGAGGATATTAATGATGAGTACCGCAAAACTGGTTAAAACTAAATCGTCTGATCTCATTTACACCCGTAATGATGTTGCTGATAGCGATAAGAAAGCGACCATCGAGGTGCTCAACCGTCTGGTAGTGGAGTTTATTGATCTGTCACTGATCACTAAGCAGGCGCATTGGAATATGCGCGGCGCCAACTTTATCGGTGTGCATGAAATGCTGGATGGCTTCCGTACTGCCATCACCGATCATCAGGACACCATTGCAGAGCGTGTTGTACAGCTCGGCGGCGTGGCGCTGGGTACCACTCAGATCGTCAACGACAAGACGCCATTAAAAAGCTATCCGCTCAACATCCATACCGTTCAGGATCACCTGAAAGCGCTGGCCGATCGTTACGCGATTGTCGCGAACGACACGCGTAAGGCCATCAGTGAAGTCAGTGATGAAGATACCGCTGATATTTTCACGGCGGCATCGCGTGATTTGGATAAATTCCTGTGGTTTATCGAATCCAACATCGAATAATGCACGTTACAGCGAAGGCGGGTTATCCCGCCTTTTTTTATGTCTGTAACATTTTGGTGCTTTTTTTGACGTCGTTAACAAAATCTTAATCCTGCCTTTCCCTTGCTAAGCCCTTGGTGCACACTGTGCCTGCACCACAACAGCACGACGCACTATTTTGGTGATCCATATTAGTGCAGACTTTTCGACTATAGCAAAATCGCTTCAGCCAGGCCCTGCATCCTGCTGATTTCGACCAAAATGAAAAGTTGGCATAATTTTTTCATATGAATAGCCGTACATCAGGCCATCAGGTCTGAAGGGTAATAAGGAAAATAATGATGAAGTCTTTGATTAAAGTCTCCGTGGCCGCGCTGGCGCTGGCCTTCTCGCTTTCTTCCACTGCAGCAGATAAGAAACTGGTTGTTGCGACCGACACCGCTTTCGTTCCTTTTGAATTCAAACAGGGTAACGAATATGTTGGTTTCGACATCGACCTGTGGGCCGCTATCGCCAAAGAACTGAAGCTGGACTACACCCTGAAGCCAATGGATTTCAGCGGCATTATCCCAGCACTGCAAACCAAAAACGTTGACGTGGCTCTGGCCGGTATCACCATTACCGACGAGCGCAAAAAGGCTATCGACTTCTCTGACGGCTACTACAAAAGTGGTCTGTTGGTGATGGTGCGTGAGAACGAAAACAACATCAAAGGCATCGACGATCTGAACGGCAAAGTGGTTGCGGTGAAGAGCGGTACCGGTTCTGTTGATTACGCGAAAGCGCACATCAAGTCTAAAGATCTGCGTCAGTTCCCGAACATCGACAACGCTTACATGGAGTTGGGTACCAACCGTGCTGACGCCGTGCTGCACGATACGCCAAACATCCTGTACTTCATTCACACCGCCGGTAAAGGTCGCTTCAAAGCGGTTGGCGAGTCTATCGAAGCTCAGCAGTATGGTATCGCCCTGCCTAAAGGCAGCGATGAACTGCGTAACCAGATTAATGGCGCGCTGAAAACCCTGCGCGACAACGGCACTTACAACACAATTTATAAAAAATGGTTCGGCAGCGAGCCAAAATAATTCCGGCCTAAGCCGATTTTTCCAGCAGGGAGCTTAGTCTCCCTGCTTTTTACATTTCCATTGCAACAGATTTTGGAGTTACACCATGGAGTTTGACTGGAGCGTCATTTGGCCAGCCCTGCCGATTTTGATCGAAGGCGCCAAAATGACCCTTATAATTTCCGTACTCGGCTTAATTGGCGGGTTAATCATTGGTTTAGTCGCCGGTTTCGCGCGCGCGTACGGCGGATGGATCGCCAATAATATCGCGCTGGTGTTTATCGAGCTGATCCGCGGTACGCCAATCGTGGTGCAGGTGATGTTTATTTACTTCGCCTTGCCGATGGCCTTCCCTGACCTGCGTATCGATCCGTTTACCGCCGCCGTGGTCACCATCATGATTAACTCCGGTGCCTATATCGCGGAAATCACGCGTGGTGCCGTGCTGTCGATCAACAAAGGCTTCCGTGAAGCAGGTCTGGCGCTGGGTCTTTCCCGCCGTGAAACCCTGCGTTACGTCATCATGCCGTTGGCATTGCGTCGTATGCTGCCACCGCTCGGTAACCAGTGGATCGTGAGTATCAAAGATACCTCGCTGTTTATCGTGATCGGCGTGGCGGAACTGACCCGTCAGGGCCAGGAAATCATCGCCGGAAACTTCCGCGCGCTGGAGATCTGGAGTGCCGTTGCCATTATCTATTTGGTTATTACGCTGGTGTTGAGCTTTGTACTGCGCCGTATTGAGAAGAAGGTGAAAATCCTGTGATTGAATTTAAAAACGTCTCTAAAAACTTCGGCCAGACCAAAGTCCTGCATGACATCAATCTGAAGATCAATCAGGGTGAAGTGGTGGTGATTATCGGGCCATCTGGCTCAGGTAAATCGACCCTGCTGCGCTGCATCAACAAGCTTGAAGAGATCACCACCGGAGACCTGATCGTTGATGGCATGAAAGTTAACGATCCTAAAGTCGATGAACGCCTGATTCGCCAGGAAGCGGGCATGGTATTCCAGCAGTTCCATCTTTTCCCGCAGATGAGTGCGCTGGATAACGTGGCTTTCGGCCCGATTCGTGTGCGCGGTGCGAAGAAAGACGATGCACAGAAACTGGCACGTGAACTGTTGGGTAAAGTCGGCCTTGCCGAGCGTGCGCACCACTTCCCAGCTGAACTGTCCGGTGGTCAGCAGCAGCGTGTTGCCATCGCTCGTGCGCTGGCGGTGAAACCGAAGATGATGCTGTTTGATGAGCCAACCTCTGCACTCGATCCAGAACTGCGCCATGAAGTGCTCAAGGTGATGCAGGATCTGGCCGAAGAAGGCATGACGATGGTCATCGTAACGCACGAAGTGGGCTTTGCTCAGAAAGTGGCTTCGCGCCTGATCTTCATTGATAAAGGCACCATCGCGGAAGATGGCAACCCGGATGAGTTGATCACCAACCCACCGAGCGATCGTCTGCGCGAGTTCCTGCAGCACGTGTCATAAATGACGAGGCGGCTGTAAAGCCGCCTCTTCTTCCGTAAAGAAATTTCCTTTCAGAATCTTCACCTTCCATCGCTGACTATACTTTTTCTCTTGTGCCGTTGTGCGTTGCTCAACGAGAAGGTCATGTCGTTTGCCCGCCCATCATGGTGCCTGACCATATGGATGCTGATCTGTCTGTTACTCGTTCCCACCGCAAACGCGGTCAATCTACCGCAGGCCGCCGTCGCCGCTCAGCAAACGTCAACGCCTGCTGCCAGCACCACCGCTGAGAGTGAGCCGACGCTGGAAGATAAAAAAGCCGCTTATACCGCGCTGGCCAATATTCTGGAGAATAACGATTCGCGTCAGGAACTGATCGATCAACTTCGTCAGGCCGCCACCAGCAAAGCCAATAATGAACAGCCGGTATTGGCTCCGCCGCAGGCCGATCAGGAAGATCCCACGGTACTGGAGAGCGTCACCAACGTCACACGCGAATACGGAGGAGCCGTTGCCTCGCAGTTTGTCCGTTTGCACGACAACATCGTTAACGCACCGCACAAATCGTTTAATCAGCAAACCTTCTTCAATGCCCTGAAGTATTTCGCCGGGCTCGCCGCTGCCGTTTTTGCTTTCTACTGGTTCACGCGGCTGTTGATGTATCCCGTGTGGCAGCGCATGGGCCCCTGGGGGCGCAATCATAATCTGGATCGCACCAAGTGGCTGCATCTTCCTGCCACCATTATCGTCGCCTTTCTTCTCGTCTTAGTGCTTCTGGCGCTGACGCTGTTTGTTGGTCAGATTATCAGTGAGAACTACCACAACAATAACCGCACCATTGCCTATCAGCAGGGGCTATTCCTCAATGCCTTCGCGTTGATTGAGTTTTTCAAAGCGGTGTTGCGATTGATATTCTGCCCACGCTTCCCCACCCTGCGCTTCTTTCATCTTTCCGATGTGCGTGCCGCTTACTGGAACACACGTCTTAGCTGGCTCAGCGGCATCATCGGTTATGGTTTGCTCGTGGTGGTGCCGATTGTCGGCAATCAGGTGAATATGCAAATCGCTGCGTTGGTGAATGTGTTGATCATGTGCATCATGACTGGCTGGGCGCTGTGGCTGATTTTCCGCAATCGACGCAACATCCACGACGAGTTGTCGCGTTTGGCCGATCGCAGTATGAGCTTCTTTGCCTTGTTTATCCGCGCCTTCGGTATGGTGTGGCATTGGCTGGCGAGTGCCTACTTTATCGCGTTGTTCCTGTTCTCGATCTTCAATCCGGGTGACAGTCTGAAGTTTATGATGTCGGCCACGGTGCGCAGCATGGCGATTATTGTTATCGCCGCGCTGATTTCCGGCATGCTAACGCGCTGGATTGGCAAAACGCTGACGCTGTCGCCGGATCTGCGCCGTAACTATTCGGAACTGCAAAAACGCGTCAATGATTGGGTCAAAGCGCTGCTAAAACTGGCGCGTGTGATCACCGTGTTCGCCACGCTATTGCTGCTGCTCAATGCCTGGAATCTGTTTGATCTCTGGCACTGGCTCACGCTGGGAGCCGGGCAGAAAATGGTGGATGTGCTGATTCGTATCGTGATGATTTTGCTGCTCTCCGCCATCGGCTGGACGCTGCTGGCCAGCCTGATCGAAAGCCGTCTGGCTTCGGATTCACACGGAAGGCCGATGCCCAGCGCACGTAGGCGCACCTTACTGACGCTATTCCGTAATGCGCTGGCGGTGGTGATCAGCACCATCACCATTATGATTCTGCTGTCAGAAGTGGGTGTTAACATCGCGCCGCTGCTGGCGGGTGCCGGGGCGCTCGGTCTGGCGGTGTCGTTCGGTTCGCAAACACTGGTGAAGGATATTATCACCGGTATCTTTATTCAGTTTGAGAACGGCATGAACACCGGCGATTTGGTGACCATTGGCCCGATCACTGGCACGGTGGAGCGCATGTCAATTCGCTCCGTCGGCGTGCGTCAGGATACCGGCGCATATCACATCATTCCGTGGTCTTCGATTACCACTTTCGCCAACTTTGTGCGCGGTATTGGCTCGTTTGTCGCCAACTATGATGTAGACCGCAGTGAAGACACCGAGCGTGTGAATGCGACCTTGCAGGCAGCGGTGAAGGAGTTGCTGGAGAATCCGGATATTCGCGGCATGGTGATTGGCGAACCGAGTTTTTCCGGACTGGTGGGCCTGACCAACCAGTCCTTTACCGTGCGTGTGTCGTTCACCACCCAACCGCTGAAGCAGTGGACAGTGCGTTTTGCGCTGGATGACAAGGTGAAGAAGCATTTTGATGCCGCAGGGATTAAAGCGCCGCATCAGACGGTGGAAGTGATGCAGACCGGCAACGATGTGGGTTCCGCGGCCACGCTGGCAGCGCTGCCACCGCCCAATCCATCATAAAAACACGTTGGTTGAAACCTTAGGACACCGGATTAAACGCTTACATTCGCGGGCTAAGACTCGCCCCTGCATCCGAACACATGCAGGCTGCAGCCTTTAACCGCCAGTCTCATCGCGAGAACTCAAGTGGGATATTTCCAGTGCTCGCCTCAATGTTCAACCGATGTGGACTACGGTCTTGAGTCCGTACGATTCAGCACAAATATTTAAATGAGCGATCCCGAGTTCGCACCCACTAACGACACAATGTGGAATGTGGCCTCAGGATTCGCTGGTTCAGCGCGCGAAGCGTTTATTGCGCGCGGCTGGCGGCAGGAATGTCCAGGCGATAAAGCGGCTCTGTTTCTGCCCCTGTGCCATCTCGATGATGCGCACTTCCTCAACCTCGAGATCGCGCAACTGATCGCGCAACGCAGGCAGGTTCTCTTTGCGCGAAACCAGTGAGGTAAACCAGACAATACGATCGGCATAAGCCACGCTTTCATCGATCATCTTACCCACGAACTGGCGCTCGCCGCCCTCGCACCACAGTTCCTTGTGTTGACCGCCAAAGTTAAGCGGTGCATCTTTGCCTAAGCCCAGATTGCGTGTTTTACGCTGACCGACCATCGCTGCTTCCTGCGCCGAACCATGGAATGGCGGATTGCAGAGCACGGCATGATAGCGTTCATTTTTGTGCACCACACCGGCGAAAATGGCGGACTCGTCTTTCTGACGACGCAGACGCACGCCGCGCTGCAAGCCGGGATTGCTCGCGACAATCTGGTTTGCCGCCGTGATAGCTTCCGCCGTGATATCGGTACCGGTAAAGCGCCAGCCGTACTCCGCATGCCCGATCAATGGATAAATAAGATTGGCCCCGCAACCGATATCCATCACATCGACATCGCGTGGCACTTTGCCGCCGTTGTCACTGGCCAGCAAATCTGCGAGCGCATGCACATAGTCAGCACGGCCCGGTACGGGTGGCGTCAGGTAGCCTTCCGGTAGTTGCCAGTTCAGGTTATAAAACAGCTTAATCAGCGCCTGATTGAGTAGCATTACCGCTTCAGGATCGGCAAAATCCACCGACAACTCGCCGTAGCCATTTGGACGGACTTTCACCGCCAGCGGCGGATGAGCCGCGGTCAGAGCAGCAAAATCATAACGGCCCTGATGGCGATTACGGGGATGGAATGGCGAGGTGGCGGTTGGCTTGTTCATAGATTCTCCGGATAGTAGCGCGGGCGTAAGATACGCTGGATGGCGGCATCGCACAATCCGCTTACACGATTATCTGTATTGCATTTAAACCTGATATCCCAAAATTGAGTCCAAAATAATTCGTGCTGCAGCAAGCTGTCGTTATGGTCATCCGCTAGCGTTTCCTGATGATAGCGACAGGAATGCCATAACACCGTTGCGGTGCGAAGTTTAACAGACGAGCCAGGAGCGCTAATGCGACAACGTTATACTTATCAGCCAAGGAGCGGGCATGGTTTGCCACACGATCCGCTGAACGCCATTGTTGGTCCTCGCCCGATTGGCTGGGTGAGTTCGCTGAGCGCCAGTGGCCAGCGCAACCTGGCCCCGTACAGTTTCTTTAACTGCTTTAACTATCATCCGCCGATTATTGGTTTTGCCAGCAGCGGCTGGAAAGACAGTGTGCGCAATATCAGTGAAAGCAAAGAATTCGTCTGGAATCTGGCTACTCGCCCGCTCGCCGAAGCGATGAATGAAAGCTCGGCTTCTGTGCCGTCTGAACAAGATGAGTTCGCACTCGCGGGATTGACACCCATCGCTGCCTCGCACGTGAACGTCAGTATGGTGGCAGAGAGCCCGGTGAATTTTGAGTGCCGCCTGACTCAGCTGATTCGCCTGCAGGATGTGCAAGGCACTGAACTGGAGAGTTGGCTGGTGTTGGGTGAAGTGGTGGCAATTCATATTGATGAAGCGCTGCTGGAAGATGGCATTTATCAGACCGCCAAGGCACAGCCTATTCTGCGAGCCGGCGGCCCATCGGCGTATTACGGCATCAGTGAGGATTTGCGGTTTGATTTGGTGCGCCCGGATGCGCGCCGCGGTTAAATTGTGTGGGTTGGCGGTTGCGGTTGGACTGCGGGTTTGAATGCAGTTTGAAACACGAGTTTGGATTGCTGACTGAAATACGGGTTGGCTTAAAATCGAGTTAACGCTGGCTGGGGGCGCAGGGGGGCTAGCGTCCTCGCGCCGCTGACGCGGTTCCCTCACTTCGTTCGTCTGCCTCACGGAACGGCGGGGATGGCACATCCCTGTGCCGCCCCGCCTTTCCCCCGCGTCCTGCGGGCTATCCTGGCAGACTCACTCAGCTCGGCGCTGCGGATTGCCTGCCCCCCTGCGCCCCCAGCCTGCTCATAAACTTTCGTGCGTTTTGTTAAAGGCACTTTCATTCCCATAAGCTTCAGTGTGTTTGTCACCAAGCTTATTTCTGTCCATAAGATTGAATTTGTGATGCTAATGAGAGCATCAGCCGACTCATAAACTTCAACCAGTAAGAACTCACATCGGCTCACAAACTTGAATGCGAGTTGAAAAATACCGCACAAGTGTTAGTGGCCGTAGCACCTCTGATGCTGCAAGGGCTATCCGCAGCGCTGAGGCTTTTACATTGGGCCAGGAGATCCAAGCAGGGATGGTTCAAATCTTCCAGTCTGCTGATGAGCTCAAGTAAATGCTGTTGAAAGGGGCACAATATTTAAGGCCGTAGCACCTCTGATGCTGCAAGGGCTATCCGCAGCGCTGAGGCTTTTACGTTGGGCCAGGAGATCCACGCAGGGATGACCCAAATTTTACAATCTGCTGATGAGCTCAAGTGAATGCTGTTGAAAGCGGCACAATATTTGAGGCCGTAGCACCTCTGATGCTGCAAGGGCCATCCGCAGCGCTGAGGCTTTTACGTTGGGCCAGGAGATCCACGCAGGGATGCGTGGATCAGTTCGGGGCCGACCAGGGATGGTCGATCCCCGAACGTTCCGTCGGCACGACGTGGAAGCCGAGGGCACCGCGCCAGCGGCGCGAGGACTGCCCGGCAGCAGCAGAGGTGCTACGGCCCGCACCCACACGCATTCAGCAGTTAAGCAGTTAAGCAGTTAAGCAGTTCGGCATCACTTATGAACACTCAGCAAACACCGTTCTTCATCACCTCAACCGCCCGGGCAATTTCCGGTGCCAGCCAGCGATCTTCCTGCCAGTTCGCCACCTCTGCCCGCAAACGGCGCAACGCCTGTTTCGTCCCTTCCGCCAACTCCGCCTCGCCATGGAAATCCAGCGCCTGCGCCGCCAGCAGGTACTCAATCGCCAGAATCTGCCACACATTCCCCACCAGCTTCAGCAGTTTCAACGCAGCTCCCGTACCCAAGCTAAGATGATCCTCCTGCAAACCCGAGGTCACGTAATTATCCAGCACCGCCGGTTGCGCCAGCTGACGGTTCTCCGCACACAACGACGCCGCCACGTACTGCGCAATCATCATGCCGGAATTCACGCCCGGCTGCGCCACCAGGAACGCCGGTAAACCGCTGACCAGTGGATTCACTAAACGATCCAGACGTCGCTCCGCAATGCTGCCAACCTCCGCCATGGCAATGGCCAACACATCAGCCGCCATCGCCACCGATTCACCGTGCGGATTGGCCTGCGACACCACACGCCAGTTATCCACGGTGCCGAGTATCAACGGATTATCGGTACAGGCATTCAACTCGGTATCCACCTGTCGCGCCGCGTGATCAAACTGATCGCGGCTGGCACCGTGTACCTGTGGCATCGAACGCAAACTCAGTGCATCCTGGGTGCGCACACCCACGCTTTTAGCCAGCAGCGGGCTGTCGCTCAGCAACTGACGTAAACGCAGGCCACTCACTTGCATGCCAGGACTGGCTTTCAGCGCAATCACTTCGGCATCAAATGCCACTAACTGCCCACGCAGCGCCTCAAAACTCATCGCGCCGGTCACGTCAGCCCAATCCAACAGCCGCGCCGCATCATCCAGCGCCAGACACGACAACCCGGTCACGCACGGCGTGCCGTTCACCAGGCTCAAGCCTTCTTTCGCGCCAGGTCGATAAGGCGTTAATCCAGCCTGCGCCAGCGCTTGCTCTGCAGACACGATCTGTTGCTGATACTCAACATCGCCCACGCCAATTAGCGCGAGTCCGATATGCGCCATATGGCTGAGATAGCCCACTGAACCTTGCGACGGCACCTGCGGCGTAATCTGATGATTCAGCAGCGCCAGCAAATGCTGCACCAGTGCCACGGAGACGCCCGATTTGCCATGGCTATAGTTTGCAATCGCCGCACACAGAATGGCACGCACCTGTTCACGAGCCAGTAATGGGCCCACGCCACAAGCGTGACTCAATAGCGTATTACGTGACAACTGGCTGAGCTGCTCTTCCGGCAAAGTGATATTGCACAGCGCCCCCAGCCCGGTATTGATGCCATAAGCGATATGACCGCTGGTCACAATCTGCTCGACGATCTCACGCCCCTGAGCAATACGCTGCCAGGCGCTGGCGCTTAACGTCAGTTCGGCATTGTGCCGTGCCACCTGCACAACATCCTGCCAGGAAAGCGTTTCATCGCCCCACACTGATGTCATGCTGGTTGCTCCGTGTGATGGCTCTGATGGCTGGAGATAAACTGCTTAAAGCGATGCGAGCCTTGTGCGCCAAACATCTCTTCCGGCGTCCCCTGACAATCAATGGTCCCCTGATGCATAAACACCACCCGGTTGGAAACGTTACGCGCAAAGCCCATTTCGTGCGTCACCACCAACATGGTGCGCCCCTCTTCCGCCAGGCTGCGCATTACTTTCAATACTTCGCCCACCAGCTCGGGATCAAGTGCTGAGGTTGGCTCATCAAACAGCATCACTTCCGGGTCCATCGCCAGCGCGCGGGCAATCGCCACACGCTGCTGCTGGCCGCCGGAAAGCTGTGCCGGATAAAAATCTTTGCGATTCAACAGGCCAACGCGATCCAGCAACTGCTCCGCCTGGGCAATGCAGCTTTTCTTATCGCGCTTCAGAACATAGTGCGGCCCTTCAATCACGTTTTGCAGCACCGTCATATGCGACCACAGGTTAAAACTCTGGAACACCATGCCCAGACGCGAACGCAGGCGCTCAATCTGTTTGGGATTGGCCGCCAGCTGATGACCACGCGCATGGCGCTTCATCTCAATGGTTTCACCACCGACGCTCACCACGCCAGCATCTGGCGTTTCCAGCAGGTTGATACAGCGCAATAAGGTACTTTTACCCGAGCCGCTGGCGCCGAGAATTGAGATGACATCGCCTTGATGCGCCTGCAGCGAAATGCCTTTCAGTACTTCCATTGCGCCAAAGGATTTATGGATATCGGTGGCGCTTAAGGTTACGGGGGATGTGGATTGCATATCACTCTCCGGCAAGCGGTTTAACGGCGGGTAACGGCTTTTTTTCAACGCGATGCACCGGGGTTAAACGGCGTTCTAACAACGCGTAAAGCTGGACGATAATAAAGTTGAGGATCAGATAAATGGCGGCGGCGCAGATAAACACTTCCATGGTGCGATAGGTACGCTGAATGATCTGCTGCGCCACACCAGTGACATCCCACACGGTGACCAGACTGGCCAGCGCCGTGGACTTCACCAGCAGGATCGCTTCGGTGGAATACGCGGGCAATGCATAACGCAGCATGATGGGCGCGATGATGCGACGCAGCAGTAGCCAGCGCGACATGCCGCAGGCCAGCCCTGCTTCGACTTGCCCCGGCGGCACCGCCAGTAAGGCACCACGCAGGATTTCAGCGGTATAAGCCGCGGTGCACAGCGACAATGCCAATACCGCGCAGGTAAAGGGCTCGCGCAGGAACGGCCAGACAAAACTATGGCGGATCACGCCAAACTGCCCCAATCCGTAATAGATCAGGAACAGCTGGATCAGCAGCGGTGAGCCGCGAAACACCAGAATGTAGCCGCGCGCAAAGCCGCTCAGCACCCGCCAGCGGCTCATGCGCAGTGACAGAATGCCGATAGCGAAAATGCCACCGCAGAGAAAGGCACTGATAAACAGGCCGAGCGTCACCGGCAGCGCGGCGCTCAGCTTGAGAAAGGTATCGGTCAGAAAGGCGAAGTCAATCATACTGCTGATCCTTAATGCTGTGCCGCAGTGCGACTTTGCCACGCGCGTCCAAGGCGAGACTCTGCCCGGCGGAACGCATGATTAGACAGCAGCGTCAGCACCAGATAGCAGCCACCGCCAATCAGATAGAAAGTGAAGTAATCGCGCGTGGATCCCGCCGCCACCTGGCTGGCACGCATCAGCTCGACGATGCCGGTCACCGACACCAGCGCCGAATCTTTCAGGCTCATCTGCCAGACATTTGACATGCCTGGCAGCGCATAGCGCACAATCTGCGGCAGCAAAATGCGCTGGGCAATACGCCAGCGCGGCATGCCGATCGCGACTGCCGCTTCCACTTCACCTTTGGCCAGCGCCAGACGCGCCGCACGATACACCTCACCTTGATAGGATCCAGAGATGAGCCCGATTGCCAGTGCACCAATCAGGAACGGCGGCGCTTCGATAAAACCATCCGCGCCAAACATCTGTCCCACCAGGGTAATCAGGCCCGATCCGCCAAAATAGAACAGGTAGATCACCAGCAGTTCCGGGATGCCGCGAAACACCGTGGAATAGGCTTCACCCAACCAGCGAACCCAGCGCTGCGGCGACAGTTTCGCTGCCGCCACGCCGGAACCGACCACCGCGCCAATCATCAACGCCGCCAGCGACAGCAGCAGCGTGGTGAAGGCAGCCCCCAAAATCAGGCGGCCCCAGCCATCAGCACCAAAACTCAGCAGGCTCATCATCTTTCACCTCACTTACGGGGTTACGTCAGTTTTAAACCACTTCTCACTCAGCTTTTTCACGGTGCCATCGGCCAGTGCGCCTTTAATGGCCTCGTCGAGTTTGGCTTTCAGATCGTTGTCAGCCATGCGCACGCCCATCGCCTCGCCCTCACCCCAAATCGGGCCACCCAACTGCGGGCCACTGAAGGTCAGGTTACTGTTCTCTTTGCGCGCCAGCATCGATTGCGCGAAGGTCACATCGTCGAATACTGCATCAATACGCCCCGCCTGAAGATCGAGAATCGCATCTGCTGAGGAAGTGTATTCGCGCACGTCGGCGACATCTTTGAAGTACTTATCAATAAAGGGCGTGTAAACCGTGCCGGACGCGATACCAATCGTTTTGCCTTTTAACGCCGCTTTCAGTGGCGCAATCGCGGTGTTGATCTCTTTCTCATCGTCATGCAGCTTGATGATGTTGTGATCGGCCGGCATCAGCGGACTGTCTTTGGTGGTGATAAAGGTGGCGGGAGTCGACGCGTAAGGCACGGTGAAATTGACCACTTTTTTGCGGTCCGGCGTGATGACGATCGCATCCATGATCACGTCATATTTGCCAGCATTCAGTCCGGCGATCATGCCGTCCCAGTTTTGCACCACCAGCTTGCACTGGATGCCCATGCGCTTACACAAGTCTTCCATCAGTTCAGGTTCAAAGCCGCCTAACTTGCCGCCCGGCAGCGTCAGGTTCCAGGGTTCATAGCTGCCTTCGGTAGCGATGGTGATCGATTTCCACTCTTTGGCCTGTACAGCAACACCGCTGATCATCAGGCTGGCAAACAGGGTCGTGAGGCAAAAACGGCGAATCGGGGCACGGTGCGTCATGCGGCTTCTCCTGGTCATTAATCGAATTGGCTGTCTCTGTTAGCTGATACAGCGCAGATGACATTTCATGTATATACAAGTTAGCTTGCGGCAGATCATTGTCGGCATAAGCTTTTTGTGAGCCAGCCAGAATAAAAAGTGATAATTACCACGTGGTCTTTACTTGTACATACAACCTAGCAAGCAGTGTGCCAAATCGGCAGAGGCGTTGGAATCAGGGAATGGTCACGGCACGGACGTATTGATGCACATTTTTGGGGCGCGATTGCACTTTTATGGGGATAACGGAGTTTGAGAGGGAACGAGATGGGTCTGGTGCGTTGTCTGAGCCCGCACTTCCCTACCAATAAAAAAGGCAGCCACCTTTCAAAGGTGACTGCCTGGTAAAAAATTTGCCCTGGCGGGCATGACGACTCGGGCGATTAGAGAGGTTTTCCAGCCTGTAAATAAGCCTGCATCATCGGTTTTAACACTTTTTGCAGCTGTGACGCGCGATCCTGTTGCCAGGCAAACGGCGGGGTTTCATCCATGTAATTAAGCTGTGCCAGCTCGAGCTGTACGGCCTGTACGCCCTGCTGCGGCTGACCGTAAGCACGCGTGATATAACCGCCTTTGAAACGACCATTAACCACCCAGCTGTAATCGCTTTGCGCGACACAAACCTCTTTAATCGCTTCGATCACCGCTGTCGAGCAACTCTCACCACTGTTAGTGCCAATGTTGATATCCGGCAACTGACCATCAAACAAGCGCGGAATCACCGAAGCAATGGAGTGGGCGTCAAACAGCAGTGCATAACCGTGTTCAGCTTTCAATCGCGCCAGCTCTTGCTGGATCTGCTGGTGATACGGCTGCCAGATATTATCGAGATAACCCTGACGCGCGGCGGCGCTGGGGGTTTTCCCCTCGGCGAAGGTCGGCGTGCCGTCAAACAGCGTCTCAGGATAGAGGCCGGTGGTGGCGGTGGTGTACAGCGGCTGGTTATCCGGCGGACGATTCAGGTCGATGACAAAACGTGAGTAGTGGCCAACCAGCACGCTGGCCCCTAAATCACGCACAAAATCGTAAAGCAGCGGAATGTGCCAGTCGGTATCTGGCAAACCGCGTGCCGCGTCGCTTAATCCGGCATCCACTTCAGGCGTTAACTGGGTGCCCGCATGCGGGATGCTGACCAGCAGCGGCAGCTTACCGGCGGTGAAATGAAAAGGTGTCATTGCGCTTCTCCACGATAAATAACCTGGCACGGCAATTCGCCGCCCAACCAGTAAACCAGTTCTGCCGGGCGCGCCAGCGGCCAGTGCACAAAGTTTGCCACCTTGCCGGCCTCAAGCGAACCGTGCGAATGCTGTAATCCCAGCGCTTTCGCGCCCCACAGGGTCACACCCGCCAGCGCTTCTTCCGGGGTCATGCCAAATAGCGTGCAGCCCATATTGAGCATCAGACGCAGCGACAGCGCCGGAGAAGTACCGGGATTGGCATCGCTGGCCAGCGCCATTGGCACGCCGTGTTTGCGGAACAGATCCACTGGTGGGCGTTGGGTCTCGCGCAGTAGATAGAACGCGCCCGGCAGCAACACCGCAACGGTGCCGTGTTGCGCCATCGCTTGCGCATCGGCTTCGGTGGCGTATTCAAGATGATCGGCTGACAAGGCGCCGTATTCAGCCGCCAGCGTGGCGCCGCCGAGCGCGGACAACTGCTCAGCGTGCAGTTTAACCGGCATCCCCAGCGCTTTGGCTTGATCAAACACCGCGCTAACCTGCTCAGGGGAAAAGGCGAGATGTTCGCAGAAGGCATCGACGGCATCCGCCAGCCCTTCCGCTTTCACCTGCGGTAACAGGCGATTGCAGATGATATCGATCCAGCCTTGTGGGTTTTCTTTAAACTCGGGCGGGAAGCCGTGCGCGGCAAGGCAGGTGGAGAGCACATCGGCGGGCACCGTTTCCGCCAATTCGCGGATGGCGCGCAGCATGGTCAGCTCGCTGGTTTCATCGAGGCCATAACCCGATTTAATCTCCACTGTAGTGACGCCTTCTGCCAGCAATCGATCCAGACGCCAGCGCGCGCTTGCCACCAACTCCTGCTGTGATGCCGCGCGGGTAGCACGCACCGTGGAGAGAATACCGCCGCCCTGCGCTGCGATCTCGGCATAGCTGACGCCGTTCAGACGCTGTTCGAACTCCTGGCTGCGATCGCCGCCAAACACCAGATGCGTATGGCAATCCACTAAACCTGGCGTGATGATGCCACCGTCAAATTGCTGCTGCGTACGCGGGGCAAAATCCGGCAGTTCACTGCGCGGTCCTACCCAAATCAGCTCGCCGTTATCCACCGCCAGTGCGCCGTCGGCAATCAGGTTATAGTGCCCGTCTCGCATGGTGACGATATCGGCCCCCAGCCACAGGCTGTCGATCTGCTTCGCTTCTGCCATCCCACTCCCCTTCACGTCTGACGATTTACAGTGCGTCTCAAAGTATGTATATGTATATACAACTTTCCGCCCTTAAGGATCAACCATGGCCGTTTTTTTTGCCCCACGCGCGCTGCTGGCCGACGGCTGGCATGAAGACGTATTGATTACCACTGACGCATCCGGACAGATTGCTGAACTTACCCCCAGCAGCACACCAGGCAGCGCCACTCGCCTTGCTGGCCCGGTGATCCCCGCTATCGCTAACCTGCATTCGCACGCCTTCCAGCGTGCCATGGCCGGGCTGGCGGAAGTGGCGGGCGATCCGCAGGACAGTTTCTGGACCTGGCGCGATCTGATGTACCGCATGGTGCAGCGCCTGTCGCCGGAGCAGGTCGGCGATATCGCCACCCATCTCTATATCGATATGCTGAAAGGCGGCTATAGCCAGGTGGCGGAATTCCACTACTTGCACCACGATGCGCAGGGCAAACCCTATGCCGATGACGCGATGCTGCTCAACCTGATTGCCGCCGCCGAGACGGCCGGGATCGGTCAGACGCTGCTGCCGGTGCTCTATAGCTACAGCGGATTTGGATCGCAACCGGCCAGCGACGGCCAGCGCCGTTTTATCCAGCAAACGGAGGCTTATCTGCAGCAACAGCAACGCGTTGCGCAATGGAGCGCCAATAAGCCGCTGCTTAATCATGGCATCTGTTTCCACTCGCTGCGCGCGGTGAGTGAAGCTCAGATGCGTGAAGTGCTGGCCGCTGGCGCTGCTGATGTGCCGGTACATATTCATGTGGCCGAGCAGGAAAAAGAGGTCAATGACAGCCTGGCGTGGAGCGGCGAGCGTCCGGTTGCCTGGCTGTATAATCGCTTCGAAGTAGATCAGCGCTGGTGCCTGATTCATGCCACCCATCTGGACGACAGCGAAATCCACCGCATGGCGGCCAGCGGTGCGATTGCCGGACTCTGTCCGACCACCGAAGCCAATCTCGGCGACGGCATCTTCCCGGCGGTAGAATATATTGCCCAGGGTGGACGCTGGGGCATTGGCTCGGACAGCCATGTATCGCTCAGCGCGCAGGAAGAGCTGCGTTGGCTGGAGTACGGTCAGCGCCTGCGCGATCGTCGTCGCAACCGAATCACCCTGCCCCATCAGCCTTCTGTGGGCGATCTGTTGTGGCAGCAGGCGGCACAAGGCGGTGCGCAGGCGTGCGCGATCAACACCGGTGAACTGGCGGTGGGTAAACGCGCCGACTGGCTGGTACTGGAAAACGATGCCTTCCTGAGCAGCGTGAGTTCCGCTTCGCTACTCAATCGCTGGCTGTTTGGTGGTACGCAAAGCCAGATCCGCGATGTGTTTGTCGCCGGTAATCAGGTGATCAGCGAAGGCCATCATCCCGCCGAAGAGGCCTCAGCCGCGCGCTTCGCCCAGGCCATGAGTGCACTGCAATGAGAACGTATTTCGACTACAGCCAGCTGTCCGTCAGCCGCTGGCGCAACGGCGGCGGTGAAACGCGTGAAATCATCAGCTTCCCGCCCGGTGAGACCCAATTTGGCTGGCGCGCCAGTATTGCCACCATCGATGCCGACGGGCCTTTTTCGCCATTCCCCGGTATCGATCGTGTGATTACGCTGCTGAGTGGCGATAGCGTGGTGCTGCGCAGCGAAAGCGTCGAGCACGCGTTGTTGCCGCATCAGCCGTGGGCATTTCCCGGGGAATGGTCGATTGAGGCACAGATCAGCGGCAGCTGTCAGGATTTCAATATCATGACACGCCGCGACAGTTGGCAGGCACAGGTGGAGGTTGTGCAACACGCCGCTACCAGCCAACACGGTGTCGCGTGGGTATTATCCGGCGAATGGCAGAGTACGGACGTCAAACGCATCACGGTTAATCAGGGAATGTGGTGGCTGGATAAAGAGACGCAGCTGGCACCGCGAACCTCGGATGCCAGCCTGCTATTTGTGGCGCTTAGCCGTGTCCTCTGAAACGACCGAGTAACTTATAGCGCGAGCCTGGATAGAGCAGGCGCGCGTAAGTCACAATCTTGTTGTCGCTCCAGGTCTGACGACGAATCAACAAGCAGGGTTCGTGCTCATCCAGCGCCAGATGTTTACGCTGGCGCAAATCGGGCAGTACCGCTTCCACAATATGCTCACCGGCGGTCAACGGCGCCACGCGCATCAAATAGGTGTAGGGCGTCAGTTGATGATAATCCTGACTAAGGTAATCCGGCGCCACCAGCGGGTTGACCAGACGATCTTCAAGTTGCACCGGCATATCGTTTTCGTAATGCACAATCAACGAATGATACAGCGTCTGCCCGGTGGATAAGCCCAACACAGCGGCCTGCTCCGGATCGGCCTTCATCTGCCCAATCGACAAAATTTTGCAGCTGTGGCGATGACCACGCTGGGCAATTTCATCGGCGATGTTATGCACTTCCAGCATCGCGGTGTAACCCTTCATCTCCGCGACAAAGGTGCCGACGCCTTGCATGCGTACCAAAAAACCTTCGCTGGTGAGTTCACGCAGCGCACGGTTAATGGTCATGCGGCTCACGCCCAGTTCGTTAACCAGTTCACTTTCGGACGGTACGCGTTGATTCGCTTTCCAGTGACCTTCCCGGATCTGGCTGACGATCGCCTGTTTCACGCGCTGATAAATCGGTGCTGGCTCATCGCCCATCGCTGCGGCCAGCTGCGCTATTGCCGTTTGCTCCGCCATATCCTGTTCCTTTTCCGAATAATGCCCAAAGTTTACTGTCTCAGCACGTAAATGTATATACATCCAATTGTGCAGACAGCCCGTTAACAGTGCAGCGTTCTCCCTGTTTCGGTGCAATGCAGCTGCGGCTGGATGACACATCCCGCATTGCGGCGCATTTCACAGAATCCAATCAATCTGGCACAGCACTTGCTACTTGTATAGACAAGATTAGACACTTATGCTTCACTCAGCTCATTCAATGGTGCTACCCCATGCCACATCGTAAACCCAGGGCTTACAGGTAGCACCCGATCACTTGTATAGACAGGAGTAGACTATGTCAGGTTCGGTTCAGGAAATTCGCCTCGTTCCCGGTGAAGTGGACCTCGCGACCTTGCGGGCGATTTATCAAAGCAAGGTGAAGCTCACGTTAGCGGATGACGCTCGTGCGGCCATCGATCGCGCGAATGAAACCGTCGATGCCATCGTGGCATCAGGCAAAGTGGTGTACGGCATCAATACCGGCTTCGGCAAACTGGCCCAGACACAGATTCCTGCTGAGCGTCTGGCAGAGTTGCAGCGCAATCTGGTGCTGTCGCACAGCGTGGGTTTGGGCAACTTACTGCCCGATAACGTCACGCGTTTAGTGGTCGCCACTAAAATTATCAGCCTGGCACGTGGTCACTCCGGCGTACGTATCCAGTTAATCGAAGCCCTGCTGGCGCTGTTTAATGCCGGTGTGATGCCGTGTATCCCGGAAAAAGGTTCGGTTGGCGCATCCGGCGATTTAGCACCGCTGGCCCATCTGTCACTGATGTTGCTGGGCGAGGGTCAGGTACGCGTTGACGGAGGACTGATTCCTGCCACCGAAGGGCTGGCACGCGTCGGCCTGCAGCCGATTGTGCTGGGACCGAAGGAGGGTCTGGCACTGCTGAATGGCACCCAGGTTTCCAACGCCCTGGCACTGCGTGGCCTGTTTGAAGCTGAGAACCTGTTCGCCGCAGGGCTGATGGCCGGCGCGCTGTCACTGGAAGCGATCAAAGGCTCGGTAAAACCTTTCGATGCACGTATTCATCAGGCGCGCGGTCAGCACGGGCAAATCGCGGTAGCCGCTGCCGTTTCTTCCTTACTGGAAGGCAGTGAAATCCTCAGCTCACATACCAATTGTGGTCGCGTGCAGGATCCCTACTCGATTCGCTGCGTTCCGCAGGTGATGGGCGCGTGTTTAGACAACCTCAGCCATGCGGCGCGTGTATTGCAAATCGAAGCCAACGCGGCCTCTGATAACCCGCTGGTGTTCAGTGAAAGCGGTGATGTGATTTCGGGCGGTAACTTCCACGCCGAACCTGTGGCATTTGCCGCCGATATCATCGCATTGGCGATTGCCGAAATCGGCGCCATTTCCGAGCGCCGTATGGCGCTGCTGCTGGATACTGGTCTCTCAGGCCTGCCGCCATTCCTGGTGCGCGATGGTGGTGTGAACTCTGGCTTTATGATTGCTCAGGTCACCGCTGCCGCACTGGCTTCTGAAAACAAATCGCTGGCGCATCCGGGTAGCGTGGATAGCCTGCCGACCTCTGCGAACCAGGAAGATCACGTGTCGATGGCCACCTACGCCGCGCGTCGCCTCGGTGATATGTGCTTCAACACCGCTGCCGTGGTCGGCATTGAAGCCATGGCTGCGGCGCAAGGTATCGACTTCCATCGTCCACTGCAAAGCTCGACTGCGCTGGAACAAGAGATGAGTCGCATCCGCGAGAACGTTGCCTTCCTTGATCAAGACCGTTTAATGGCGCCGGATATCGAATCCATGCGTCTGTGGGCCAGCAGTCACGCCTGGCCTGAATCTTTGACTGCGCTGCTGCCAAGCCAGCGTTCACCTTCCCTTTAAGGAATTGATGATGAGCGAAACTTTATCTCAGGCTGTTGCCCGTGAAATCCGTGCGCCGCGCGGTAACGAACTGCATTGTGCGAACTGGTTGATTGAAGCGGCTTACCGCATGATCCAGAACAACCTCGATCCTGATGTGGCCGAGCGCCCGGAAGATCTGGTGGTATACGGCGGCATCGGTAAAGCCGCGCGTAACTGGGAGTGCTTTGAGCAGATTCTGCGTTCACTGCGTGCGTTGCAGCCTGAAGAAACCCTGCTGATCCAGTCTGGTAAACCAGTGGGCGTGTTCCGTACTCATGCCGATGCACCTCGCGTGCTGCTGGCTAACTCTAACCTGGTGCCACACTGGGCTAACTGGGATCATTTCCACGAGCTGGATAAAGCCGGCCTGATGATGTACGGCCAGATGACCGCCGGTTCCTGGATCTACATCGGTGCACAGGGCATCGTGCAGGGCACCTTTGAGACCTTCGCCGAAGCCGGTCGCCAGCATTATGACAGCGATCTGAGCGGTCGCTGGATCCTGACAGCAGGCCTGGGCGGCATGGGCGGCGCACAACCGCTGGCGGGCGTACTGGCCGGTGCCAGCGTGCTGGCGATTGAATGCCAGGAATCCCGCATCGATTTCCGTCTGCGCACCCGTTACGTTGACCATAAAGCGTATACCTTAGACGAAGCGCTGGATCTGATTGAGAAAGCCACCAAAGCGAAGCAGGCAATTTCCGTTGGCCTGCTGGGCAACGCCGCGGAAATCGTGCCGGAGCTGGTGAAGCGCGCCAAAGCGGGTGGCATGAAGCCGGATATCGTCACCGATCAGACTTCTGCACACGATCCAATCAATGGCTATCTGCCAGTGGGTTGGGATCTGGATCGCTGGCAGGCCGAGCGCGTCAGCAATCCTAAAGCGGTTGAAAAAGCCGCTCGCGCGTCAATGGCGGTGCATGTGCAGGCCATGCTCGACTTCCATCATATGGGCGTGCCGACCGTGGATTACGGTAACAACATCCGTCAGGTAGCGTTGGATGAAGGGGTGAAAAACGCCTTTGATTTCCCAGGCTTCGTACCCGCCTATATTCGCCCGCTGTTCTGCGAAGGCAAAGGTCCGTTCCGCTGGGTGGCGCTGTCAGGCGATCCAGAGGATATCTACAAAACCGATGCCAAGCTGAAGGAGCTGTTCCCGGAGCACAAGAACCTGCACCGCTGGCTCGACATGGCGCAGGAACGTATTGCCTTCCAGGGACTGCCAGCGCGCATCTGCTGGCTGGGACTGGGCGAGCGCCATAAAGCCGCACTGGCATTCAACGAAATGGTGCGCAACGGTGAACTGAAAGCGCCTATCGTCATCGGCCGTGACCACCTGGACTGTGGTTCCGTCGCCTCACCAAACCGTGAAACTGAAGCGATGAAAGACGGTTCGGATGCTGTCTCCGACTGGCCGCTGCTGAATGCCCTGCTGAACACCGCAGGCGGCGCGACCTGGGTTAGCCTGCATCACGGCGGCGGCGTTGGCATGGGCTTCTCGCAGCACTCCGGCGTGGTGATTGTCTGCGACGGCACTGCCGAAGCCGACGCGCGTCTTGGCCGCGTATTGTGGAATGACCCGGCAACCGGTGTGATGCGTCACGCGGATGCGGGCTATGAACTGGCGCAGAGCTGCGCGAAAGAACATGGCTTGAACCTGCCGATGCAGAAGTAATTTGTCGTGATAACTGAAGTCGCCCTTAACCGGGCGACCTTAGTTCAGCCGCCAAATTTCCTCGTTACTCTCTACTCTCAACCCGCAACCCTCAACTCTCAACCCTCAAATCCTTAAATCCTTAAATCCTTAAATCCTTAAATCCTTAAATCCTTAAATGCAACATGCTGCATGCTGCATGCTGCATGCTGCATGCTGCCGGGTATATTCCATTCCGCTATACCCTATAGCCGAATTATTCCTTTCCACGATAGACGCCGCCCTGCGCTTACCACTACAGTGGAGACATCACGTTACGTGTCAGAGAAATCGCAGCAACTGCTGCTGATGGAGAGCCTTACTTTATGAGCCTGCCTGCCGTCCTGCTGGAAAACGCCCTGAACTGGCGTCGTCAGTTACACCAACATCCTGAACTCGGTTACCAGGAGCAACAAACCAGTGAACTGGTTGCGAATGTGCTCGCTGAAGCAGGGTTACAGGTGTTCCGTAGCCTGGCAGGCACTGGCGTGATTGGCACACTGGAAAACGGCCCAGGCCCGGTGATTGGTTTACGCGCCGATATGGATGCATTGCCGATTACCGAAAAAGGCGCGCCGGAGTGGAAATCTACCCGCTCAGGCGTGATGCACGCCTGCGGTCACGACGGACACACGGCCATTCTGCTCGCGGCGGCCTGCCAACTGGCCGCGACGCGCAACTTCAAAGGCACGGTGCACTTCCTGTTTCAGCCCGCGGAAGAGAATCTTGGCGGTGCGCGGAAAATGGTGGAAGAAGGTTTGTTTACCCGTTTCCCAATGGATGCGGTGTACGCCATGCACAACTGGCCAGGTTTGCCGGTGGGTTCGCTGGCGGTGAATCCAGGTGCGATGATGGCCTCGCTCGATTCCTTTGAAATCAGCCTGAACGGCAAAAGCTGTCATGCGGCGATGCCGGAGAGCGGTGCCGACCCGATGGTGGTGGCAGCAGAGCTGATCATGGCGCTGCAAACCATTCCGTCACGCCGTTTGTCACCGCTGGCGTCAGCGGTGGTGAGCGTGACGCAGATCCACGGTGGTGAGGCGATCAATGTGATTCCCGAGCAGATTGTGCTGCGTGGTACGGTGCGATGTTTGCAGACTGACGTACGTGACCGCGTGCGCAGTCTGATTGAAGATTTTGTCACTACCCTGCCGCGCCCGTTTGGCGTCAGCGGCGAGATTCACTGGTATCCGGGTTATCCCGTCACCGCCAACCATGCCGGTCCAGCGGAACAGGTGCGCGAGGTTGCCCAGCGCGTGTTAGGTGAATCGCAGGTGCACTGGCAGGTGAATCCTTCCATGGCCTCGGAAGATTTCGCCTGTATGCTGGAATCTTGCCCGGGTGCTTACTTCTGGCTCGGTGCCGATGGCGCATCCCCCTCCGCCCCATTGCACAACGCGCATTATGATTTCAATGATGATCTGATACCGATTGGTATCCGCTTCTGGCAGCAACTAGTGGAGAACGTGCTGGTCAAAGCCTGACTGGCAGGATTCGCGGAACCCAGGAATATCAATCGAGGTGGCATGTTGGTTAAAGCCTGACTGGCGGATTTCTAAAACCAGCAATCTCAAGCGGCATTGTATCAGGCAGCAATAGATTCGACGGCGCGACTCAAGCTGAAGGGAATCGGTTACCTGCCCGCTATGCATCCACCCCGCAAACCCCCTCGATGCACGATTGCACGATTGCACGATTGCACGATTGATTTTATATCCTCTCTCGACTGTGCGTTTGACCCGCAACCCAAGGCTGCGGGTATTGATTTACCCGTCAGATCCCAGCTTGCTGCAATCGCGTTTCCGCCTCATCCAGCGTCGCTGACTCTCCGGTGGCCACTAAGCAGCACGCCAGCTGTAAACGCAGCGCCTGCGGCACGGCACGTTCGCCGGCCAGTACCTGTTTGATCCAGTCTGCGGTGTCTTGCGCATTTTTACTTTCTGGCAGTTCCACGCTGATTTCTGGCTGGCGCTCAACCCACACTTCCGCCTCTGCGCCCGCACCGCCAATGTAGTTAATCGCCGGACAGCGTTGTGGGTTGGCATACACTTCACCTTCGGTGCCATTCAGCAGGATGGCGGGTGCATCAATATCCTGGAAGAACTTGCCGACGCGCGGCACATATTCGGGATGGGAAACACTCGCCAGACGCAACGCGGCACGTTCGGTAAACGGTGTCGCCAGCTTCGCCAGCGTATGTGCGCTGTTACGCACGCCCATGCGCCAGCGCAGCGACAGCTGTTTTGCCATCGGTGCACACAGGTGATCGATGGTGATAAACGCCAGCTCACCGCTCTCCAGTTTCGCTTGTGCCTGCTGCGCCGTGGTGGCCGGCGCAATATCCAGCGCTGCCAGTACCGCTTCGGTGGTGATGCGGGTTGGATCGTCACTCACACCGTGCAGCAACACCGGAAACCCGAGTTTGCTTAATAGTAAAGCTAACAGCGGCGTGAGATTGCCCTGACGACGTGCGCCGTTGTAGCTGGGGATCACAATTGGCATCGGGCGATTGGCGGGCGGCTGCAACTGCATCATTTGCTGCTGCATAGCGTGGTAAAAACCGCGCATCTCCTCTTCGCCTTCGCCCTTGATACGCAGGGCGATCAGCACACCGCCGAGCTCCAGTTCTGGCACTTCATCCGCCAGCATGGCGCTGTAAAGGGCAACGGCGGTGTCGAAATCGATATCGCGCGCGTGGTTCTTACCGCGCCCAATCTCTTTGATAATTTTATTCAGTTCCATCAGGGCATTCCCGCTTCCAGGGCGCGCCGATAACCGGCTGCCAAAAGGTCATTGATGTGCGTCTGGGCACACCTAAGATTTCTTACTTTTACGCTTCGCTGGTTTGACTGCGGTTTTAACCGCTACTTTTACCACTGGTTTTATGCTGGCTTCGGGCACCGCCGGTTGTTCAATCGGAAACACCGGTAAGGCGGCCAGCAGCCGACTGCCATAAGCTTTATTAAGCAGTCGCCGATCGTATATCACGATCTCCCCGAAGCAGTGATGGCTACGAATCAGACGGCCGACCTGCTGAATCAACGTAAACGAAGCGCTCGGTAGACTCTGCACTTCGAACGGGTAGCGTTTCAGGCTCTTCAACCACTCCCCTTCGGTCAAAATTACCGGACTGTCTACCGGGGGAAAAGCGATTTTATGGATGTGCACCTGCGTCAGCAGATCGCCCTTTAAATCCAGGCCTTCAGCAAAAGACTGCAGTCCAACCAGAATACTGGTTTGCCCCGCTTCGACTCGCTGGCGATGCAGTTCCACTAAGCGCGAACGAGGTTGATCGCCCTGCACCAACATCGATAAGCGTAATGCGCTGACATGGCTGACAAACTGCTGCATCGCGCGCCCGCTGGCAAACAGCACCAGCACGCCTTTGTGCTTCTCTTCTGCCATTTGTTGCAGGAAAAAGCCTGCCATCTCGGCAATGTGCTCCGCTTCATTAGCCATCAGCGGTTCATAGCGCATTTGCGGGATCACCAGCTTGCCCTGATCGACATGATTAAATGGCGAATCCAGCGCCACAAAGCGATCGCCCGCTTTCTCGTTTAGCCCTGACATCTCTTGCAGCCGATTGAAGCTGTTCAGTGAACGCAAGGTCGCCGAGGTCACCACCACATGCGGAATCTTGCGCCACAGCAGTTTCTCCAGCTGATCGCTGACGCGAATCCCGGCGCAGTGGAATAGCAGATGCGCCTGGCCGTCCCGAATTTCACGGGTAATCCATTTCGATACCGGCGCATTAGAGGCTTTCTCCATGGCCGCCAGTCGCCACAGTTTGCTGATCGATTCGAACCAACCAAACTGGCGGTTAAGCTGAATGATTGCCCGATGCAGACGCATGATGTCGGCTTTGCCGGTTTGCTCACCCAACTCATTGAGTAACCCTTCGCTCAACCCGCGCAATGCATCGCTCAGTTTGAACAGCCGTGCGCACATCGTCATCAGCTCTTCCGGCAACTCACCCAGCACAAAACGAAACTCGCCCGGCTGATTGTGCGCGGGTAACAGCGGATTGAGCGCGTCGCACAGGATTTGCAGCAGTTCACGCATCTCATCGCAATGGCCTTTTAACCGCTCTGGGTTGGTCAGCGGTGGCGGCGATTTCGGGCGGAACTGTGC
Organism: Pantoea sp. JGM49; assembly: GCF_018257655.1. Taxonomy (NCBI): domain Bacteria; kingdom Pseudomonadati; phylum Pseudomonadota; class Gammaproteobacteria; order Enterobacterales; family Erwiniaceae; genus Pantoea; species Pantoea sp. JGM49. The sequence continues at coordinate 451,980 of NZ_JAERJM010000002.1, read as the reverse complement.
CATGATGGTTTCCACCAGCCGCACAAACAGATCGAGCTGCAAGCTGCTCCAGCCGGGAGTGATTTCCGCACTCATCTCCAGCGCGTCACGCGCCACTTCCGGCAGATGATGACCTTCGTCCAGCACCAGCATTAGGTGTTTGGCAGGTGGTAAGACGGATTCATTCTCCATCGCCGCCATCACCAGCGCATGGTTCGCCACCACCACATCTGCCTGTTCAATTTCACGGCGCGCGACAAAGAACGGGCATTCACGATACCAGCGACAGTGATGCCCCAGGCAGTTGGCTTTATCGGTGGAAAGGCGCTGCCACAGGCTGTCATCAATCGAGACATCGGAGTGATCGCGCAGGCCGTCCCATTTGTAGCTGCTGAGTTGCTTTTCCAGTTTGGCACAGAACTTCTGCTCTTCTTTCGACCCGGTTACCGCTTCTTCATCGAGATACAGCAGCAAATCGCCTTGCTGATCTTCCGTCGCAGCCAGCGCCGCGAGATTGCGCGGGCAGACATAGCGGCCGCGACCAAATGCAGCAGTGAAGGTGAGATCGGGGATGATTTTTTTCAGCAGCGGCAGGTCTTTGCTGAAGATTTGATCCTGCAGCGCGACGTTGGCGGTGCTGATCACTAACCGTTTCTCCTCGGCGCGGCTTACCGCGATGCCGGGGATCAAATAAGACAAGGTTTTGCCCACGCCGGTGGGGGCCTCAATCGCCAGATGGCGGCCTTCATCACCGGCCAGGCTTTTCGCCACTTCAGCGATCATCTGACGCTGTGGCGCACGGGGGATAAAGTCAGGAACCTGCTGCTGCAGCGCCTTATACCATTGCGCAATCTGGCTTTTTATCGCTGCTGTCAGGGCCATGTTGATTACTGTTTGCTGAATTGGCCTGTATTTTTACACAGTATCGGCGCAGCGTCAGCTTTCACTGCTATTTTTTCGCGCTGGATTCAGAATTTCACGCATCGCGCGGATCAGCGTTTCGCGCGCGCGTCCACGGCGGAAGGCAAACGAAAACGGTGCGCGGAAGTGAAAATGCTGTGGCAACAAGCGGCATAGCGTGCCCTGCTGTTCTCCGCTTTGCGCGTAATGCTCCGGCAAATAGCCGATATATCTCCCGGAGAGGATCAGCGTCAACTGCGCCTCTATACTCTCCACTGAGGCGTTAGTCTGGCGGAAGCCGCGCTTGTTTAACTCCTGCTGATTCCAGTAACGCCGCGTCACCATGCCGGTTTGCTGCACGGTGCGCATATCCGGATCGCCCTGCGCCAGTGGATGGTGCGGACTGCAATACAACCAGTGTTGCTCCTCATAAAGCGGAATGGTGACCAGATTGCTGGCACGCAGTGGAAAGTGCCCGATTGCCAGATCAAGGCGGTCTTCCAGTAACTGCTGCTGCAGTTCATTGGGATCGCGCACGCTGAGATTAAAAAATACCGCCGGAAAACGCTGATTAAAGCGCGCAATCGCCGCCGGCAGATCCAGCGTGCTGTCAGTCACTGTCGCATCCACCACACCCAACGAAAAGGTGCCACCTTGCGCGCTTTTCAGCGTCTCGACCTGCTCCTGCCAACCCGCCAGCGTGGCCAGCATTTCCTGACTGTAGCGATGAAACTGCTCGCCTTTGCTGGTGAGGGTAAAGCCGCCACGTCCGCGCTGGCACAGAATAAACCCCAGCTGCGTTTCCAGCTCACTCATGTAAGCGCTGATGGCGGGGGTGGTCATATTCAGCGCCTGCTGTGCACGCGAGTAGCCCTGATTTTCCACCACGCTGGCAAACACCTGCAGCAGTTTGAGATTAGGTAATGTTTGCACCGCATTTCCTTCAGTGATTACTGACTAAAGTTAACCAATCTATGAAGTGATTATTTACTGTCAAGGATTTTTCCCGCGTCTCCCTCAGGCCATGATAAGACTCACTTAGCCGAAGGAGTTCGTGATGACCGATTTTCCTCAGCCGCAGGGTGGCAACGAGATGCCCCGTTTCGCTGGCCGTGGCACCATGATGCGTTTGCCCGCTGCCGAATCCCCTGCCGATCTTGATGTGGCGTTTGTAGGCATTCCGCTGGATATCGGTACGTCGCAGCGCAGCGGCACGCGCTACGGTCCACGTGCCATTCGCGCCGATTCGGTAATGATTCGCCCGTACAACATGGCGACCGGCGCGGCCCCTTTTGATTCGTTGCGCGTCGGCGATCTCGGCGATGTGCCGATCAATACCTACAGTCTGCTGAAGTCGGTCGACATCATCGAAAACTATTATACCGAGCTGAATAATTGGCCGATTATTCCGTTAACGCTCGGTGGCGATCACACGCTGACACTGCCGATTTTGCGCGCGCTGGCGAAGAAGCATGGGCCAATGGGCCTGATCCATATTGACGCGCATACCGATACCAACGATGAGATGTTTGGCGAGAAGATTGCCCACGGCACCACGTTCCGCCGCGCGGTGGAAGAAGGCCTGCTTGACTGCCAGCGCGTGGTGCAGATTGGTCAGCGTGCTCAAGGCTACGCCGCCGATGATTTCCAGTGGGGCGTCGATCAGGGCTTCCATCTGGTGCCTGCCGAACAGTGCTGGTATCGCTCCATGGCCCCATTAATGGCTGAGGTGCGTGCACGCATCGGCGACGGTCCGGTGTATCTCAGCTATGACATCGACAGTTTCGATCCTGCATGGGCACCCGGCACCGGTACACCGGAAGTGGGTGGTTTGACCTCGATGCAGGGGCTGGAGATTGTGCGCGGCTGTCGCGGACTCAATCTGGTCGGTGGCGATCTGGTCGAGGTGTCACCGCCGTACGATATCAGCGGCATGACCTCCCAGCTGGCGGCCAATATCCTTTATGAGATGCTGTGCGTATTGCCCGGCGTCCGTTACACAGAGAAGAAAGCATGACACAACAGAATTTGGTGTTTCCGGCGCGCGTGCTGCGCGGTGCGGGTGTGATCAATCAACTGGGCGAGATTTGTGCGGGGCTGGGCAAACGCGCCCTGCTGATCGGCGGCCATCAGGCATTGCAATCGGTGGAAGCGCAGGTGCGCGCTCAACTGCTGGCAGCCAACGTGACGCTGCTGGCGCAGGAGTGGTTTGGTGGTGAGACTTCAATCAATCAGATTAACCGTCTGGCGGCGATCGCTACCGAACTGCAAGCTGACGTGATTATCGGTGTCGGCGGCGGTAAATCGCTGGATACCGTAAAAGCCGTGGGCGCGCAGTTGGGCTTGCCGTTTATCACCATCCCGACCATTGCCGCCACCTGTTCGGCAGTGACGCCATTGACCATTCGCTACGACGATAACGGCAATTTCTTCGATATTTTCCCGCTGCCACAGGCACCGGCGGCAGTGATCATCGACAGTGAGTTGCTGGCTAAAGCCCCTGCTCGCTGGCTGGCTGCTGGTCTGGGCGACACCCTGGCAAAATGGTATGAGTTCCGCGCGGTGAGCGTCCGCCATCCGGCGCGCGAAGGCAATGCATTGTCATCGCTGGCACATAGCCAGATTTGCTATGACGTGATCGCGGAACACGGCCCGGCAGCTTATGCAGCAGTGCTGCGCGGTGAGAGCAGTGCCTCTTTGGATCAGGTGCTGGATGCCATCTTTACCTGGGCGGGATTGACCTCGCTGATGAGCAACGGCGCCCACGCAGCGGCTTCACATGCGATTTATGAAGGTTTTACCTTCTGCGATAAGACGCGTGAGTTTGGTCATGGCCTGTTGGTGGGCTTCGGTAATCTGTGCCTGCTGGCGCTGGAAGATCGCAGCGATGAAGAGGTGCTGGATGAGATGCGTCTGGCACGTGACTGCGGTGTGCCATTGACGCTGAGTGAGATTGCCGAGTTGGATGATGCCGAGCTGGCGCTGATTGTGCGTGAATCCGTGCACGCACCGGATATGGAGAATATGTCGGTCGAAGTGACCGAAGCCCGCCTGCTGGCGGCGATGCAGCGGATTGAAGGGTTGGCTGATCGGGTTTAAATCTGAGCTAAGTACTTGAGCAGGATGAGACGAGTACTTATGCGGAGTGAGAACGAAAAGTATAGGTGTGTTTAGTTTGGGGGCTGGAGGCTGGAGGCTGGAGGCTGGAGGCTGGAGGCTGGAGGCTGGAGGCTGGAGGCTGGAGGCTGGAGGCTGAGTCCTGTGCTGGGTGCGGGCCGTAACACCTCTGCTGCTGCCGGGCAGTCCTCGCGCCGCTGACGCGGTGCCCTCGGCTTACACGTCGTGCCGACGGAACGTTCGGGGATCGACCATCCCTGGTCGGCCCCGAACTGATCCACGCATCCCTGCGTGGATCTCCTGGCCCAACGTAAAAGCCTCAGCGCTGCGGATAGCCCTTGCAGCAGCAGAGGTGCTACGGCCTCAAATATTGTGCCCCTTCCAACAGCATTTACTTCAGCTCCTCAGCAGACTGTAAAATTTGCGTCATCCCTGTGTGGATTTCCTGCCCCACTATAGAAGCATCAGCGGTGCTGCGGCCTTACGCAATGTGCCCTTTTCACCAGCACGCACTTCAGCAGCAGTCTGGAAGATCTGGATCAACATGCCCGCTATGGACTAAAACCAGGCTGCATTTAACAGCAAGCACGATGGTTAATGAGCAGGCTGGGGGCGCTTTGGCGCAGGCAATCCACAGCGCCGAGCAGAGTGAGTCTGCCAGGATAGCCCGCAGGACGCGGGCGAAAGGCGGGGCGGCACAGGGATGTGCCATCCCCCGCCGTTCCGTCAGGCAGACGAACGAAGTGAGGGTACCGCGTCAGCGGCGCGAGGACGCCAGCGCCAAAGCGCCCCCAGCCTGCGTCACCGCCTATTAGTAACAGCAGCGCCTGAAAATAAAATTGCGGAGATAAAAATTAACCTGCATACCCAAGGCACTGCGACAGGTTAGGTGCAAATTTTTACACCTACACCCTATGCACGAGCCAGCAGCGTCACCACTTCCTGCACATCCGCGACGTCATCCAGCTCCATGCAAATCGCTTCCAGCTGTTCAACCTGCTCAACGGGCAACACACGCCCCGCTAAGCTACGGTATTTAGCCAGCAGCGCTTCAAGGCTCAGCGGATTCGCGGGCGCACCAGACGGTACCGGCACATGCTGCTGCCACTGCTCGCCCTGTTGAGTTTCAACACGCACCCACGGCTCGTCGTCACGCCCCTGCTGCTCATCAATCATCAACTCAATCCGCGCCATAAAGGCTTCAACCTGAGGATGCAGACGTTTGGCATCATCGTAACTGGACAATTCAGCGGAGCCATACAGCGCACGCGCCGCCAGTGCATACGGCAGGCTCATTTGCGCACTTGCCAGGCTCTGCAACTCACGTCCGCCACACATCTCCAGCAGGAACGGATTCAGCCCTACCACGATACGTTCAATCTGCTCGACACGCACCGGGTGTTCTTTTAGCAGTAACCCCAGCGCATCAATCGCCGAATGCGTCCCACGACAAGCGGCATACGGCTTGATCGAGCAGCGCGCCAGCTTCCACACCACACCAAGGTCGGCGGTTAATGCAGCGGGTTGCTGTGTTTCAGCGGCCAGGGTTTGCAGGAATCCACCCCACTTCGCTTCAAATACCGCCGAGGGTCCGTTGATACCGCGCTGCGCCAACAAGGCCGCCTGCACGCCACCTTCAGCTGCACGTGCGGCATGCAGCTTTTTGGTGTGCGAGCCGTCGTGAATAAAGCCCCACAGCCCACCGCTAAAGCTGGCGGCAATGCCCATGGCCGACGCGCACTGATCGCGATCCAGCAGCAGCAGTGAACACACCGCCGCTGCGGCACCAAACACGCCACAGCTGGCGGTGGAGTGCCAGCCTGCGCCGTTATGCGCAGAGTAGCCGCCGCAAGCTTCCAGCACCCGGCGTCCGACGTCATAACCGATCACCATGGCCACCAGCAGCGCCTGACCGTCAACCGGCTGCGTCGCCAAAGGCAGTGCCGCCAGAATGGCGGGAATAACCACCGCGCCAGAGTGATCGCAGCCGCCGGTATCATCCAACTCATACATATGTGCGGCCACGCCGTTGAGCCATGCCGCCTGGCGTGGACTCACCTGCTTTGCACTTCCCCACACTTGTGCCTGCTGATGCCCACCTTCTGCGAACGCCAATGACAAACATTCGCGCCAGATAGGACTGTCGCTGCCCGCCAGTGACGCCCCGAGCGTATCCAGCAGATGGCGCTTCGCCTGTTCGACCAGCGCGTCAGGCAGCTGTTCAAAACGGGTGTCGGCGATAAATGCCGCCAGTTGTTCAAGCGTCGAGGCCATGCGCCCCTCCCGTGATGCGGGTAAACACTTCTGCCGGATGGGAAAAATCATTGTCCGGCTGCGTTTGCCAATGCGCCGCCACCTGCTCCGCCGTGGCGATCCACACATTGTGCTGTTGCAGCGTCTCGATCAGTTCACGCAGCAAGCCGATGCGCCCGGCAGTGCCGATAATTTCCGGATGCAGGCGCAGCAGATAACACAGGCCAAAGCGGTGGAAGCCGTGGAAGTCTTGTGTCATGTTCGCCAGCGTTTCGGCATAAGGTGCAATCCGCGACTGCCCCGGTGGGATGGCCGGGCTCAGGTTAAAGGCAAAATAGGGTTCATCTTCCAGGGTGTAGTGCATCGGCAGTTCCACCAGCCGCGTGCCGGGATGGAAGTAGGGCAGATCGTCGCCGCGCCAGCTTGATGACCAGCGAATACCCTGCTCCACCAGCGCTTCCGCCAGGCCCGGTTTCCACTGTCCTGCTGGGGTGCGGAAACCCTGAATCGGTTTGCCAGTAAACTGTGCCAGCTGGTCGCAGCCGCGCGTCACGCTGGCGAGCTGCTGCTCCAGCGACAACGCCGAGAAGTCTTCATGGCGCTCGCCGCTACAGGCAATTTCATGCCCATCGGCCACTATGCGTTTAATCAGCTCCGGTTGCTCTGTCGCCACAATTGCCGGTAAACACCAGCTGGCTTGCAGCTGTTTTTCTGCCAGTAACGCCAGCAAGCGATCCACACCGCGCAGGGTGCCATAACGCCATACCGACAGGGTTTTATCGCGTCCGGCGACGGCAGGTGCCTGGGTCAAAATACCGTGGATATCATTGAAATCGATGGTCAGGATGGCGGCGGACTGGAAGCCCAGCGGCCAGCGGGAAGATTCAGTCATGCTGTTGCTCCTGCAGATACCACTGCGCCACCGCATCACAGCGCGCAAACCACACGTCATCACGCGCCGTCATATGTTCAAACAGCTGCTCCAGCAGCAGGATGCGGCCCGGCTGACCGGAAATTTTCGGGTGGAACAGCGTGGTCAGGCACAGGCCTTCATCCATTGCGCCGTCGAATTCGCGCTGCCAGTTATCACGGGTATGCGCATAGCTGGCAATACGATCGCCGCCTTTCGGGAAGTCAGGCTGGCGCGTATAGGCCAGCGAGGCGTAATCATCCATCTCCCACTTACCGGGGATCTCGACCAGCGGCGTGTGACCCGCCACCGGGATGCTGTAAGGACGATCGTCGCCGCGCATGCTGCTGGAATAAATCACCCCAGCATCACGCAGAATTTGTGGCGTTTCGGCATGCCAGTCACCTGACGGCGTGCGGAAACCGCAGGCGGTGATGCCCAAATGCTGTTTAAAGATTTCAGCGGATTTCGCCATCACGGCACGCTGTTCATCCGGCGAAATCGCCCAGAAAGATTCGTGACGATAGCCGTGATAGGCCACTTCGTGGCCTTGTTCGATAATCGCCTGACACTGCTGCGGCCACTGCTCCACGACCCACGCTGGTACAAAAAACGTGGCGGGAATCTGGAAAGCGCGCAGCAGGTCGAGCAATCGCCCGAGCGCACGGTACGGCCCATACGCACCAAAGGTGAAATATTCTGGCGTTGACCACAGGCTGCCATTCAACATGGCATCGCCGGTGGGACCATCAAGGTCAAACGCCAGCGCCATACAGCCGCGTTTCCCCTGCGGCCAGCGCACTGCGCCCGGTTGTTGCATCGCTACGCTCCTTTAGCCCTGGTTCACGGTCGCCTGAGTCACGCCATTGTCAGCCAGACCCCATTTCGCGAGGATCTTCTGGTAGCTGCCATCAGCAATCATCGCGTCAATCGCCGCTTGTACCGCAGTGGTCAGCTCGCTGGCATCTTTACCAATCGCCATGCCGGTGTACTGGAAGGAGAAGGCTTTATCGAGCGGCTTATATTTACCTTTTTCAAGATCCATGATGTACGGCAGCGTTTCACTCCCCTGCACCACACCATCCAGACGGTTCTGACGCAGCTGGGTGCGTGCATCCGCCGTACCTTCGGCGCCGACGACGATGATGGCTGGCTTACCGGCGGCTTCGCAGTGCGCTTTAGACCAGTTGGCAATCTCTACCGGGAAAGTGGTACGACGGCTGGTGCCAACCTTCTTACCACACAGATCCATGGCGCTATTGATGTCGCTGCGCGCTGCCTGAGTGTAGAACTGCGGACCGGTTTTAAAGTAATCGATAAAGTTAACCACCTTCTGGCGCTCTTTGGTGTCGGTCATGCCGGACATCACCAAATCAACACGCTTGGTCACCACCGCGTTCACCATCTGCTCAAAGGCGATCTCCTGCCAGTTGATCTTCACGCCCAGTTTCTCACCGATCGCCTGACCGAGATCGTAATCCACGCCGGTGAGTTGGTTGGTGGCCGGATCTTTAAAATCCATTGGCGGATAGTTCGGCATGATTGCCACAGTCAGGCCTTTCTCTTTGATGGCGGCTGGCACGGCGATATCCGCCCAGGCAGAAGATTGCAGTAACAGCGCGGCACTGATGGCACTCAATAACAGTTTTTTCATGTTTTTCACCCCGGTCACGTTAAAGAAGAATCGCGTTAATAAAGTTTTTCATCCGTGGGTTTTGCGGGTTCAACAGAATGTCTTCTGGTGCGCCCTGCTCGATGATGCGTCCCTCGTCCATAAAGACCACCTGGTTCGCCACTTCACGGGCAAAGCCCATCTCGTGAGTGACCACCAGCATGGTGGTGCCCTCTTTTGCTAACTGGCGCATCACCGCCAGCACTTCGCCAACCATCTCCGGATCCAGCGCCGAAGTGGGTTCGTCAAACAGCATCAGTTTCGGTTTCATCGCCAGCGCACGGGCAATCGCCACACGCTGCTGCTGCCCGCCAGACAGTGACTGCGGATAGTCGTGCGCTTTGTGCGCCAGACCGACGCGATCCAGCAGCGCCATCGCCTCTTCACTGGCTTCGCGTTTTGGACGCAGCAGGACGCGGCACGGCCCTTCGATAATGTTCTCCAGCGCGGTTTTGTGCGGGAACAAGTTAAAGCGCTGGAAAACCATGCCAGTTTGCAGACGCTGGCGAGCAATCTGCTTATCGCTCAGCGCATGCAGTTTGTTGCCCGCAATGCGATAGCCCGCTAATTCGTTGTCGACCCAAATGCCACCCTGATCGACCTTCTCCAGCTGATTAATGCAGCGCAGGAAGGTACTTTTACCGGAGCCGGATGGCCCGAGAATGCACATCACCTCGCCGTAATTCACTTCGAGGCTGACATCCTTCAGCGCATGGAACTGGTCGAAATATTTGTTCACCTTGACGGCGCGCACGATGTTTCTCATCTCTCTCTCCCAATTACTGACGCTGGCGGTGGCCGCGTGAGAAGAAGCGCTCAAGGCGACTCTGACCAAACGACAGCACGGTGACGATGATCAGGTACCAGATGCCCGCCACGAACAGCAGTTCCATCACGCGCGCATTGGCGAAGTAGATGGTTTGCGTGTTGTAGAGCAGTTCGGAGTACTGAATCATGCTGGCCAGACTGGTGGTTTTGATCATGCTGATGAATTCGTTACCCACCGGCGGCAAAATCACGCGCATCGCCTGCGGCAAAATGATGCGCTGCAGCGCTTGCAGACGCGGCATGCCAATCGCCTTCGCCGCTTCGTACTGTCCGGTATCCACGGACAGCAAACCGGCGCGCACCACTTCGGAGGTATAAGCCCCCTGGTTGATGCTCAGACCCAGCAGTGCCGCGAGGAACGGCGTCATGATGGTGACGGTTTGCACGCTGAACACGCCCGGAATACTGATGGTGGGAAACACCAGCGCGAGGTTGAACCACAGCAGCAGTTGCAGAATCAACGGCGTGCCACGGAAGATCCAGGCGTAACCCACGGCGATGTAGTGCAGCACCGGATTGGGCGACATATACATAATCGCGGTGATCACGCCGAACAGGATGCCGAGTCCCATTGCCAGCACCGACATAATCAGCGTGTTCACCACGCCGTTGAGGATCGCCTGAGCAGTAAAGAACTGGCCGACAAACGACCATTCAATGTTGCCGTGGGCGAAGGCATTCACCAGCAACGCCAGCAGCACCAGGATCACCGCTGAAGCCGTGATGCGGCCGTAATAGCGACGTGGCACCACCTGATAGCGATCCAGATCGTAATGCATCTGCTCGCGGCTATTTTTCAAGCCGGGTTCAACCGGGGTGGATTGGGACATAGACGTCTCCTCAGGCGCGCGGGCCAGCGTAATCTTCAGTCCAGCGCTGCTGGTCCTGCATCAGGATTTGCAAACGCGCGAGCTGTTCGCGCACGCGGGCCGGTGCGGTGCCGCCATAGCCGCTACGTGCCGCCAGTGCCGCTTCCAGCGTCAGGGCACTGCGCACTTCTGGCGTTAAGCGTGCATCGACAGCTTGCAACTGCGCATCGCTCAGGTCGGACAGGCCGCAATCTTCGCGTTCACACAGTTGCACCAGTTGGCCGGTGATTTCATGGGCTTCACGGAACGGCACGCCGCGCATCGCCAGCCAGTCGGCCACTTCGGTGGCCAGAGTGAAACCGTCCGGTGCCTGTTCGCGCATGACGTCGGTGTTGAATTTCAGCGTCGACATCATGCCGGCCATGGCAGGCAGCACCAGCAGCAGCGTGTCCACGGCATCAATCACGTTGCGTTTGTCATCGCTCAGGTCGCGGTTGTAGGAGAGCGGCATGGCTTTCATGGTGGTGAGCAGTGCCATCAGGTTGCCGACCAGACGACCAGAACGACCACGTGTCAGTTCGGCAATGTCCGGGTTTTTCTTCTGCGGCATGATTGAGCTGCCGGTGGCATAGCTGTCATGCAGCTCCACCCAACGGAACTGGCGCGAAGCCCACATGCACACCTCCTCGCACAGGCGCGAAAGGTTGATACCGATCATGCTGGTGACGAACAGGAATTCAGCGGCGTAATCGCGGCTGGCCACCGCATCAATCGAGTTTTCGCACGGTGCGAGGTAAGCCAGGTCTTCAGCGGCTTTTTCCGGCTGGCGCGCAATCGCCGATCCGGCCATCGCTGCGGCACCGAGTGGGCAGCGCGCGCTGCGGCGATCCCAGTCCTGCATGCGCTCAATGTCGCGGGCAAAAGATTGCGCATGAGCCAGCAGTTGATGACCGAACACAATCGGCTGTGCCTGCTGTAAATGGGTAAAGCCTGGCGCCACGCTTTCGGTGTGCTGTGCGGCTTGCTCGACCAGAGATTGCTGCAGAGCCAGTAAAGCACTCACGACTTTGCGGCCGTTGTCACGCAAGTAGAGGCGCAAATCGTTGACGGTCTGATCGTTACGCGAACGGCCGGCGCGCAGTTTGCCGCCCAATGGTCCTAAGCGCTCGGTCAGTGCGCGTTCAATAAAGGTATGAACATCTTCGTCAGCCGCAATCGGATGCAGATTACCCGCACGATAATCGGCATCCAGCGCATCAATGGCCGCCAGCATGGTATGGAGTTCTTCGCTGCTCAGCAGATCGCCGCGAGCCAGCTCACGGGCATGTGCCCGGCAGCCTGCTAAATCGTAAGGTGCCAGGGCAAAGTAATAATCCGGGCTGCGCGACAGCGCGGTTAAACTGGCCGCCGGTGCCGCTTTAAAGCGCGCACCCCATAACAGTTCGGCATTATCAGACATGCTATTTCCCCTTGCAGATACTCGTCAGCGATATGAAAAAGATATGAATGAACCAGAGGTGATAATAAAAACTTATTTCACACTCACACTGGTAAATACGTCATATTTCAGGTTCACTGTACTTTCACCGCAATTATTCCGGAGTTGAATAGCAAAGATGGAAAGTAAAGTTTCCCAGTCTGGAAACAATGCAAATAATCGCGGCGATAATGCGGTTCTGGCACTGAGTAATATCGATTTAAAATTGCTTCGCGTATTTAAATGCGTGGTGGAAGCCGGGGGATTAACCGCTGCCAGCAACGAACTGAATATTGGTTTAGCCGCCATCAGTAAGCAGGTTTCCGATCTGGAGATTCGTCTCGGCATGACGTTATGCAGCCGGGGGCGCGAAGGCTTTGAACTGACGCAGTACGGCATTAATGTCTATCAGGCCACACTGGAGCTGTTCGTCTCCCTGAATCTGTTCCGCGAACGTCTGCACAACAGCCGTAATGAACTGCTGGGCGACATCGCGATTTGCGTGGTAGATAACACCATTTCTGATCCGCACTCCCCGGTCACCGCGGCGGTGCAACAGTTGCACCAGAAAGCACCAAAGGTGCAGATTCGCTTACAGACTGCGCAATTAGATGATATTGAACGCGGGATGAGTGAAGGCCGTTTTCATTGTGGTATTGCGCCGGTTTATGAAATGAAAAGTGATTTTGATTACTTCCCGCTTTATAAAGAATATTCGAAATTATATTGCTCAATGTCACATCCTTTATATTCTGGATCTTGTGATAAGAATATATCGTTGGAAATATTACGTGAGCAGAAAATCATTAATCATTTATATGTGACGCCGCGCGATGACCGCCGCCTCATTCCATTACAGGACAGCGGTGCGCAGGCGGTGCAAGTGGAATCCGTCGCCATGCTGATTTTAACCGGGCACTTTATTGGTTATTTACCCGAGCACTATGCCGCGCCCTTTATTGCGCGGGGGCAGCTGTGTGAATTGGGTGATGAATCGGTACGTCGGGAAAATCCGTTCTGCCTGATGATGAAAAAAGGCCGGAAAATTAATCCGATTATCCGGCTGTTCATGCAATCACTGGGCCTGGCCGAGGCCGAAGAGGCGCACTAAGTTGGTGCGATCACCCCACCACTTTATACATCACCGTGGTGGCATCTAACGCCCCTTCCGTCGATTCGGCGTACAACGGAATGGAACCCGCAATTTGCCAGTCCATCGATAAGTAAAGCTGCGTAGCCACATCGCCGCTGCGCGTATCCAACACCAGCAGCGTTTTGCCCTGCTCAACCGCTAATTGCTCAGCCTGCTGCATCAGACGAGTTGCAATTCCCTGGCGACGAGCAGCGGGATGTACCAGCAATTTACTGATCTCCGCGCGATGACGCCCATTCGGCATGGCGCTAAACCCGACCATTACCGTCGCAACAATCACACCCTGCTGCCGCGCCACCAGCAGCTGATTATCGCCGCTTGCCAGGCTGTAGATTTTATCCTGCCAGAAGCGTTCCATCGCTGCGCGATCGTCGGCATCAATAAAACCGACGCTGGCCCCGTCAGCCACGCACCCCTGCAGCACCTCGGTCAACGCGGCTAGCAGGGGCTGTGCCTGAGTGGCACTTAACTGTTCAATTTCAATCATGGTTTGCACACCACCAGAATGTAACGCGCGCCGCCTTCAGGATGCGCCTGGAATGATGATTTGCCGGTGAGATGAAAACGCAGGCAATCCCCCGCCTGCAATGTCCAGCGTTGATCGTCCATGGTGAACGTCAGCTCGCCAGATTGCAGCCAGATATGCTGCTCCAGCCCCTGTACCGGCGGTGCGTCATAATCGATACGCGCACCGGGTTGCAACACGCTCTCAACCAGTTCGGCCTTGAAATGGCTGGCGGGCGGCGAGACACTGCGACGCAGATAACCGCTGGCATCGTCGCGCCAAACGCTCTGATCGCTCGCTTTCAGCAGCAGCGCGGCCTCCTCTTCCACTTCACTCAACAGGCGCGACATGGTCAAGCCGTAGGCGACACATAGTCGGTTAAGCAAAGCGGCTGTGGGGCTGGTCTCCGCCCGTTCAATGCGCGACAATGAAGCCCGGCTGATGCCGGTAGCCATCGCCAGTTCGTCCAGTGACCAGCCACGTTGCACACGCAATTCGGCTAATCGTGCGGCCAGTCGATCTTCGGTATCCGGTACAGACATGTCCACCTCTCATATTTGGGAAATAATTCTCACATATGAAATAAAGCCTTAATTTGCTTAAAACGTCAAGTTGTACAAATATAAAAGAGTTGTACAACCCAAACGAGGCGGTTAAGGTGTTGTAATGCAGGTCAGAATTTTCGAGGACGCCATGGCCTTATACAGTATCGGCGATGTTGCCGAACGCTGTGGAATCAACCCGGTAACGCTACGCGCCTGGCAGCGCCGTTACGGTTTACTAAAACCCCAGCGTACAGAAGGCGGTCATCGCCAGTTTGATGATGAAGATGTTCAGCGCATTGAGGAGATCAAGCGCTGGATAGAAAGCGGTGTGCCTGTTGGCAAGGTGAAAGCCTTGCTGGAAGGCCAAACCGTTAATGTGCACGATGGCTGGACCGCGCTGCAGGAAGAGCTGATGAGCGTGCTGCGTCACGTTCGTCCGGCTAAATTGCGCACCAAAATTGCCACCATAGGCCGCGAACATCCGGTAGATGCGTTAATCGATCACGTGTTTGTGCCCGTGCGTCAGCGCCTGGGACTGGATCAACACACCGCCCGTACCATGTGCAGCCTGCTGGATGGCGCGCTAATAGATTACGTGGCGTTTTGTCTGGCGGGCGGCCGTAAAAAAGCCGGCAAAGATGCATTGATGATTGGCTGGGGCGTGGAAGATCGCACTCGCCTGTGGCTGGAAGCCTGGCGCTTGTCGCAGCAGGGCTGGCGCATGGATGTCTTAGCCGAGCCGCTGGATATGCCGCGTCCTGAGCTGTTCCCTGGTCAGAATCTGTTTATCTGGACCGGTAAGAAACCGACGCGTCGGCAACTGGAGCAGTTTGAACACTGGCAGGCACAAGGGTTTGCCACTCATATTCACGATCCCGCCTGACAAAAATCGCACACACGGCCTTTGCCTCGCCGGGTGTGCGCGTTATCATGCCGCACTCCATGACTCTTCTCAGGTTTCTCTTATGAACTGGAATAAAATTCTCATTGGCTCCCTGTTTGCCGTGATGGCCATTGGTGGCATGGGTGGCATGATGCTGGTGGGCTACAGCCTTATCCTTCCCAGCCACTGAGTTGACGTTGCACGCGTTCTAACACGCGGTCGCAAATCAGTGCCAGCAGCGCGACCAGCAGCGCCCCCTGAATCACATAAGCGGTGTTAAAGCCGCTCAGTCCGATAATCACCGGCGAGCCCAGGCTTTCTGCGCCCACTGTCGACGCGATGGTCGCGGTGCCGATGCTGATCATCACCGAGGTACGCACGCCTGCCATGATCACCGGTGCGGCTAGCGCCAGCTCAATCTGCCATAAGCGCCGCCATGGCCCCATGCCCAGCCCCACGGCAATTTCCCGGTTGCTGTCCGGCACGCTGTCTAAACCTGCCAGCGTTCCCTGCAAAATAGGCAACAACCCGTAAAGAAACAGCGCCATGATGGCCGGTGTCGCGCCAAAGCCCATCACCGGCACGGCTATCGCCAGCACCGCTACCGGCGGAAAGGTCTGCCCCGCTGCCGCCAGCGTCTCCAGTAACGGCCTGAACGCCCGCCCGGCGCGTCGCGTCGCAAAAACACCACTGCCTACGCCAAAAAAAATCGCCAGTGCGCTGCCGCTGATCACCAATGACAGATGTGCGAGGGCCAGCCGCCAGAAGCTCTCTTGCTGATACAACGGACGTTCCAGCTGCGGGAACCAGTGGGCAAACAGCGGTGCACTATGCGGCAACCCCCACAGCAGCAGCAGAAACACCGCCAGCAGCCAGTACAGTGGATCGCGCCAGACACGCATCAGATCCCCTCCCGCTGGCGCAGCAGATCGCTGAAGTGCAGGACACCCAACGGCTGTTGATGTTGATCGATCACCGGCAGTTTGTCGGTGCGCCGAGCGATAAACTGTGACAGCGCCTCGCGCAGCGTCAGGTGCGCGGCTATTGGCTCACCGTCCAGCCACTCGCCGCGCCGCGCGGCGCTGCCAGCACGTCCCAATGCCAGCAGTCGCACGCCAAGCTCGCTGCGGCCAAAGAATTCGCGGGCGAAATCCGTGGCAGGCTGCGTCAGCAACTCAATCGGCTTGCCTTGCTGCACGATTTCACCGCCGTCCATCAACACCAGTTGATCCGCCAGCGTCAGCGCTTCGTCGATGTCGTGCGTCACCAGCACCACCGTGCGTCCTGACAGCTTCTGAATACGCAGCATCTCCTGTTGCAGTGCCTGGCGGTTCACCGGATCGAGCGCGCCAAAGGGCTCATCCATCAGCAACAATTCGGGATCGGCGGCCAGCGCGCGCGCCACGCCAACCCGCTGCTGCTGACCGCCGGAAAGTTGATGGGGAAAACGCGTCGCCAGATGCGTATCCAGATTGAGCAGCGTCAGCAGCTCCTCTACGCGCTGTTGAATTTTTGCCTGCGGCCAGCCGAGCAGTGACGGCACGGTAGCGATATTCTTTGCCACGTTCCAGTGCGGGAACAGGCCAATCGACTGGATGGCATAGCCAATACGCCGCCGCAGCGCACGTGCATCCATGCGTTCAATCGGTTCACCGGCAAAGCGGATTTCGCCGCTGTCATGCTCAACCAGCCGGTTGATCATTTTCAGCGTGGTGGATTTGCCCGAGCCGGAGGTGCCGATCAGCACGGTGAAACTGCCCTTCTCAATATGCAAAGTGAGATCGCGCACCGCTGCTTTGCCCGCAAACATTTTGCTTACCTGGTGAAACTCAATCATCGGTTCTCTCCAGCAGTGCCGACAGTAAACGCAATGCGGCATCAAACACCACCGCCAGCGCCACCACCGGAATCACGCCCAGCAACACCAAATCCAGTGCGCTGCTGAGTAATCCCTGAAATACAATGGCGCCAAAGCCACCGGCACCAATCAGCGCCGCGACCACCGCCAGTCCAATGGTTTGCACCACCACCACACGCAAGCCCGAAAGCCACACCGGCAGCGCCAGCGGGAGTTCGGCGTGCCAGAACTGTTGCAGTGCACTCATGCCCATACCGCGTGCGGTTTCGCGCACCTCCTGCGGCACCTGCTGCAATCCGGCCACCACGCTGCGCACCAGCGGCAGCAGCGCATACAACACCAGTGCGATTAGCGCGGGCGCCAGACCAATGCCGCTGATGCCCCAACTCGCCAGCACCGGGAAGTGAGCCACCAGCCCCGCCAGCGGCGCAATCAGCAGGCCAAACAGCGCCACGGAAGGCACAGTCTGGATCAGGTTGAGTACGCTGAAAGCGGCATTTTGCCAGCGCGGTCGTCGGGCAATCGCTAATCCCAGCGGTAAACCTATCAACAACGTGGGGAGTAATGTGCCGCCCAGCAACAGCAGATGCTGGCTGAAGGCCGCATCAAACACCGCCGTACGGTTGGCATACTCTTTCATCAGGGAGAGGTGGTCGAGGTGACCGCTAAGCAGCAATATCAGTGGAACAATCCAGATTTGCAGATTCAGCAGAATTCGCCACGGCGTGCTGGCCGTGAGCTGGCGGATAGCCTCAGCGGCCAGCAATAAAGCCAGCGCCGCCGCACACCATAAACCGCTGCCAAAGGCCGTGCGTGCCAGCGGGCTGCCGCTGTTAGCCAGCTGCGCTGCCGTCTGCCCGCCAATAAAGATCAGCAGCGCAAACAGAATCTCAGCGTCCAGCAATGCCATCACCAGATTGCGACGCCGTGGCTTCCACCACAACCCTTGCCATAGCCAGAGTAACGGCAGCAGCAACAGCCAGGATTGCGTGACCTGCCACAGCATTAGCGGCTGGCCTGACACCAGGCGGTTGGCGGCGAAACTGAGTAACGGCAAGGTAGCCAGAGCCAGCGTGATCAGCAGCGTTAACACCAGCAGCACCGGCTGCTGGCGCGGTCTTGATAACAGTAACAGCACCGCTTACAGCAACTTATTCTGCTGTAGCCACTGTTTCGCCACCTGGCTGGCATCCTGACCATCAACCGCAATCTGTGCATTGAGTTGTTGCAGGGTTTTCTCATCCAGCTTACTGAACACCGGCTGCAACCAGTTACCGATCTCCGGATACTGTTTCAGCACGCTTTCCCGAATCACTGGCGCAGGGGCATAAATTGGCTGCACGCCTTTGGGATCGGTCAGCGTTTGCAAACCGAGCGCCGCCACCGGGCCATCGGTGCCATAGGCCATGGCTGCGTTGACGCCAGAGGTTTGCTGTGCCGCCGCTTTGATGGTTACCGCCGTATCACCGCCCGCCAGCGACAGCAGCTGAGACTGTTCCAGCTTGAAGTTGTAGGCTTTTTCAAAAGCGGGTAGCGCATCACTGCGTTCGATAAATTCCGCCGACGCCGCCAGTTTAAAGGTGCCGCCTTTTTTCAGGTAGGCGCTGAGATCGTCGAGGGAGTTGAGACTATTTTTCTGTGCCACATCGCCGCGCACCGCGATGGTCCAGGTATTGTTGGCGGGCGCAGGGGTTAACCACACCAGATGATTTTTATCCGCATCGAGCTTTTTCACCTTCTCATAGCCCTGCTGCGCATTTTTCCAGGCAGCATCTTTCTCATCACTGAAGAAGAAGGCGCCGTTGCCGGTGTATTCCGGGTAGATATCCAGTTCACCTGCGGTGATGGCTCCGCGCACGACCTGCGTGGTGCCGAGCTGGATCTTGTTAACGGTTTTCACCCCATGTTTATCCAGCACCTGCAGGATGATATTCCCCAGCAGCGAACCTTCGGTATCAATCTTTGAACCGACCTTAACCGGATCGGCCGCATTTGCAGCGCCCACACTCATCGCTAATGCGATCATCCCCAATAAACCCTGCTTAATCATGCCGCTGTCCTCTGCTTATATTTCAGTCTGTGACTATCAAGCGTAGCCTGGCGAAACAGGATGGGGGCGGTCAAGCGCCCCAGTTCGAGCTTTTTCTGCTATTTAACGCACATTGCTTATAACCCATTCGCAGGACATATAACCAAATGGAATTTTTAATGCGTAGGTACAGGCTTATTCTCATAGTCCCACTCTTTACAATAAAATACATAACATCATGTCCGACTTAGCTTCTCCGGCGCACGTGGCGCTGGCAGGGAATACGCCGACTGGCGAAACCAAATGGATTCGCAGCGCGGCTGACGTATCGAATCTCGTGAACAACAGCAACGAGTCTCGCAGCAATGCGCGCATCGTGGTGGCCATCGCCCTCGGCGGTGTGTTCCTCGATGCCTACGACCTTGGCGCACTGGCCTTTGGTATCAAAGATGTCACGCGCGAATTTAACCTGACGCCGACCGGCACCGGGATGGTGGCCTCCGCGATTACCTTCGGCGCGATTGTGGGTGCGCTGATTGGCGGTTATCTCACCGATAAAATTGGCCGCTACCGCGTGTTTATGGCGGATATGTTCTTCTTTGTGGTTGCAGCGCTGGCCTGCGCCTTTGCCCCGAACGAATACGTGTTGGGCGGTGCACGCTTTGTGATGGGATTGGGCGTGGGCATCGATCTTCCTGTCGCCATGGCGTTTCTTGCCGAGTTTTCTAAACTGCGCGGGCAAGGGAATAAGGCCGCCAGCGTGGCAATGTGGTGTCCCACCTGGTATGCGGCAATCAGTATTTCCTATCTGCTGGTGCTGCTGCTGTATGCGGTGCTGCCGGAAAGTCACACCGACTGGTTGTGGCGACTGATCCTCGGCTTCGGCGCGGTACCTGCGCTGCTGATTATTGCCATTCGCAGCCGTTATATGAGTGAGTCTCCAGTGTGGGCGGCCAATCAGGGCAACCTGCACGGCGCCGCGCAGATCCTGCAGCGCTCCTACAACATCAATGCCCATGTCGCGGAAGATGCCGAACTGACGCAGGCCAAGCCGGTGCGCAAAGCCAGCTGGCGTAACTATGGCGCGCTGCTACAGGGGGTTTATCGTCGTCGTACTATTCTGGCGACCGTCACCTCCATCGCCTCTTCGTTCGCCTACAACGCGGTGGCCTTTGGCCTGCCGGTGATCATCTCCAGCTTCTTTGCGCAATCGATGCTGACCACTATTTTGGTGTCGCTGGCGTTGAATCTGCTGTTCGCTTTCGTGGGTGGCTTGCTGGCCGTGCGTCTGGTGCCGCGTCTCGGCGCGTGGAAGATGTCGGTGGCGGGTTACAGCTGTCAGTGCATTGCCCTTCTGGGGTTAGCGCTGATTGGTCGCCCGGAAGGCGGTGAACAAGCGGCACTGGCGATTGCGATGCTGGCGCTGTTCCTGTTTGGTCAGGGGTTCGGTCCGGGCTCACACACCATGACCTTTGCCTCGCTGAGCTACCCTGCTTCACTGCGCGGCGTGGGGGTTGGTTTTAACCAGACGCTGATGCGCGGCAGTTCAACCGTGTCGCTGTTCCTGTTCCCACTACTGGTGGCGGCATTCGGCACCGGCGTGTTCTGGGTGATTTTCCTCGCCCCGCTGATTGGCTTGCTGGCGCTGCTGGCGATCCGCTGGGAGCCCTCAGGCTACGATGTGGATGCGGAAGACTTCACTTGAGACAATAACGCCCCGTTAAGGGGCGTTTTTTATGCGGTCAGGCGGAAATCGCCAAACGTATGGGGAATGCGCGGGAAGGTGTGCAGGAACCAGGGCGTAAATTGTTCGGGTTGATCCAGCATCTCCTGCTGAATCTGCTCAATCGAGCGATAACACCAGGCATCCGCTTCTTCCGGATTCAGGTTGGGTTCAATATCACTGGTGGCGAAGAATACATGACCATACTCGTGCTCGGTCAGACCGTTGCTTAATGGCAGGTTGTAGCTCAGTTCGAACACTGGCGTCAGCGCTACTTGCATCCCCATCTCTTCACGCAAGCGACGTTCAGCGGCATCCCGGGTCGATTCCTGCGGATAAGGGTGGCCGCAGCAGGTGTTGCTCCACAAGCCGCCACAATGATATTTACCGTTTGCACGACGTTGCAGCAGCAGTTCATGGCGCGAATTGAACACGTAGACCGTCACCGCACGATGCAGCAATCCTTTCTCATGTACTTCCAGCTTTTCCATCTTGCCGGTGGGACGATCGAGGTGGTCGACGAGAATAACTTCAATGGCGGGCATGACAACTCCTTCAGATAATTCTCAGCTATTGTACACAACCTCAAAGACTGAAACTGAGGAAATCGCGCACATTCCGTGCGCTTAAGTAGAGAAATTTAAGCTTAGCAGTCATCAGACAAAGCGGTAACGACTCAGGATGTAGAATTCAAATCGGCCAACCATGGGCGCTATAAAGTCGTCATCGTTATCAGCCAGGATGCGGAGGCGTGCACAGTCCCGGGCCGCCTTGAGTCTGTCGTCGCCACGCTCTGACCGCTCAATTCCGCCTATGCGCACAGATAAGGCGGCCCCCTCTTAAAGGGCAGCCTGATTTGACTGAGTGATTACCTGACAGGCATTCGCGCTTAAAGCCGCCCCTTCAGTTTTAGCTCGGATTCGATTGTCGTATCTCGGGCAGTTGTATGCCGGCTTGCGCCCCACACTTCATCATATTCATAGCCAGTGAGATCTTTAATCACCACACGCGTTTCAGCATCGCAACCTCTTGCCGTGCCACCCAGTTTGCGGCGCGCCACCTCTTTGATTAGCAACTTATGGCTACGCTGCGTCAGTTTGAATTTAAAGGTCAGCCAGAAGCTCGCCGCCAGCAGTGCCGTGGTGACAAACACCATCAACCCGACAATCGCATGGATGGCGCTCTCCGGTTGCGCACCGTTGCCTTTCACAAAACCACTCTCCTGCAGCACGATGCCAATCATGAAAATGGCGATGGCCACCGAACTTTTACGCGTCAACACCATGACACCAGCAAATATCCCTTCACGCCGCTTACAGGTCACCATCTCATCAATATCGGGAATAAAGCTGTAGATGTTCCACGGAATGTAAAACAGCCCGGCGCGCACGATGCCCAAAAACAGAAAGACTGCGCTGAACAGCAGCGTGGGCACCTGCCATTGCCACAGATAAACCGCAAACAGGAACAGGAAGATAGCGACGATACTCAGGTAGGACATACGCAGCGCGTTGGAGGGCGTCATATTAAAGCGGCCAAGCAGCATCATGAAAATGAAAGTGCCGGGAATCGACATAAACATCATGTTACTTAGCAGCAGTGAAGCCAGTGAGGCATCCTGCTTCAGGCCGTAGATCACGAAATAGGTGAACACCGCCAGAAAGGCATCCATCGCGGTGAAGGAGCAGATATAAATCAGCAGATGCTGACGAAAGGCTTTGATTTTGAATGACGATGCCAAATCGACAAACAGATACTTTAGGTGGGCCTTCAGGCTCCCCTGGCGCGCCGAATGTTGCGCCACATCCTCTTCCGGCTGAATATCTTTGGCCTCCCAGGTGGTCAACCAG
Organism: Pantoea sp. JGM49; assembly: GCF_018257655.1. NCBI lineage: Bacteria > Pseudomonadati > Pseudomonadota > Gammaproteobacteria > Enterobacterales > Erwiniaceae > Pantoea > Pantoea sp. JGM49. Next base: position 429,489 of record NZ_JAERJM010000002.1, on the reverse strand, counting down.
GTAATAAACACCGCCACGCAGTAAATCACCGAGAAGATGACGCCGGTCAGCGTATAGGTAATGGCGTTGTCTTTGCCGGTATAGGTCATGATGATGCCCGGCACTGAGACGGCAAGGAAACTGCCAAGCGCTGAGAACATCAGGCGCACGCCCGAAAGACGCGTGCGCTCGCTAAAGCGATTGGTCATCTCCGAGGACAAGGTTTCCCACGGCACCAGCACCATTGCCGACAGCAGTTCGATGGTGAGATAAGTGCCGAGATAGTACCAGTAGCCCATATCCGTCACCCACAGCGCGCCATACAGCAGCATTAAGGGAGAGGAGATCAGCAGGAAGAAACGGCGGCGGCCAAATTTTCGCCCCAGCCAGGTATTGCCGAAGTTGTCAGTAATGTAGCCCATGATCGGACTTAATATCGCATCGATGACGCGGGCGATGGCAAATATCGAGCCCGCTTCAAACACCGATAATCCGCAGTAGGTGGTATAGAAAAACAGCAACCAGGTGCCAATCACCGCAAAGGCACCGCCGCCAAAGAGATCCGTCAGGCCGTAGCCGATCGCGACGCCATAACCGACGCGACGTTCTGTAGGTTTAACCATCGATCCGATTCCTGTTCTGGTAGGGTATGTAATAGCGGCAAGGTGCTATGCCCTGCCGCCGTTGTTATCAACAGAATTGGAAATCAACTTATAGGGCCGGGATGCTATCCCGCATTGGCTAGCATCTGCGCTTTGACACAGAGTTCCGCCGCCTTAAAGGCATGGGCTTGCGTCATGGCGTGCTCTGAACGATGGAGGCAGTCGTTAATCAGCTGTCCAAAGAACGGGAAGCCCACTTCACCGGAAACGGCATAGCGGAACTCTCCTTCTTTGTTCACCAGATACACCACGTCCTGCTCACCGCGTGTGAGATCGGTGTATTTGCGGATCTCGATATAACCGTCCGTGCCGAGCAACGTCATGCGCCCATCACCCCAGGTGGATAAGCCATCCGGCGTAAACCAGTCGCAGCGGAAGTAGCCGGTGGCGCCGTTCTCACCCGCCAGCATCGCATCGCCAAAGTCTTCAAATTGCGGATGTTGAGGATGGCGGAAATTCCGCACCTGGCTTGCCACCACCGTGGCTTCGCTGTTGCCGGTGTAGTAGAGGAATTGCTCAATTTGATGGCTCCCGATGTCACACAAAATGCCGCCGAAATAGCGACGCTGATAGAACCAGTCGGGCCGTCCGGTGCCTTCACGATGTGGGCCGGTACCCAAAGTTTGCACCACCTGGCCGATAGCCCCTTTCTCTACCAGCTGTCCGGCAAACACCGCGCTCTCTACATGCAGACGTTCGCTGTAATACACCGCATATTTGCGCCCGGTTTTGGCGCACATTGCTTTGGCATCTTCCAGCTGTTCGAGGCTGGTAAGCGGGGCTTTATCCGTGAAGTAATCCTTGCCCGCCGCCATCACTTTCAGCCCCAGCGCACAGCGTTCCGAGGGAATCGCCGCACCTGCCACCAGTTGTACCTGCGTATCGGCCAGAATGGTCTCCAGCGAATCGGCGATCTGCACCTGCGGGAACTGCTGCACAAACTTATCGACTTTGGCGGCATCGGGATCGTATACCCACTTCAGCGTGGCTCCGGCCTCGGTCAGGCCATTGCACATGCCGTAAATGTGGCCGTGATCCAGTCCTGCCGCCGCAATGATAAATTCCCCCGGCTGCACCACCGGTTGTGGTTTGCCTTTCGGCGCGTAGTTCATGCCATCCTGTTTGTTCATGGTTGTTTCCTCACGCAAAGTTTTTACCCAATGGGATGTCATCAACATCGGCGAAGTTGTCTACCGAAGCCTGTTTTTCATAGAAGTGCGGCGCATAAGCGATCAGCCCGCCAGTGCGATAAAAAGCATCCTCTTTGGGGATCGGTAACGAGACGGTGCTTTTGGTGATGGCCGACTTGTAGATGGCGGTAATCAGTTCCAGCGAGCGTTTGCCCTGCTCACCATCAATCAGCGGTGCACGCTGCTGTTCGATCGCTGAGAAGAAGTCATCGACCTGTCCGGCGTGCAGTGTCCAGGTGAGCGGTGCGGTGCTGGCATGCAGGCGATCCAGCTCCTGCTCCAGCGCCAGATTGTTCTCTTTTTCCGGGAAGCCATTCTCTGCCGCCTGCATGGCGACCGCTTTCCACGGCGCTGAGAGACGTGCTTTCTCACCCTGCAGCACGATTTTCTGATCTTCACCGTGATGCACCACAGAAGCGGTCAACTGCGCCAGCGTGCCGTTGGGATAGCGGAAAATCGCGGCGCTGAGATCTTCCACTTCGGCATTGTCGTGCGCCACGTTGCCGATCATCGCCACCACTTCACTGGGCGCACCGAGCATCCATTGCATGGCATCGATGTGGTGGACCGCATGGTTAAGCGTGCAGCCGCCGCCCTCTTTTTCCCAGGTGCCGCGCCACCACAGGTCGTAGTACGAATGGCCACGCCACCAGAATGAATCGATTTGCGCGTGGCAAATTTTGCCCGCCAGGCCCGAATCCACTGCCGCTTTCAACTGCCAGAACGCGTCGGTGAAGCGGTTCTGCGCCACCACTGACAAAATTTTGCCACTGGCTTTTTGCGCAGCAATCATCGCATCGCACTCTTCCAGCGAGGCCGCCATAGGCTTTTCGCACAGCACATGCTTGCCCGCCTGCAGGGCCGCAATGGTGTTTTCCGCATGCACATAAGGCGGCGTACAGACGTCGACCACGTCGATATCTGCGCCCTCGGCCAGCATCTCGCGGTGATCCTGGTAAACCCGCACATCGTGCAGGCCGTAGCGCTGCAATTTCTCCCGCGCTTTTTCGGGATACACGTCCGCTACCGCGACAATTCTGCCGCGCTCAGGAAACTGCAGAAACGCCTGGATATGTGAATTGGCAATATTGCCCATGCCCACTATCGCAATTTTTAACATGGAGATTCTCCGCCGATAACCGCTGTTGAGGTGTCTGCGAGGAACATAAAAAAGCGCTGCGGGTCGGACAATCTGTTTTTGTGAGAATTCTCGCAGAGCGATACAGGAGTTTGTGAACCAAATGTAAAACCGTCTTAATATCAGTCCACTGCGTCTGCAAAAATTTGCAAAAATTGATTGGGATGGGGATCACACTATGGCTGGCAAGCTCAGAATGGACGAAATTTCAGCAATCACCGGCTACTCAGTGAGTACGGTTTCACGCGTGTTGAGCGGGAAATCCTACACCAGCGAAAAAGCGCGTGAGGCGATTGTCGACTGCGCGCGCAGGCTAGGTGTATTGCAGGAAATGGTGAGTGGTCGCCTGCTGATCAATGACATTGTGGTGTTTGCCCCAGGGCGCACTTTCACCCCACGCGGCGATCACTTTTACCATGAAGTGACACGCGGGATTGCTGAGGCCTGCGCGTCGCATGATGTGCATATCAGCTATTGCCCACTGGAGGAACAGCGCGCCGATGTGAAGCTGTTTCTGGAAAAAGCCGCAGCAAAAAACATCAGCGCCATCATCATTATCGGCACCGACGATCAAGCGATCTTCAGTCTGGCGGCGTCACTCGGTAAACCCTGTGTGCTGATTAACTCTCGTGATAAAGATATGCGGCTGGATGCGGTGTCACCCGATCATCGGGCGATTGGTTTCAGCGCTATGCAGCATCTGTTTGAGCAAGGGCACCGCCGGGTGTTGACCGTGACCTGCCTGCGACGTGAGACGCTGTTTTTGCGTCTGGAAGGGATCAAAGACGCCTACCGCCATTTTCATATGCCGTTTAATGCCCAGCAGGATTTGATCGTCATCGAAGCCTACTCCTCGCAGGACACCGAGATCGCACTGAATCACTGGCTGGATACGCACCCACGCGATCAGTGGCCAGATGTGATTCTGCCCGGCGGCAAAGGCATTATTACCGGCGTGCAGAATGCACTGCTGTCACGCGGCTTGCGCATTCCCGAAGATATTTCGCTGATGACGACAGATTTAGCCAGCCGGCTGGAAGGATCGCCGGAGATGCCCATCACCGGCTTTGCGGTGCCCTGTCGCGAGCTGGGTTATGAAGCGATCCAACTGATCCAGAACCGCCTCAATCGTCCGCAGTCGTCGATTTACAATCTGTTGTTGCAGGGGAAACTGGTGGATCGCGGCACGGTGGCGAATGCCACCCGCCATGCGGCACGAGAAGAGATCCGCAACGCGTTTCCGTGAGATGCCCTAAAGCAGAAACGCACGTCATCAGCGCATCGTGCCTGTGCACCCAAGCCCAACATCAAAACCTCTGCGCTGATGCTAAACCTTTTGAATTACCAATCCGTTCAAGCCTGAAGCACGGAGCCTTTTCTAACAAACCACACCTAAGCTCAGAAGCAGGCTGGTGCCGCTCAGGGGCAGGCAATCCGCAGCGCCGAACAGAGTGAGTCTGCCAGGAGAGACCGCATGGATGCGGCCGAAAGGCTGGGCTGGAACAGGGATGTTCCATCCCAGCCGGTCCGTAAGGCGGACGAATGACGTGAGGGTACCGCGTCAGCGGCGCGAAGACCGCCGGCCCCTGAGCGGCACCAGATTGCGTTATCACCTGTCGTTCAGCGGCCTGCCCTGAACCAGCCTTACAACTTAAAGCTCTGCACCACCAGCTCCAGCTGCACGCTCTGCTCTTCCATGGCGCGTGCGGCAGCCGACACCTGCTCGACCAGCGCGGCATTCTGCTGGGTGCTGCCATCCAGCTGCGTGATTGCCAGATTAACCTGCTCGATGCCCATGCTTTGCTCGCGACTGGCAGACATGATTTCACTCATCAGGGTGGTCACGCTGCTCACGCCCTGCATCAGCTCATCCATGGTTTGACCGGCTTGTTCCACCAGCTGGCTGCCGGTATCGATATTGGCCACCGACTCCTCAATCAGCTTCTTGATCTCACGCGCCGAGTTAGCGGAGCGCTGCGCCAGATTACGCACTTCTGACGCCACCACAGCAAATCCACGCCCCTGCTCACCCGCTCGGGCCGCTTCCACCGCCGCGTTAAGTGCGAGGATATTGGTCTGGAAGGCGATGCTGTCAATCACGCTGATGATATCCACCACTTTACGGGATGAGTGATTAATCGCACCCATGGTGGTGACCACCTGACGCACCACGTCCGTTCCGCGCGCCGCCACCTGCGAGGCACCGTCCGCCAATTGATTGGCGTGGGTAGCATTGTCGGCGTTCTGACGTACCGTGCCGGTCAGCTCTTCCATTGACGCGGCGGTTTCGACAATCGAACTCGCCTGCGATTCAGTACGCGCAGACAGATCGGCATTGCCGCTGGCAATTTCACGCGAGGCAGAGGTAATCGCCAGTGCGCTGTCGCCCACCTGACGCATCAGCCCCTGCAGATACTCAATAAACTGGTTAAAACTTTGCGCCACCGCGTTAAATTCCGGGCTGTTGCTGGCAGGCAGACGCTGAGTTAAATCCGCGCCGCCAGTCGACAGCGCTTCGATATTGCGGTTCAGCAGGCTAAGACGTTTCATCATGGCGCGCACGAAGCCGAGCAGCACCAGCAGCAGGATCACCGCCAGCGGGATCTGCACCAGGCCCAGGCGAGTCAGCATGCTGTGGGTTTGCGCATCCAGCAAACTGGACGGCACATCGCTGGCGAGATACCACGGGCTACCGGCGATCGCCTGCAGAAACAGCGTGTGCTCGCCATCTTCGCCTTTAAAGGTGGTTTGCGTAGGCTGATGACCTGCCTGGCTCAGCAGACCTTTCAGCGCGCCCGCCATCGGCAGCTGCGTATCCGCGAGATTTTCCAGCTTCGGTGCACCTTCCAGCAGTGCGGCGTTGCCCACCACTTTGCCATCCGCTTCAACGATCAATACACGTCCGTGAATGGCGTCGCCCATCTGTTTCGCCAGTTGGTTGAAGAAACCGAGCGTTACGTCGATGGTTGATACCCCCCACACCGTGCCATCACGATAAATCGCCATCGCACAGTTGGTACGCGGCTGCGGGCTGGCCGCATCCTGATAGGCTTTAGCCCAGGCACATTGCCCTTTGGCCGCGGCCATACCGTCTTTGTACCACGGCTGCTCCCAGTATTTGTCCGCTGCGTCGGAGTTCCAGTAAGTGTTGACCTGTAACTGGTTGCTGGCGTTACGGGCGAAGAACGAACTGTCTTTTTCCTTCGCCGGATCGCGGCGATTAGGCAGCGGCCAGATACCGCCGCCAAATACGTTGCTGTCCTGATACTGGTTCACCAGCGCAGGCAGCAAGTTGTCGATGGCCGCGCTATCCATCACGCCTGCGGCTTCGGTAATGGCACGTTGCTGCGCCTGCACGCGGTTCATCTGTTCGACAATACGTCCCGCCAGGCCATCCACCTCATAGCGCACTAATCGGCTTTCGTTTTGACTCAACTGCGGTGCCACAAACTGATTGATCACCACCACGGTAACCAGCATCAGTACCACGAAAAATGCGACCAACGTCGCGGTAAAACGAGATTGTGTAGTTTTTAACATCAGTGTGCCCTTACCCTGGTTGGCGAGTTGCCTGATCGAGGTTAACGGCGTGTTACAGAGGAACTTGAGGTGAGCAAGATCACAAAAATGCAAATAGTTGATTTAGGTGATCATTAGGAGGGTGACTAACGTCGCGCTTACTCATCAGAGTGCGGGCAACCGCCCGCAGAGAGGGCTATTGCGGCGGGTCCACCACTTCCTGACGTGGCCGAAATATATGGTCATTACCTTCTGCCTGCAAACGCTGCAGCAGCTGTTGTCCACCGCGGTCATCGGCCTGAGCAAACTGACGTTCCGCTTCGGTGATCGGTGTCGCCCACAGCAGATTCGGACGATCGCCATCGCGCTTGGGCAGTCGGAACTGGGCAACTTCCGGTGCTAAGCCATTGGCCAGCAGGAAACTCTCGAAGCCCACTGGTGCCACTTCCGATGCCAGCGTGTGCCCTTCGCCAATCCACGTCAGCCGCGCCCACGGCAAGTGCGCGAATTCTGCCAGCGCGCTGGCCATCTGCACCGCATTGGCTTCGGTCATCACTTCACCGTCTACTGCCATCGCCAGCTCAACACGGCGGTACTGCGGGGCCAGCTCATCAAACAGGTAATCCACCTGCGGCATGGGCCGAATCCCCATACCCAGCGTGAGAAAAACCCACACGCCATTGTGCCAGTGCTGAGAGATGGCCATTGGCGGCCAGCTCCCTTGATCGATAGCGTAATACTTTACCGACTCACCAAACTGCGCCTGGTAGCACTGCATCAGCTCATGCTGCACAACATCCCATAAATGGCCGTCATGCCAGTCACGCCAGAAGTGGCGCTGCTGCTCGGCGCGTGCATAGTAATCATTGGTGGAAGCGGATCCGAGCGGTGCGGTCAGGCGATTCTCTTTGATGCAGCCAGCAGAGAAACTCACCTGCTTATCCTGATACAGACTCCAGCCGGGGATCACCGCCAGCAGTTGGCCGTAATACCACAGGGCTGCACCGTCATCACTCGGTTCCCACAAAATCTGTAGACCGGCAGGGTCGAGCATCGGCTCGGCTTCTAAGGTGCGGCAATACTCTGCGCTGAGCAGAGGCGCAATGCCCTGCTCCATCGCTTCACGATCTTCACGCGCCGGTGCAGGCAACAGATTGCGCAGCCAGCAGCCGCGCACCGCATACTGACTGCGAAACAGATCGTTGGGCCAGATGTAAAAGTAGGCCGTGCGCGCATCCTGTTCGACGATGGCGGTCAGTGTGTTTTGCTGATTTGGCACCTCAGCAATCAGAGGTTGGTGTGTCATAACGCCTCGACAAAGCCTTGAGGGATCCATTTTCCCTGAGAATAGAGCAGGATCGGCACTCGCACCATGTGACACAAGGGTAAAACTCTCAAAGTGCAGTCAGGAAGCGTGAGAATGACTGATGAATGCCAGCACAACGCCCTGACAAACTTCAAATTAATTCGCGATTCATTTGCCGCCTCGCATGCTATTGTCTGCACATTCCTCCTTGCGGAGCTGCTCAGCATGGTGCTGCAAAACCTCGATTTGAACCTGCGCGATGTCGTGATTTTCGCGATTTTAGTGTGGCTGTTTCTTCGCTATACATGGGTGATGTCAGCGCTCACGTTTATGCTCGGTGGTGCGGTGCTATTGGTGTTGTTACCCATCGACATTTACTACAGCTTGCTGCCATTAGCGCTGCTGGGAGTGGGATTAGGGATGCTGCTTCATCATTATCAGCAGCGCCAGCTCACCCTTAAACGTGAAGCCCGCACACCGCGCACCTACACCAAAAAGCAGGACGAGCTGCATTTGTAACGTTAGCGTCCCATACGTTGCATGGCGCGGGAATAAGCCCCGCGCTGAATCGACCAGCGCAGCAAACCGGCAATCACCGCGATCTCTTTATCCACGCGCCACTGTGTCAACGGGCTAATCGGCTGCTGAATTTGCTGTTGCGCCCAGTCCGGTAACAACCCCATCCCGGCTTTTAGCATCACCCGCATCGCCGGTTTCGCCTGCCAGCTTGGGGCCGGTGCATTAATTAATAGCTGCATCACTTCCAGCGTGCGTTCATCGCAAATCAGTTCCGGGCGCATCGCCTGCAGATAAGCGTCCACCGCCTGCACCGTTTTCGGCACCTTTTCCGCCCCTAAGGCTTCGGCGATGAGCGCCGCTTCATCGTAATAGCGATCCTGCTCGGCCAGTGAGAGCTGCGGATTTTTGTAGCGCAGATGCGCGGCGAGGAAGCGGCTGGTTTCGGCGACGTGTACCCAGGTGAGCAGATGCGGATCGCTGGCAGCATAGGGTTGCCCGGCGTTATCAATACCGGTGACGCGCAGATGGATGCGTTTAACGCGCTCGATCAGGATATTGGCGTCCACCGTGTTACCAAAAGTGGTGACGGCGATAAACTGGCTGGTGCGCCGCAGACGGCCCAGCATGTCCTGACGAAAGTTAGAGTGATCCCACACCCCCGCCAGCGCGGCCGGATGCAGCATTTGCAACATCAAGGCGCTGATGCCACCACATAACATCGAAGGAAAGTCGCCGTGCACGCGCCAGATCACATGGTCAGGACCAAACAAACCCGGATCGCCCAGCGGCTGCGAAATATCGAATTCGTTGAGTGCGAGGCCGTTAAGACGAAAGACTTGCTGCTGGATACGATTGCGGAGGTTCATGACGTTTGTCGGTTATGCCCGTTGGCAGAATAAGCTCGGGCCTATCATATACTGCCAGGGGTAACGGTGCGATTCATCCTGCGACAAACCGCACCGTTCCACAAAGTGGCGACAACTAACGCTTACAGATAATCAAACTGCCCGTCTTGGGTGCGTACCGAATCGAGGCCAATCATCACGTTGAATTTGCCCGGCTCGGCGACATGCTGCATTTTTTGATTCCAGAATTTCAGTGCATCCACATCAATCTTAAAGCTTACGGTCTGTGACTCGCCCGCTTTCAGCATGATGCGTTTGAAGCCACGAAGCTCCTGCACTGGGCGGCTGATGCTGGCCACCGGATCGTTGAGATACATCTGTACCACCGTGGCACCATCACGTTTGCCGGTGTTGGTGACGGTAACGCTCGCGTCAACTGTGCCGGTGCGCGGCATGGTTTTCGCAGACATCTTCACTGGTGACACCGTAAAGGTGGTGTAGCTCAGGCCGTAACCAAACGGATAGAGTGGACCGTTCACCGCATCGTAGTAGTGCGAGGTGTACTTGTTCGGCTTGGCGAAGTTATACGGACGCCCGGTTGGCAAGTGATTGTAGTAAATCGGCAGCTGTCCTACGGAACGCGGGAAGGACATCGGCAGCTTGCCCGATGGGTTGTAGTCGCCAAACAACACGTCCGCAATCGCATTCCCCCCTTCGGTGCCGCTGAACCAGGTTTCGAGCATCGCATCAGCCATATGATCTTCGTTGACGACTGTCAGCGGACGACCGTTCATCAACACAATCACCAACGGCTTACCGGTCGCTTTCAGCGCCGCCAGCAGTTTTTGCTGGCTTGGCGGAATCACCAGGTCACTGCGACTGGAGGCCTCATGCGCCATCCCCTGCGCTTCACCCACAGCGGCGACCACGACATCCGCTTTCTTCGCCTGGGCAACGGCTTCATCAATCAATTCCTGCGGCGAGCGTTTATCCACGCTAACCGCCTGTTCGTAAAGGTTGAGGAAGTCCTGAATACCTTTGTTATCGGTGATGTTGGCCCCTTTGGCATACAGCACGGTGCCTTTGCCCGCCATCGCATTGCGTACACCCTGCAGCAGCGGAATCGACTGTTTCGCCACGCCCGCGGCTGACCAGCTGCCCATAATGTCACGCTGGCTGTCAGCCAATGGCCCCACCAGCGCCACGGTGGCGTCTTTTTTCAGCGGTAAGGTTTCATGCCAGTTTTTCAGCAGCACGATGCTCTTACGCGCCACTTCACGTGCTTCTGCACGATGCAGACGGCTCTCGGCATTGGTGTCCTGCGGATCGCTGCCTTTCGGCCCTAAATGGCTGTAGGGATCGTTAAACAAGCCCATATCATATTTGACGTTCAGCACGTGACGCGCGGCATCGTCGATCTCCGCCATGGTAACGGCGCCACTCTTTACCAGCCCAGGCAAGTATTTGCTGTAGTACTCATCGCTCATACTCATATCGATGCCGGACTTCAGCGCAATACGCACCGCATCCTGCGGATCGCTAGCCACGCCGTGCTTCAGCAACTCTTTGATCGCGCCATGATCGCTGATAGTGATGCCTTTAAATTTCCACTCACCGCGCAGCAGGTCTTTCAGCAACCGGCCATCCGCCGTCGCTGGCGTGCCGTTGAGGGAGTTGAGCGCTACCATCACGCCGCCACTCCCCGCATCCAGCGAAGCTTTGTACGGTGGCAGATAATCCTGGAACAGGCGCTGTGGGCTCATATCCACAGTGTTGTAATCACGTCCGCCCTCCACTGCGCCATAGGCAGCGAAGTGCTTCACGCTGGTCATGATCGAATAACGGTCGGCGGCGCTTTTGCCCTGCATGGATTTCACCATCGCGCTGCCCATTTGCGAGGACAGGAAAGTGTCTTCTCCGAAGCCTTCAGACACGCGTCCCCAGCGCGGCTCGCGCGTGACATCCACCATCGGCGCCCAGGTCATATTGAGACCATCGTCGGCGGCTTCATAAGCGGAGATGCGGCCGACTTCACCGATCGCATCCAGATCCCAGCTGGCCGCGAGGCCGAGCGGTATCGGGAAAATAGTACGCTGACCGTGCACTACGTCGTAAGCGAAGAACAATGGAATTTTCAGGCGGCTGAGTTGCATCACCTGATCCTGCATCGCGCGAATATCCGGACGCGTGACGGTATTGAAGATTGCGCCAACCTGACCGTGCTGGATCATGTCGCGCACTGCCTCCTTCGGCGTGTCTGGCCCCACGCTGATCAAGCGCATCTGCCCGATTTTTTCATCAAGGGTCATTTTGCCGAGCAGCTGGTTAACAAAGGCGTCACGCGCCTGTTCAGTCATCGGATGGGGGCCAAACAGGTCATCTGCGAAGGCAGGCTGCATGGCAAGGGAAACAGCGAGGCTAACAGAGCAAATCCATTTCATCAGGTCGGGTTCTCTTAAGTGACTGCGCAATATCGAAATAACCGGGCCAGTGTGCCACAAGTTCAGGATAGCAGGTAGCCACCGATGTCACACCGCGACCATGCCGTTGACGCGTGCTAAAGTAGATGCGCAACGTTAACGACATGGACAGGTTCATGAATAACAACACCTCACACCCTATACTGCTGGCTGAACTGCGCCGCCTCGTCGGCCCTTCACACCTGTTAACTGAGGCGGAACAAACCGCACGCTATCGTAAGGGTTTCCGCTCCGGTGAAGGCGATGCGCTGGCGGTGGTGTTCCCCGGCTCCTTGCTGGAACTGTGGCGGATATTGCAGGCGCTGGTGCAGGCCGATGCGGTGATTTTGATGCAGGCCGCCAACACCGGCCTGACCGAAGGCTCCACGCCTAACGGCAATGATTATGATCGCCCGGTGGTGATCATCAGTACTTTGCGCCTCGATAAATTGCAGCTGATTGATGGCGGCAATCAGATTCTGGCCTTCCCTGGCAGCACCCTTTATCAGCTGGAAAAAGCCCTTAAGCCGCTGGGACGTGAACCACACTCGGTGATCGGCTCCTCTTGTATCGGCGCATCAGTGATGGGCGGGATTTGTAATAACTCCGGCGGTTCACTGATCAAACGCGGCCCGGCCTACAGCGAAATGGCGCTTTATGCGCAGATTGATGCCGACGGCAAACTGAAGCTGGTCAATCATCTCGGCATGGATCTCGGCCACTCGCCGGAAGAGATGCTCGGTCGACTGGATGACGATCGCTGGCAGCAAAGTGACGTGCGCTGGGATGAACGTCATGCTTCAGATCATGAATATGCAGAACGCGTGCGCGATATCCATGCGGATACACCCGCTCGCTTCAACGCGGATGAGCGCCGCCTGTTCGAGGCTTCGGGTTGCGCGGGCAAACTGGCGGTATTCGCCGTGCGTCTTGATACCTTCCCCAGCGAACCGAAGCAGCAGGTGTTTTATATCGGTACTAACGATCCAGCGGTATTGGGCGATCTGCGCCGCCATATCCTGGCCGAGTTTAAAAACTTACCGGTAGCGGGCGAATACATGCACCGCGACATTTTCGATATCGCCGAAGTGTACGGCAAAGACACTTTTGTGATGATCGATAAGCTCGGCACCGACAAAATGCCACTGTTCTTCACGCTGAAAGGTCGGGTGGATGCCTGGCTGGGTAAGCTGAGTTTTGTGAAACCGCACTTCACCGATCGCGTATTGCAGCGCATCAGCGGTTGGTTGCCTGCCCATCTGCCGAAACGTATGAAGCAGTATCGCGATAAGTTTGAGCATCACCTGATGCTGAAAATGTCCGGTGAAGGCGTAGCGGAAGCGCAGGAGTATTTGCACGAATACTTCCGCGAAGGCGGTGGCGAGTTCTTTGCCTGTGACGGCAAGGAAGGCGCACATGCTTTCCTGCATCGCTTCGCCGCTGCCGGTGCCGCAGTGCGCTACCACGCGGTGCATGCGGATGAAGTGGAAGATATTCTGGCGCTGGATATCGCGCTGCGTCGTAACGATCAGGATTGGTTTGAGCGCTTACCGGCGGAGTTTGATAACGATCTTAGTCATCGCCTTTATTACGGCCACTTCTTCTGTCATGTCTTCCACCAGGATTACATCGTGAAGAAAGGCGTGGATGCGCATGCGTTGAAGGAGAAGATGCTGGCGATCCTCAGCGAACGCGGTGCCGAGTATCCGGCTGAGCATAACGTCGGGCATCTGTATCAGGCAAAACCGCAGTTGCAGGCGTTTTATCGTCAGCTGGATCCGACCAATACCTTTAATCCGGGGATTGGCAAAACCAGCAAACAGAAAGGTTGGGCGGTTAAGGCTTGATAAATTAATGGGCGGCCCGAGAGCCGCCCACTGGATTATGGCAGTTGCTCGCCCTCTTCCTGCGTGGCCGCTGGCACGGCTCGACGTTCAATGATCATCGTCTGCGGTGTGGACAGCACAATGCCCTCTTTGCGCAGGCGCGTCAGAATATCGAACAGCAGGTCACTCTTAGCGCTGGAGATCTGACGCTGGCCCGCCACGTTGCCGGTGACGCTCAACACGATGCCCGCAGAGGTCAAATCCTTGAATGAGACGGATGGCTCAGGCGTTTCCAGAATGCGCTCGTTCTCCTGGTAAACCTCCAGCAGAATCTCACGCACGCGCACCGGATCAATATCCAGCGGGAAGGTCAACATAATGGTCACAACACCCTGTGCATTGCCCATAGTGGCGTTACGCACGTTCTGTGAGATGAACTGTGAGTTCGGCACAATCACCGTGGATTTATCACTCAGCTGAATCTCGGTGGCACGCACATTGATACGGCGAATATCCCCTTCAATGCCGCTAATACTCACCAGATCGCCCACTTTTACCGGGCGCTCGGTTAACAGAATCAAACCGGAGATAAAGTTCTTCACGATCTCTTGTAAGCCGAAACCGATACCGACCGACAAGGCACTGACGATCCACGCCAGTTTGTTCCACTGCAGGCCCATGATCGACAGCGTCAGCAGAATGATCAGCACATAGCCGATATTGCTGAACAGCGTCACCAGCGACACGCGCATGCCCACGTCCATGGTGGTTTTGGGCAGGAAATCTTTATCCAGCCAGCGACGCACCGAACGTAGCACGTAGATGCCCACCACCAGACACAGAATGGCATTCACCATATGCGCCGGCACGATGTTCAACGACTCCAGCCCTTTGCCGCCCCAGAACTCAATCACTTTCTGAATCAGCTCGATCGGCGTTGAAGAGGCGAAGGTGCCGTTTAGCAGCGCCAGCACCACAATACCGATCAGTGCGGTTTTACCAACTGCGCCCAGCAGCGTAGCCGCCTGCTGCAGATAACGCTCATCAATGTTTAATGAGGTCTGCAGACGTTTGCCGGTGGCATTGTTGGTGGAGAATAGGCTTTCACAGCCGTCATTGATCAAATGGCTGAGGAAGTAGAACGAGCCAAACAGAATGCCGCACCAAATCACCTCATAACCGAGGAAGCGGGCCAGCGTGACATAACCGATGATCAGTGAAATCAATATCGCGAGCGCGGTGAGCGTCAGCGCCAGCTGAACCAGTCCAACAATGGTCGGGCGCGCTTCTGGCGCATTGCCCTCTTGCACCATACGGCGGCGTACGCGGTTGGTACGCATGCTTATCGCCATACCGGTGGTGCCAATCAGCAGCGCCGTCAGACCGTTCGCGAAAATAGTGGTGTTCAGGCTGGTGCCAACGCTGTAGTTAAAGGCTTCCGCTGTCTGGAAAATAAACACCAATCCAGCCGTAATCGGCGGGAACGGCTTCAGCGCCTGTGCGACTTCATTGGAGATGCCGGGCAATCGCCAGCTCGGACGACGCGTGGACAGGAAGGCTCGCCCTAATCCGGCGATCAAACCGCAATAGACACTGAGTTGTACCAGACGCTCAACAAAATCCTGCACGTCAGTCGAGACTTCATCACGGCGGGTAAACGCCAGCGCGATAAAGTTGAAGGTCAGCACCACGGCCGCCAGGGTGGTCAAGGCAATTGCCGCGGCCAGGAAGCTGCGACGCAAGCGCCCCTCTGGCAGTTTATTGATGCTCACCCAGGCCAAAAACTCTTCGCAGTAGCGACGGCCCAGGGTCATCACCAGCATTGCCGCAATCAACCAACCCATGGTGCCGAAACGCCAACCGGGTTCCCAGGAGAGCGCAGCGGTGTTCTGCAGTTCAGCGATAAAGTCGCTGATCTTCTCACCGTCCAGATCCTGACGGCTGACCATTGGCGCCCAAAAACGCGGCCCCAAAATGCTGCCTGAGTTGAGCGCCAGCTGGCTTTTCAACTGATCACGGCGCAGGTTGACGATCTGTGAGGAGAGCACCAGCGCGCCATTTTTAATGCCGTCGGCCTGCTTGATTTGGTCATCCAGCTTGCTTTTCTGGCTCTCCAGCGAAGCGCGTTTACGCGTCACTTCCGGCGTCTCTTTCACACCGCTGTCCGGCTTCGGTGCCGGACCGAGCACCGCTAACTGTGCATCCAGCTGCTGCCCCTGCTGGATCAGCGACTGGCTGAGGGTTTCTGCATTACCCGAAAGCTCCAGCGCCATCTCATTGAGCTGGTTGAGCTGGCTCTCATTGGTATCGCTTGACACCTGGCCTTTAATCTTGTCGAGGATTTTCTGCATTTTCGGCAGCTCAACCGCAGGATTGACCTTGGGTGCGGCGTCCTCTTGCTGAGCTGCGGCGGCAGTATTGTCATCCGCGTAGCTCAGTGCCGGGCTTAACAGCACCAGCAGCAGTATAAATGGGGTAAATAGCGAACGAAGCTTGTACATATGAGTAAGATTCCAGCGCAATGACAGCCGATAAATGCCAGTTAACTTTAGATGGCGGCCAGTGTAGAGCGTAGCCGAAGCGGAAACTATAGGAATGAAGCGCGAAAACATTGGTGCTGACGATTAGGGATTTTTTTGGTCATTCGGGAGGACTTATCCCGCCAATCGGAAGCACTCACAGACGCACAATCCATTGTGCATCTGTGAAGGGAAACAGACGTCGTGATTACTCGTTGCTGGCCGTTTGCGACGATTTCTGCTTCTTGTAGGCCAGCGCCGCTGCCGGAACCGGCGCCGCTTTGCCGGTTTCCAGCCAGTCGCGCAGACGGTTGGCATCGGCAAAGTGGGTGTACTTGCCAAACGCATCCAGCACCACCAGCGCCACCGGACGGTTATTGATCACCGTGCGCATCACCAGGCAGTGGCCGGCTTCATCGGTATAACCGGTTTTAGTCAATGCGATACGCCAGTCGTTTTTGTACACCAGGTGATTGGTATTACGGAACGGCAGCGCATAGTTCGGATGCTTAAACACCGCCGTATCTTCTTTGGTGGTGCTCAGTTCACCAATCAACGGATATTGACGCGTGGCTTTTGCCAGCTTGATCAAGTCTTCCGCATTGGAGACGTTGTGAATCGACAAACCTGTCGGTTCAACATAGTGGGTATGCGTCATGCCCAGCGCACGCGCTTTGGCATTCATCGCGCGGATAAAGGCGTCATAGCCACCTGGATAGTGATGCGCCAGGCTGGCGGCAGCACGGTTTTCCGATGACATCAGCGCCAGCAGCAGCATATTGCGGCGGCTGATTTCACTGTTCAATTTGACGCGCGAGAACACACCGCGCATCTCTGGCGTGTGGCTGATATCCACCGACAGCATCTCGTCCATCGGCAGTTTCGCATCCAGCACCACCATTGCAGTCATCAGCTTGGTGAGTGACGCGATAGGCCGCACACGATCCGGATGGCTGGAGAACAGCACTTTATTGGTTTCAAGATCGACAATCATGGCACTGCCGGAGGCGATTTGCGGTTGGGCAATCGGCGCCAGATTAGACAGCGCAGCAGGCGCGGCCAGTGCCGGAGTGACAGCTGCCGGTGCGGCGACAAACAGCGCCAGCGACAGCAAGGAAATACGCATTTTTACAGACATCGTGTCAAAAAAATCCGGTAAGGAGTTTTGCGCCGTGTTTAAGACACAGGCCGCGCGCATCAAACCAGACGGGATGCGGGCTGGCAGCAGCATAATACGCGCTTATCTGCGAAATTTCTTAGGTAGATTGTTTCTGAGCGTTAAAAAACGGGAGACCTAATGGCCTCCCGTTCACGGTATCATTGCAGGTTAGAACAATCGTGGTCCGTAACCCCACAACACCACGGTCAGTGCCAGCAGCACTTCAAACACCAGCACACCAATCGCCAGTGTCGATCCTGAGAAGCGCATGCTCTCTTCACGATCAATATTGAGGAACACCGGAATGCCGACGTACAGCAGATAACCGGTATAGAGTAACGCCACTGCGCCGATCAACACGCACAGCCACACCAGCGGATAAAGTGCCACCAGCCCACTAATAAATAACGGGGTAGCGACATAGCCAGCAAACACGGTACAGCGCTGAATGCTGGGACGCTGCGGATAATCGCGCGCCATCCAATGAATGACGCGGCCCATCACCGCCACGCCGCCTAAGATAATCAGATAGAAAAGAATGCCGAGACCGATACCGGTCAGCAGGTTGAGTTGCACGAACTGCCCTTCGCCCAGATTCCAGCCCAGTTGTGTGGTACCGATAAAGGCACAGATCACCGGGATCGCTGCCATCATCAAAACATGGTGGGTGTAGTGGTGCGAAACGCTCTCGTTTTCTTGCTTGATATCGCGCATTTCCTGGTTAGGATGCGCCAGAAGACCCCAGACATGATTCATAAAATCACTCCTCTGATGCGACGGGCTGCCACTTCAGCGATCAGGCTGTCTCACTCAGGCAGCTTCCCTTCAAGTATAATCGGCGCGGCTGTTTTTGCGGACAGCGGCACAAAAAAAGCCGCTGGCGTATAAACTGTTACCTGAATCACTCGCGACAGGGAGGAAAATTTGCATCTCGATATCAATGGATTAATTACGCAGTACGGCTATCTGGCGTTGCTGATTGGCTGTATCGCGGAAGGGGAAACTTTTACCCTGCTGGGCGGCGTGGCGGCGCATGAAGGTCTGCTGCACTTCACCGGCGTGGTGCTGGCCGCGATGGTGGGAGGAATTATCGGCGATCAGCTGCTGTTCTGGCTGGGCCGTCGCTACGGTACGCGCATTCTGCGCCGTTTCCGTAAACATGAAGATACCATTCGTAAAGCCAATCGCCTGATTCAGAAGCGCCCGAGTCTGTTTGTGATTGGCGTGCGCTTTATGTATGGCTTCCGCATTATTGGCCCGATCATCATCGGTACCAGCCGGTTAAAACCGCTGCGCTTCTTTGTGCTCAACGTGATAGGCGCCGCGCTCTGGTCGCTGATCTTTGTCACCCTGGGTTACTTCGCCGGGGAGATCATTACTCCGTGGCTGCATAAACTCGACCAGCATCTTAAACATTTGCTGTGGCTGGTGGCGGCGATTGTGTTCGGCATCGCGCTGCGTTACGTGATTCGCCGCTGGAACCGCCGCCGGGCGGATTAGTGGTGATAACCTTTAAACTGCGGGTTGGCCAGCATAAAGCCACCGTCAACAATAAACGATTGTCCGGTGGTATAGGTCGCCCATTCCGAACACAACCACGCGACTAAACTTGCCACTTCACGCGTATTGCCGGGCCGTCCAATCGGAATTTCCGGCATACGTGTGCTGTGCGCCTGATCGTCAGTCAGATGGTTCATTGCAGTGGCAATCGCGCCCGGTGCAACCGCATTCACCAGAATGTGATGGGGCAACAAACTCAACGCCATCGATTTGGTCAGACCGCCGAGCGCATGTTTCGCCGCGGTGTAAGCGGTGGCATCCGGCAACGGAGTGTGTTCATGCACTGAAGTGATGTTAATGATGCGCCCGCCATCGCCCTGATCGACCATATGGCGGGCGGCGATCTGTCCGCAGATAAATGAACCATCCACATCGACGCTGAACGTTTTCCGCCAATCTTCAAAGGTGACGTCGAGAAAATCGGCTTTCATCATCACGCCCGCATTGTTGACCAATACGTCAATGCGACCCAGTGAATTGATGAGCTGCGCCAGTTGCTTGCCCCCTTCTTGCGGGTCGGAAAGATCCAGCTGCCGCACCTGTGCGGTTTGCCCTTTGCTTTCGACCAGTCGCGCTGTTTCCTGCGCCCCCGCTTCATCTGAGCGCCAGGTGATCCCTAACGTGTAGCCCGCTTCAGCCAGCATGACGGCACAGCTGCGGCCAATGCCGGAATCGGATGCGGTAACCACGGCCACTTTCTGTTTCCCCAGTGCCATAACATTCTCCTGCGTGATGGGTGTCCTCACAGTATAGAAGTTATCGTTCTGTGCCTCGGATCAGCCGAAAAAACCCTTTCGTCTATAGTTAACAATCAGATGCAGTCAAGGAGGCAGGATGAGCAAAATTAAACGCAGAATTGATGATCACGGCGTGATTGGGGATTTACGGACCTGTGCATTGATCGCCAATGAGGGCACCATTGATTATCTCTGCTGGCCCGAGTTAGACAGCCCATCCGTGTTTGCTGCGTTGCTGGATGGCGATGATGCCGGTCTGTTCTCACTGGCACCCGACTGGAAAAATGCGCGCCAGCAGCAGCTCTATCTGCCGGACACCAATATTTTACAGACGCGCTGGTTGGGCGATGCGGGCGTGGCGGAGATCACCGATTACATGCCGATCTGCGACCAGCCCAATAAAGTGCCGCGATTGGTACGTCGGGTCAAAATGGTGCGCGGCTCGGCCACCTTCAATTTGCTGTGCGCCCCGCGCCATGATTATGCCCGTGCTGAAACCCATACCGAACTGCGCCCCGGTGGCGTGGCCTTTCTTGCTGAAGGCCAGCCCGCGTTACGGCTGAGTGGTACGGTGGTGATGACGCGTGAAAACCACAGTGCAGTTGCCGAATTTACCCTCAAAGCCGGGGAATCTGCTGAGTTTGTATTTGGCAGTGATGACGATCCCTTCGTGGCGGAGATTGCCACTGAACAGTGCTTCAGCGACACACTGGCCTACTGGCGGCGCTGGAGCAGCCACAGTACGTATCGCGGACGCTGGCAGGAGATGGTGACGCGATCCGCACTGGCACTCAAACTACTTACCTCGAAACAGCACGGTTCGATTGCGGCTGCAGCGACCTTTGGTTTGCCGGAAGAGTTAGGCGGCGAGCGCAACTGGGATTATCGCGCCTCGTGGATTCGGGATGCCTCCTTCAGCATGTATGCGCTGATGCGGCTGGGTTATGTGGAAGAAGCGCGAGACTTTACCCATTGGGTGGGGCGTTGCGTCGAGCACAGCCATGACGACACGCCGCACCTGCAGGTGATGTATCGCCTGGACAGCGGCACCGAACTGCATGAAACCGAGTTGCTCAATCTTTCCGGCTATGCCAACTCGCGCCCGGTACGCATCGGCAATGATGCGTGGCAGCAGACCCAGCTGGATATTTACGGCGAACTGATGGATGCCATTTACCTTGCCAATAAATACGGTGAAGCCATTTCACAACGTGGCTGGCGGCATGTGTCCGACATGATTGATTATGTCTGCGGCAACTGGAACCAGCCCGATGCCGGTATCTGGGAGATGCGCGGTGAGCCGGAGCACTTTCTGCATTCGCGCCTGATGTGCTGGGTGGCGTTGGATCGCGCCCTGCGTCTCGGTCTGAAGCGTTCGTTGCCAATGCCGTATGAGCGCTGGGATCGTGTGCGCAGTGAAATTCGCGACGACATCTGGCAAAACTTCTGGAACCCGGAACTGGGCCATTTCACCGCCACACGCGGCGGCAAGTTCCTGGACGCATCCATGCTGTTGATGCCGCTGGTGCGCTTTGTCAGCTCCACCGATCCTGACTGGATCGCCACCCTTGACGCGATTAAAACCCACCTGGTGAGCGACGGTTTAGTGCGCCGCTATAACATTAGCGAAACGCCTGCCGATGCCTTAACCGGGGGTGAAGGTTCCTTTGCCGCCTGTTCCTTCTGGTATGTGGAGTGTCTGGCGCGGGCCGGGCGCGTGCATGAGGCGCATTTTGAGTTTGAAAAGCTGCTGAGCTATGCCAATCCCCTGGGATTGTACGCCGAGGAATTTACTACGCATGGCGAAGCGCTGGGGAATATGCCGCAGGCGCTGTCGCATTTGGCGTTAATCAGTGCCGCTTTTTTCCTCAATCGTAAATTGAGTAATGAAGTGACGCTGTGGCAGCCTTAAGAGAATTCACATTTTGGGCGGTACGGCAACGAGATGGGTCGGGAAATGCCCACTAATTAAGTAAAGTATCATCAGCCATTGAAAATCCTGATTCCCATCACTGCGCCTATGCACATATAATGCGCACCGGGTCATTGAGACCAAGATGGATTCGACACACTGACAAGCCTGAAACACGGCTATAACGACTTGAAAAACATGAAAAAGAGCATTCGCGCGTTCGCTTCACTTGCTTTAGTACTGGCGGCGTTCAGCCAGTCGGCATTCGCAGTAGTGTATCCGCTGCCAGCGGCTAACAGCCGTTTGATCGGCGAAAACCTTGAAATCACCGTGCCTGATGACAGCCGACTTCCGCTGGAAGCCTTCGCTGCTCAGTACCAGATGGGCCTCAGCAACATGCTGGAAGCCAATCCGGGCGTTGATGTTTATCTGCCAAAAGCGGGCACCAAAATGGTGATCCCTCAGCAGTTGATCCTGCCTGACGCCCCGCGTGAAGGCATCGTGATCAACAGCGCGGAAATGCGTCTTTACTACTACCCGAAAGGCACCAAGACCGTGGTTGTGCTGCCAATCGGTATCGGCGAACTGGGCAAAGACACGCCAGTGAACTGGACTACGACGGTTCAGCGTAAAAAAGCCGGTCCAACCTGGACGCCGACCAAAGCGATGCACGCAGAATACGCATCACGTGGCGAAAGCATTCCAGCGGTATTCCCGGCAGGTCCGGATAACCCGATGGGCCTGTATGCGCTGTATATCGGCCGCCTGTACGCAGTTCACGGTACTAACGCCAACTTCGGTATCGGTTTACGCGTGAGCCACGGCTGTGTGCGTCTGCGTGCTGACGACATCAAATGGCTGTTCGACAACGTGCCGGTTGGTACTCGCGTACAGTTTATCGATCAGCCGGTGAAAGCCACCGTTGAGCCAGATGGTTCTCGCTATGTAGAAGTGCACAACCCACTCTCTACTACCGAAGAGCAGTTCAACTCACGTGAAGTGGTGCCGATTACACTGACCGCTGCTGTGACCAAAGTGATTGCCGATGGCAGCACTAACCAGGATGCAGTGAACAACGCTATCCAGGCGCGTAACGGTATGCCAGTTAAGATCAATGGCCCGCAGGGTGAAGTGATGCCTGCGCCGGTGCCGGTACAGGAATCTTCTGACGCTACGCCGAAAGAAGAGCCGATGACTCCGCAAGGTGCCAGCGGCGTTGCACCGCAGAGTGATGTGGCTCCGGCTGCTCAGCCTGCTCCAGCGACCGGCAACAGCCTGTAATCGCTGACTCGCCATGCAGTAAAAAACCAGTCCATTGCGGCTGGTTTTTTTATGGGCGCAAAAACGTATTACCCGACTCGACTGGCCACAAGATTGTGACTTATGTGGTCGTTCTGATCTGTTACCTGTGTGCCCGGTAGTCCCTTGATGCGCGCCTGGATGCCTGGGCATCATTCCCGCCGCCGTCTCAGCGCCAGCCAGCCCGCCACCAGGGTAAACACCAGCACCACAATCACCAACAGTAAGAAACCGTGCGGATTATTTGCCAGCGGAATCCCGCCCACGTTCATACCGAAAAAGCCGGCAATGATGTTAATCGGCAGCGCCAGCACGGTGATCACCGTCAGTAAAAACAGCGTGCGGTTACTCTGCTCCATCAAACTGGCGGCAATCTCTTCCTGCAACAAGCGAATGCGTTCCATCAGTCCCGCCAGGTCATTCAATGCCACGCTGAACTCTTCCGTAAAGATGCGCAATTCACTGAGCGGTTCGCGCTTAAGCCACTTTGGTGGCCGATTTAACAAACGAAATAGCGCGGCGGGTTCCGGTGCCAGCAAACGCTGCACACGCAGTAGCATACGGCGCAAATGGCCCAACTCACTGCGGTTGGTTTTAATCGCTGCACTGAGCAAACGCTCTTCAATGGCATCCACCGCCTGACTGGAGCGACGCACCACTTGCTCCAATTGCGCTTCCTGCTCACCCAGCAACCACAACAGCATCGCATCCGGCTCGGCGAACGGGAGACGATCAATTTGCTGATGCATGCGTTCAATCATTCCCACCGGGCGATAACGCGCGGTGACAATGGTGTGCGCACAGCACCAAATCCACAACGTCGCGTTCTGTGTGCTGCGCTCTTCTTTGCTGAACGTCACATCATTGAGCACCGCCAGCAGCGCATCGTTTTGATGGGCCAAACGTGTGCGCGGTGAAGCAGAATGGATCTCGTCGAAAAAATCATCATCTACACTAAAGTGGTCCTGAACCCAGCGTTCGGCACGCGCATGATTCAGGTTGATGTGTAGCCAAAGAAAATAGGATTCCGGCAAATCTTGCTGTGCAAGCTGTGCAGCTTCACGGGCATTGAGCCGCTGTGGCGCCGCTTCCGGCGTGAACAGATAGCCATGAATAAGACCGGCCACTTCATTATTGAAGTCCGGCAATGAGGCAAGCGGCAAGACAGGCTGGAGCATGGCAGCGTGATGATCCCGAAGCGGTCAGATCCACATACTGCGACAGCCGTGTTACAGCAAGATGACAGAGCGTGATCGCGATCATCATTCTGTCATACAAACCACGTATCACACTGCGGGTAACGGGTGCCATTCGAGCACCGTCAATCCACACCGGGGTGTGTTATGGCTGAAAACAGTTTACCTGCATCTACATCAACATCATCGTCCCACAACGGACGCCCGAATCTTAACCAGGGCAACGGAAAAATCTCACGCATCATCTTTCTGATCCTGCTGTGCGGCGGCCTGCTGTTCACCGCCATCAATCTGTTCAACGACGTGGAAGAGACCGGCGCGCCGGTCACCAGCTATACGCCGTTCCTGCTGCTGGGCGTGGCTTTAGTGATTGCGCTCGGCTTTGAGTTTGTTAACGGCTTCCACGATACCGCTAATGCTGTCGCCACTGTGATTTATACCCATTCGCTGTCTCCGGGTGTGGCCGTGGTGTGGTCGGGCTTCTGCAACTTCCTCGGCGTATTGCTCTCCAGCGGCGTGGTGGCGTTTGGCATTATCTCGCTGCTGCCGGTGGAGCTGATTCTGCAGGCAGGCAGCGGCAACGGCTTTGCCATGGTGTATGCGCTGTTGTTCTCGGCCATCATCTGGAACCTCGGCACCTGGTATTTCGGCCTGCCTGCGTCCTCTTCGCATACGCTAATCGGTTCGATCATCGGCGTGGGCGTGGCGAATGCCCTGCTGCATGGTCGCAGCGGCACCAGCGGTGTGGATTGGGATCAGGCGATCAAAGTGGGTTACGCCCTGCTGCTGTCACCGATTGTCGGCTTTATCTGTGCTGCGCTGCTGTTGCTGGCGATGAAAGCCTTTATCCGCAACCGTCAGCTGTATGAAGCACCAAAAGGCAATCAGCCCCCACCGGCGTGGATTCGCGGCCTGCTGATTCTGACCTGTACCGGCGTCTCTTTCGCTCACGGCTCAAACGACGGTCAGAAAGGCATGGGCCTCATCATGCTGATTCTGGTCGGCACCATGCCGATTGCCTACGCCCTGAACCGTTCGCTGCCGCCGGATCAAATCCCGCGCGTGACCGCGTTAACTCAGGTCACCGAACAGCAGTTGCTGACGCTGCAACCGGCACCAGCTGCAATGCCCGCACCGCGTGAAGTACTGACCGAATTTGTGCGTACCAGCCAGAACCGTCCACAGGTATTGCCTGCCCTTGGCATGATGCTGGGCGATATCGGCGACCAGATCCGTCTTTATGGTGCGGTGGAAAATATCCCGGCACAGGCGGTGACCAACACCCGTAACGATATGTACCTCGCCTCCGAGACCATCAAACATCTGCAATCGGCCAAAGTCGCGCTGCCGGAAGAGATTGCCAGCAATCTTACTGCGGTGAAGAAGGAGCTGGATGCCGCCACGCGCTTTATCCCGATGTGGGTGAAAGTGGTGGTGGCAATTGCCCTTGGCCTCGGCACCATGGTGGGCTGGCGCCGCATTGTGGTCACCGTCGGTGAGCGTATCGGTAAAACTCATCTGACCTACGCACAGGGTGCCAGTGCGGAGCTGGTGGCGATGGCGACCATCGGCGCAGCGGATGTTTTCGGCTTGCCGGTCTCCACTACGCACGTGCTGTCATCAGGCGTAGCGGGTTCAATGGCCGCCAACAAATCTGGTCTGCAGCTCTCAACGATTCGTAACCTCGCGCTGGCGTGGGTACTGACGCTGCCGGTCTCAGTCTTACTTTCAGGGCTGCTTTACGCTCTGTTTATTCATCTGTAACGGGGAAAAGTCATGGCGACACACGACAATAGCTTCCACAGCGAGACCTTTAATGCGCGTCTGCTGCAGGAGTTTTACGACAGCTACGACGAAGAGCTGGAAATGGAGCTGGACGATCTACGCTTCAATGATAATGGTGAGCCACAGCAGGAAGGCGATAAGGCCTTTCGCCGCCGCTACTTCCGTGAGCTGCTGCATCTGCAGGGCGAGCTGGTGAAGTTGCAGGATTGGGTGATGCGTACCGGACATCGCGTGGTGATTTTGTTTGAAGGCCGTGATGCCGCCGGGAAAGGCGGGGTGATCAAGCGTATCACCCAGCGTTTAAACCCGCGCACCTGTCGCGTCGCCGCCCTGCCCGCACCGAACGATCGTGAGAAAACACAGTGGTATTTCCAGCGCTACATCGCTCACTTGCCTGCAGCCGGTGAAATTGTGATGTTT
The DNA here is from genome assembly GCF_018257655.1 of Pantoea sp. JGM49. NCBI lineage: Bacteria > Pseudomonadati > Pseudomonadota > Gammaproteobacteria > Enterobacterales > Erwiniaceae > Pantoea > Pantoea sp. JGM49. Next base: position 403,459 of record NZ_JAERJM010000002.1, on the reverse strand, counting down.
GACCGCAGCTGGTACAACCGCGCAGGTGTTGAGCGCGTGATGGGCTTCTGTAACGAAGCCGAAGTGGAAGAGTTTTACCGCAGCGTGCCGGAATTCGAAAAAATGCTGACCCGCAGCGGCATTCAGATCATCAAATACTGGTTCTCGATTACCGATGAAGAGCAGGAGCTGCGCTTCCTGAGCCGCATCCACGATCCGCTGAAACAGTGGAAATTGAGCCCGATGGATCTCGAAAGCCGTCGCCGCTGGGAAGATTACACCGAAGCGAAAGAAGAGATGCTGGAGCGCACCCATATTCCTGAAGCGCCATGGTGGGTAGTGCAAGGTGTGGATAAGAAACGTGCGCGCCTGAACTGCATCAGCCATCTGCTGCAACAGGTGCCCTACGAAGAGAGCGAGAGCAAAACCATTATGTTACCGACGCGCGAACGTCATGAAGATTATCGCCGCGCGCCAGTGCCAGAAAACATGGTGGTACCAGAGAAATATTAATGAACAGTTTGCACGGCTGCCTGGCGGCCGTGCTGCTGTTGCAGACGCAATGTAATGGCAAATGCGCCTAGCACCATCAGGGCCGCCGCCAGATACACCGACTGCATCCCCCAATGACCAATCAGTAACCCCGCCACCGGCCCCGTCAATCCCAGCCCTAAATCGAGAAACGCCGAATACGTCCCTAACGCCGATCCCTGATCCTGTTGCTGCACGCGTTTAACGGCTTCCACACCCAGCGCCGGGAACACTAGCGAGAAACCACCGCCGGTCAGGAACGCGCCGATATCCACCAGCCAGCTGCTGTCGGCCTGCCAGATTAACAGCAGACCGGCACACTCCAGCACAAACGACACCAGCGACACTTTCAACCCGCCGAAACGGGTGATATAGCGGCCACCGGCGAGACGCACCAGCACAAAGCCCAGGCTGAACAAGGTCAGGGCAAAGGCGGCGCCGCTCCAGTCGCGGCTGGCAAAATAGAGCGTGATAAACGTCGAGATGACGCCGAAGCCGATGGTGCCGAAGCCCAGTGCCAGCCCGAACAGCCAGACGCGGCTGACCACGCGATGAAAAGGAATACGCACGCCCGCTGTGACGCTAACCGCCGCCTTACGACTCGCCATGCAGAAACCAATCACGCCCATCAACGCCACGAGTCCGGCAAACCCGCTGATGCCGAACATTTGATTGAGCAGCACTCCGAGCGGTGCGCCTATCGCCATCGCAAAGTAGGTGGCAACGCCATTCCAGGAGATCACACGCGCCGTCTGCAGCGGTCCGACAAGGTTCATCCCCCACAGTGTCGAACCCGTGCTGCTAAAACTTTCTCCCACGCCCAAAAACAGCCTACCCACCGCTAAAAGCGCCAGACTCAGCATGGGTGTTGCGGTAAACAACGCGGCGAGAAGAGAGAGCACGCCGCTCATGCCGCAGCACACCAATCCCATCATCACCACGCGTTTCGGGCCATAGCGATCGGCCAGGCGGCCCGAATGCGGACGACTGAGCAGCGTGGCGAAGTACTGCAGGCTGATGATCAGCCCGGCGATGAACGAGCTGAAACCCAGCTGGTTATGCACAAATCCCGGCAGCACCGCGAGCGGCAGCCCTACTGAGAGATAGCAGAAGAAGGTGAAGACAATAACGGAAATGATGCGTTTATTTAACTGAGCATGACTCAGTACAGCGGCGTCAGACATAAGTGATGGCATTACAAATGAATGTGAAACGCTACTATAGCGCAAACAGTGTTGAGCTTGAACCTGACTTTACGTGGAACGGTGTCATAGCTTAATTCTGAATAATGCTGGTCATGTCAACAATCAAACGTCGCCTCGGTTATTTCGTCTTACATTAATAACAGCTCTTAATTAATCTTCATTTATATATTGGCCTGAAAATTCCGAAAAGAAACCTTTTAGTAAAAAAATTAATCCATAAAATCCTCTAAAAATAGTAACAAAACCCTTTATTAATCTGTTCAGGTCGCGCGTATGCTGAGAAGAACTCCTCCAATCATTCACATTAAGACATAGATCCGCCCTTGCTTGCTTTAGCTTACAGATGGTTAAATCAAACATTAATCATTACTTTTGGTGCGTAACTAATGTAATGGCAATGCTGGCCCAGCGCACCGACTCAAGCAAATTTCAAACCTTTGTTAATTCTGTTTCTTAACGACCAGGAGAAACCATGAAGATTATCACCAGTGGAAGCGGATATCCTGAAAAAAGAAATATTATCACTAACCCTCATAACAAATATATTAATTGCCGAAAAAAGAATATCTATTTCTATTTAAATGCCGTCAAAGCAAAAATCTTACATAAAAATAAACAATTTATTTTTCTCCCGATTCCCGGCTTACTGCCACAGGATGCGGATGTCATTCACCTTTTCAATGAAGTGGCCGACACCAAAAGGAACTGGATCGCCACTTTTGAAACCGAGATCCCACGCGTGCTACCGGTGCCTGGTGTAGCGAAATACGACAATCCAGAATTAAAGTCGCAGCTGCAATTAATAGCGAAAGCGGAATGCCTGGCGTTGATTGCCATCTCGCAAGCGACCCTCGACATCCAATGCAAGCTGCTCGATGCGTTTCCCGCGATCAAAGCCGCCGTCAGACACAAGCTACACGTCCTGCATCCGCCGCAACCGCTGCTGTGCGCTGAACCGCGCCTCGTCTCGCCCGGAGAAATACGTTTCATCTTTATCGGCAATGAGTTCTATCGCAAAGGCGGCGCGGAAGTGGTACTGGCCCTCTCCCAGTTATCTGAAGAGGATGTATTTAACCGCAGCCAGATTCAGGTCACGCTGATCGGTGACATCACGCAGCGGCATAATATCGCGCATCGGCAATTTCAGGATGATGAGGCGTTTTACACACGTATTGAGCACTTAGTCAAAACCTCGCCCCATATTCAGCATTTTACCTCTCTGCCCAACAATCAGGTGTTGACCTTGCTGCAGCATTCTCACGTGGGATTGCTGCCCAGCTGGCAGGATACTTACGGCTTCTCGGTGCTGGAGATGCAAGGCAGTGGCTGTCCAGTGATCACCACCAACATCCGCGCTTTGCCAGAGATCAATCCACCCGGTGCGGGATGGCTTATCCAGCAGCCGGTCAATGACGAATATGAGTATGTGGTGGATTCTGAGGAGAGCAAACTGCAAATACGCCAGCAAATCGTGCAGCAGCTTAAGGCGCATATCATTGATATTTTGCGTAATCCGGGCGTGATCACGCAATACTCTGCGCAATCACTGAAGAGAATTGCTGAGCAGCACGATCCGGGGAAATTCAGCGAGCAACTTGCCCACTTCTATTCAGCCAGCAAGCAGATGCACTACACAACGGCGTTTAAATGAGGAAGGGTTAAACCGGTGCGGTTAACTGAAGGGCGTGGCGCTCAATTGCCGTGGCAATCTCAGCAGATACGCGCAGAGTGCGGATCTCACTGAACAGCCCATCGGCTTCGTTATAGGCTTTACGCAGATAACCGAGCCACTGTTTGATGCGGGCGACGTGATACATGCCGGTATCGCCCTGCTTCTCCAACTGCGTGTACTTCAGCAGCAGTTCGACCACATTCGGCCACGGCATCGGCGCTTCGTTGTATTTCACCACACGGCCGAGGTTCGGGATGTTGAGCGCACCGCGCCCCAGCATCACCGCGTCGCAACCGGTGATGCGCAGACAGTCTTGCGCATCCTGCCAGCTCCAGATCTCACCGTTGGCGATCACCGGAATCGACAGACGCTGGCGAATTTCACCAATCGCCTGCCAGTTGATGCTCTCAGCGCGGTAGCCATCTTCTTTGGTGCGGCCGTGCACCACCAGTTCGCTGGCCCCGGCCTGCTGCACCGCGTCGGCAATTTCAAAGCGGCGCTCTCCCGAATCCCATCCCAGACGCACTTTCACCGTGACGGGAAGATGATCGGGCACGGCTTCGCGCATCGCTTTCGCGCCGCGATAAATCAGCTCAGGATCCTTGAGTAAGGTGGCGCCGCCGCCGCTGCCGTTCACCAGTTTTGATGGACAGCCGCAGTTGAGATCGACGCCCCAGGAGCCGAGTTCTACCGCACGCGCGGCGTTTTCTGCCAGCCACTCAGGATATTGCCCGAGTAGCTGCATACGCACGCGCGTACCGGAAGCCGTTCGGCTGCTGTTGTGCAGCTCGGGACACAAACGGTAGAAGGATTTTACTGGCAGCAGCTGATCGACCACGCGTAAAAACTCAGTAACGCACAGATCATAATCATTTACCCCGGAGAGCAGTTCGCGTACCAGCGAATCCAGCACGCCCTCCATCGGCGCCAGTAATACCCTCATCGCGTTAGATGTTCCCGCTCTTTTTTGCTGCCGGACGACGACGACCGCTGTTGGCGGCTGGCGCGTTTTGAGCGGCACTGCTGCCCTGACGACGTGCAGGACGCGCTTCGCCCTGTGGACGTGCACCATTGCCACCCTGTGGACGCTGACCGTTGCCACTGTGCGGACGAGAGACGTTACCGCCCTGCCCACGTCCCTGGCCACCCTGACCACGGCCCTGGCCGCGACCCTGCTGCTGGCGACCGTTCTGGATCGGTTCCGCTTTGATGCTAGGGTCCACTTCGAAACCTTCCAGCTCAATGCGCGGAATTTCACGCTTCAGAAGGCGTTCGATATCACGCAGCAGTTTGTGTTCATCGACACACACCAGTGACAGCGCAGCGCCGGTTGCCGCAGCACGGCCGGTACGACCAATACGGTGGACGTAATCTTCCGCCACGTTTGGCAGCTCGTAGTTCACCACGTGTGGTAATTCTTCGATATCCAGACCACGCGCGGCGATATCCGTTGCCACCAGCACACGAATGCCACCGGATTTGAAGTCAGCTAACGCGCGGGTACGCGCGCCCTGGCTTTTGTTACCGTGGATTGCCGCTGCGGTGATGCCATCTTTGTTCAGCTGTTCAGCCAGATGGTTGGCGCCGTGTTTGGTACGGGTGAACACCAGCACTTGCTGCCAGTTGTCGCGACCAATCATCAGCGACAGCAGTTCCCGCTTACGCTTCTTATCAACGAAGTGTACTTGCTGTGAAACTTGCTCAGAGGCGGTGTTACGACGCGCCACTTCAACCTGCTCTGGGTTGGTCAGCAGTTTTTCCGCCAGGGTTTTGATCTCATCAGAGAAGGTGGCAGAGAACAGCAGGTTCTGACGTTTTGCCGGCAGACGCGCCAGTACACGGCGAATGTCGTGGATGAAGCCCATATCGAGCATGCGATCCGCTTCATCCAGCACCAGAATTTCAACCTGTGACAGATCAACCGCATTTTGATGTGCCAGATCCAGCAGACGGCCTGGCGTCGCCACCAGCACATCCACACCCCCGCGCAGTTTCATCATCTGCGGGTTGATGCTCACGCCACCGAAGACCACCAGTGAGCGGATATTAAGATACTGACTGTATTCACGAACGTTCTCGCCCACCTGCGCCGCCAGTTCACGGGTTGGGGTGAGGATCAACGCACGCACCGGACGACGACCGCGCGCGTTAGAGGGATTCGCAGTGAGACGCTGCAACAGTGGCAGCGTGAAACCGGCGGTTTTACCGGTACCGGTTTGGGCGCTTGCCAACAGGTCACGACCTGCCAGCACCACGGGAATAGCCTGACGCTGAATCGGCGTCGGTTCCTGGTAGCCTTGTTCCGCTACCGCACGCAAAATATCGGCACTTAAGCCGAGAGAGTCAAATGACATGCAGGTGTATTACTCCGAACCGCCCTGTTCGCCGTCAGCGATGTAGTTTTCAGGGGGTATATGACGCAAGCCTGGTGGGCTCACGTGTGAAAAGGGCACAAACTACCATGCGTAAGGGCGGGAGTTTAGCAGGTTTCCGCTGCCACCGCGACTGACAATAGTCACGGCGCTGTAACATGATGTTGGTAGTCTTCCCGTCGTGGCACGAGTTGCGCCGTTGCTCTCTGTGACCGTTATTGCGCTGCGCATAACAAAATAGGAGCCGCATGCGGCTCCTTTCGGTTCGCGACTGAGCTTTCGCTTAGCTGCGCTTTTTCTCCACGCGATGCGCGGGTTCTTTCGCCAGCAAGGATACCAGCGCCGGACCCACCAACATCACCACGCCCAGGCAACCGATCAACAGGTTGTTGTGGATGAAGCGCGAGATCAGGAACAGCGTCAGCATCGCTGCGCCGAAGTAGTACGTTGTCGTGACTTCTTCCAGCGCGTCACCCATGCGACGTAAACGGGCACTACGCTGCAGAGCCAGCATGGCGATAAACACCACCGCATAAGCTGCTACCAGGGTACTGCTCACTTCAACCAGCGCCTTGTGCTTCCAGCCCCAAACCAGCGCGGCGATCACCAACAGGTGCATCGCAATATGCAAACAGGTTTGACCGGTAACGATCTGAACACGATTAGACCATTTCATTCTCTTCTCCTGGCAGACCCAACAGGTCGCCCAAGTGTATCTGGCTGCGGCCAGACGGATTTCCTCAATGTAAAGCAAATTTCGGATAACGCCCTAATTTTCTGCGTCCATCACCATCCATTTGTGACAAAGACTACACTTTGTGCTGTTGATGATGAAAAGGAGCGCGTCGAAGTATGCCACAAAACACGCAAGGATTTTCATTTAAAGTCCTGACGATCAATACCCACAAGGGGTTCACCAGCTTTAACCGTCGCTTTATCCTGCCGGAATTGCGTGACGCAGTCCGCGCCACCTCGGCGGATATTGTCTTCCTGCAAGAGGTGATGGGCACCCACGCTATCCATTCGCTGCACATTGAGAACTGGCCGGAAAACTCTCATTACGAGTATCTGGCCGATACCATGTGGCATGATTTTGCCTATGGCCGTAACGCAGTTTATCCCGAGGGACATCACGGGAACGCGATATTGTCACGTTTCCCCATTATTGAATATGAAAATCTCGATATTTCTGTGGCGGGAAGCGAAAAGCGCGGCATGTTGCACTGCCAGATTCGCCTGCCGGATCGCCCCGATCCGCTGCATGTCATCTGTGTGCATTTAGGGCTTAAAGCACAGCATCGCCAGGCGCAGATGAAGATGATGAGCGATCGCATCAATGCCCTGCCGCATGATGCGCCGCTGGTGGTGGCCGGAGATTTCAACGACTGGCAAGTGCACGCCAATCGCTTCCTGAAGCGCAGCGCGGGATTGCAGGAAGTGTTTAGCATGAAAAACGGCCGCCCGGCACGTACCTTCCCGGCACGTTTTCCGCTACTGCGACTGGATCGTATTTATATCCGCAACGCCACCGTGAGCCAGCCCTGGGCGCTGCCGGTCAAACCCTGGTCACACCTTTCCGATCACGCCCCCCTGGCCGTGGAGATCTTCCTATGAATTTCAGCTGGCGTGAGGGCAATCAGTTGCGGTTGCTGGAGAACGGCGAGCAGTTCTTCCCCTGCGTTTCAGCAGCCATTCAGCGTGCCGAGCGTTCGCTGCTGCTGGAGACGTTTATTCTGTTTGAAGACGACGTCGGCAACGCGCTGCATAGCGATCTGCTTGCAGCAGCGCAGCGTGGCGTGAAAGTCGAAGTGATGGTGGATGGCTATGGTTCACACGATCTCTCCGACGCCTTTGTGAACACGCTTACGGAAGCCGGGGTGCGTTTTCTCTATTACGATCCGCGCCCGCTGGTGCTGGGCATGCGCACCAACGTGTTCCGTCGTCTGCATCGTAAAATCGTGGTGGTCGATGATGCCCTCGCCTTTGTGGGCGGCATCAACTTCTCTGCAGAGCACAATACCGATTACGGCCCGGAGGCGAAGCAGGATTATGCGGTCGAGGTGACGGGGCCGGTGGTGCTGGATATTGCTCGCTATGTACAGCAGGCCATCGGTAGCAAGCAGACCACGCGACGCTGGTGGGGAGGACGTTCACAGCGGCTGGCGGTTAATGCGATGCCCGGTGAGGCGCAGGTGTTGTTTGTTTACCGCGACAATGACGACCATCGCGACGACATTGAGCAGCACTATCTCGATATGCTGCGCAAGGCCAAACAGGACGTCATCATCGCTAATGCCTATTTCTTCCCTGGCTATCGCCTGTTACGTGAAATGCGCAGTGCCGCACAGCGTGGCGTGCGTGTACGGCTGATCGTGCAGGGTGAACCGGATATGCCGATTGTTAAAGTGGGCGCCGAGATGCTCTATAACTATCTGGTGGATGCCGGGGTTGAGGTTTATGAATATTGCCGCCGTCCACTGCACGGCAAAATTGCGGTGCAGGATCAGCACTGGGCCACCGTGGGCTCCAGCAATCTTGATCCGTTGAGCTTATCGCTCAATCTGGAAGCCAATCTCATCGTGCACGATCGCACTTTCAATCAGACGCTGCGTGACAATCTGGAAGCCTTGCTTCAGCACGATTGTGTGCGTGTGCAGGATGACAAATTGCCGCCGCGCACCTGGTGGCATCTCACTAAAAGCGTGATTGTGTTCCATTTCCTGCGTCACTTCCCGGCCATTGCCGGTTGGTTGCCCGCGCATACGCCTTTACTGGCGCAGGTTGATCCCCCCGTGCAACCGGAAATGGAAACCCAGGATCGGGTCGAAACCGGCAACGAAGGAGCGAAACACTGATGAGCAAAAAACATTCTCGCTGGCAATGGACAAAGAAAATCCTCACCTGGCTGTTCTTTATTGCGGTGATCGTACTGCTGGTGATCTACGCGCGCAAAGTGAACTGGCAGGACGTGTATCAGGTGATCGTCGGCTACAACCGCTATGTGGTGCTGGGCGCAGCGGCGCTGGTGGTGGTCAGCTATCTCACCTATGGCGTGTATGACTTAATCGGTCGCGCCTACTGTGGACACAAACTGGCGAAGCGTCAGGTGATGCTGGTGTCGTTTATCTGCTACGCCTTTAACCTGACGCTCAGCACCTGGGTCGGCGGCGTGGCGATGCGCTATCGCCTCTATTCCCGCCTCGGCCTGCCCGGTGGCACCATTACACGCATCTTTTCCATGAGCATCGCCACCAACTGGCTGGGCTATCTCCTGCTGGCGGGCGTGGTGTTTGTCGCCGGCATGGTGCCGATTCCGCCGCGCTGGTTTATTGGCGAAAACACCTTGCGCATTATAGGTGCCGTGCTGTTAGTGCTGGTGGCGATTTATTTGTGGGCCTGTGCCTTTGCGAAAAAACGTCGCTGGACGATAAAGGGGCAACATCTACAGCTGCCGTCGCTGCGGATGGCGCTGATTCAGTTTGCCGTTTCAAGTGCAAACTGGCTGGTGATGGGCACCATTATCTGGCTGCTGCTGGCGCGTCAGGTGGATTATCCGCAAGTACTGGGGGTGCTGCTGATCAGCAGTATTGCAGGGGTGATCATTCATATTCCTGCGGGCATCGGGGTGCTGGAAGCGGTATTTCTGGCGCTGCTGGCTGGCGAGCATGTTTCGCACGGCACCATCATTGCCGCCCTGCTGGCCTATCGCGTGCTGTACTTTATTTTGCCGCTGCTGCTGGCGCTGGTGTTGTATCTGATGCTGGAGAGTCGCGCTAAACATCTGCGGCAGAAGAATGAACAGAAGATGGCCAAATCAGACGCGGGATAATCGGGGAGAAATCACTCGCGCGCGGTGGGCGCCATCAATAGCGCACCCGACAAAATTCTGTGCAGATTTACATTGATGCATGTTGCCTGTCTTGAATTGCGCCCCCTAAAAGCATCCTGTTCGGATGTTGCAGGGGGCGCATTGATACCAGCCAGAAGCGGTGCTGCAGAGTTAACGACGGTTGCCGAAAATACGCAGCAGCATCAGGAACAGGTTGATGAAGTCGAGATACAGCGTCAATGCCCCCATGATTGAGTAGCGACGCAGATTCTCTTTGTCATTGACGTTGATGGTCTCGCCAATCGATTTCAGTTTCTGGGTGTCATAAGCGGTCAGACCGACAAACACCACTACGCCGATATAGGTGATCGCCCACATCAGCGCCGGGCTTTTCAGCCAGAAGTTCACCAGGGACGCCAGCACAATACCAATCAGCGCCATAAACAGCAGGCTGCCAAAGCGGCTGAGATCGCGCTTGGTGGTGTAACCGTAGAAGCTCATGGCACCGAACATGCCCGCCGTCACGAAGAAGGTGCTGGCGATAGAGGAATAGGTGTAGACGAGGAAAATACTCGCCAGCGTCAGGCCCGTTAGCGCTGAATAGAGCATAAACAGCCCGGTGGCTAAGGTACTGCTCAGACGATGCACCATGCCCGACAGCACAAAGACTACCGCCAGCTGCACAATGATCAGCCCGAAGAAGGTGATGCGATTTGCAAACACCAGCTCCATCACCGCCGGCGTGCGCGCTGCAAACCAGGAGACAAACGCGGTCAGCAGCAAGCCGCAGGTCATCCAGCCATAGACCTGCGCCATATATGTCTGCAGCCCGGTTGACGCCTGCTGCACGATTGAATCATTACGTGGATATCGGTCCATGATGCACCTCTTTAAGTTAGACAAACGCTCTAAGTGTGGAGTCTACACCGCATTGCGTCAACGGCGCGTCAAGCACTGCTGATATCGGCCATTTACGCGCTGGGCAAACCAGGCGGTGGTCAGATTGCGGGTGATTTTCGGGCTCTCCAGTTTAATGCCCGGCAGCATCTCGCGCGGCAGGCGTTTACCGGCCATTTTATCAGCCAGAATAAACGTCTGCTTCCAGAGCGTGCTGCTGCTGAAGCTTTCCGTATCGCCCTTCTCCAGGTCGCGACGGATTTCCCGATTGCTCATATCCAGTTGCTTGCTCAGCGTGCGCACCGCTAATTCGGTGGAACCCGCTTGCTCGCTGCCGTACATAATTAAGTCACCATCCAGCGCCAGTTTAATGCCGCTGGCGCGCGCTACGGCTGCCTGAAAAGCGGCGTTGCGGCTGGCGTACCAACCGGCATTGAAATCGGCAAAACGGTACAGCATCTGGCTGTAATCCGCCGGATAGCCGAGCAGATGCATTGTGCCAAAGTAGATGCCGCCGCGACGCGTGAAGACTTCACGGCGAATCGAGCCATCAATCGAATACGGATAACCTTTGGCATGCGCTTCGGCAAATTCAATGCTGACCTGCATCGGGCCGCCGGTGTGAATCGGATTGAGATTGCCAAACAGCTTCTGCCCCATCGGCACCATATCGATGAAATCATCGAAAATTGCGCTCAGCTCTTTCTCACTGCGCACTTTATCCAGTCGCGCGGCGTAGCTTTGGCCGGTGGGCGATTTAATCAGTAAGGCGGTGCGCACCAGGAACGCCGGAACGTGGACTTTGGCGGCGCGGCGATCAATTTCGCCCCAGGCGATTTTCGGTAAACCGGGCACAGGCGCATCGGCATTGAAATTCGATTCCTGATCGGTGACCGCGATCACCGCACAGACGTTACTGGCGCTGGGATCGATCTGCTGGACGCGAAACGCGGTGTAGATGTCGTCTGCCCAGGCGCTTTTTTGGCTGACATCGCTCGGCAGTAACTTTTGAATCTGAGATTTGACGTCGGCAGGTTGCCGCGCGGGGGCCTGCGGTTCTTTTTGGTACTACATCCGGCCAGTACCAGCGCGGTGAGCAGCGCCGCGCCTTTGAGCATTTTAGTGGTATTCATCTTGTTCCCTGACAGGCCAGCAAAACCCGTACCTTAACGTTTTCAACTCGCTACGGCTATCAGAGCAGGTCGGTTTTACGCGCTACTTCCAGCGTTCGGCGGCTTGATGGTCGCTGTCGCGCGCATCGACCCAACGATCGCCCTGTTCGGTGGCTTCACGCTTCCAGAACGGCGCACGGGTTTTCAGGTAATCCATGATGAACTCGGTAGCAGCAAATGCGCTACTGCGATGGGCGCTGCTGACGCCAACAAACACAATTTCATCACCAGGGAACAGTTCGCCCACGCGATGGATCACCGTCACCTGCTGCAACGCCCAGCGCTGACGCGCCTCTTCGACTATTTCCGCCAGCGCTTTTTCCGTCATACCCGGATAGTGTTCCAGGGTTAAAGCGGCCACGCTGTCACCGAGATTGTGATTGCGCACTTTGCCGGTAAAGGTGGCCACCGCGCCATCACTGTCATGCGCGGCGAGTTGGCGATACTCCTCGCCGACATCAAAAGGCTCAACGCCAACGCGAATACGAGTGGCCATGCTCATCCTCCGGTGACCGGCGGGAAGAACGCCACTTCATCACCCGCACGCAGCGGATGGCTCATCGGCACCAGCGTCTGATTGACCGCTGCCAGCAATTTGCCGGACTCCAGCGCCAGCGCCCAGCGATCGTTCCTCTCCGCCAGCGCTGCACGCAAGGTTGCTACATCCTGATATTCCGGTTTCAGCTCTAACGCGCTGATGCCGGTCAATTCACGCACCTGGGCAAAAAACAGCACCTTAATCATGTGCCACCGCCTGAAAATCGCCGGATTTGCCGCCGCTTTTGCTGAGCAAACGCAACTGATCGATCACGATATCTTTCTGCACCGCTTTGCACATGTCGTAAATGGTCAGCGCGGCCACCGATGCGGCGGTCAGCGCTTCCATTTCCACGCCGGTTTTTCCGGTCAGACGGCAACGAGAGGTGACGCGCACGCGGTTGTGCTCAGGCTCGGCCACCAGCGTCACTTCCACCTTGCTCAACATCAGCGGATGGCACAGCGGGATCAACTCCCAGGTGCGTTTCGCGGCCTGGATACCGGCGATGCGTGCCGTGGCGAACACATCGCCTTTATGATGGCTGCCGTCGATGATCATCTGCAGCGTTTCCGCGCTCATCAGCACCAGTGCTTCAGCCTGGGCTTCACGCACCGTTTCAGTTTTGCCGGAGACATCCACCATATGGGCTTCACCAGCGGCATTGATATGAGTTAATGATGACATGCTTACAACTTCTTCAAATGAGAGACAAAATTACAGGGACGCGTGCGCGCATCCAACTGTTCTTCAATAATGCGTTCCCAACCGCTACGGCAGGCATTGGTTGATCCCGGCACGGCGAAAATCAGCGTCTGGTTCGCCAGCCCGGCCACCGCGCGTGATTGCAGCGTGGAACTGCCAATCTCTTCGTATGAGATCATCCGGAACAGTTCGCCAAAGCCGTCAATTTCACGGTCGAACAGCGGCAGCAGCGCTTCCGGCGTACTGTTTTTGCTGTTAAATCCGGTGCCGCCATTGACGATCACCACCTGCACATCATCACTGGCAATCCAGCGCGACACGGTGGCGCGAATACGGTAACGGTTGTCAGGCACAATCGCGCGATCCACCACCTGATGCCCGGCTTCTGTCAGTGCCTCACGCAAGTAGTCGCCCGAGCTATCATTGCTGGCATCACGGCTGTCCGAGACGGTCATCACCGCCACATTCAAGGCGACAAACTCGCCGGTAGGTTTACCCATGGCTGTAACTCCTGTGTTTAGCCGCCAATGAATGAGAGGTTTTGTGTGATGCCGGTGTTGCCCTGATGCAGGAAATGCGTCTGCTTTTTCTGCCCGAGACTGTGGGCGATGCGGGCCTGTAGCTCGCCCTGCTGATCGTCGGATGCCAGTAAATCGCGCAGCGAAACGCCGCCGTCGCCGAACAGGCACAGATGAAGATTGCCCATGGCTGACACGCGCAGACGGTTGCAACTGGCGCAGAAATCTTTTTCGTAGGGCATGATCAAACCGACTTCGCCCTGATAGTCAGGATGGCGGAACACCTGCGCCGGACCGTCACTGCGTCCACGCGGCTGAAGCTGCCAACCCTGCATGATCAGCTGATCGCGAATCACCTCACCCGAGATGTGATGACGACGGAACAGATCACCGCCCTCGCCGGTTTCCATCAGTTCGATAAAGCGCAGCTGAATTGGACGGATGCGGATCCAGTCGAGGAAGGTCGCCAGGCTGTAGCTGTTGAGATCGCGCATCAGCACGCTGTTGACTTTGACCTTCTCGAACCCGGCGTCAAACGCGGCATCAATTCCGGCCATCACTTCCGCGAATTTGTCCTGGCCGGTGATGGCGTGAAACTGGCGCGCATCAAGGCTATCGACACTAACGTTAATGTGAGTGAGCCCGGCATCACGCCACGCGCGCACGTCTCGCGCCATTCGGTAACCGTTGGTGGTCATGGCGATCTGGCGAATGGCGGCGTTTTCACGCACTGCTGCGATGATATCGGTGAAGTCGCGGCGCATAGAGGGTTCGCCGCCGGTGAGACGCACTTTTTCCGTGCCCGCGGCCGCAAAGGCACGCGTCACGCGGCGAATCTCGTCCAGCGAGAGGAAACTTTTGTTGTGATTACCGTTCGGTTTATAACCATCGGGTAAACAGTAGGTACAACGGAAGTTGCAGACATCCGTGACCGACAGGCGCAGATAGTAGAAGCTGCGCGCATAGGCATCTGTAAATTGTGGCACCTGAACACCTTTCCAAATACGGGAGATGCAGTCATTTCTTTCTGCACCCTGGCAGCGATGCTGCGGCCAGGCATCCATATCGTTATGACTTAGGCATGCAAGGCTTGGGAGTCTGTTGTCATTATGGACAACACGGTTAATTCGAATGGTAGCGCGATTTCTCTCTCGCATCCATCAGTGAATTTCGCTATATATATTGATACATAACGTTTTTTTCACCGCATTTTCGCCGCAGGATACGGTAAAATGCGCGACAGATATTGATACACATCACTTCAACTGCATGACAACCTGCAGTTGTCCGTTAAAAGGAACAGCATGAATCGTACCCTGGCAGATTTGGATCGCGTGGTAGCACTGGGCGGTGGGCACGGCCTGGGTCGTGTGATGTCGGCGCTGGCACCGCTGGGCTCACGCCTGACCGGCATCGTGACCACCACCGATAACGGCGGATCCACCGGACGCATTCGTCGTTCGGAAGGCGGTATTGCCTGGGGAGATATGCGTAATTGCCTGAACCAGTTGATCATGGAACCGAGCGTAGCCTCGGCAATGTTTGAATACCGTTTTGCCGGTAACGGCGAACTGGCCGGTCACAACCTCGGTAATCTGATGCTCAAAGCGCTCGATCACCTTAGCGTGCGGCCGCTGGAAGCCATCAACATCATTCGCAATCTGCTCAAAGTCGATGCCTTCTTGATTCCGATGTCGGAGCAACCGGTAGACCTGGTGGCGCAGGATTGCGAAGGCAATATGGTGTATGGCGAAACGGCAATTGATGAAATGAAGCTACCGCCGCAAGAGTTGATGCTGCATCCCAATGTCACTCCCACTAAAGAAGCACTGGATGCGATTGCGGAAGCGGATTTGATCCTGATTGGCCCAGGCAGTTTTTACACCAGCCTGATGCCAATTCTGCTGATGGAGGAGATGGCACGCGCGCTGCGCCGTACGCCCGCCACCATGGTGTTTATTGGCAATCTTGGACGTGAGTTAAGCCCGGCCGCCAGCCTGACGGTGGCGGATAAACTGGCGATGATGGAAAAAGCCATCGGCAGGCGAGTGATAGATGCCGTGGTGGTCAGCCCGTCAGCGGACGTCAGCGGCGTGGAAGATCGCCTGATTGTACGCGAACCGCTGGAGGCCGCCGATATCAAGTATCGTCACGATCGCCAGCTGCTGCGAATTGCGCTAGAACACGCGATTCAGGCAGTTTAACCTCGCGCGGGCAGTACGCATAAATGCGCACCCTACGAGGGCGAATTTTAAGGATCTTACGTAGGGTCGCAATTCAGGTACGACCTGGCACATGGGTAGCAGATCAGACCGGGCACATAGTTAACACGTATGTGCTCAGTCGATCCGAATGATACGTCTTTCTGCACCGTCAGGAGGCGGCGATAAACAACTCGCGCAGCTGGTGCAACTGGTCGCGCACACTGGCGGCCTCTTCGAACTCCAGATTCTGCGCGTGCTGCTGCATCTGCACTTCCAGCTCGTGAATTTTCTTCTGCATGGCTTGTGGCGTCAGCGCCAGATAATTGGCCTCTTCTTCTGCCGCCACACGTGAGGCGGTTTTGCCCTTACCGCGCGTTTTCACCACGTTTTTGCCCAGCTCAAGAATATCGGTGATTTTCTTGTTGAGGCCCTGCGGCACAATGCCATTCTCTTCGTTGTAACGCTGCTGCTTCTCTCGACGACGTTCGGTTTCGCCCATCGCGCGTTCCATCGAAGGGGTGATCTTATCAGCGTACAGAATCGCCTTACCGTTGATGTTACGCGCCGCACGGCCAATAGTCTGAATCAGTGAGCGTTCGGAACGCAGGAAGCCCTCTTTATCCGCATCGAGGATCGCCACCAGCGACACTTCCGGCATGTCGAGACCTTCGCGCAGTAAGTTGATGCCCACCAGCACATCGAACTCACCGAGACGCAAATCACGAATGATCTCCATACGTTCAACCGTATCGATATCGGAGTGCAGATAGCGCACCTTCTCGCCGTGCTCCACCAGATATTCGGTAAGATCTTCCGCCATGCGTTTGGTCAGCGTAGTGACCAGCACACGTTCATTGATCGCCACGCGTTTGCGAATTTCTGATAGTAAGTCATCCACCTGAGTGGCGACCGGACGCACTTCCAGAATCGGATCCAGTAGCCCGGTGGGACGTACCACCTGATCAATCACTTCGTCACCGGATTTTTCCAGCTCATAGTTACCTGGCGTGGCCGAAACATAGATGGTTTGCGGTGCCAGCGCTTCAAACTCTTCAAAACGCATCGGACGGTTATCCAGCGCCGAAGGCAAGCGGAAGCCATATTCTACCAGCGTCTCTTTACGTGCGCGGTCGCCGCGATACATGCCGCCAATCTGGGGGATGGTAACGTGCGATTCGTCCACCACCAGCAATCCATCGGCGGGCAGGTAGTCAAATAAGGTCGGCGGTGGCTCGCCCGGACCGCGACCCGAGAGATAGCGCGAGTAGTTTTCAATGCCAGAGCAGTAGCCGAGTTCGTTCATCATTTCGAGATCGAACTGGGTACGCTGGCTGATGCGCTGCTCTTCCAGCAGTTTATTGTTCTCCAGCAGCACCTTGCGACGATCCACCAGCTCGACTTTGATCTCTTCCATCGCCTGCAGAATACGTTCGCGTGGCGTCACGTAGTGCGTTTTCGGATAGATAGTGAAACGCGGGATCACGGACTCAATCTGCCCGGTCAATGGATCGAACAGCGACAGACGCTCAACTTCTTCGTCAAACAGTTCGACACGCAAGCCGATGTCGTCGGATTCAGCCGGAAAGATGTCGATCACTTCGCCACGCACGCGGAAGGTGCCACGCTGGAACACCTGATCGTTGCGGGTATACTGCAGTTCCGCCAGACGGCGCAGAATGCTGCGCTGGTCGATAATCATGCCGCGCGTAAGGTGCAGCATCATTTTCAGATAGAGATCGGGATCGCCCAGGCCGTAAATCGCCGAGACCGAGGCCACCACAATCACATCACGGCGCTCCAGCATCGCTTTGGTGGCTGAGAGACGCATCTGTTCAATGTGCTCGTTCACCGCCGCATCCTTCTCAATGAAGGTGTCAGAACTCGGCACATAGGCTTCAGGCTGGTAGTAATCGTAATAAGAGACAAAAAACTCCACGGCGTTATCCGGGAAGAACTCTTTCATTTCACCGTATAACTGCGCCGCCAGCGTTTTGTTTGGTGCCATCACCATCGTCGGGCGATTGAGATCGGCAATCACGTTGGCGATGGTAAAGGTTTTACCCGATCCGGTTACCCCCAGTAGGGTTTGATGTGCGAGACCATCCTCCAGCCCCTCTTCAAGACGACGAATGGCCTCGGGCTGGTCGCCTGAAGGTTTGAAATCAGAGTTGAGTTTGAAGGCTTTACTCATGGTTTTGCGGTTCCTGCAGAAGATGTCAGCGAGCAGGCTGATAATTCTACTCTGCTATGACGAATTTGCCAGAAAAAAATACTGGATATATTTACAGATATCTTGCACGATAACGGGGAAAGCAGCTGTCTCGCTTCAGTGCAATTTAAGCGGCAAAAGGCAAAAGCTTGTTGCGCAAGGTTATCCCCAGAGCCGTGACGCTTTTAACATTTGTCAAGAGAGCGTCATTAAATTGCAGTCCGATGACAAGGCAGAAAAATCTCAGGCTTGCTTTTAATTAACCTGCTGATTTTATTGGTAATGAGTTCAAAGTCCAGTTTCGCAGCATAATGTATGCAGGCCGCGTATTTCCTCGCTTTCACGCGGTTTTCAGTCGCTAATGCACAAGGTTATCCACAGGAATAGTGGATAACTGAATCCAGCCCCGAGCCCATCAGCTGTGTATAATTTTCCCCGCTCTTATCCTGGCGTGCGAAATATTTTTTTTTTCGTTTTTTTTCCGCCTGCCTTAAACCGCTTTAACTATCCTTTTGGCAAGTCAAGCACCATTGTTCTCGTAAATACCGTGCCTTAAGACCACTTATTTCTTCAGTGATTGCCTTATCAATGAACAGATGCACCAGAAACGTTAAGCATTCAGCACCGTCAAAGTGCAGTCAGGTTATTACTCAGCGGGATTATTAAGTATTTCTCACCTTTTAAGCCCGCTTTCGCTGGATTCTGACACAGAATATCCCGTTCCATTAACCTGGCCTGGTAATTGCAGTAGTTTAACGATGGAGTGACGAGTCCATACGGCTTGCCTTGCAGGCCATCAACAGCAGTGTCCACCTTAATCGTGCACGACTGTATGCCAGACGACACAGAGCGGAAGCATTCAGGCAAATAATCTGGAAGGAGTATGTCAGATGCTGAGTTTACGTTCGGTGAATCAGTTTTACGGTCACAACCATATCCTGTGGGATGTGGATCTCGATCTGCCGCCCGGCACCTGTACGGGTGTGCTGGGCAGTCCAGGCATGGGCAAAACCACGCTGGTGAACTGCATTATGGGTCGCTTGCCCATTAACAGTGGCTCAATGATCTGGCAGGAAGATGGCTCGCCACCCGAGAATTTGTTGCTGCAGCCCGCCGAACAGCGTGCGCGCATGGGAATTGGCTATGTGCCGCAAGGTCGCCATATCTTTTCGCAGATGAGCGTGGAAGATAATTTAATGATCGCGCTGATGGCCGCTCAGGACGATCGCAGCCGTGCCATTCCTGAAATGGTGTTTGACCTGTTCCCGGCACTCTATTCCTTGCGTCATCAGCGCAGTGGCGAATTGCCGATGGATCAACAGCAGCAGCTGGCACTGGCGCGAGCATTGGTGCTGCAACCTAAACTGCTGATTCTGGATGAGCCGACCGAAGGAATGTCGCCGTGGCTGGAAGAGGAGATGGGCAACCTGATACGCCGTCTTAATCGCGATTACGGCCTGACCATTTTACTGCTGGAGCAGCATGTCTCCTTCATCCGCCGCGTGGCAGACTATTTCCTGCTGCTTCACCGTGGTCGCAATGTGGCGCAGGGTAAAGTCGCTTTGCTGGATGATGTGACGGTGAATAAGTGGCTGACAGCGACATGATGATGTGGTCGCCATCGATGAACTGCAGCCAAAATGTTGCATCACATTCTGACATTGAAGGTGCTGGTCTATGGCGGCCCTACGGACGAAATGATGTCAGGTGCGCACTGTTGCGTACCTGACATCGAATCGCCATCCATAACGATCCTACGGGCGATATGAAGTAGAGTGCGCATGAATGCGCATCTGAAACAGGCTCATGACTGCGGCAACGTTAAATACTGACCGCACTCGGCCTGTTGTGCTTCGCTGTCCAGATAGGGAATTTCACCGAGGAACGGTGCATCAATACGTTGACGCAGCGTGGCCATGTACTCGGCATGTCGTTTACCTGGCGGCTGAATATCATTGGCAATCCAACCGGCTAACCGCAACCCTCGCGCCTTCACCGCTTCCGCTGTCAGCATCGCGTGGTTAATACAACCTAGCTTCACCCCCACCACCAGAATCACCGGCAGTTGTTCCGCTTCGACCCAGTCAGCATAGGTCTGCGTCTCGGATAATGGCGTAAACCAGCCGCCCGCACCTTCAACCAATACCCATTCGGCCTGCTGCTCCAGCGCACGCAATCCGGCTGACAGCGCAGAAAACGCAATCGGCCTGCCCTCTTCCGCGCTGACAATATGCGGTGACGTCGGCTCGACAAATGCCAGTGGATTCACCTGCTCATAGCTGAGCGCCAGGCTGCTGTAGCGCTGCAACGCCAGCGCATCACTGTTACGCACGCCCTCTGGGGTGATCTCGCAGCCCGAGGCCACGGGCTTGTATCCTGCGGTGCGTAAACCTGCTGCGCTTGCCGCCTGCAACAGTGCGCCACTGGCGACCGTTTTGCCCACTTCGGTATCCGTTCCGGTAATAAACCAGCGTGTCATTTGCTCAAAACTCCGTACATCAAGTGATAACTAAGACGATAACCCTGCGTATCCTGCGGCCAGTGCTGCTCCAGTTGCGTGAGCTGCGAGCGTGTGAGCGGCTGTGCGCCACGGCCGTCGTGCAGATGCGTAGCACCAATGCCTTTCAAAGAACGCATGGCACTCAGCGCGCTGGGGAAATGCAACGTGATAGTCTGCGGCTGGCACTGCGCCGGTAAGCCTGTGAGAGCGGCAGAGAACTGCGCTGCGCTGAGAAAACGATTGGCGTGCTGACGGCCATCTAACCGAGCCCAGGCTTCATGCACTTCATGCAGGGAGCCATCGAGCAAGGTTGAGAACAGCACGCTGCCACCCGGCCGTGTGACGCGCAAAAACTGCTGCAACGCCAGGCGCAGATCGCTGCTCCACTGCACCGCCAGATTGCTCCACACGCCATCGACGCACGCATCCGGCAGCGGCAGGTTATCGATATCGCCTTGCAGATAGTGCTGCGCCGAGCGCTGCTCACGCGCGGCGTCCAGCATCGCACTGGAGAGATCCAGCGCCGTCAGTTCGCGCCCACGATCGCGCCAGTAGCGGCTGTACCAACCGGTGCCACAGCCCGCATCCAGCAGATGCGGCCCGAAGCCCGCGGGTGCCAGCGCCAGTAGCGCATCGCCGCTCTGCCGTTGCAGCTCGGCATGCTGCTCGTAATGCTGTGCGGCACGGCCAAACGCTTTGGCGACCGCCTGCTTGTTAACCTGCAGCGTCATACAGCGCCTCCAGCAGACGATCAATATCGTCGTTATGATGGGCAGCAGTGAGCGTAATGCGCAGCCGCGCCGTGCCCGGCGGCACCGTTGGCGGCCGAATGGCGCTAACCCAGCATCCCGCTTGTGCCAGTCGTTGTGACAACGCCAGCGCCGCGCTGTTTTCCCCGACGATCAACGGCTGAATAGCACTGGCTGATGGCATCAGTTGCCAGGGCAAATCAGCGGCACCCGCCCGGAATCGCGCAATATGACTATTCAGCCGCTCACGCAGTTCATCGCCCTGCTGGATCTGGTGCAGCGCCGCCAGCAGCGCACAACACTGTGCCGGTGGCATCGCGGTGGAGTAGATCAGATGGCGTGAAAACTGCTCGACGTAATCCGCTGTGGCATCGTCACTCAGCAGCGCTGCACCGCTGACGCCAAAGCCCTTGCCAAACGTGACAATCAGCAATTCCGGCTTCACACCCTGCTGCCAGCAACTGCCGCGCCCCTGCTCACCGTGCACGCCAATGCCGTGCGCATCATCCACCAGCAGCCAGCCGTTGGCACGGCGCGTCTCTTCAGCAAGGGAAGCGAGCGGTGCGCTGTCGCCATCCATGCTGAATACGCCTTCGGTCACCACCAGCGTACCGCCTTCCGACGGGCTAGCCAGCAGTTTTGCCAGACTCTCCGGCTGGTTGTGCGCAAAGCGGCGTAGTGTGGCCGGGCTGTGGCTGGCAGCATCCAGTAATGAAGCATGCGCCAGCTTATCAGCAAGAATGCGATCCTGCTTTTCAGCCAGCAGGTGGATCACCGCCTGGTTAGCGGCAAAGCCAGAGATAAACAGCAGCGCACGCTTGTAACCCAGCCAGTTAGACAGTTGCTCTTCTAACTGCGCATGATGACGGCTATAGCCCGTCACATGACCCGACGCGCCCGCTCCCGCACCCGCTTCTGCTGCGCCCTGTTGCCAGGCCGCAATCACCGCTGGATGCTGGCTCAGCCCGAGATAATCATTGCTGGAGAAGTGACGGTATGAACGCCCCTCCAGCGTTATCTCACGCACGCTGTTGTGTTCAACCCGGCGTCGCAGACGCCAGCCATCGGCATCACGTCGCGCCGCCAGCGCCTGTTCGATGCGAGATGACCAGCCCATCACACCGCCGCGTTGTAGAACTGCTCGGTATCAGCGTGCACCAGCTGCTCACTGAGTTGATACTGCTGTTCGTTATCACCGGCGGTAGTGGCGGTATGTTCTGGATTCAGGCCCAGCTTGCGGAACAGGATCAGATCTTTGTCCTCTTCCGGGTTTGGCGTGGTCAGCAGCTTGCAGCCGTAGAAAATCGAGTTAGCACCGGCCATAAAGCACATCGCCTGCGTCTGTTCGCTCATCTGTTCACGACCTGCGGACAGGCGGACGTGCGACGATGGCATCATGATGCGCGCCACGGCGATGGTGCGGATAAAGTCGAACGGCTCAACGTCATCGTTATCGGCCAGAGGCGTGCCTTTGACTTTCACCAGCATGTTGATTGGCACGCTTTCTGGCGGTGTCGGCAGGTTCGCCAGCTGCACCAGCAAGCCAGCACGATCTTTCACGGTTTCACCCAGGCCGACGATGCCGCCAGAGCAGACTTTGATACCTGCGCCGCGCACTTTATCCAGCGTATCCAGACGTTCCTGATAGCTGCGCGTGGTGATGATGCTGCCGTAGAATTCCGGCGAGGTATCGAGGTTGTGGTTGTAGAAATCCAGCCCGGCGCTGGCCAAACGCTCCGCCTGGGTGTTATCCAGCGTGCCCAGCGTCATGCAGGTTTCCATGCCCATGGCTTTAACGCCCTGCACCATCTGCTCCAGATACGGCATGTCGCGTTCGTGCGGGTTTTTCCACGCAGCGCCCATGCAGAAGCGGCTCGATCCTGCCGCTTTGGCTTTACGCGCCGACTCCAGCACCGCTTCCACTTCCATCAGCCGCTCGGACTCCAGCCCGGTTTTGTAGCGCGCACTCTGCGGGCAGTATTTACAATCTTCCGGGCAGGCACCGGTTTTGATCGACAGCAGCGTACTGACCTGCACCTGACGCGGGTCAAAATGCTGACGGTGAACTTGCTGCGCTTCGAACATCAGCTCAAGGAAAGGTTTATCGAACAGAGCCTGGGCTTGTGTCAGTGTCCAGCGGTTTGCCATTGCTTACTCCAAAAAAAAGGGGTTCATCCCGACGATTAACGTGGTTATACTTGTAAACTAAATCTTTTCAAAATGGTTTACAAGATTGATGTTCTCCCAAGACGACCTCAACTTTGACCGCCAGCATATCTGGCATCCTTATACGTCAATGCGCGATCCCCTGCCCTGTTATCCGGTGGTGGCAGCGCACGGTTGCCAGCTTCAATTGGCCGATGGACGTGAACTGGTCGACGGTATGTCGTCATGGTGGGCAGCGATTCATGGCTATAACCATCCGCGCCTCAATCAGGCGATGCAGCAACAAATGGCACAGATGTCGCACGTGATGTTTGGCGGCATTACCCATCCGTCGGCAGTGGCATTGAGCCGTCAACTGGTCGAGATGACCCCTGAAGCGCTGGAGTGCGTGTTCCTCGCCGATTCGGGGTCGATTGCCGTTGAAGTATCGATGAAAATGTCGTTGCAGTACTGGCTGGGGCGCGGTGAAACGCGACAGAAATTCCTGACGTTAAAACGTGGCTATCACGGCGATACTTTTGCCGCGATGTCGGTGTGCGATCCGGAAAATTCGATGCACAGTCTGTGGCGCGGCTATCTGCCCGAGCATCTGTTTGCCGCTGCGCCGCAGTGCGGTTTTGATGACGAGTGGAACGATGCGGACTTCGCTGATTTCGCCCGGTTAGCCGAGACGCACCATCGCGACATTGCCGCGGTGATCCTTGAACCGATTGTGCAAGGCGCAGGCGGTATGCGTTTCTATCACCCGCGCTACCTGCAACAGGTGCGTGAGCTGTGCGACCGCTACGGTATCCTGCTGATTGCCGATGAAATCGCCACCGGCTTTGGCCGCAGCGGCAAGCTGTTTGCCTGTGAACACGCCGGGATTACGCCAGATATTCTCTGCCTCGGTAAAGCGCTGACCGGCGGCACCATGACGCTCTCCGCCACGTTGACCACGCGCGAAGTGGCCGACACCATTAGCCGCAGTGCGGCAGGTTGCTTTATGCATGGCCCGACCTTTATGGGCAATCCGCTGGCTTCTGCGGTGGCCGTTGAAAGCCTGACGATGATCAACGAGGGACTTTGGCCTGCGCAGGTGGCGGCGATTGAACAGCAACTGCGTCGTGAGCTGCTGCCGTTGCGTGAACATCATGCGGTGGCCGATGCGCGTGTGCTGGGCGCGATTGGTGTGATTGAAACGCGTTCACCGGTCAATATGGCGGCGCTGCAGCAGTTCTTTGTCGAACGTGGCGTGTGGATCCGTCCGTTCGGCAAGCTGATCTATCTGATGCCACCTTATCTGATTTCTGCCGCAGAGTTGGCGCAGTTAACCCAGGCGGTGCGCGCGGCATTGGACGTTGAGGCACATTTCCTGGCCTAAGCGAACTGGAAGTGGCGCGCGTTTTCCACCATGATGGAGAGCACACTGCACAACGGAAAAAGGAGAAGTCATGCGCGTAGTTAGCCAGGATTTTAAAGACGGCGATAAAATGCCCGAACGTCACGTTTTCAATGGGATGGGACGTCAGGGTGACAATCTGTCTCCCCATTTGGCGTGGGATGAGGTGCCTGCAGGGACAAAGAGCTTTGTCGTGACCTGCTTCGATCCGGATGCCCCCACCGGTTCTGGCTGGTGGCACTGGGTAGTGGCAAATATTCCGGCTGACGTCACCGAGCTGCCACAAGGTTCCGGTTCAGGCGTGGTCGAGCTGCCGCAGGGTGCGATTCAAACCCGTACCGACTTCGGTCAAACCGGTTACGGTGGCGCAGCACCACCACAGGGTGATCCGCATCGCTATATCTTTACTGTGCACGCGATGGACACCGATAAGATTGATGTCGACGCCGGCGCGAGCGGCGCCATGGTCGGCTTTAATGTGCACTTCCATGCACTGGCAAGCGCGTCGATCACAGTTCTGTATTCTTAAAATGAGAACGGCGCCGAATGGCGCCGTTTTATCATCAATCCAGGGTGTGAATCACCACCCACATCGGGCCTTGTCCCACCGCGTAACGCGCCAGCGGTTGCAACAGACCGCGATCGGCAATCTTGTAGACTTCGATATGGTGCGACTTCTGTCCTGCCGCCACCAGATACTGACCGCTGTTATCAATATTGAAGCCGCGCGGCTGGGTTTCGGTTGGCTGATAACCTTCAATCGCCAGCACTGAACCATCTTCGCTGATGCTAAATGCAGTAAGGGTGCTGCTGGTGCGGTCACAGGCATAGAGGAAACGGCCGTCTGGCGTGATATGGATATCAGCCGCCCAGCGCGTGTCGCTGAAATCTTTTGGCATCATATCCAGACTCTGCACACGCTCAACCTGACCATGCACGTTGTTCAGTGCCCACACATCCACGGTGCTATCAAGTTCATTCACCACATAGCCGTACGCGCCATTTGGATGGAATGCCATATGGCGCGGACCCGCACCTTCAACTGTGGTGACCTGTGCTTGCTCGCGCGGTGCCAGAGTGCCATCGGCGTTAAGCTGGAACAGGCAAATACGATCCTGCTTCAGTGCTGGCACAAACAGCGTTTGGTTGCTGAGATCGATATTGGCTGAATGGCAGCCATCCATGCCGCCAATCACCTGGCTTGGGGCTTGCGGCAAACCATCGCTGTCGATCGGGCTGATGCTGACGCATGCATCATTGTAAGAACCGCAGAACAGGAATTTACCCTGGCGATCGGTCGAAATATGCGTTGGGCTGCCCGGCAGTGGCGCTTCACCCGCCAGACTCAGAGAACCGTCGGCCGCAATGCGATACGCTAATACGCGAAAATTCGGACGAACACCGACATAGAGGAAATCTTTCTTCGGGCTCACCACCATCGGCTGCACCTGACCGGCCACATCCGTGACCTGCAATAACGTCAGTGCGCCATCTTCCTGCAACTGCCACGCATGGATCTGCTGGCTCTCGGGACTGGCGGTATACACGACTTGTTTCATGCGTTTTTCCTTATTCGCTGCCTGATGAAAGGGATAACTGTAGCGCGTTTCATTTTGCCGCGCTGGATTCATTTGTGCCCTGTTTTTTGTCTCAGGGCCGCTGCCGGGTGTAGACTCAATGCTTTGCTAACTCCCGGACGGAAAGTGTAATGAGCTACCGCGTAATCGCCCTTGACCTCGACGGCACCCTGCTGACCCCTACTAAAACCATTTTGCCTGAATCGATCGAAGCTTTAGCCCGCGCACAACAGGCGGGGGTCAAAGTGCTGATTGTGACCGGTCGCCACCACTGCGCCATTCATCCTTTTTATCAGGCGCTGCAGCTGGATACACCCGCAATCTGCTGTAACGGCACCTACTTGTACGACTATCAGGCGAAAAAAGTATTGGCTTCCGATCCGCTGGAAAAAAGCCAGGCGAGCCGCGTGATTGAGATGCTCGATCAGGAGAACATTCACGGCCTGCTGTATGTCGATGATGCGATGCTGTATCAGGAGCCGACGGGCCACGTGACGCGCACTCTGAACTGGGCACAATCTCTGCCGGAAGCGCAGCGTCCGCTGTTCCTGCAGGTGCCAAGCCTGGCGCAGGCAGCGCTGGATGCAAAATCCATCTGGAAGTTCGCCCTCTCCCATCCTGACACCCGTGCATTACAGCAGTTTGCTGAGCGCACCGAAGCGGAACTCGGTTTGGCGTGTGAATGGTCGTGGCACGATCAGGTGGATATTGCTCAGGCAGGCAACAGTAAAGGTAAGCGTCTGGCGCAATGGGTAGAAAGTCAGGGCTTGAGCATGCAGGATGTGCTGGCGTTCGGCGATAACTACAACGATCTCAGCATGCTGGAACAGGTCGGTTTAGGCGTGGCGATGGGCAATGCTGATGACGCGATTAAAGCGCGCAGCAAAAAGGTGATTGGCACCAATTTGGAGCCAGGTATTGCCGAAGTGATTTATCAGGAAGTCCTGTAAGCACAGGATGTTCGCGGTGCGCACCACGGCGCACCTTGCGAATGCTTAAGGTGCGGCCGCTGCTGCACCTGATTGTTAATAATGAGGGTCACACCGGGTGCTTTCATCCGCACATCGCACACATTTTGTCTGATCGCCCTTGATGACCCTAAGGTCAAGCCGTGATCGCCACGCTCTTAATTTGCGCATACAGCCATTGATCGGGCCGGATCCCCAGCTCATCTCGCGCCCACGGCGAAATTCGCGCCCACAGTTCGCTAATGCCAATGCGCAACTTCACTTCCACCTGATCGTCAATCTCCAATAACTCGACCACCTGAGCCGGCAGGATATTGCGCACCGAGGTGTTTTGCGGCGGCTGCAAGGCCAGCGACACATCACCAGAAGCGATACGAATGCGCAGTGCGGTTTTCAGCGGCTGGTTGACGCGGCTTACCCAAATATGCTGATCCCCCAAAGAGAGTGCCGTCATCGGGTAATCGGGATGCTGTTCCAGAACCTGCACTCTGAGCACGCTGCTGCGATCGGCTATCGGCAGCCACGGGCGCATGGCTGCACTGCTCCACACCTTCTCCAGCGAACCAAAGGCTTTGACTTTGCCGCTGTCGAGCACCAGCACGTTGTCCGCCAGTTGCAGAATTTCATCCAGGCTGTGCGAGACGTAGAGAATCGGAATATCGACCTGTTTCGCCAGCTTTTGCAGATACGGCATCAGTTCGCGTTTGCGTGGCAGATCCAGTGACGCCAGCGGCTCATCCATCAATAAGATGTCGGGCGCGGTAAGCAGTGCACGGCCAATCGCCACGCGCTGTTTCTCGCCGCCTGACAACGAGGCCGGAAAACGGCTCAGCAGAGGCTCAAGGCCCAGTAATGCCACCAGCGCGTTAAACTGCGGCTTCATGGCAGCAGCCATGCCATATTGCAAATTGCCGCGCACCCGATAGTGCGGAAACAGCCGAGCGTCCTGGAACACATAGCCAACGCGGCGTTTTTCCGGCGGCAGATTGACCTGCGTCGCCGAATCAAACAGCAGACGATCGTTGAGCTGAATCTGGCCGCTTTGCGGCTGTGTCAAACCGCCAATCGCGTTGATCAGCGACGTTTTGCCCGCACCGGATACACCAAAAACAGCCGTAATGCCGCTGCCGGGAACCTGCACGTTGACGTTCAGTTGGTGATCGCCCAGCAACTGGGAAATATTGAGATTAAGCATCAGGCTGCCCCCAGCCGCTTACGGCCCCAACGTGCCAACAGCTCAGAGGCCACCAGCGATAACAGCGCCAGCGCAATGGCCACCGCACACAAGCGTGCGGCAGTGCCTTCTGCGCCGGGGGTTTCAATCAGGGTGAACATCGCCGAGGGAATGGTGCGCGTCTCGCCGGGGATATTCGAAACGAAGGTGATGGTGGCGCCAAACTCACCCAGTGAACGGGCGAAAGCGAGAACGGTACCGACAATGATGCCCGGTAGCGTAAGCGGCAAGGTGATAGTGAAGAACACGCGCCAGCGACCGGCACCGAGCGTGCGTGCTGCCTGTTCCAGTTTGGTATCCACCGCTTCCAGTGCCAGACGAATCGCCCGCACCATCAGCGGAAAAGCCATCACGGCCGAAGCCAGTACCGCCCCACGCCAGCTAAAGGCCAGGGTGAAACCGAACCAGTCGTAAAGCCACTCGCCGATGAATCCACGTCGGCCCAGTGCAATCAGCAACAGATATCCCACCACCACCGGTGGCAATACCAGCGGCAAATGGATAAGACTGTCGAGTAAGGTTTTACCTGGAAACCGGCAACGTGCCAGAATCCAGGCCATCATGATGCCAAACGGCAAGCTAAACAGCACCGCTACGCTGGAGACTTTTAAGCTGAGAAACACGGCCTGCCATTCGGGATCACTGAGTATCATTTCTTCGGCGCAAATCCATACTGTTTAAACACAGCAGCGGCGTCCGGCCCCTGCAAATATTTGTAGAAGGCTTCAACCGTTGCGTTCTGATGATCTTTTACCACCGCCATCGGATATTCCACTGGCTTGTGGCTATCGTCCGGGAAGCGTCCTACTACCTGCACTTTGTCACTGGCAACCGCATCAGAACCGTACACGATGCCATACGGTGATTCATTACGTTCGACCAGCGCCAATGCGGCACGGACGTTGTTAGCCGGTGCAAGCTGCGGCGACACCGTATCCCACGCGCCCAGCTTTTGCAGCGCTTCTTTGGCATAAATCCCGGCCGGGACATGATCCGGATCGCCCACCGCCAGACGTTCGCCTTTCAACAAACTTTTCCAGTCAGTTTTTGCATTGATAGTCACCGCTTTTGCGCTGTCGCTTTTCGGTGCCACCAACACTAAATCATTGCCCAGCAAGGTGTAGCGGGTGTTCTCCACCACACTCTTTTTATCCACCGCATAGTCCATCCACTGCTGATCAGCAGAGATAAACAGATCGGCCGGTGCCCCCTGTTCGATCTGGCGCGCCAGCGTCGAGGATGAAGCGAAGGACGATACCACTTCAACGCCGCTCTTTTTCTGATATTGCGTGGCAATATCCTGCATCGCATTGGTTAACGATGCCGCAGCAAACACGGTGATCTTCTCTGCCGCCACAGCGTGACCGGCCATGGAAACAGTCAGTACGGTAATAGCAGCCCAGCGGTAATTGATTTTCAGCATTTTTTACTCCTTGTTACGTTATATATTCGATAATACAACGTGGGAACAAATGCTGTCATGAACTTAATATCGGCAGGATTGAGGGGAAGTTAAAGAAAAAACGCCCGCTGAGTGCGGGCGCTTGTAAAATCAGTGTTGCGAGCTGTTGGCAGGACGATCGTCGCGGCGGCCAAATTTGGAGATGACGTTGAACACTTCACCCAGGCCGTAAATCAGACCGAGCATAATGGCCATCACAATTGGCACCATGATGACAGCCACAGCCAGGCTTTTAAGCAGTTCCAGCATGGAAACCTCACGCAGAAAATAAAAAAGTGATTGTAACGGTTAGGGAAAAAAACGCACTGCCCTTTTCGTGCTTTTACTTTTGGCCTTACACTTGTCGTACTCACTTAAGGAGCTGACATGCAGGCAGAACTTTCTCTTCACATTCGTCTTCAGCAGAAGCTGTTTGCCGACCCTCGTCGCATCGAACTGCTGAAACGCGTGCAGGAAACCGGCTCCATCAGCCAGGGCGCTAAATTAGCGGGCATCAGCTACAAAAGTGCCTGGGATGCCATCAACGACATGAATCAGATGGCTGATCAAACCTTAGTCGACCGTGCCACCGGAGGCAAAGGCGGCGGCGGCGCGCAGCTGACGCGCTATGGCGAGCGTCTGATTCAGCTGTTTCACCTGATGGAGCAGATCCAGCAGAAAGCTTTTGATGCGCTGCAAAACGACAGCCTGCCGCTCGACAGTTTACTGGCGGCGATTGCGCGTTTCTCCCTGCAAACCAGTGCGCGCAATCAGCTATTTGGCACGGTGATGGCGCGCGATCACCATCAGGTGCAGCAGCACATTGAGGTTCAGCTGGCCGACGGCGTCACGCGTTTGCAGGTGGCAATCACCGAACGCAGTGCCGAACGTCTGCAGCTCGACAGTGGCAAAGAGGTGCTGGTGCTGATCAAAGCACCGTGGATTCAGGTGAGCCGGGATGTGGTAAACAGCGATAATCAATTGCAGGTAACGATCAGCGCCATCGAGCCAGGTGAACAGGTCAGCGAAGTGTTGATGACATTGCCGAGTGGTGAAACCCTGTGTGCAACGGTGAACAACGCGCAGGTGCAACAGCAGAATCTGCAGCCGGGCAGCAGCGTAACCGCCAGTTTTAATGCGGAACACGCCATCATCGCCACACTGCTCTGAAAACCAGGCCATGATTTGACTTCGTCTGCGTCGCTCGCTACAACTGAGTAACACGATGCATAAAACGGAATGAATCATGGCTTCATTGCAAATTTCGCAAGGCATATTTCACCTTAGTGACACCCGAGCACTGTCCCTCAACGATCTGACTCTTAAAAGCGGCGAAAGCTGGGCCTTCGTCGGCGCCAACGGCAGCGGTAAATCCTCCCTGGCGCGCGCACTTTCTGGTGAACTCTCGCCGGGTAAAGGCGCGGTTACCCAGGACTTTCAGCGTCGCACGCGCCTCTCGCTGGAGCAGCTGCAAAAGCTGGTGGCGCAGGAGTGGGAACGCAACAACACCGATCTGCTGAGTGAAGGCGAAGATGATACCGGCCGCACCGCCGCACAGATCATTCAGGATGAAGTGAAGGATGAGGCGAGGTGTCAGGCGCTGGCCCAGCAGTTTGGCATCACCTATCTGCTCTATCGCCGCTTCAAATACCTCTCCACCGGCGAAACCCGCAAAACCCTGCTGTGCCAGGCGCTGATGGCGCAGCCCGATTTATTGATTCTCGATGAACCTTTCGATGGATTAGATGTTGCCTCACGCGCCAGCCTGGCGGAGACGCTGAGCGATCTGCACCAGCATGGCTTTACCGTGGTGCTGGTGCTCAACCGCTTTGACGATATTCCTGACTTTGTGCAACAGGTCGGTGTGCTGGCCGAGTGCACTCTCACCCACGTCGGTGAGCGCCAGGCGATACTGGCAGAAGCACTGGTTGCGCAACTGGCACACAGTGAGAAACTCGACGGCATGGCGTTGCCAGAAGCGGATGCGCCGGATCAGTTGCCGCAGCTGGCGGAAGACGCGCCACGCGTGATTCTGCGTAATGGCGTGGTGTCGTATAACGATAAAGCGGTGATCGACGGGCTGAGCTGGCAGGTGAATCCCGGCGAGCACTGGCAAATTGTGGGGCCCAACGGCGCGGGTAAATCCACTCTGTTGAGTCTGGTGACCGGCGATCATCCGCAAGGCTACAGCAACGACTTAACCCTGTTTGGTATCCGTCGCGGCAGCGGTGAAACCATTTGGGACATCAAACAGCACATTGGTTACGTCAGCAGCAGTTTGCATCTCGATTATCGCGTCAGCTGTAACGTGCGCACCGTGGTGCTCTCGGGCTTTTTCGATTCAATTGGCTTGTATCAACCCGCTTCGGATCGGCAGAAAGCGCTGGCGCGCCAGTGGCTGGCCTTACTGGGCATGGACAATCATCTGGCCGATGCGCCGTTCCACGGTTTGTCATGGGGCCAGCAGCGCCTGGTGCTGATTGCGCGTGCGCTGGTCAAACATCCTACCCTGCTCATTCTGGATGAGCCGCTGCAGGGGCTCGATCCAATTAACCGCCAGCTGGTGCGCCGCTTTGTTGATGTGCTAATTGGTGAAGGACGAACGCAGTTGCTGTTTGTCTCACACCACGCCGAAGATGCGCCGCAGTGTATTACTCATCGCCTGAGCTTTGTGAAGCAGGATGAAGGATACGGATTCCAGCAGGATGATTTGCGATAACCTCGTCGTCATCAACCCCGCCCCTGCATCGTAGGGGCATATTTATGCTTCAATCCGGTCTTCTGCTAAACCCTTTTACATTGTCGCGTGCGCATTAATATTCACCTCATTGAATAGCCGATGTAACCGCTACCATTTACCCGCCTGGTATTTCAGCAAACGCGCGTTACAACCCCACAAAATGAGAATCGTCACCTTGTGTAAACGATACCATTTATCCAGACTGGATCACGCTTTGGGGCCCGCCTTTGTGCTACCTTGATCGCAGTGATTTTGATCCGTTTGCCGTTTACCAGGACTCGTTATGGAAAAATTTAATCCGGTTGATCATCCGCATCGCCGTTATAACCCATTGATCGATAAGTGGGTGTTGGTCTCACCGCATCGTGCCAAGCGTCCATGGCAGGGTGCGCAGGAAACGCCTGCGCTGGAACAACTGCCTGCGCATGATCCTGATTGCTTCCTGTGTGCCGGCAACACCCGTATCACCGGGGATAAAAACCCCGATTATAAAACCACCTATGTTTTCACCAACGACTTTGCCGCGCTGATGACCGATACACCCGATGCGCCGCAAAGCGACGATCTGCTGATGCGCTGTGAGAGCGCGCGCGGCACCAGCCGGGTGATCTGTTTCTCACCAGACCACAGTAAAACGCTGCCGGAACTGCCGCTCAGCGGACTGGAAGATATCGTGCGCACCTGGCAGGAACAAACCGCCGATCTCGGTCAGCACTATCCATGGGTGCAGGTGTTTGAGAACAAAGGCGCAGCGATGGGCTGCTCAAATCCCCATCCGCACGGCCAGATCTGGGCTAACAGTTTTCTGCCTAATGAAGCGCAAAAAGAAGATGATAATCAGCGCCGCTACTTTGACGAAAAAGGTTCGCCGATGCTGGTGGATTACGCCGCACGCGAGCTGAAAGATGGCAGCCGCACCGTGGTAGAAACCGAACACTGGCTGGCCGTAGTGCCATGGTGGGCCGCGTGGCCGTTTGAAACCCTGCTGCTGCCAAAAGCCCACATCAAACGCATTACCGATCTGACCGCTGCCCAGCGCAGCGATCTGGCGCTGGCGCTCAAGCAGCTCACCAGCCGCTATGACAACCTATTCCAGTGCTCCTTCCCCTATTCGATGGGCTGGCACGGCGCGCCCTTTAACGGCGAAGCCAACGATCACTGGCAGCTGCATGCCCACTTCTATCCGCCGCTGCTGCGTTCAGCCACGGTGCGCAAATTTATGGTTGGCTACGAAATGCTGGCCGAAACCCAACGTGATTTAACGGCGGAACAGGCAGCAGAACGTCTGCGTTCTGTCAGCGATATCCATTTCCGCGAGGCGCAATAAATGTCATTAAAGTCCACTACTCAACAGGTTTTCGCTGACACCTTTGGCTATCAACCGACGCACAGCATTCAGGCGCCAGGCCGCGTGAATCTGATTGGTGAGCACACCGATTACAACGACGGCTTTGTGCTGCCGTGCGCCATTGATTACCAGACGGTGATTGCCTGCGCCAAACGTGACGACCGCCAGGTGCGCGTGGTCGCGGTTGATTATGACAATCAACAAGACAGCTTCTCGCTGGATGCGCCGATTGAAGCGTTAAAAGAGCCGATGTGGGCTAACTACGTGCGCGGTGTGGTGAAACATCTGCAGAAGCGTGATGCCAGCTTTGGCGGTGCCGATCTGGTGATCAGCGGCAACGTGCCACAGGGTGCGGGCCTGAGTTCATCGGCGTCACTGGAAGTGGCGGTCGGCACCGTGTTCCAGCAGCTCTATCAGCTGAAGCTGGACGGCGCTGCGATTGCGGTTAACGGTCAGGAAGCGGAAAACCAGTTCGTTGGTTGCAATTGCGGCATTATGGACCAGCTGATTTCTGCGCTGGGTCAGCCCGATCACGCCATGCTGCTGGACTGCCGCACACTCGGCACACGCGCCGTCTCGATGCCGGAAGATGTCGCGGTGGTGATCATCAACTCCAACTTCCGCCGCAGCCTGGTGGGCAGCGAGTACAACACCCGCCGTGAGCAGTGCGAAACCGGTGCACGCTTCTTCAACAAACCGGCGCTGCGCGATGTCACGCTGGAAGAGTTTGCCGCGTCGGAATCGCAGCTGGATGCGCTGGTGGCAAAACGTGTGCGCCATGTCATCACCGAAAATGCCCGTACGCTGGAAGCCGCCGATGCGCTGAGCAGTGGCGATCTGAAGCGCATGGGTGAACTGATGGCCGAATCCCACGCCTCAATGCGTGATGATTTCGAAATCACCGTACCGCCTATCGATCAGCTGGTGGAGATCGTCAAGGCAGAGCTCGGTCCGCGTGGCGGCGTGCGTATGACCGGCGGCGGCTTTGGCGGCTGCATCGTGGCACTGATGCCAACCGAACTGGTGGATCAGGTGAAAGCCGCGGTTGCCGAAAAATACGAAGCGCAGACCGGCATCAAAGAAACCTTCTACGTGTGCAAAGCGTCAGCAGGAGCGGGCCAATGGTAAGCGACGTCAACTCTCATGCGCCAGACGGGCAACCGTGGCGCATGACCGTGCTGCGCAATCGCAACGGCATGGTGGTCACTTTTATGGATTGGGGCGCGACCTGGCTCTCCGCGCGCGTGCCGATGCAGGATGGCAGCGTGCGTGAAGCGCTGCTCGGCTGCGCCACACCATCGGACTATCTGCATCAGGATGCTTACCTTGGCGCGACGGTGGGCCGCTACGCCAACCGCATCGCTTCGGCTGAGCTTAAGCCGCTAAATCTGCTGCTGGCCGCTAATCAGGGTGCGCATCAACTGCACGGCGGACCGGAAGGCTTCGATAAGCGCCGCTGGCAAATTGTCAGCCAGAGCGAGACCGAAGTGCACTATCGTATCGATTCACCCGATGGCGATCAGGGTTTCCCTGGCAACCTGATTGCCGAAGTGATTTACCATCTTGGCGATGATAACTGCCTGTCGATCACCTATGACGCGCAGACCGACAAGCCCTGCCCGGTGAACCTCACCAACCATGCTTACTTCAATCTTGACGCGCATCATGGCGATGCACGCCAGCATCGCTTACAACTGCACGCGGATCGTTACTTACCGGTCGATAGCGAAGGCATCCCTAACGCGCCACTGAAAGCCGTGGCCGGCACCAGCTTCGATTTCAATCAACCGAAGTGTGTGATGGATGACTTCCTCGCCGATGACGATCAAAAAGCGGTGAAAGGCTATGACCACGCGTTTCTGCTCAGCACCGCTGGCGACAGCACTCAGCCCGCAGCCGAACTGTGGTCGGCCGATGGCAAACTGGCGCTGACCGTGTTTACCGCCGCACCGGCGCTGCAGTTCTACTCCGGCAACTATCTGGATGGAACACGCGCCCGTGAACAGGGCAGCTATACTGCTTTCCAGGGCATCGCGTTGGAGAGTGAATTTTTACCGGATTCGCCCAACCATACCGAGTGGCCGCAGCCTGATTGCTGGCTGCAACCCGGCGATCGCTGGCAGTCTGTGACGCGTTATCGCTTCACACCGCAGTAAGCCAGCGGATGAAAAACGCGCACTGCGTTAGCGACAGGCTTACGCCGTGCGTTGTTTTCCGCTATGGTATGGCGCTATCAGTGTGCCGCTTTTCAGGTGGCCGCAGCCGGTTTCTATAATCATCGAAACATCAAGCATTAAGGAGTTAAGCTATGGCCGTAACTAAGCTGGTTCTGGTGCGACACGGCGAAAGCCAGTGGAACCAGGAAAACCGCTTCACCGGATGGTATGACGTGGATCTGTCAGACAAAGGTCGCACCGAAGCCAAAGCAGCCGGTCAGCTGCTGAAGAAAGAAGGTTTCGTGTTTGATTTCGCTTATACCTCCGTGCTGAAACGCGCCATCCACACCCTGTGGAACGTGCTGGATGAGCTGGATCAGGCGTGGCTGCCGGTTGAGAAAACCTGGCGTCTGAACGAGCGTCACTACGGTGCGCTGCAGGGTCTGGATAAAGCTGAAACCGCCGCCAAATACGGCGACGATCAGGTAAAACAGTGGCGTCGTGGCTTTGCCATCACCCCACCAGAACTGGATCGTGCGGATGAGCGTTTCCCGGGCCACGACCCACGTTACGCATCACTGACCGACGCACAGCTGCCAACCACCGAGAGCCTGGCACTGACCATCGAACGTGTTATTCCTTACTGGAATGAAAGCATTCTGCCGCGCATCAAAAGCGGTGAGAAAGTGATCATTGCAGCACACGGTAACTCACTGCGTGCGTTGGTAAAATACCTCGATAACCTTAGCGAAGATGAAATCCTCGAACTGAACATCCCAACTGGTGTGCCGTTGGTGTATGAGTTCGATGAGAACTTCAAACCGCTGAAGCGTTACTACCTGGGTGATGCCGACGAGATTGCCGCGAAAGCTGCAGCCGTGGCTAACCAGGGTAAAGCCAGGTAATTCCCGGCTTAAAAACAAAAAGGCCAGACGCGAGTCTGGCCTTTTTTATTGCGCGTTAAGCAATTAGCCGCGGCGTTGTTTGACCGCCTGCGCCAGTTGACGCAAGGCTTTCTCGGTGTCTTCCCAGCCGATGCAGGCATCGGTGACGCTCTGGCCGTAAACCAGCTCTTTACCGCTGTCGAGGCTCTGATTCCCTTCCACCAGATGGCTCTCGATCATCACGCCAGTAATCGCCTGCTCACCGCCCGCGATCTGCTGCGCCACATCATCAGCGACCACCATCTGACGCTGGAACTGCTTGCTGCTGTTGGCATGGCTAAAGTCGATCATCACCTGCGGACGCAAGCCCGCTTTCTCCAGACCGGTTTTCACCGCTGCCACGTGTTCTGCGCTGTAGTTCGGCTCTTTGCCGCCGCGCAGAATGATATGGCAATCTTCGTTACCGCTGGTTTCGACAATCGCCGAATGACCGAATTTGGTGACGGAGAGGAAGCAATGCGGCGCGCTGGCGGCACCAATCGCGTCGATGGCCACTTTGATGGTGCCATCGGTGCCGTTTTTGAAGCCGACCGGGCAAGATAAACCGGAAGAGAGTTCACGATGCACCTGGGATTCGGTGGTACGCGCACCAATCGCGCCCCAGCTCATCAGATCCGCCATATATTGTGGGGTGATCATATCAAGGAACTCGCCTGCCGCTGGCAGACCGATGTCGTTGATATCCACCAACAGCTTACGCGCCAGACGCAGGCCATCGTTGATCTGGAAGCTGCCATCCATAAACGGATCGTTGATCAGCCCTTTCCACCCCACAGTGGTACGCGGTTTTTCGAAATAAACACGCATGACCACTTCCAGCTCACCTTTCAGCTCGTCACGCAGCGTCAGCAGACGGCTCGCGTACTCTTTAGCGGCTTCGGTATCGTGGATTGAGCAAGGACCGATCACCACCAGCAGGCGATCGTCCTTGCCGTGCAGAATGCGGTGAATAGCCTGACGTGCCTGAGCAACGGTTTCAGCGGCTTTATCGGTAGCGGGGAATTTTTCGAGCAAAGCAACAGGCGGTAATAATTCTTTGATTTCTCTGATGCGTAAATCGTCGTTCTGATAATCCATACATAATTCCATTCAAATTTCTGGCCCCGCGTTCGCCGGGCGCAACCCGTTAAATGTATCCCTTCAGGCTGCGAGTGTAAATTCCACGCTCGCGTAAATGCTTCTGTGAAATTTGCATTTATACGCTCATGAACTAAGCTTTTTAAACGTAAGCACTGAGGAATGAGGTTCTTGCGCTATTTAATTTTTAAGCGAAGCGTTAACGATGGAATTATATTCCGTCACGGTACGTTATTTTCGTCACTCAGCACCCGTGGTGTTTGACGGCAACTCTCCATCGATTAAAGGAGCATAATGATGAATAAGTTTGCAATTATCTTTCTGACGGCAGCGATGACCCTGGGCAGCGGTGCAGCAATGGCTGCAGCGAATAATAATGGTGAAGCGAATGCCTCAGCGGAAGCTGGCGCGGCTGCAGGTGGCGCTAAACAGAATCTGCCACCGAATAATGTTGATAACAGCAAAATCAATAACGGTAGCACCAATGCTAACAGTGCGGCGACTTCCGGCACTGATTCCAGCAATATGTCCGCTGAAGAAGTTCACAAAAATACCATGTGTAAAGATGGTAAATGCCCGGATGTAAACAAAAAAGTTGAAACGAAGGAAGGTGGTGGAGACGTCAACAAGAAAACTGACGGCACTTCACAGTAATCTTTTTTTAGTCACACAAAGGGAGAGCTTCGGCTCTCCCTTTGTATTTCCGCACCTGCTTTTCCGCTATGCTAAAACCATGAAATTCAGAGGAACTGTTTCATGGCTTCACTGCTGCTTATTGATGACCATCCGTTAGTTGAAGTCGCTCTGGAAGCGGCCTGTGTTCACTCCCCTATCCCGGTAAAACTGCACGCCGCCGCGACTGAAGCTGAAGCGCGCCAGCTTTTACAGCACCATCAATTTGATCTCATCGTGCTCGATATTGGCTTGCCGGACAGCGATGGCCTCGAATTATTGCGCCGTCTGCGCGCCCGCGATCCAAATTGCCCGGTGTTAATCTATTCCGCACAGCAGAGTCGCCACACCTTGCTGAGTGCCGTGTCGCTTGGTGCGGCGGGCTATGTGGTAAAAAGCCAGAGCATGGCGCAATTGCTGAGTGCGATTCTGGCGGTGCTCGGCGGGCAGCAAGCTTTTCCGCCGCTGCCCGAGCGTATCGAGCTGCCGCTCACCGAGAAAGAACAGCAAATCGTCGCACTGCTAGTGCGCGGGCTGTCTAATTTGCAGATTGGCGAGCAACTGCATATCAGCAATAAAACCGTCAGCACCCACAAGAAAAACATTCTGGAGAAAACCGGCGTGCAGTCGGTGGTGGAGCTGGCCGAACTGTGGAAAGCCCAACAGTGAAAGTCATCTTGTGGCTGTGTCTGCTGTTGATCAGCTTAACGGCTCGCGCCGACTTACAGCCCGCCAGCAGCGTGATGCTCCCCGCCATGATGCCCGCACCGCATGTCGAGCCATGGCCGCAACCCACCTTACGCGTTGCCGTCCCGGCGCAAAACAGCGCGCCCTGGGCGATGCGCATTGGCGATCGTATCTGGGGGATTGATGCCGATTACCTTAGCGCGCTGAGCCAACTCACCGGCACGCGCTTTAGCCTGCAAAGTTACGCCGATCGTTCCCAGCAGCTGGCGGCACTGGAGCGCGGTGAGGTCGATTTCGTATTGAGCAACGAACATGCACAGCTGCCGGAAAACATCCTGGTCAGCGACAGCTGGGTTAACAGTCCGATCCGCATTTACCGCAATCGTGATAATCAACGCGCGGTGATGTTCAACAGTGAAAATGCCCAGCTCACCATCGCGGAAGCCACACTGGCACAACTGCCTGATGCCTTTGTGCAAAACCATCGCTGGCACAGCCTGCCAGGCGATTTACAGGCGCTGTATGCGCTGCTCAATCAGCAGAGTGACTATCTGGTGGCGGATGAAACCAGCGCCGGCTTTCTGCTTAATCAGCTGCAACAGGGGCAGATTTACCAGATCACCGCCGATCCCGGCGCCGGTGAACTGTCGCTACGCGCACTGGCGCGCGATCCCACGCTGATCCACTGGCTCAATACCCAGCTGCGCCTGCTGCCCGCGGAGTTCAGTAATCGCGTGCAACAGCGCTGGAGCCCGCCTTTGCTGCGTTATCAGGATACGCAAACGCTGATGCTGTCGGCTGCTGAGAAGCAATGGCTGTCCGCACAGAGCGAGATTCCTTATGCCGCAGAAGTGGATAATGCCCCCTGGAGCTATCGCGATGGCAACGGCAATGCTCGCGGCTTTGGTATTGATCTGCTTAATGCGTTAAGCCAAAGCACCGGGCTGCGTTTCACACCGCGCTGGGTGAGCAATCCCCAACAGGCGCAGACGTTGATGCAGCAACATCAGGTGATGCTGAATTTGCTACAACCCCTGAACGGCGACGATACCAGCAGCAACACATTGCCAGTGTGGCGCGCGATTTGGGGGATTTACACGCTTAATACGCAGCAGCCGATGAGCTGGCAATCCCTGCAACATCAGCGAGTGGGCGTACTGCGCGC
This sequence comes from Pantoea sp. JGM49, assembly GCF_018257655.1. Lineage (NCBI taxonomy): Bacteria > Pseudomonadati > Pseudomonadota > Gammaproteobacteria > Enterobacterales > Erwiniaceae > Pantoea > Pantoea sp. JGM49. The sequence goes on along the minus strand of NZ_JAERJM010000002.1, from coordinate 362,826 downwards.
CGACCTGGCGCAACGGCTTCTGCCTGAGAACATCACGCCCCAACTGTTCGATGACCGTGCCCAGCTCTGGCAAGCCCTGAACAGCGGTCAGATTGATGCACTGGTAGATAATGTCCTGTCTGCACGCTGGCGCATGGCCAGCCACGCGGATAATCGTGTCCATTTAGCCTTTGCCGCCAGCGATGTTGCCTGGCCGCTGGCACCTCAGGTAAGCCAGGATCAGCCGCAACTCCAGGGGTTGCTGGATCATGCACTGCAGCAAATCCCAGCGGATACGCTCAATCAGATGCGCATTAACTGGTCGCAGCCGCCCCAGCCAGGCACCACTATGGCGATGCGCAATGTGCCGCTGATGATTTTGATGGCGGCCGGGATGATCATTTTGCTGCTGTTAGTGCTGCTGCTGCGCCGCTACCTGCAACAGCGGCGCGATCGCCTGCAGCGTGAACAAGCAGAGCGCGCTAACGCCGCCAAAAGTCAGTTTCTGGCCACCGCCAGCCACGAATTGCGCACGCCAATGCAGGCGATTCTCGGCCTGCTGGAACTCGAACAGCAGCAGCATCCTAGCGAGCGTTTGACACTGATGCACAGCAGTGCGCGCTCGCTGATGGCGCTACTGAACGATCTGCAAGACCATGCACGCATTGAGAATCAGAGTTTTCGCCTGGCACCGCATCCGCTCCATCTGGCAGATTGGCTGCAGCAACAGCTGCAGTTCTATCACCCTTTGATGCGCGAATCCGGTCCGATATTGTTGGTTGAGGCGCTCACGCCCTTGCCGACGCGCGTGATGCTGGATGGCGATCGCCTGCAGCAGGTGGTGAACAATCTGGTGGCCAACGCGCTGAAGTTCACGCGCCAGGGTGAAGTCAGGCTGTCGCTCGCCGTCACCGATCAGATTCAGTTAACGGTCGCCGACAGCGGCAGCGGTATTCCACTCAGCGAACAAGCGCAGCTGTTTGAACCCTGGTATCAGGCACCGTCGGGCAAAAGCCACGCCGTGCAGGGCAGCGGCCTGGGTTTATTTATCTGCCGCGAGATCGTGCAACGTATGGGCGGCCAGTTAACGCTGACTTCTGCGCCGGAACAAGGCACCACAGTGAAGGTGATATTGCCGCTCGACCTCTGTGAGGATGCGCCCACCGAACGCCATGCTGCCTGGCCGCGCTATCCGCATCTGCGGGTGGCGATTGTTGATGACCATCCCACCAATCTGTTGGTCTTGCAGCAGCAGCTGGCTCGATTCGCTATCACGGCGCAGGTGTTCGAAGAGGGGCGTAGCCTGTTGCGCGCCGATGCGCTTCAGCCGTTTGATGTGCTGTTGATTGACCAGATGATGCCACGCCCGGATGGATTAACACTGCTGCGCATCTTACGCCGCCGCCAGCAGCGACGCAGCAAACCAGCACTGCGCGTACTCTGCTCCGCCGACGTGCAACTGCTCAAGGTAGCGTTGCAAGAAGACGAAGCGCTGTTGTTGAAACCGATTGAGCTGGATGATCTCGCGGCTCTGCTGACACGCACGGTGCGCGATCCTCTCCGACAACTGCCCGACAGTTTAATGATTCTGGCCCAGCACAATGAGGCCTTTATCCCGCGCATTTGCCAGACACTGCAACGCACGCTGCAGCAGGATCGCGATGCGCTACTGGCGGCCAGCGTCGAGCATGACTGGCCCGCTGTCGAGCGTGCCGCCCATCGCATGAAAGGCAGCTGGCTGTTGCTCGGCATGGATGAGATGGCCGAACGTTGTCAGCAGCTCACCGATCAGGCAAAACAGCAGCGTCTGGACGATGATGCCCTCAATTTACTGATATCATTAACGAACAGGTTACTGGAACAACTGGAAAGTTATGGCACACACTCATTCTCACGGCGCGCATAACAGCAATCGTACGCGTCTGGCGGCGGCGTTTGGCGTCACCGCGCTGTTTATGATTGCCGAAGTGATTGGTGGCGTGGTATCGGGTTCGCTGGCGCTGCTGGCGGATGCCGGACATATGCTCACTGACGCCGCCGCGCTGTTGATGGCGCTGCTGGCCGTGCAGTTTGCTCAGCGCAAACCCAGCGCCCGCCACACCTTTGGCTTACTGCGCCTCACCACACTTGCCGCCTTTGTGAATGCCATCGCGCTGCTGGTGATTACGGCACTGATTGTCTGGGAAGCGCTGCGCCGTTTCTATCAACCTCAGCCGGTTGCTGGCGGATTAATGTTGGGGATTGCGATTGCCGGTTTGCTGGCTAATCTGCTCTCTTTCTGGCTGTTACATCGTGGCAGTGAAGAAAAAAATCTCAACGTACGTGCGGCGGCGCTGCATGTGCTGGGCGATCTGCTCGGCTCCGTTGGCGCGATTGTTGCCGCTATCATTATCATGCTGACCGGCTGGACACCGATCGATCCGATTCTCTCACTGCTGGTTTCGCTATTGGTGGTACGCAGCGCGTGGTCGTTGCTGCGGGAAAGTCTGCATGAGCTACTGGAGGGCGCGCCGAGCGGGATTAACGTGGATAAACTGGCACGCGAGCTGACACGCAACATCGCGGAAGTGCGCAATGTGCATCATATACATGTGTGGCAGGTGGGAGAGAAGCCGGTGCTGACATTACATGTGCAGGTGATCCCACCTTACGATCATGACGGGCTGCTGGTACGTATTCATCAATATTTGCATGAACACTATCAGATTGCGCATGCCACTGTGCAGATGGAGTACCAGCCTTGTACCGGTCATGATTGCGAACTCTGCGCGGAGCAGAGCTCGCATCAGCACTCACATGAACATCTCACGCTGGATGGTCACGCCCATCACCATCACTGATTCGACAGCGCGCGCGACCCGTGTTCGCGCGCACTTTGCATCCACAAGCGGGAACCGTTAAGCGCGATCAACGTCAGAATCGCGTATTCCAGCGACATCGCATACACGCCCTGACGGGCAAAAATCATCACACTAATCACGTTGATCACCACCCACAGTAGCCAGTTCTCGACGTATTTCCGCGTCATCAGAATCATCGCCACAATCGACAGCACCATCATGCAGGAATCCCAGAACGGGAAGGCATCCGGCTGCAGTTGCGGCATCACCACGTTCAGGCCAAGGCCCTGCATGATGCCCACGGCGGTTTGAGTCAGAAACGCGAAAACCGGATCGATATACAACGTCATCAGCGCAATGGCGATTATGCACGCTGCGCCCCAACCAAGCGCCTTCGGCAACGGCAACCAGCGAATCTTCAGTGCGGCTTCATTGGCGGTGTTCTGACGACTCCACGCGTACCAGCCGTAAACATTGGCGACGAAGAAGAACAGTTGCAGCAGTAAGCTGGCATACAGCTGAATCTGGAAGAAGATCACCGCAAACAAGGTGACGTTAATCAGCCCGAAGAAGTAGTTGATGATCTTCTCCTGGCTAGCGAGCCAGATACACAGCAGACCCGCAAGGGTGCCCACCGCCTCGATCCATGACAGGTCGTAGCCACCCACGCCAATAGGAATGTGAACCAAAATATTTTGTGTGCTGAAGAAGTCCATGATCTGCACCTGTATGAAAGCCGCCTTACGCGTTCCCTTTCACCTTGAGTTTGAGTTGTGCTGCAAAGTCTAGCATGCGGTTAAGCGGTATCAATGCGGCTTCGCGCAGCGCATCATCGACATGGATTTCATGCTCGCTGCCGCCGTGCTCCAGCCCTTCGGCAATGGCTTTCAGGCCATTCATCGCCATCCACGGACAGTGCGCGCAGCTGCGACAGGTCGCGCCCTCACCTGCCGTCGGCGCTTCCAGCAGCTCTTTATCCGGCACCGCCTGTTGCATTTTATAGAAGATGCCGCGATCGGTGGCGACGATCATTTGCGGATGCGGCAGGTTTTTCGCCGCCTGAATCAGCTGGCTGGTGGAGCCCACAGCATCCGCCAGATCGACGATCGCCTGCGGGGATTCCGGATGCACGAGGATCGCTGCCTCCGGATAGAGCGTTTTCATGCGCTGCAGGGCCTGAGTTTTGAACTCGTCATGCACGATGCACGCGCCCTGCCAGCACAGCACATCCGCTTTGGTCTGTTGGGTGACGTAACGGCCCAGATGGCGATCCGGTGCCCAGATAATTTTCTCACCGAGGCTGTCGAGATGTTCAATCAGCTCAACCGCAATACTGGAGGTGACAACCCAATCCGCGCGCGCTTTAACGGCGGCTGAGGTGTTGGCGTACACCACCACCGTGCGGTCCGGATGTTCATCACAGAAGCGATTGAACTCCTCAATGGGGCAGCCAAGATCGAGTGAACACTCTGCATGCAGCGTCGGCATCAACACGGTTTTTTCCGGGCTGAGAATTTTGGCGGTTTCGCCCATAAAACGCACGCCCGCCACCAGCAGCGTTTTTGCCGGATGGGTGCTGCCGAAGCGCGCCATTTCCAGTGAGTCCGAGACGCAGCCGCCGGTCTCTTCCGCCAGCGCCTGAATTTCAGGATCGGTGTAGTAATGCGCGACCAGCACCGCATCGCGCTCTTTTAATAAGCGTTTGATTTCAGAGATGTAGTGGGATTTTTCATCCTGGCTGAGACGCGCCGGTTTCGGCGGAAAGGGATAAATCGCGCTTTCAGGATCGAACATCAGACTCATGACACGGCTCTCGTTTTCTCAATTTAACAAAATCGCCTGTTACAGCGATGATGCGGCATCAAAACCGCTATCGTGTTTTATATGCTAAACACGATAGCGGAATTGCGTGAGAGTGTCGTCTCTTTTTTATGCGGTTTACAAGCCACCTAACGATTTCTGCGGGTTTTCCAGTTCCAGCAAGAACGCTTTGACCGCCAGACCGCCCGCGAAACCAGTGAGCTTACCGTTGCTGCCAATCACCCGATGGCAGGGCGCCATGATCGACAGAGGATTTTTACCGTTGGCCGCCCCCACCGCGCGCATGGCTTTCGGGTTGCCGATCTGTTCCGCAATTTGCTGATAGCTACGGGTTTCACCAAACGGAATGGTGAGCAGCGCTTGCCAGACTTTTTTCTGGAATTCAGTGCCGACCGTGTCGTAAGGCATGTCGAACTGCTGGCGCTCTCCGGCAAAATATTCGCGCAGCTGGCGTTCGGCCTCACACAGGATCGGATGCTGATCGTTACGTCTGATGGGTTTCAGCGGCACGCGTTGCGAGCCTTCGTTTTCCCACAGAATCGCTGATAACCCGTTATCGGTCGCAATCAACGTCAGCTCACCAACTGGCGTGGGAATGATTTTGGCATGATACATAAGGCAACTCCGGCATAAATCAGTGTGTCATTATCGCACTTCTGCCGCGATAAACTGGCTGTTTTCGGTCATGAGCATAAACTGGTTAGCTGTCCGAAAGCAGCGAGTTTTGCTCAGCCACTTGCGCGACGATACCCAAAATAGTGCAAGGCGCAGGAAGGCGGCAAACGAGTGACGAACCGATCAGTCGATTTGCACAGCGCTTGTGCTGGCCCGAAGGGGGAACCTTCTTCAGGAGGTTCATCTTCTCTCTGAGCTGACTTAAGTCAGTGATTCAGGGGAACGAGCGCAACCAACCGCTTCTGAGCTTTGAATTCTGGATGGTATATGCGGTTTATTTGCTGGAGACGATGATGTTTGATCCCGAGATTGCATACCAGGCGCTGACCTCGCGCGACAGTCGTTTCGACGGCGTGTTCTTTGTTGGCGTGACCTCGACCGGCATTTACTGTCGGCCCATTTGTCCGGTGAAAGCGCCGATGCAGAAGAACTGCCTGTTTTTTGGCAGCGCCGAAGCCGCCGAGAAAGCGCATTTCAGACCCTGCCTGCGCTGCCGTCCTGAGTTAGCGCCGGGCTTCGCACCGGTCGATAGTCATCACCGCATCGCCGATCGCTTGATTCGTCGTATTGAAGAAGGCCTGTTGGAAGAGCAAGAGACCCTGGCCGAAATTGCCAACGAGTTTGACCTGAGTGAACGCCAGCTACGCCGCGTGATCCAGCAGGAGCTGGGCGTGTCACCGCTGGAGCTGCGCCAAACGCGGCGTATGCTGCTGGCGAAGCAACTCCTGACGGAGACTTCATTGCCCGTTACCGAAATCGCCTACGCCAGTGGCTTTCGCAGTTTGCGCCGCTTTAATGATGTGTTTCAGGCACGCTACCGTATGACGCCTTCGCGTCTGCGCAAGCAGAGTCAACCAGAGAGCGTGACCACCGTACAAGAGAGCGCGGAATTGCGTCTGAGTTATCGCCCCCCTTATGACTGGGATGCCATTTTGGATTTTCTTCAGCAGCGTGTGATGAAAGAGGCCGAGTGGGTCAGTGAAGGTGCTTATCACCGCACCGTGGCGCTGGGGAACTGTCGGGGCTGGGTACGCGTCAGCCATTTGCCTGAGAAGCAGGCACTCAAGGTGCAGTTCACCACCACCTTGACGCCGGTTTTGCCTGCTCTGCTGCGTCGCCTGCGCGACCTGTTTGATCTCGATGCCCAACCACAACGCATCAGCGAGCAGCTAAGCCAGGATCCGTTGTTAGCTGAGAGTCTGGCACGTTATCCTGGGTTACGCGTTCCTGGGGCGTTTGATGGCTTTGAGTTGGGGGTGCGCGCAATTCTTGGCCAGCAGGTGACGGTTAAGGCTGCGACCACCTTGAGCAGTCGTGTGGCGCAGCGTTTCGGCGAGCCATTAGTGACACCATGGCCGGAACTTTCTCGCCTGCCTCCGACGGCGGAATCCCTCGCTAGCGCAACCCTTGATGATATTGCTAGCCTCGGTATTGTGAGCGCCCGCTCGCAGGCGATTCAGGCGCTGGCACAGGCATGCGCCTCCGGTGCGCTGCGCTTTAATGGCGCGGTGAATCCTGACGTGGTTCAGCAGCAGCTGCTGGCATTGAAAGGCGTAGGGCCATGGACGGCGAGTTATATCGCCATGCGCGCCCTGCGCTGGCCGGATGCGTTCCCTAAAGAGGATATTGCGATTCGTAATAATCTTGGTGGGGTGAGTGCCAAAGTGGCAGAGCAGTTATCGCAGGTTTGGCGCCCGTGGCGCAGCTATGCGGTGTTGCATATCTGGAAGAGTTTGACGCCTGATAAATCGGCTGACAAAAAGAAAAAGGCATGACTGTGCGTACGTTTTGGGAATGGGGTCATCCGTCGTGCATTCTAGCTGCTAGTAAACAACGACAGAGCGTTCCAGTCGACAATAAGGGGCGGTTGCGTAAAGACGCCGTGAATACATCCCCGTAGGCTCTGGTGGCGCATCCCTGCGCCACAAGCTTTACTTCACCGCCCCTTATTGCCGCCTTCATGGCACATCTCTGCGGTTTTTTAAAAGCATTAACCAAAGCCACATAAGTCCGGCAAGGCGGGAGCGGAAGAGCAAAGCGTCCGAGCCATGGATGGCGAGGCCGATCCACAGGGATGTGAGACTCCTTCGCGATCCGTCCCGCCTTGACGGGCTGACGCACGGACTCATAGCAAGTTCAGCTAAAACTTTGAGAATTGAAGAATTGAAGATTTGAGAAACGCAGAAAAGCAAAAAGGCGCCTTTAGGGCGCCTTTCTACATAGTGGTGGGTCGTGCAGGATTCGAACCTGCGACCAATTGATTAAAAGTCAACTGCTCTACCAACTGAGCTAACGACCCGCTCGAGGAGCGGCTTACAACTTTAAACTTGATGGTGGGTCGTGCAGGATTCGAACCTGCGACCAATTGATTAAAAGTCAACTGCTCTACCAACTGAGCTAACGACC
>NZ_JAERJM010000002.1:0-355095 GCF_018257655.1 Pantoea sp. JGM49 | reverse complement strand
GATGGTGGGTCGTGCAGGATTCGAACCTGCGACCAATTGATTAAAAGTCAACTGCTCTACCAACTGAGCTAACGACCCATCAAGGTTGTGAAGCTTCTGAAGAAAACATCTAACATACAGCAGGTTAAGATGGTGGGTCGTGCAGGATTCGAACCTGCGACCAATTGATTAAAAGTCAACTGCTCTACCAACTGAGCTAACGACCCATCTTCAGGCTGCCGGACGCTTTGTTAAACTGCCCGGGCAACGGCGGCATATATTACTGATTTAGCGGGAGGGCGCAACCCTTATTTATCACCAAATCACTCAATTGCTTACCTTTCATGCTGCAAGACCAGAAATCATACGAAATCCGGTCTCTGCTGCACAAATTACATCCCAGCCAGACGCTTTTGCGCCAGTTTGGCAGATTCGCTGGTCGGGAATTGTTTGATCACTTGTTGATAGACCGCTTTAGCTTTCGCCGTATCGTTCTTCTCTTGCATGATCACGCCAACCTTAAACAGCGCTTCCGGGGCTTTCGGCGATTTCGCGTAATTCTTTACCACAGTGGCAAAATAATAAGCGGCATCATCTTTCTTGCCCTTGTTGTAATACAACTGACCGAGCCAGTAATTGGCATTGGGCTGGTAGGTGGAGTCAGGATACTTCTTCACCCACGCCTGCAGGGCCGTGATGGCCTGATCGAACTGTTTCTTCTCAAGAATCAGCGCAACTGCCGCATTGTAATCGGTATTCGCATCGCCGGTTTGTGCAGGGGCAGCGGAACTTCCACTGGCATTGCTACCACCTGCATCAGCGTTTCCCGCTGCTGCACCTGCGCCCGCCGCTGCGGCATCACCGCCACCGCTCGCCTGTGCCCCCGCATTACCGCTGCTCAACGTATCGATCTGCTGATAGAGCTGCTTCTGGCGCTCAATCACCTGATTAAGTTGATAGCTGTTCTGCTGGATTTGGCCGCGCAGCGAATCGATATCGCTTTGGTTGTCACTCATCTGCTGCTGCAACTGCTGCAGAAGCTGAGCCTGGGCATTGGAGATACGTTCAAGATTGGTGACACGGTCTTCGACCGAGCCTGAGCCAACGCTACTGATTGACGCCTGGGCATTAGCGGCCCAGGGGGCCGCTACGCCAACCAGTAACGACAGACTCAATAGATGAAGTCTGAAGTTACTCATCATGTAATGCTCTTAGTAAACCAGTACGGCACGACGGTTTTTAGCGTAAGCCGCTTCGTCATGACCCAGTACAGCTGGTTTTTCTTTACCGTAAGAAACGATAGACATCTGGTCAGCAGAAACGCCTTTACCCTGCAGGTACATTTTAACGGCGTTAGCACGACGTTCGCCCAGGGCGATGTTGTACTCTGGAGTACCGCGCTCATCCGCATGACCTTCGATGGTCACTTTGTAAGACGGGTTGCCACGCAGGAAGTTAGCGTGCTGATCCAGCATCTGAGCATAGTCAGAAGACACGTCGTACTTATCCAGACCGAAGTAAACGATGTTGTTCTGCTGCAGCTGCTGCATCTGCAGACGCGCTTGCTCGTCAGAAGACATGTTACCGTTCTGGCCAGCACCGTAAGCGCCGTTGTCTGCGCCCATACCAGTCTGGTCGTTGTTGTTGTTTTTGTGCGAGCTACATGCAGCTACCGCGATTACCGGCAGAGCCAGCATCAAACCCTTCAGCACTTTGTTCAGTTGCATTTCTTTATCCTATTATTTTGTTTGCTATACATTGTCATCCCCCGCTATGCAGGGGACTCATGCATTACAGATACGGCGACCAGGCAGGGAATTTGACCTGTCCATCGGTTGCCGGAAGACGCGCTTTGAAACGCCCATCTGTTGAAACCAACTGCAACACGGAACCCATCCCCTGAGTAGAGCTATAGATTACCATCGTGCCGTTAGGCGCCAGACTTGGCGTCTCATCCAGGAACGTGTCCGTTATTGTTTGAACGGCTCCCGTTACCAGATCCTGTTTGGCGACATGCTGAGCGCCACCGGCGCTGCTGATCATCACCATGGTTTTGCCGTCAGTTGACACATCCGCATCCTGGTTCTGCGCACCTTCCCAGGTAATACGTTGTGGCGCACCGCCGTTAATACCAATCTTATAAATCTGAGGCGCACCTGCCTGATCCGAAGTGTAAGCCAGTGTCTGGCTGTCCGGGAACCAGGTCGGTTCGGTGCTGTTGTAGCGACCATCGGTCACCTGACGCGTCTGGCCAGAAGCCAAATCCATCACATACAGGTTCAGGCTGCCGGTTTTAGACAGCGCGAACGCCAGTTTAGAGCCGTCCGGCGAGAAGGCCGGTGCACCGTTGTGACGTGGATAAGAAGCGACCTGACGAATCGCACCGTTTGCCAGCGTTTGCACTACCAGCGCCGATTTGCCGCTCTCAAAGGTCACGTAAGCCACTTTGCTGCCGTCTGGAGACCAGGCCGGAGACATCAGCGGTTCAGGTGAACGATGCACGGTAAACTGGTTGTAGCCATCGTAGTCGGACACACGCAGCTCATACGGGAACTGACCGCCGTTGGTCTGCACCACGTAAGCAATACGCGTACGGAATGCGCCTTTGATACCCGTCAGCTTCTCAAACACTTCATCACTGGCAGTGTGGCCTGCATAACGCAGCCATTGCTTAGTGACTTTGTAAGAGTTCTGCGCCAGCACCGTGCCCGGTGCACCGCCAGTGTCCACCAGCTGGTAAGCGATCTGGTAGCTACCGTCCGGGTTTGGCGTGACCTGGCCCACGACAACCGCATCAATACCCAATGCGCTCCAGGCAGCAGGTTGCACTTCCTGCGCGCTAGTCGGCTGCTGTGGCAGACGTGAACGATCCAGCGGGTTGAATTTACCGCTATTGCGCAAGTCAGCCGCGACGATGCCGCCAATGTCTTCTGGCGCCGCGCCTGGGCCAGCCCATTTGAACGGCACCACACCAATTGGACGTGCGGTGTTCACGCCCTGCGTAATTTCAATGCGCACTTCTGCGTGCAGCATGGCTGCCCACAGCAGTACAAAAAAACCTAAGGTTACACGAAGTGCCTGCTTCATCTTTTCTCCCTTATCTGAACCTGAGTCCACGATAATTCGCACAGTTCCTGAAAAACACGAGTGTTCATAAATTACGGCAAGCTAACCTTAGTTCAACCTGCCGTGAGTTACTGCATTATTCCGGTTTGAAACGCATTGGGGCGTTTTTAAACACTTCATACACCGCTTGCGATGGCGGCTTAGGAATTCGAGCCTGCTTCGCGGCGGTGATTGCGGCCTGGCACAATGCCGGGTCGCCACCTTCTGCTTTGACATCAATCAGCAAACCGTCAGGTGCCAATTTAATACGCAGATTACACTCTTTACCCTTAAAGGTATCCGCATCGTAGAAGCGACTTTGAATCGCACCAACGACCTGTCCCATGTAAGAGTTAATCTCAGCGCCTGATGCACCCGCTTTCTTCTGATTCCCCTGCCCTGCCGCACCGCCAGAAGCCGTGCCACTTTTCGGTGCATTCTTACCGGACGAGAGACCACCTAACAGGTCATCAACATCACTTTCATTCTTGGCAGCTTCAGAAGCGGCTTTCTTTTTAGCATCTGCGGCTGCTTTCGCTTTGGCTGCTGCATCAGCTTTCGCTTTCGCATCGGCAGCCGCTTTCTCTTTCGCTGCCTCAGCGGCTTTCTCTTTTGCTTCTGCGGCAGCTTGCTCTTTAGCCTCTTTGGCTTCCTGAGCGGCTTTCGCCTTCGCATCAGCTGCAGCCTGCGCTTTGGCCTCTGCGGCAGCTTGCGCTTTCGCTTCGGCGGCGGCTTTGGCTTGCTCTACCGCTTTCTCTTTCGCCGCTTCAGCAGCCGCTGCTTTGGCCTGTTCGTCCGCTTTCTTCTTCGCGTCCGCTGCAGCCTGCTTCGCCTCTTCTACCGCTTTGGCTTTGGCATCTGCCGCCGCTTTAGCTTGCGCATCCGCTTCAGCTTTGGCGTCGGCCTTAGCTTTTGCGGCAGCCGCTTCTGCAGCTTTCTGCTGATCCTGCGCCTGCTTCGCGGCCGCTTCAGCGGCTTTCTGTTGCTCAGCTTGCTGTTTGGCCTGCTCTTTGGCTTCCTGCTGCGCCTGCAAACGCTCTTTTTCCAGCTCTTTCAGACGCTGCTGCTCAGCGGCTTGCTTCTGCTGTAACTCTTCAGCCTGCTGCTGTGATTGTTTCTGGCGCTGCTGTTCAGCACGTTGGCTGTCGCGTTGCTGATTCAGCTGGCGGTTGTACTGTTCAACCACCGCGCCGGAATCGACCATCACGGCATCAATGTCACTGCCGCCGCCACCGCCGCTGGATTCGATCTTTTCGTTAAACGAGCTCCAGATCAGCAGGGCGATCAGCACGATGTGCAGAATCACCGAAATGATTATCGCGCGTTTTAACTTGTCGTTCTGCTCGGTTACCTTCGACACTCTCGGATCCCAAAAACGGTTCGCTTTAAATCGGCTGTGTCATCAAACCGACAGATTTCACGCCTGCCTGATGTAACAGGTTCAACGCCTTGATGATTTCGTCGTAAGGCACGTCTTTCGCTCCACCAATCAGGAACACCGTCTTCGGATTGGCTTCAATGCGACGCTGTGCTTCGCTCACCACCTGTTCCGGCGGCAGCTGCGTCATACGATCGTGATCCACCACCAGGCTGTATTGCCCGACGCCAGCCACTTCAACAATGACCGGGGGATTATCATCCGTTGAGACCGTTTTCGAGTCGGTCGCATCAGGCAGGTCCACTTCCACGCTTTGCGTAATAATCGGCGCAGTTGCCATAAAGATGAGCAGCAACACCAACAGTACGTCCAGCAGTGGAACTATGTTGATTTCCGACTTAAGGTCGCGGCGCCCGCGACCACGGGTTCTGGCCATCGTTAACCTCGACTTACTTCGTGTTGTCGGTGGAGAAAGCCTGACGATGCAGGATAGCCGTGAACTCTTCCATAAAGTTGTCGTAGCCCTGCTCCAGCTTGTTGACGCGCTGGTTCAGACGGTTATACGCCATAACGGCAGGAATGGCCGCGAACAAACCGATGGCAGTGGCGATCAGCGCTTCGGCAATACCCGGCGCAACCATCTGCAACGTCGCCTGTTTCACCGCGCCAAGCGCGATAAAGGCGTGCATAATCCCCCACACCGTACCGAACAGACCGATATACGGGCTGATGGAACCAACGGTGCCAAGGAAAGGAATGTGGTTTTCCAGCGCTTCCAGTTCACGGTTCATTGAGATGCGCATCGCACGGCTGGCTCCCTCGACCACCGCTTCTGGCGCGTGGTTGTTAGCACGGTGCAAACGGGCAAACTCTTTGAAGCCCGAATAGAAAATTTGCTCAGATCCGCCCAGCTCATCGCGGCGTCCCTGGCTTTCCTGATACAGGCGCGATAATTCGATGCCTGACCAGAACTTATCTTCAAAGGCTTCGGCTTCGCGACCCGCCGCATTCAGGATGCGCGTGCGCTGAATAATGATCGCCCATGAGGCAATAGAAAAGCCGATCAAAATCAACATGATAAGTTTGACCAGAAGGCTCGCCTTCAGGAACAAATCAAGAACATTCATGTCAGTCACTGCTTGAACTCCGCGACAATAGACTTGGGAAGCGCAATCGGCTTCATTAGATGTGGGTTGATGCAGGCAATCAGGACTTCTGCTTCATTCAGCACTTTGCCTTCTGCATTCACGATACGCTGCGAGAAGGTCATGGTGGCGCGAGTCATGGCGGTCACTTCACTCTGGATATCCAGAAGATCGTCAAGACGTGCTGCGGCAACAAAGTCTATCGTCATGCGTCGTACCACAAACGCCACCTGTTCTTCTAACAGGGCTTGTTGATTGAAATGGTGCTGGCGCAACATCTCGGTACGTGCTCGTTCATAGAAAGCAAGATAACTGGCGTGGTAAACCACACCACCGGCGTCGGTGTCTTCGTAATAGACCCTAACCGGCCAGCGAAACAGCGTTGTACTCACTCTACATCCCGGTCTCATTTTAAACGTTGCTACTATACGCAAGTGAGATCGGCTTGGGAATGGTCCGCCAGAGCCAGGAGAAAATAATTATCACACGTTAACAACTGGAAGGAATTTCAGGATATTTCTTGACCAGGCGCTGACATAAACTCACGTCAGCGCCCGAATAAAGCGGATAAAAAACAGCCTTGGGGGCTCAATGATAGTACCAATAGATTCCCAGAATCAGTACGATCATCGCAGGCAACGGTGAAAACACGGCTCGCCAGCGCGTTTGCAATGGACGGAAGCCCGTACCATGAATCACGCCGGTGCACACCGCCCAAATCATCAATAATCCATGCCAGATGGCTAAGTCGCTCGTGCGGGCGGCAAAGCGTGACGGTTGCCAGATAACACAGCCCGCCAGCCACAGCGCCAGTATCAGCGAAAGGGCCCGTAACGGGCCCTTGTCCATCAGACGATACAGCGTCTGAATCAGTGTGCGCATCAGTGTTGTTTATCCTTTGCGCCACTCTCTTCTGCTTGCTCAATCGCCAGCGCCGTGATCACGCCAAACGCACAGGCCAGCAAAGTGCCAAGAATCCAGGCAAAATACCACATGCTCAATCTCCTTAATCAGTACAGGGAGTGCGTATTGCTCTCAATGTGTTCTTTGGTGATACGGCCAAACATCTTGTAATAACACCACGCGGTATAGGCGAGGATAATCGGGACAAAGATGATGGCGGCGAAGGTCATCACTTTCAGCGTCAGCAGGCTTGAGGTGGCATCCCACATGGTCAGGCTAGTGCCCGGCACGGTGCTGGAAGGCATAATGAACGGGAACATCGCGATGCCTGCAGTCATGATGACGCATGCCAGCGTCAATGAAGAAAAGACAAACGCCCAGGCGCCCTTCTCCATGCGCGAACAGAGCACGGTCAGCAGCGGCAGCACCACGCCAAGCAGCGGGAACAGCCACAGGATTGGCGTCTGTTCAAAGTTCACCATCCACGCACCGGCTTCACGCACCACTTCTTTGCCCAGCGGGTTGGATGCAGCGTGATGATCGATGACGCTTTTCACCACATAGCCATCAATTCCGTATTTCACCCACACACCGGCTAATACGAAGCACACCATCATCACCAGCGCACTGATTTGCGCGGTGCCGCGCGCTCGCAGGTGCAGATCGCCGTTGGTACGCATCTGCAGATAGGTCGCACCCTGTGTCAGGATCATCGCGACGCTGATCACACCCGCCAGCAAGCCAAACGGATTGAGTAACTGGAAGAAGTTACCGGTGTAGAACAGACGCAGATACTCATCCGCATGGAAAGGTACGCCCTGCAGCAAGTTGCCGAAGGCCACGCCAATCACCAGTGGTGGTACAAAGCTGCCGATGAAAATGCCCCAGTCCCAGGTGTTGCGCCAGCGCATGTCCTCAATCTTCGAACGGTAGTCAAAACCCACCGGACGGAAGAACAAGGAAGCCAGTACCAGAATCATCGCCACATAGAAGCCTGAAAACGCCGCAGCGTAGACCATCGGCCAGGCAGCAAACAGCGCGCCACCCGCGGTGATCAGCCATACCTGGTTGCCGTCCCAGTGCGGGGCGATGCTGTTAATCATGATACGTCGTTCGGTATCGGTACGGCCAAGGATGCGCGTCAGCATACCGACCCCCATATCAAACCCGTCGGTAACCGCAAAGCCAATTAGCAGCACGCCAATCAGCAACCACCAGACAAAGCGCAATACTTCATAATCAAACATGGTTGCTCTCCTTATCCACGAACGGGCTGAGCAGCCGCTTTCACGGTCTCATGATGGTAGCGGCCAGTCTTCAGGCTGCTGGGTCCCAGACGGGCGAACTTGAACATCAGGTACATTTCCGCCACCAGGAAAATGGTGTAGAGACCGCAAATCAGAATCATTGAGAACAGCAGATCGCCAACGGTCAGTGAGGAGTTCGCTACGGCGGTTGGCAACACTTCACCAATCGCCCAAGGCTGACGACCGTACTCAGCAACAAACCAGCCCGATTCAATGGCAATCCATGGCAGCGGAATACCGTACAGTGCCGCCTTAAGCAGCCAGCGGCTCTTGCCAATGCGGTTACGAATCACGCTTAGGAATGACAGAGCAATAATGCCCAGCAGCAGCACGCCACACAGCACCATGATGCGGAAGGCGAAATAGAGCGGTGCCACACGTGGAATCGAATCCTGTGTCGCTTTCTGAATCTGCGCTTCAGTCGCATTCGCCACATCCGGGGTGTAGCGCTTCAGCAGCAAGCCATAACCGAGATCCTGTTTGCTGGCTTCGAACTGGCTACGCACCGCAGGATCTTTGCTGCCCGCGCGCAGTTCATTCAGCAACGCGTAGGCTTTCATGCCGTTGCGGATACGCACTTCATGTTGCGACAGCAGATCTTTCAGACCGGTGACCGGTGTATCCACCGATCGCGTCGCGATCAGCCCGAGCAAATACGGGATTTGAATCGCGTACTTGTTCTCCTGCGAATCCTGATCGGGAATACCAAACAGCGTGAAGGCCGCAGGTGCAGGCTGCGTTTCCCACTCGGCTTCAATTGCCGCCAGTTTGGTTTTCTGCACGTCACCCATTTCATAACCGGATTCATCACCCAGCACGATAACGGACAGAATCGCGGCCATGCCAAAGCTGGCTGCAATACCGAATGAGCGCTTAGCGAAAGCCACATCGCGGCCTTTCAGCAGATACCAGGCACTGATACCCAGCACGAACATCGCGCCAGCGGTGTAACCTGCCGCCACAGTGTGGACAAATTTCACCTGCGCAACCGGGTTGAGCACCAGCTCGGAGAAGCTCACCATCTCCATGCGCATGGTTTCGAAATTGAATTCAGAAGCGATCGGGTTCTGCATCCAACCATTCGCCACCAGAATCCACAGCGCAGACATGTTAGAACCGAGCGCAACCAGCCAGGTTACCGCCAGGTGCTGGACTTTGCCAAGGCGATCCCAACCGAAGAAGAACAGACCAACAAAGGTGGATTCAAGGAAGAACGCCATCAAGCCTTCAATGGCGAGCGGCGCACCAAAGATATCGCCGACATAGTGGGAGTAATATGACCAGTTGGTCCCGAACTGAAACTCCATGGTGAGACCGGTTGCGACACCCAGCGCAAAGTTGATACCGAACAACTTGCCCCAGAACTTGGTCATGTCTTTATAAATTTGCTTACCCGTCAGGACATATACGGTTTCCATGATCGCCAACAAAAACGCCATACCCAGCGTTAAGGGGACGAACAGGAAATGGTACATCGCCGTCAGGGCAAACTGTAAACGCGACAGCTCGACAATATCTAACATGATGACTCCTTGCTCCTCGCATGAATTTACTCTGCGGCTGACAACGATAAACAGCGAACATTGACGTGCAGAATAAGATCCAGGAACGACTGATTATTGATTCCAGTTTTATTACTGACAGAACAGAGAAATCTGTAGCCCGAAATGAGTGAGTAACAGTGGTGAAAATTTCCCGAAAAACCGATCGCTTCAATCTGTTTCGAGCAGGAGTGTGATGCAAGAAGGCGGCAGAATTGCGCTAACAACGCCTGGCTCAAACTCCTGAAAATTCGCGGAAAAGACTGAATTGATGCAGCGCAATTTATACCGTTTGTCGTGCGTGATGCCAGCAGTAAAGTTTGTTATATCTCACGCTTTATTGATCTGGATTAAGACAATAATTTTTCAGATATGTAGTGTTAGCGTTGTTGTTAATTAGTTGTCATGAACGCGTGATGCAATTAAGGAAATAATTACTTCTCCTGTATTTTTTTAACGTTAATACCGGATACTCAGGTTTAATTTCCCCTGTGAGATCACGCACATTTTCCTATCTTTACCTTACCAACTCAGTAAGCATAGCCGCAGATTGTATCTCCGTTACGGTTTTTCCCTGCTTTTTGTGTGCCTCTGCACAGGGCGCTGTTGCCACTGGCTATCCCTCTCTTCCAGACATAAAAAAAGCCACCCGAAGGTGGCTTCATGCACATCAACAGTGATGACTTATTTGATTGGCAGAACGGCTTTAACAGCGTCGCCAATGTCAGCCAGGCTGCGTACGGTTTTCACACCGGCCGCTTCCAGCGCGGCGAATTTCTCGTCAGCGGTGCCTTTACCACCAGCAATGATGGCGCCTGCGTGGCCCATACGTTTGCCTTTCGGTGCAGTTACACCCGCGATGTAGCCGACAACCGGCTTGGTCACGTGCTCTTTAATGAAGGCTGCGGCTTCTTCTTCCGCGCTACCACCGATCTCACCGATCATGACGATCACTTCGGTCTGTGGGTCATCCTGGAACATTTTCAGGATATCGATGAAGTTTGAACCTGGGATCGGGTCACCACCGATACCGACGCAGGTTGACTGGCCATAGCCGATGTCAGTGGTCTGCTTAACCGCTTCATAGGTCAGGGTGCCTGAACGAGACACGATACCTACGCGACCTGGCTGGTGAATGTGACCTGGCATGATACCGATCTTACATTCGCCTGGGGTGATCACACCTGGGCAGTTCGGGCCAATCATGCGCACGCCAGCTTCATCCAGCTTCACTTTCACGGTCAGCATATCCAGCGTTGGGATACCTTCGGTGATGGTGATGATCAGTTTGATGCCTGCGTCGATGGCTTCCAGGATACCGTCTTTGCAGAACGGAGCTGGAACGTAGATCACAGTGGCAGTTGCGCCTGTGGCTTCTACCGCTTCACGCACGGTGTTAAACACTGGCAGACCCAGATGCGTGGTGCCGCCTTTGCCTGGCGTGACACCGCCAACCAGCTGCGTACCATAGGCCAAAGCCTGCTCAGAGTGGAAAGTCCCCTGGCCACCGGTGAAACCCTGGCAAATGACTTTGGTGTTTTTGTCGATAAGAATGGACATTATTTACCCTCCGCGGCAGCAACAACACGCTGCGCAGCGTCTGTCAGGCTGGTTGCTGCAATGATGTTCAGACCGCTGTCGGCCAGTTTCTGCGCGCCCAGCTCGGCGTTGTTACCTTCCAGACGTACCACTACTGGCACGTTCACACCCACTTCTGCAACTGCACCGATGATGCCGTCTGCGATCAGGTCGCAACGCACGATGCCGCCGAAGATGTTAACGAATACCGCTTTAACGGCATCGTCAGACAGGATGATTTTGAAGGCTTCGGTTACGCGCTCTTTGGTCGCGCCGCCGCCGACATCAAGGAAGTTAGCTGGCTGGCCACCGTGGTGTTTCACGATGTCCATGGTACCCATTGCCAGACCGGCACCGTTCACCATACAGCCGATGTTGCCATCCAGCGCAACGTAGTTCAGTTCCCACTGTGTTGCATGTGCTTCACGTGGATCTTCCTGGCTTGGATCGCGCATTTCACGCAGCTCAGGCTGACGGAACAGTGCGTTACCGTCTGCGCCCAGTTTGCCATCGAGGCAGATCAGGTCGCCCTGCTTGGTGATCACCAGCGGGTTGATCTCAACCATCGCCAGGTCGCGTTCCAGGAACATGGTCGCCAGACCCATGAAGATTTTGGTGAACTGGCTAACTTGCTTACCGGACAGGCCCAGTTTGAACGCCAACTCACGACCCTGGTATGGCTGAGGTCCGGCCAGCGGATCCAATGCCATTTTGTGGATCAGGTGCGGGGTTTCTTCCGCCACTTTCTCGATTTCCACGCCGCCTTCGGTGGAAGCCATGAAGATCACGCGACGGGTAGCACGGTCAACGACCGCACCCAGATACAGTTCCTGGTCGATGTCAGTCGCGGCTTCAACCAGAATCTGGTTTACCGGCTGGCCATCAGCATCAGTTTGGTAGGTCACCAGACGCTTGCCCAACCAATGCTCAGCAAATGCACGGATATCTTCCTTGCTGTTCACCACTTTCACGCCACCCGCTTTACCGCGGCCACCGGCATGTACCTGACATTTTACTACCCACGGACCTGCGCCAATTTTAGAGGCGGCTTCTTCTGCTTCACGTGGCGTAGCGCAGGCGTAACCAGTTGGAGCTGGCATGCCATAGCGAGCAAACAACTGCTTCGCCTGGTATTCATGTAAGTTCATGATGTTCTATCCATTCAGATATGAGTTTGGGCGCCCCGTTGTGCGATGCGCCCGGCGAAAATTAGACGTCCAGCAGCAGACGCGCCGGATCTTCCAGCATCTCTTTCACCGCGACCAGATAGCCCACGGATTCGCGACCATCGATCAGACGGTGGTCATAAGAGAGTGCCAGATACATCATTGGCAGGATCACAACCTGACCATTGACCGCCATCGGGCGCTCTTTGATCGCGTGCATGCCCAGAATCGCGCTCTGCGGTGGGTTGATGATCGGCGTAGACATCAGGGAACCGAACACACCGCCGTTGGTGATGGTGAAGTTACCGCCGGTCAGCTCGTCAACCGTCAGCTTACCGTCACGGCCTTTCACCGCCAGTTCTTTAATTTTCTTCTCGATGTCAGCCATGCTCAGCGCATCAACATCTTTCAGCACTGGGGTTACCAGGCCGCGCGGCGTAGACACCGCGATGCTGACGTCGAAGTAGTTGTGGTAAACCACATCTTCGCCATCGATAGAAGCGTTCACTTCTGGATAGCGTTTCAGGGCTTCAACCACCGCTTTGATGTAGAAGGACATGAAGCCCAGACGCACACCGTGACGTTTCTCAAACGCGTCGCCGTACTGCTTACGCAAATCCATGATCGGCTTCATGTTGATTTCGTTGAAGGTGGTCAGCATCGCGGTGCTGTTTTTCGCTTCCAGCAGACGCTCAGCCACACGCTTACGCAGACGCGTCATTGGTACGCGTTTTTCGCTGCGGTTAGCCACAGCAGCCTGTGGTGCCGCGGCCGCTGCTGCAGGCGCCGCTTTCGCGCCGTCAGCTTTCTTCGCGACATGCTTCTCAACATCTTCACGCGTCAGACGACCACCCACACCGGTGCCTTTAATCTGGCTCGCGTCGAGGTTGTTTTCAGCGATCAGGCGACGAACCGCTGGGCTCAGCGCATCGTTGCTCTCTTCTTCCAGAGACGCGGTTTTACGCTGTTCTGGTGTCGCTTCTTTCGTTTCTACTTTCGCAGAGGTCTCTTTACCACCGCTGTTGCCTTCCACCAGGCGGCCTAACAGCTGGCGCGAGAGCACCGTAGCGCCTTCGTCTTCCAGAATCGCTTCCAGTACACCGTCTGCTGAAGCAGGCACTTCAAGCACAACTTTGTCCGTTTCAATCTCAACCAGTACTTCATCGCGACTGACCGCATCGCCGGGTTTTTTGTGCCAGGTTGCAACCGTTGCATCCGCTACGGATTCAGGCAAATCGGGAACCAGAATTTCTACGCTACTCATTTTCTTTCCTTTTAATTAACCAAGGTTCAGCGCGTCGTTAACCAGGTCTTGCTGCTGTTGTTGATGTACGGACATGTAGCCCACGGCTGGTGAAGCAGAAGCCGGACGACCTGCGTAACGCAGTGACGCACCGAAGGGAACCACTTCGCGGAAATGATGCTGACTGCAATACCATGCGCCCTGGTTCTGTGGCTCTTCCTGACACCAGACGAAATCCTGCACATGCGCATAATTTTTCAATACGTCCTGCACTACTTTGTGCGGGAACGGATAGAGCTGTTCGATACGCACGATGGCAACATCGGTCTGCTCATTCTTGCGACGCTGTTCCAGCAGATCGTAATAAACCTTACCGGAACACATCACCACGCGTTTCACTTGTTTCGGATCCAGATCGTCAATCTCGCCAATCGCCGGTTGGAAGCTGCCATTGGCCAGCTCTTCCAGGCTGGAGACCGCCAGTGGATGGCGCAACAGCGATTTCGGTGACATCACAATCAGCGGACGGCGCATACCGCGCAGCGCTTGGCGGCGCAGCATGTGGTAAACCTGTGCTGGCGTTGATGGCACGCATACCTGCATGTTCTGTTCAGCACAGAGTTGCAGATAGCGCTCCAGACGCGCAGAGGAGTGCTCTGGCCCCTGACCTTCATAACCGTGTGGCAGCAGCATCACGAGGCCACACATACGGCCCCACTTCTGCTCGCCGGAGCTGATGAACTGGTCGATCACCACCTGAGCACCGTTGGCGAAGTCGCCGAACTGCGCTTCCCAAATGGTCAGCACGCGCGGTTCTGCGGTGGCATAGCCGTATTCAAAGGCCAGTACCGCTTCTTCTGACAGCACGGAATCCCAGACCTTGAACTGACCCTGGCCGTTATGGACATGGTGCAGTGGGGTGTAGGTTGAGCCGTTGGTTTGATTGTGGATCACCGCATGACGGTGGAAGAAGGTGCCACGGCCGGAGTCTTCACCCGACAGACGGACAGGAATACCTTCGTCAACCAGCGTGGCGTACGCCAGGTTTTCCGCGCCGCCCCAGTCAAATGGCTTGTTGCCTTCCGCCATTTCTTTACGGTCATTGTAAATCTTCGCCACGCGCGACTGCACTTCGACGGCTTCCGGTACGCTGCTGATGCGGCGCGCCAGCTCTTGCAGGCGTTTGTACTCAACCGTGGCAGGATAGTTTTCATCCCACTCGTGGTTCAGGTACGGCGACCATGTGAAGGAGTGCAGGCTCATCGGACGCCATTCTGGCACCACGCATTCGCCTTCATCCAACGCATCACGGTAGAGATTGACCAGTTCAGTCGCATCTTCTAACGTCGCCACACCTTCGCTCTCCAGCTGATCGGCGTAGATCTTACGTGGCGTTGGATGTTTCTTGATTTTCTGGTACATCAGCGGCTGGGTTGCACTTGGCTCATCCGCTTCGTTATGGCCGTGACGGCGGTAGCACACCAGATCGATAAACACGTCGCGTTTAAAGGTGTTGCGATAATCCAGCGCCAGGCGAGTCACGAAGGCCACCGCTTCTGGATCGTCCGCATTCACGTGGAAGATTGGCGCCAGCACCATCTTGCCGATGTCGGTGCAGTAAGGCGTTGAACGCGCATCTTTCGGGTTCGAGGTGGTGAAACCTACCTGGTTGTTAATCACGATGCGAACGGTACCGCCCACTTCGTAACCGCGCGCCGCAGACATGTTCAGGGTTTCCTGCACCACGCCCTGGCCGATCACCGCCGCATCACCGTGGATGGTGATCGGCAGAACTTTGTTGCTGCCTGGCTCAGCCAGACGATCCAGACGTGCACGCACCGAACCCATGACCACTGGGCTTACGATTTCGAGGTGTGACGGGTTAAACGCCAGCGCCAGGTGCACTAAACCACCTTCGGTTTCAACGTCAGACGAGAAGCCCATGTGGTACTTCACGTCGCCGGTGCCGAGGTGCTCTTTGTGTTTGCCGGAGAATTCGTCAAACAGATCCTGTGGCTTTTTACCCAGTACGTTGATCAGGACGTTGAGACGACCACGGTGTGCCATCCCCAGTACCACTTCACGCGTACCGCTTTTGCCTGCATGGCGAATCATTTCGCGCAGCATCGGCACCAGAGCATCACCGCCTTCCAGTGAGAAGCGTTTTGCACCCGGGAATTTCGCGCCGAGGTATTTTTCCAGACCTTCAGCCGCGGTCAGCTCTTTCAGGAAACCTTTTTTCTCGTCGCTGCTGAATGACGCATGGCCGACCACCGATTCCAGACGCTGCTGAATCCAGCGTTTCTCATCGGTGTTGTTGATGTGCATGTACTCTGCACCAATCGAGCCACAATAGGTCTGCTGCAGCGCCGCGAACAGATCAGCCAGCTTCATGGTCTCTTTACCAATGGCAAAGGAACCTACGTTAAAGCTTTCCTGAAAATCGGCGTCGGTGAGATCGTGATAAGAAGGGTCAAGATCCGCCACCCGATCCTGTTTCCACAGGCCGAGCGGATCGAGGTTAGCGTGCTGATGGCCGCGGAAGCGGAACGCATTGATCAGCTGCAGCACTTTAACCTGTTTGGAATTAGTAGCCGGATCGGTGACTGAGGATGTGTAGCGGGTCGCATCTTTTGCCAGGCGGCGGAAGTAATCACGCGTGGTGGAGTGAAACTGCTCAGGTTTCACGCCAGTGCCGGGCAGCTGTTGGAACAGCTCGCGCCACATTTCATCAACTGAGTCAGGATCGGTCAGGAAATCCTCATAGAGTTGCTCTATGTAGGATTGGTTCGCGCCGGCCAGCCAGGAGGAGTCCAGCCAGGGTTTCATCGCGCTGTTCTGCATTGTGATCCCTTAAGCATTAATCTGCTTTTTATGAGGTTTCATTTGTTGCCGCTTTCGCGGCTTGCCGTAGTGAGTTCAGCGATACGAACCTGTGCGCAACCGGCGCCTGGCCCGTAAGGGAACCTTTATAAGCGTGGTCAGTACCGCGCTTATAAAGGCTTCCGTAAACTGCCGGGAACCTTAAGTTCCCGGACAGTGACTTCAGTGTGTTACGCCCCGCGTTGCAGCAGCATCGACTTAATATGGCCGATAGCGCGCGTCGGGTTTAGTCCTTTCGGGCACACGCTCACACAGTTCATGATGCTGTGACAGCGAAATACACTGAAAGCATCGTTCAGATTGTCCAGACGCGCATCGGTTTCGGTATCGCGGCTGTCAATCAGGAAACGGTAAGCGGCTAACAAACCTGCCGGACCGATGAACTTGTCCGGGTTCCACCAGAACGATGGGCACGAGGTTGAGCAGCAAGCGCACAGAATACACTCGTACAATCCATCCAGGTGCTCACGGTCTGCCGGGGTCTGCAGATGCTCGCGTGCTGGCGGATTTTCCCCATTATTCAACAGGAAAGGCTTAATCTTCTCATACTGCGTATAGAATTGTCCCATATCAACGACGAGGTCGCGGATCACCGGCAAACCAGGCAGTGGACGGATAACAATTTTCTTCGTGCCATTACCCAGCGCGGAGACTGGCGTGATGCAGGCCAGACCATTTTTACCGTTCATGTTGAGGCCGTCAGAACCGCACACCCCTTCACGGCATGAGCGACGGAAGGCCAGCGTCGGGTCCTTCTCTTTCAAACGGATCAGCGCGTCCAGCAACATCATGTCACGACCGTCTTCTGACTCCAGCGTGTATTCCTGCATACGCGGTTTGTCATCGACTTCCGGGTTGTAACGATAGATAGAAAATTCGAGTCTCATGATGATCTCCGCAATTAGTAGGTACGCGCTTTCGGCGGGAAGGCCGCACGCAGTTTCGGTTGCATGTTCACCTCACGGCGCGTCATGCTTTCCGTTTGCGGAACATAGAGGCTGTGACACAGCCAGTTAGCATCATCACGTTCCGGGTAGTCGAAGCGGCTGTGTGCGCCACGGCTTTCGGTACGGAAGTTTGCAGCGACCGCCGTGGCGTACGCGGTTTCCATCAGGTTATCCAGCTCAAGGCACTCGATACGTTGGGTGTTGAAATCTGGCGAACGGTCATCAAGACGCGCTGACTTCAGACGTTCACGAATCACTTTCAGCTCTTCCAGACCTTCACGCATCGCATCACCTTCGCGGAATACCGAGAAGTTGTTCTGCATGCAACGCTGCAACGCTTTACGGATTTCAACCGGATCTTCACCCGTGGTGTTGTTTTCCCAGCGGTTGAAGCGCGCCATGGCGGCATCAATGTTTTCCTGCGTGGCTTCGCGCAGTTCACCCTGCTCTTCCAGACACTCCAGCAGGTGCACACCCGCCGCGCGGCCAAATACCACCAGGTCGAGCAACGAGTTACCGCCGAGACGGTTAGCGCCGTGTACTGATACACAAGCAATTTCGCCTACCGCGAACAGGCCCGGAATCACTTCGTCTTCACCCTGCTCGTTCACGCGCAGCGCCTGACCGGTCACTTTGGTCGGCACGCCGCCCATCATGTAGTGGCAGGTTGGAATAACCGGAATCGGCTCTTTAACCGGATCGACGTGCGCAAAGGTACGCGACAGCTCAAGGATACCCGGCAGACGCGATTCCAAAACTTCTGCGCCCAGATGATCGAGTTTCAGCTTGATGTGCGGGCCCCATGGACCGTCACAACCACGGCCTTCACGAATTTCCACCATCATGGAGCGTGCGACCACGTCACGACCTGCCAGGTCTTTGGCGTTTGGCGCATAACGCTCCATGAAGCGTTCGCCGTGTTTGTTCAGCAGGTATCCACCTTCACCACGGCAACCCTCAGTGACCAGCACACCCGCACCGGCGATACCGGTTGGGTGGAACTGCCACATTTCCATATCCTGCACCGGCACACCGGCACGCAGCGCCATACCTACGCCGTCACCGGTGTTGATGTGCGCGTTAGTGGTGGACTGGTAAATACGGCCTGCACCGCCCGTTGCCAGAATGGTCGCTTTCGCTTTGAAGTAAACGGTTTCACCGGTTTCCATGCAGATAGCGGTACAGCCGACAATCGCACCGTCTTCATTTTTCACCAGATCCAGCGCATACCATTCGGAGAAGATGGTGGTTTTGTTTTTCAGGTTCTGCTGATACAGGGTATGCAGCAGTGCGTGACCAGTACGGTCGGCTGCCGCAGCGGTACGCGCCGCCTGCTCACCGCCGAAGTTCTTCGACTGACCACCAAACGGACGCTGATATACGCGGCCGTCATCAAGACGGGAGAAAGGCAGACCCATGTGTTCCAGTTCCAGAATCGCTTCCGGACCGACGTGACACATATACTCGATCGCGTCCTGGTCACCGATATAGTCGGAGCCTTTGACGGTATCGTACATATGCCATTCCCAGTTATCTTCATGGGTGTTACCCAGCGCAACGGTAATACCGCCCTGCGCCGATACGGTATGAGAACGGGTTGGGAAAACTTTGGATAACAGGGCACAAGTCTGGCCCGATTGGGAGATTTGCAGAGCCGCGCGCATTCCCGCGCCACCCGCGCCGATCACCACGGCATCAAATTCTCTGACTGGCAAACTCATTTACACACCCCACACAACAACGATTCCATAAACGGCATACGACAACAGCGCGACCACAATCACAAACTGCAGCAGCAAGCGGGTTGCTACTGGTTTAACGTAGTCGGTCAGGACCTGCCACATACCAATCCAGCCGTGGACCAGAATCGAGAACAGCGTCAGTATCGTAAACACTTTCGTGAAGGCAGAGGCGAAGAAGCCGTGCCAGGCGTCATAGGTCAGGGTGCCGGTCATCACCACAAAACCAAGGAGGTAGATGATGTAGAGCGTCATTAAGATTGCAGCAGCACGCAGTAACAGCCAGTCATGAATACCGTTGCGTCCTAATGCAGAAGCATTGCTTACCATACGAGGACTCCAGCCAAAATTGAGAGCACGACAGTGATACCAAAAGCCGCTTGCGCGGAACGGGTTCCCACCTGCAGGGTTTCTTCCATAAAGCCAAAATCAGCCAGCATATGACGAATACCGCCCACGACGTGGTACGCCAGCGCAGTCAGGATGCCCCACATGATGAATTTGGCGAAGAAGCTGTCCATGATGGAAGCCGCTTGCTGGAAGCCTTCAGGAGAAGAGAGAGAGAGACCCAGTAACCAGAGCAGTATTCCGAGAGCGACAAAGGTGATCACGCCGGAGACGCGGTGGAGAATGGACGATATTGCAGTAACGGGAAACCGGATCGTCGAGAGATCCAAGTTAACAGGTCTTTGTTTTTTCACGGTTTTGCCCACACAGCTCTTTTTTATTTTGCTTCCTCCGGACCTGAGTCGCATCAGAGCACAGCGCGTGTTCAGACTGCAACCGCCACCAAAAAAGCAACATCCAGTGTTAAGTGAAGCGAAAAAAACGCTGGGTGGCTCCTGGTGTCAGGGTATTCCGGAGACCTGGCGGCAGTATAGGAGGATCACATTCTGATTACAATTCCCCTACAATCTCTTTGGTCACATTTAGGCTGAACAGTGATCCGACTCACGAATTTCACAATTTATACATTTTTAATTATCTGATTTGACAAAAGATCAACATTTCAGTTACAAACAAACGCATTAAAGCCCTATGATGCACAAAAGTTATGGGGATACACTTTCCCCTAAGCTCAAGTTATGTAACATTGCCTTTACGAGCAACACAAAGCATCAGGTTATTGGTTACCAAGAAGTTATGTCGTGACAGGATCTTTAACATCCGCGCTGTTCAGCATGTCATGCCCGAACGCCACCGACTGGCCCTAATACATCTCCCTGTAACCCTGCACGACAAACGTTACCGCAGAGTGATACTGTGAAGATTGTGGTTTTATACAACATGAAGGCTATTCTGGTGTCTAAGATCCTTACCTACTAAGGCGCTATGGAGACGAAAAATGACAGATAAAAAAGTGACGCTAACCCTACAAGATAATGCTTCCGTTGAACTGGATGTGATGCAAGGTACGCTGGGACAAGACGTTGTTGATGTCCGCACACTTGGCAATCACGGCCTGTTCACTTTCGATCCCGGTTTCACCTCTACTGCGTCATGCGAATCTAAAATCACTTTTATTGATGGTGATGAAGGCATTCTGTTACACCGCGGCTTCCCGATTTCCGAACTGGCAACCCACTCCAACTACCTCGAAGTGTGTTACATCCTGCTGAATGGCGAAGCTCCGACCCAAGCCCAGTTTGAAGAATTCCGCACCACCGTTACCCGCCACACCATGATCCACGAGCAAATCACCCGACTGTTCCATGGCTTCCGCCGCGACTCGCATCCGATGGCGGTCATGTGTGGTGTCACTGGCGCCCTGGCGGCGTTCTATCACGACTCCTTAGACGTCAACATTGAACGTCACCGTGAAATCGCTGCCTTCCGCCTGCTGTCCAAAATGCCGACCATGGCAGCGATGTGCTACAAATATTCGATTGGCCAGCCGTTCGTTTACCCACGTAACGACCTGTCCTACGCAGGCAACTTCCTGCATATGATGTTCGCCACACCGTGTGAAGAGTACAAAGTGAACCCGGTGCTGGAACGCGCCATGGACCGTATTCTGATTCTGCATGCTGATCATGAGCAGAACGCCTCTACCTCAACCGTGCGTACCGCCGGTTCTTCTGGTGCAAACCCATTTGCCTGTATCGCTGCGGGTATCGCTTCACTGTGGGGACCGGCACACGGTGGCGCCAACGAAGCTACCCTGCGTATGCTGGAAGAGATCAGCACCGTTGAGCACATCCCAGAATTCGTACGTCGCGCGAAAGACAAAAACGATTCGTTCCGTCTGATGGGCTTCGGTCACCGTGTTTACAAAAACTATGACCCTCGCGCCACCGTGATGCGTGAAACCTGTCACGAAGTGCTGAATGAGTTGGGTATGAAAGATGACCTGCTGGAAGTGGCGATGGAGCTGGAACATATCGCGCTGAACGACCCGTACTTCATCGAGCGTAAACTCTATCCAAACGTCGATTTCTACTCTGGCATTATTCTGAAAGCGATGGGTATTCCTTCTTCCATGTTTACCGTTATCTTCGCGATGGCGCGTACCGTGGGTTGGATTGCACACTGGAAAGAGATGCACGACGAAGGCATGAAGATTGCGCGTCCACGTCAGCTGTATACCGGTTACACCGAGCGTCCATTTAACTCGGCGCTGAAAAAGTAACCCACAGCTAAATGAGTGTGAAAGAAAGGCTGCCATTTCATTGAGATGGCAGCTTTTTTATTGTTCGCATTATGGGGTCAAAACTGACATCCCGGGCACCAGTAAAATGGCCGCGACGATAGCGTGCCTTTCTCAATCAGCGTGCCGCAGCGCCGACATCTCTTGCCCTGGCGATGAAACACCTCAAAGCGAAACGCCGCATCGGCATGGTATTTCTTCATACTGCCGCGCATCTGATACGACAAACGTGGCACCGCCAGCATCGCCTCACTTAATGCATTGAGCTGTGCCTCAGTGAGATCCTGCGCCCGATGCGACGCCAGCAATCCGGCATGCCATAAAATCTCCACACGCAAATAGTTACCCAATCCCGCCAGAAAGGCCTGATCGAGTAACAATCCGCTGAACTGACGGCGACGAAAACGCGGCGATAGCAGCCGCTCACGCACCTCTGCCACCGTTAAAGTGGCATCGAGCACATCAGGCCCCACGCGCTGCAGAAAGGGATGTGCGCCGACGGTATCTGCATTGAGCAGTTCAATATCCGAAGCGCTATAGAGCAGGATGGTCTGTTCGGCGTTTGCCAGCCGTACGCGCAACTGCCGCGAAGTGTTGGGTTCAGTGCCGGTCGGCACCACACGCCACACGCCGTACAATTGATTATGGCTATAGAGAATTAAGCCATTCGAAAAATGCGTCAGCAGTGCTTTGCCACGTGTTTCAAAAGCCGTAATGGTTTCACCCATTAGTGCCGGTTCGTAGGTTTTCAGTTCAGGAAAGGCAAACCACACATCAGTGAGTGGCCTGCCTTCCATCGCCGCTGCCAGTTGATCCGCCGCACGGCGGATCTCCGGTCCTTCAGGCATAACGTCTCCTGTTAATGCGTCGATCCACCGACCACGCGGATGTCATTTTCAGTGCTCAGCATCACCTGCAACGAGGTTTCCAGCGCCAGGATCACGCTGGCCGTCGCCATACTGGCGACGCCGGGATGGTTCACCGCCTGTTCTGGCATATAGGGAATATGAATAAAGCCCCCGCGCGCCGGACTGTTGGTGGTCTTCAGCCAGTGCAACAGACTGTACATCACGTGGTTACAGGTAAATGTCCCGGCCGTTTGCGATACCGAGGCCGGCACACCCACTTTGCGCAGTGCTGCAACCATCGCTTTAATCGGTAAGGTGGAAAAATAGGCGGCAGGTCCATCCATCACGATGGGCTGGTCGATCGGCTGCTGCTGATCGTTGTCGGGAATACGCGCATCATCCACGTTGATCGCCACACGTTCGACGGTGATATCAACACGCCCACCGGCCTGGCCCACGCACAATACTCGGTCAGGTTGAATCTCATCCAGCGCTTGCGTTAGCACCTTTCCGCAGGTGGCAAACACCACGGGTAGCTGGCGCACCACAATTCGGGCTCCGGCAATCTCTTTACCGTCAAAACTGCGCACCGCTTCCCATGAAGGGTTAATGGTTTCGCCACCGAACGGCTCAAACGCCGTCATCAATACCGTTTTCATTGCGACCTCATAAGAACATCAGGAAGTAGAGCAGGAATACGTTTACCACCAACAGTAGCACACCGGTTGGCACCTGAGCCTTGATCACCCCGTTTCGATCCGGCAACTCCAGTAAGCGCGCGGGTACGATGTTGAAGTTCGCCGCCATCGGCGTCATCAAGGTGCCGCAATAGCCAGAAAACATGCCAATTGCCGCCATGACCGCCGGATTGCCGCCGTGTTGCAGCACCAGAATAGGAATCCCAATGCCAGCCGTCACTATCGGGAAGGCGGCAAACGCATTACCCATCACCATGGTCAGCAGCGCCATGCCAATCGCATACACCGCAACCGCAATCAGGCGATTGTCCACTGCCAGATACTGTTCAGTAAGATGTGAAATCGCAGTGCCGACGCCCGCGCTGGTGAATAACAGACCAAGCGTGGCAAGAATTTGCGGCAGAATAAATGCCCAACCCACTGCATCCAGCAGGCGGCGAGTTTCCTGCATCGACTGCAGCGGTTTTTCATGGGTGATTTGCAGCGCGATGATCCAGCCCAGCACGCAGCCGACCATCATCGAGAACAGGGTCACCAACGTTGAATGATTACCCGGGCCAAACACAGCATCTTGCAAACCCGGGATGTTGTTAAACGCCAGCACACCAATCACGGTGACCACCGGAATCGCCAGCGCGGGTAAAAACAGCTTATTACGCAGACGCTGTGCACTTTCGCGTTTCTGCTGATCGCTGCGCTGATGATAGCTGCCGAGGCGCACGCCGCCGAAACCGGCAATTAACGCCATCAACACCACCGCAACGCCGACGCCAATGTGCAGCATGCGTTTACCCGCAGCGGCATCGCCTGCCCACTGCCCCATTAGTTGATAAGCACCATCACCAATCAGGAACATCAGGCCATACAGCGCCCAGAATAAACCGGTCGTAAAGCGTCTTGGGTTAGCCGCATCACGCCAGGAGAGAACGGCGACCACCAGCAGGATCACCCCTGCCAGCCACATCAGATATTGTTGCTGAAACATTATTTCCCGCCTTTGGCGTGCAACGCCTGCTGATTAATGGCACCCAATTCACGCGCCAGCTGGCGGTCAAGGCGCACCAGTCGCGCCGAATGGATCAGGAAGGCACAGAGTGCGGTGGGAATACCCCACAAGGCGATATGCAGCGGCTCGGTGCTAATGCCTGCCGACTCCTGCATAAAGTTGTGCATGAAGATAATCGCGCCGAATGCGACAAAGATATCTTCACCAAAGAACAGCCCGACGTTATCGGTGGCTGCCGACATGGCGCGCAAGCGATGGCGCACTTCATCGGGCACTTCACCATAGCGGTTTTCTGTGGCGCCTTCTGCCATCGGTGCCAGCAGTGGACGCACCATCTGCGGATGACCTCCGAGGCTGGTTAAACCGAGTGCTGCGGTGATTTCACGCACGAACAGATAGACAATCAGCAAACGGCCCGCCGTCGCGGTTTTGATCTGCGCGATCCAGCTTTGTGCGCGCTCCTTCAAACCGTGGCGCTCCAGCAAACCGATCACGGCCAGCGGCAGCAGCAAAATCAGCGGCAAGTTGCGGGTGTTCAGGAAGCCGGAACCAAGTTTCTCCAGAATATCGGCCAGCGGCAGATGGGCGGCCAGGCCGGTCACAAAACCGGCAACAATCACCACCAGCACCGGGTTAAAGCGCAACACGAATCCCAGAACGATGGCGGCAATGCCGAGTAACGGCCAGAGATTGACCACGTTATCCATGTTTTTCCCCTCATCAGAAATAAAAAGCCCGATACAGATCGGGCGAGTTGTTATTTGTTATGCGCTGGTCACAGTAATTTGATGGTTAGCAAAAGCCGCACGCAACGTGCGCGCAAATTGCAGCGCGTGTGCACCATCGCCATGCAGACACACGGTTTCTGCATTCACCGGCACCCACTCCCCGCTGATACTCTTCACCTGACGCTGCTGCACCATAGTGAGCGTTTGCGCCAGCGCCTGCTCGGCTTCTTCAATCATCGCGCCTGGCTGGCTGCGCGGCACCAGTGCGCCGGTTGCCAGATAGCCACGGTCGGCGAACACCTCTTCCCGCGTGCGCAAGCCATGATGCGCAGCCGCCTTGATGGAAGCACTGCCCGCCAGACCGACCAGAATCAATGCGGGATCGATCGCTTTCACCGCGCGGGCAATCGCGTCGGCGAGCGTTGCGTCCGCCGCGGCCTGGTTGTACAGCATGCCGTGTGGCTTCACATGCACTAAACGCTCACCTTCACTTTCGGCGATGCTCTTCAGTGCGCCGATCTGATAGATCATCTGCGCATACACCGTTTCCGGTGGCAGCTGCATCGCGGTGCGACCAAAATTTTCGCGATCCGGGAAGCTGGGATGGGCACCAATCGCCACACCCGAGGCTTTGGCCCAGCGCACCGATTGCAGCATGGTTTGCGCATCACCAGCGTGAAAACCACAGGCAATGTTGGCCGAACTCACCAGCGTCAGCAGTTCCTGATCGCTGGCGCTGCCTTCGCCGAGGTCAGCGTTAAGATCAATCTTCATGTGCAAGCCCCCAGGCAATTTGGTCAAAGGAGCGCTGTTGATGCTGCTTCGCCAGCAGCGCTTCTTCCAGAGTGCAATGGATAAAGTGAATCGGTTCGCCGAGTCGAATCTGCGCCAGTTGATACAGGTCAGCTTCGATAACACAGGCGATACGCGGATAACCGCCGGTAGTTTGCGCATCGGCCATGAGCACAATCGGTTGGCCATTAGGCGGCACCTGCACCACGCCGGGCACTAACCCATGTGACAACAAATCACGCGTGGCTTTACGCTGCAGTTGACGCCCCTGCATGCGGTAACCCATACGATTGCTCTGCGGACTCAGCTTCCACGGGCTGCGCCAGAAACCTTCCTGCGCTTCGCGCGTGAACTCGTTATACTCCGGGCCCGGTAAAGCGCGAATGCGGTTGCCCCACAACAACTGACGAACGCCCGCTTTGCCTTTGAAGGTGCGGGAGGGTTTGCCCAACGGCAGCTGATCGCCATCCTGCAGCTTACGGCCCTGGAAACCGCCAAAAGCCGCTTTGAGATCGGTACTGTGCGAGCCGAGCATCTCATCAATGGCGAAACCACCATTCACTGCCAGATAACTGCGCATACCGCGCACCGGCATCGCCAGGGACAGCACCTGACCTTTTTTCACCGGCAGCCGCCAGCCAGTCCACACCGGTTTGCCATCCAGATCGGCATTACAACCTGCCCCAGTGAGTGCAAACCAGCCGTCACGTTTAAATTCCGCTTTAAACTGGCCAAGCACAATCTCTAATACCGCGCTCTCTTCCGGGTTGCCCACCAGCATATTGGCGGTACGCATTGAGGGTTGATCCAGCGCTCCGCTGACGCTGATGCCATATTGCCGCCAGCCGGTACGGCCCTGATCCTGAATCGAGGTCATCAATCCGGCGCGTAGAATGTTTAACATACGCCCTCCTGTTGCGGCACAAAGCGCACGCTGTCACCGGGGCGCAGCAGTGTCGGCGGGTGTTGTAAGGGGTCAAACAGGCTGACGGGCGTATGGCCAATTAGCTGCCAACCGCCAGGTGCGGCCAAAGGATAAATACCGGTCTGACTGCCACCGATGCCGACTGATCCACTGGGAACGATAACTCGCGGTTCAGCACGGCGCGGCGTGTGCAGACGTTCATCCAAGCCGCCGAGATAGGGAAAACCAGGCTGGAAGCCGATGAAATAGACCACGTAATCAACACTGCTGTGCAGCTCGACGACCTGTTTTGGCGACAGGCTGGCCCCCTCAGCCACCACTTGCAGATCGGGGCCACCCGCGCCACCGTACACCACCGGAATCTCCACCCGACGTGATTCAGGAATCTGTTCCTCACTCTCTTCCCACCAGCGCTGAAGACGCTCAATGGCATCCAGCGCATTCAATTGCGGATCGCGCAGTAGCAGCGTCAGGTTATTCATCCCCGGAATCACTTCCTGAACCTGTTCATTGTGCTGCAGGCGCTGGCACAGTCCCCAGATGCGCTGCTGGCTGGCGAGTGAAACGGGGGGTTCCAGCTCCAGCACCACCGCTCGCTCACCCAGTAGATAACAACGTGCTCGTTGCAAAACCCACCTCCCGGTCATGATTGGCGCGGACAAAAAATGTCCACAAATCGCTTTGCTTATAATGAAAGTCAATAAGTTATGCGAAAGTGACAGAGATGTGTCAACAGATTTGCGTCCTTAACGTGGGTTAAGGACGCGGAGAGAGAGAAATCAGGCAGGATTGTCGATATCAATAAAGGTTACGTCGAGGCCATAGCTCTGCGCCAGCCATTCGCCCAGCGCCTTGATACCAGCGCGCTCGGTGGCATGATGCCCGGCGGCGAAAAAGTGCAGGCCTTGTTCACGTGCGCTGTGAATGGTTTGCTCAGAAACTTCGCCCGTGATAAACGCATCTACACCAAAAGCAGCCGCGCTATCGATAAAGCCCTGTCCGCCACCACTGCACCAGGCGACGCGTTTGATCAGTGCCGGGGCATTATCACCACAGTGCAACGGTTTACGACCTAAGTGTTCGGCGATTTTCGCCGCCAGCGCTTCACCGCTCAACGGTTCAGCCAGCTCGCCCCATGGCACTAACGGCTGAATTTCCCCTTTCACTTCAATATCAAACAACTTTGCCAGCTGTGCATTGTTGCCGAGCTGTGGATGTGCATCGAGCGGCAGGTGCCAGCCATACAGGTTGATATCATTGACCAGCAGCGTATGCAGACGCTGGCGTTTCATTCCTTTAATCAGCGGCGATTCGCTCTTCCAGAAATAACCGTGATGGACCAGGATAGCGTCAGCATTGCGCTTGACCGCTTCATCGAGCAGCGCCTGACACGCGGTCACGCCCGTGATGACAGTTTTCACTTCCGCGCGACCTTCCACCTGCAAACCATTGGGCGCATAGTCACTGAAGGCGCTGGTGTTCAGCTGCTGATTAACAATGTGTTCTAACTCGACATGATTCATTTAGTAGGGCTCCCTGACCGCCTCAGGCCGCGCTGCGCGCGCGCTCGAAGGCGTCTAGTGTCTTTTTACGTGCGTCCTTATGTTCCACGATTGGTGCGGGATAATCGAGTTTCTTATTATTTTTCTTCGCCCAAATCTGCGGTTGATGAATATCACTCTCCGGCACGTCTTTCAGCTCTGGCAGCCACTGGCGGATAAATTCGCCTTTTTCGTCGAAGCGTTCACCCTGAGTAGTGGGATTAAAAATACGGAAATAAGGTGCCGCATCGGTGCCGGTGGAAGCTGCCCACTGCCAGCCGCCGTTGTTGGCCGCCAGATCGCCATCGATCAATTGCTGCATGAAGTAGCGCTCACCTTCATGCCAGTCGATCAGCAGGTCTTTTACCAGAAAGCTGGCAACAATCATGCGCAGGCGATTGTGCATCCAGCCCAGTGTATTGAGTTGGCGCATTGCCGCATCGACGATGGGATAACCGGTTTTGCCCTGCTGCCAGGCCGTGAGATGTGCATCGTTTTTTTGCCACTGTACGTTATGCGTCCACTCCACAAACGGCTGGTGCTTACACAACGCCGGAAAGGCCACCATCAGATGACGGTAAAATTCGCGCCAGATCAGTTCATTCAGCCAGGTAAAGGCTTTACCTTCGTTCAGTGCATCTGGGTGTTCTTTCAGAATACGATGCAAACATTGGCGCGGAGACAGCACCCCAATCGCCAGATAAGGCGATAAGCGGCTGGTACCATCTAATGCCGGTAAATCGCGCACCTCGGGATAGTGCTGCACCGATTGTTTGCCGAAATGGCGCAATTGCTTCAGCGCTGCCTCTTCCCCAGCCGGAAATAGCGATGCATCGAAATCTTCCTGCGGATAATCAAAAGCAGGGATTTTCTTACCCGCACTGATCGGCGCATCACGGCGCGCTTTCGGTGCATGATGACACTCCGGTAACCCCTGATGCAGTCGACGGACAAAGGCGCGGCTGAACGGCGTGAAGACTTTAAACATGGTGTGATTGCCGGTCTGCACGCTGCCCGGCGGCAATAACAGGCTGTCATCAAAGCCCTGACAAATTACGCCCTGAGCATCGAGACGCTTTTCAGCTGCAGCATCACGTTCGCGCTCATTTATCTCGTACTGATAGTTGTAATAAAGCTCATCCACCTGATGCTGGTCGCAAAACTCACTCAGATAATCCACCGATGCGGCAAAGTCATCGCACTGATGGTAATGCAACGGAATACCTCGCTCGGCCAGTGAGTCTTGCAACGCACACAGATTCTGGTGAATAAAGGCCGCCTGCTTGGGTGCCATATGGTGTTGCTGCCACTGTTTAGGCGTGGCAATAAACAGCGCCAGCACCCTGGCATGGCTGTCGCGGCAAGCGGCAGCCAGCGCAGTGTTGTCATTGATGCGTAGATCGTTTCGCAACCAGACTAAGTGGGTGGTCATAATGCTCCGAAATTATTGTCCGTAGCGCAGACGCAGCGCTTCCGGGTAAGGATCAAAGTAACGTTGCTGCGCCAGCCACGGATGCGGATATTCCGCCATATAGTGTTTCAGCATGGTGATGGGAACCAACAGTGGCTGGACGCCAGTGCGATAACGATCGATTAGCTGCGCCAGTTCCTGGCGCTGTGGTGAGGACAACTGCGGGCGGAAGTAGCCCTGTACATGCATCAGCACATTGGTGTGATTACGGCGCGAAGCCTGGTGGGACATCAAATGCATCAGGCGAATCCGGTATTCATAGGCGTAATCATCCAACGAATCCCACTGCTCCATCGCGGCCACAAAACGCCCCATCTCGCGATACTCATCCTGCGCATGCGACAGCAGCAGCAACTTGTATCGACTGTGGAAGGCGATCAGCTTGTGGCGGGTTAAACCGCTGCGCCACATTTCATTGAACTCGTGCAGCGCATACACGCGGCCCATAAAGTTTTCGCGGATAGCATCATCATGCAAACGGCCATCTTCCTCTAAAGGCAGCCATGGCATCTCTTTTTGCAGAAAGGCAGTGAATACGCCGGTGCCCGCTTTGCGATTGTCATTGGTATCGGGCTGATAGACGCGCACGCGCTCAAGACCGCAGCTGGGTGATTTTGCGCAGAGAATATAGCCGCAAAGGTGATGCAGCGATTTCACACGATCGGCCGACCAGCGTTCCATCTCATCGGTCACCTCTTGCCCGCCATCTTTACTGAAACAAAGATGGATTTGATCATCCGACTCTTTGACCAGACGCAGTGCGGGACGCGGCGTGGGCAAGCCAATTGCCATTTCCGGACACACCGGTTCAAAGCGGATAAAGGGAGTCAGTTCTTCAGTTGCAAAAGCGAAACGCTTGTGGCCACCGTCAAAACGGACCTTATCCCCGAGCAGGCAAGCGCTGATACCGACAGGAATTTTTTCGCTCATACTTGTACAACCTCCAAATTCTTGTAGAGGTTTAAGTGTAGCTGAAACGGCGAGGGATAACAGCGGGTAACCGGGGAATACAGACAAAGTTTAGAATAAAAAAACCCGGCGCTTGATTGAAGCTGCCGGGTTCTTAGAGAGCCAAGAGAGCACTTACCAGTGGATGCTGCCTATCGCTTCTGTCTGCGCCAGCCAGACTGGCTTGGTGCTGGTCTTACACCAGACGCGGTGCAGATAGCTATAGAAACGGGCACGATCCTGGCGGAACAGCATCACGGGCAAGGCAAGTATGCCGACCAATACCGCCAGAAAACGGCGCAACACGATTTTATAGAGTGGATATGCCTGATACATGATTGCCTCCTGGGGTAATTTTTGCGTTGAAATGTGATCTGCCTCAGATATTACGCCTGGTTGTGTAATTTTACTACTCATCCGACCACTAATTTTGGTCTTTTTTTGTGCTTTACGGCTTAAGCTGAAAGTAAGTTACATAATTGTAAACGTAGGGATCTCGCAAGGTTACAAACATCATGACGGACGCGGTGACCAATTCTTGATAAAGTGCCGTGTTAACTTTACCTGTGGCAGGAGTCAGCGTGACGACCATCTTGATTGTTGAAGATGAAAAAGAGATTCGCCGTTTCGTGCGCCTGGCGCTGGAAAGCGAAGGTTTGAAAATTGTGGAAGCGGAGCAATTACAGCGCGGGCTGATTGAAGCAGCGACACGAAAGCCGGATTTAGTGATCCTCGATCTTGGGCTGCCGGATGGTGACGGCAACGACTTTATCCGTGAAGTGCGCCAGTGGAGCAGCATGCCGGTGATTGTGCTATCTGCGCGCAGTGATGAGCAGGACAAAATCGATGCACTGGATGCCGGTGCAGATGATTATCTGACTAAGCCGTTTGGTATCGGCGAGTTACTGGCCCGCGTGCGCGTGGCGTTACGTCGCCATCAAAGCAGCCAGCCTGAGCCGATCGTGAAATTTGGGGAAGTGAGTGTCGATCTGGCTGCGCGCCGCGTGCTGCGTAATGAACAGGAAATTCACCTGACGCCCACCGAGTTTCGCCTGCTGAGTTTGTTGCTGAACAATGCCGGGAAGGTTCTGACGCAACGTCAGTTGTTGAATCAGGTGTGGGGGCCGAATGCGGTGGAGCACAGCCACTATCTGCGCATTTATATGGGACACCTGCGCCAGAAGCTGGAAAGCAATCCCACCCAACCCAGCCATCTGCTGACCGAAACCGGTATCGGCTATC
This sequence comes from Pantoea sp. JGM49, assembly GCF_018257655.1. NCBI lineage: Bacteria > Pseudomonadati > Pseudomonadota > Gammaproteobacteria > Enterobacterales > Erwiniaceae > Pantoea > Pantoea sp. JGM49. The sequence continues at coordinate 323,335 of NZ_JAERJM010000002.1, read as the reverse complement.
GGTTTATGCCATAAAAAAACGACCCATGTTGTCACGTGGGTCGTTCCATGGAAAACGCGTGAAAAGGCGCACATAGCGCGCCTCGACGTTTAATTACGCGTTTTTCAGCACTTCGCTAACAATCTCTACCGCCTCTTTCTCGATCTGCTGGCGATGCTCAGCACCAAGGAAGCTTTCACAGTAGATTTTGTAAGCATCTTCCGTGCCTGACGGACGCGCAGCAAACCAGCCGTTTTCGGTCATCACTTTCAGACCACCGATTGACGCGCCGTTGCCCGGTGCAGCGGTCAGACGTGCAGTAATCGGATCGCCCGCCAGCGTATCAGCACTCACCATTTCCGGTGACAGCTTAGACAGTGCCGCTTTTTGCGCTGAGGTCGCCGGCGCCTGCAGACGGTTATAGCTTGGCGCGCCGAAGCGTGCTGCCAGTTCGTCATAGTGCTGCTGCGGGTTCTTGCCGGTCACCGCAGTGATTTCGGCTGCCAGCAGGCACAGGATGATGCCATCTTTATCGGTTGACCAGGCGGAACCATCGAAGCGCAGGAAGGAAGCACCCGCGCTCTCTTCGCCGCCGAAACCGAAGCTGCCATCAAACAGGCCATCAACAAACCATTTGAAACCAACCGGCACTTCAACCAGCTTGCGACCAATGTCATTGACCACACGGTCAATCATTGCGCTGGAGACCAGGGTTTTACCCACAGCAACATCTTTGCCCCACTGCGGGCGATGCTGGAACAGGTAATTGATGGCCACGGCCAGATAATGGTTCGGGTTCATCAGGCCCGCAGGCGTGACGATGCCGTGACGGTCGTAATCCGGGTCGTTACCGAACGCCAGATCGAACTTATCTTTGTACGCCAGCAGACCCGCCATCGCGCACTCAGACGAACAGTCCATACGCACCACGCCATCTTTATCCAGATGCATGAAACGGAAGGTCTGATCGACCGCATCATTAACAATGGTCAGATCCAACTTATAGTGCTCAGCAATACGCTGCCAGTAAGCGATACCGGAGCCACCTAATGGATCAACGCCGATTTTCAGGCCCGCTTTCTGGATTGCCGGGAAGTCAATGACTTCAGCCAGACCTTCAACATAGGGCTGAATCAGATCCTGCTCAACGATATGGCCGCTTGCCCAGGCCTGATCCAGCGGCAGACGTTTCACGTCTTTCAGTTCGCCTTTGATCAGCTGGTTAGCGCGATCTTCCACCACCTTGGTGACGTTGGTATCAGCCGGACCGCCGTTTGGCGGGTTGTACTTGATGCCACCATCTTCTGGCGGGTTGTGTGAAGGCGTGATGACGATACCGTCCGCCTGCGCGCCACCGCGTTTGTTGTGTTCCAGAATGGCGTTGGAGATCGCCGGCGTTGGCGTGTAGCCATTATCCTGCTGCACGATCACATCTACACCGTTCGCCGCCAGCACTTCCAGCACCGACAGAATCGCCGGCTCAGACAGTGCGTGAGTATCTTTACCCACGTAGCACGGACCGGTGATGCCATTCTTTTTGCGCTCTTCTGCGATGGCTTGCGCAATCGCCAGAATGTGCACTTCATTGAAGCTTTGGCGTCCCGCGCTGCCGCGGTGGCCAGAAGTGCCAAATTTCACCGCATGGTCCGGGTTAGCCGTATCGGGCTTCAGGACGTAATACTGCGAGGTTAATTGTGCAACGTTAATCAAATCGCTCTGCTGGGCAGGCTGCCCGGCACGGGGGTGATTGGCCATTGGCGCTTCTCCCTGACGCTTCAGTTTAAATGGTGCCGCGAACTTTCTCTGTCAGTTCCTGTGGGAACTGCATCGCCAGCATGATGTGTTCCACCATGCTGCATTTGCGGCCTGTATTGGTATTGGTGATCACCCAGTACGGTGTGCCGGGAACGTGCTTCGGCTTAGTATGGGTGCCATTTTGCAGCAGTGTGTGCTCGTCACCCGCAAAATAGACGCGAGTGCGGCCCTGCAGCGAGGCAGTGGCTTCAGCAAAGGCTGCTGGATCAAGACGATAGAGCGTTGACAGTACCAGCATAAAGCGATTAACCGCCTTATTCTGCTCAGCATACTCATCAGAGAGCAGCAGTTCACGCACGGCGCGTACGCGATCCTGAGGACGCGCTTCGCTGCGCACTGGCTGCGCTTCCTTGACCGAAGCCGAAGCCGCAGCGACAGGTGCAGTCGGTGCGGTCTGGCCCGCGGTAAACTTAAGCATGCGGCGCAAAATATCGGAGGCGCTTTCACCAATGTGCTGCGTGTGGCTGGCAATATAACGGTAGAGTTCTTCGTCAACTTCAATCGTTTTCATCTTATTCCGTACAATTCTGGCAAATGACAGAACCACGCATTATTGCAACGGCCTTAGCAAAATCGAGCTGTGCAAAACGTGAGCGGGCTCTAACATAAGGATTATAAAGTTAAATCCGTGGCAGCCGATAGCGCTGGCGTCGTTTCAGGGCAAAAGTCGGAATATGCCCTAATGCCTGGCCGGCTGGCTCCTGGACAGGTGAATCCATGATACCCTAAGCCAAGGTCACAACCGTAAGAACTTTAGCCATGATTTTGAACGCCCGTCTGCAAACTGAACAATCTCCCCCTGAAGCGTCCCCGATTCTGTTAATTCATGGCCTGTTTGGCAGCCTGGATAACCTTGGCGTGCTGGCACGCGGCGTACGGGATGCTCGCCCCACGCTACAAGTGGACGTACGCAACCATGGTTTATCTGAGCGCAGTGAGGTGATGAATTATCACGCCATGGCGCAAGATATCGTGGAGACGCTGGATGCACACCAGATTGAACGCGCTGGCGTGATAGGCCACTCGATGGGCGGTAAGATCGCCATGGCATTGAGCGCAGTGGCCCCCGAACGTATTGAGAAGATGGTGCTGATCGATATCGCGCCCGTGGATTACCAAACCCGCCGCCACGATGAAATCTTTGCCGGTATTCGCGCCGTCACCGCCGCGGGTGTAACGCGTCGTAGCGAAGCGGCCGAGGTGATGCGTCAACATGTCACTGAAGAGGGGGTGATTCAGTTTATCCTCAAGTCCTTTGTCGAGGGTGAGTGGCGCTTTAACGTGCCGGTGCTGTGGGACAACTACACCACGATTTCTGGCTGGGAAGAAGTTCCCGCCTGGCCACATCCCGCATTGTTTATCCGCGGTGGCGATTCTCCTTACCTCGACAATCAGCACCGCGATGCACTGCTGCGTCAGTTCCCGCAGGCACACGCACATGTGATTAGCGGGGCCGGTCATTGGGTACATGCTGAAAAACCTGATGCGGTTTTGCGCGCAGTTCGTCGCTTTTTTAACCTGTAAAAGCAAAAGCTTGCCGTATGCGGTTTAGGGTTGGCGTCGCGGATGGTGCTGGAGTATGATGTCGCGCTAAAAATTTGCCGCGGATGATTTTTTCGCCGTGGTCGGGCCGATAATGTATAAATCGCGCAGCGCCTTTCCGCCGTTCGCGCCCACTCAGTTTCACAAATCATGGCAAAAGAACAGACAGACCGTACCACGCTTGATCTTTTTGCAAACGAGCGGCGTCCTGGTCGACCCAAAACCAGCCTGCTGACACGTGACGAACAGTTGCGTATCAACAAACGTAACCAGCTCAAGCGCGATAAAGTGCGAGGGCTGCGTCGTGTTGAGCTGAAAATGTCCAGCGAAGCGGTTGACGCCCTGAACACGCTGGCCGAGCAACAAAACATCAGCCGCAGCGAATTGATTGAACAAATGCTGCTGGCGCAACTCAAACTGTCTTAGCGCGCTGACCGCACGCAGGAACACAAAGTTCAGGCTTTACTCGTTCCGCCCTTTTCAACGGTCTGCTATCATTCGCTAACATGTGCAGTCAATTGACTTACTTTCACAATCAGGCTTTAAGAGGTTACTTAACCCATGGCAATCGTAGGCATTTTCTTCGGCAGCGATACCGGCAACACTGAAAACATTGCAAAAATGATCCAGAAACAACTGGGTAAAGATGTCGCCGAAGTGCATGACATTGCTAAGAGCACTAAAGAAGATCTCGCAGCGTTCGACATCCTGCTGCTGGGCATTCCTACCTGGTATTACGGCGAAGCACAGTGTGACTGGGATGACTTCTTCCCTACGCTGGAAGAGATCGACTTTAATGGCAAACTGGTGGCGCTGTTTGGTTGTGGCGACCAGGAAGACTACGCAGAATATTTCTGTGATGCGATGGGCACGATTCGCGACATCATTGAGCCAAATGGCGCGGTGATTGTGGGCCACTGGCCGACTGAGGGCTATCATTTTGAAGCCTCAAAAGGTCTGGCCGATGACAAACACTTCCTCGGCCTGGCGATTGACGAAGACCGTCAACCTGAGCTGACCAATGAACGTGTTGATGCTTGGGTGAAACAGATTTTTGATGAGCTGCAGTTAAAAGAGATCATTGAAGCCTGATGCCTCGCCTCCCCAATGTGAGCGCTGGCTCACATTGGGACAAAGGAATTTCCTATAAAAATAATAGCTACGGTTTTTTAACTTTTCCCCGCAAATCTGTAGAATACCCGCAATGGTCATCCGCTTATTCCTCTGATTGTTGACTGAGGCTGAGTGAAATGGAAACCCAAACCACACCGTTCCGCGCTGACGTAGGCGATGTTTAACCTTACGACTTTTGTTGATTTGCGCGATACCCCGGTTTTCATTTCACTGCTTGAGTTCTATAATGAGACGCAAATGAGAATACGCGTGACCTAAACATTCAAGGCCCCTGCGCCGTAAGTGACATGCAAAGTAACAGGACAATATCCGAATGACTGACAACAACTCCGCATTGAAGAAGGCTGGCCTGAAAGTCACTCTCCCAAGATTGAAAATTTTGGAAGTGCTCCAGGGACCGGGCCCCGAGTCCCATCACGTCAGTGCGGAAGATTTGTATAAGCGCCTGATCGATATGGGCGAAGAGATTGGCCTGGCAACGGTATATCGCGTTCTTAACCAGTTTGATGACGCGGGTATCGTCACCCGTCATAACTTCGAAGGCGGCAAATCCGTATTCGAACTGACTCAGCAGCATCACCATGACCACTTGATCTGCCTGGATTGTGGCAAAGTGATCGAATTCAGCGATGAATCAATCGAAACGCGTCAGCGTGAGATTGCCACTCGCCATGGCATTAAACTCAGTAACCACAGCCTGTACTTGTACGGCCACTGTGCACTGGGAGACTGCCGCGAAGACGAGACGCTCCACGATAAGTAATTGAGTGTGCTATGCAATATAAAAAAACCGGTGCTGGTCACCGGTTTTTTTATGCCTGTTATCAAGCGATAAAGGTCTCGTGGAGGTAGCGCCAGCGAGGAATGGTGGTGCTGCAATCCAGCACAGCCAAAGAGATGCGCGTTTGATGGGTGCCGTTCAACATCTGCAGTTCACGATACTGAATCGTCACTTCCTGGCTCTGTTGAGAAATGATGGCATGCTCACTGGTGGCAATGCGCAGCCCTTCCCGCTGACCGTGCAGTTTGCGAAACAGCACTTCGGTCTCATTCAGATCCAGCTGCTTACCCAGCGGCGTCACCATTTTGAAATCCGGGTGAAAGTGTGACAAAAGCAGTTCCATGCTGTCATCACTGCCTTCTACCTGGTTAAAAACACGTTCAATAAGCTGATGTAATACCACCACACTATGCTTAGCTTCCAGGGCGAGACTTGTCATTTTTTTTCCTTTGATAACCCGCAGAGCTCTATTTAAAGCGCATAGCCTACCTGAAATACAATTTTTCACACTCGCAAATGGGTTAATTTTGCTAAAGTCAGAATTCTCGCAAAATAGACAACAAGCTCAGCTTCCGGCCTTCAGCATAATTGATTGCCCGTGGCGAATTACAGGCAATAAAAAAGGGCGATTGCTCGCCCTTTCATGATCATATTGTGCTATCGACGAAAGATATTACTCGCCAATCTTCGCGAAAGTATCGCGCAGTCCAACCGTGCGGTTAAACACCAATTTACCCGGCTGTGAGTAGACGCTATCGGCACAGAAATAACCTTCACGTTCAAACTGATAAGCTGCGGTAGTGGCCGCTTCACGCAAACCAGACTCCACGAAGCCCTGTTTGATCTCCAGCGAGTTCGGGTTAATGGTGGTGAGGAAATCCTCAGCCGCCGCGGGGTTTGGCACGCTGAACAGACGGTCGTAAAGACGGAACTCAGCTGGCAGTCCATGAATGGCGGAAACCCAGTGGATCACACCTTTCACTTTGCGACCATCCGCCGGATCCTTGCTCAGGGTGTCAACATCACAAGTGGCATAGATGCAGGTAATGTTACCCTCTTCGTCTTTCGCCACACGCTCAGCACGAATCACATAAGCATTGCGCAGACGCACTTCTTTGCCCAGAACCAAACGTTTGTACTGTTTGTTGGCTTCTTCACGGAAGTCAGCGCGATCGATCCACACTTCACGGCTGAACGACACTTCACGCGTGCCCATCTCCGGCTTGTTTGGATGATTAGGCATGGTCAGCGTTTCTTCGTGGCCGGCGGGCAGGTTTTCGATCACCACTTTCAACGGGTCAAGTACCGCCATCGCGCGTGGTGCGTTCTCATTGAGATCGTCACGAATACAGGATTCCAGTGACGCCATCTCAACGATGTTGTCCTGTTTAGTCACGCCGATGCGGCGGCAGAACTCACGAATTGAAGCTGCGCTGTAACCACGACGGCGCAGGCCTGAAACGGTCAGCATGCGCGGATCATCCCAGCCTTCCACCACTTTCTCGGTGACCAGCTGCGTCAGCTTACGCTTCGACATCACCGCGTATTCCAGATTCAGACGCGAGAATTCGTACTGGCGCGGATGCTGTGGAATGGTGATGTTGTCCAGCACCCAATCGTACAGACGACGGTTGTCCTGGAACTCCAGCGTACACAGTGAGTGCGTAATGCCTTCGATCGCATCCGAAATGCAGTGGGTAAAGTCGTACATCGGGTAGATGCACCACTTATCACCGGTCTGATGATGATCGGCAAACTTAATGCGGTACAGCACCGGATCGCGCATCACGATAAAGCTGGAAGCCATGTCGATTTTGGCACGCAGACAAGCTTTACCTTCCTCGAAACCGCCATCACGCATTTTCTGGAACAGCGCGAGGTTCTCTTCCACGCTGCGGTCGCGGTACGGGCTGTTTTTACCCGGCGCAGTCAGGGTGCCGCGATATTCACGGATCTCTTCCGCAGACAACTCATCAACGTAAGCCAGACCTTTATTGATCAGCTCAACGGCGTAGTTAAACAGTTGGTCGAAATAGTCTGAGGAGTAACGAATGTTGCCGCTCCACTCAAAGCCCAGCCATTGCACGTCACGCTTGATGGATTCAACGAACTCCAGGTCTTCTTTCACCGGGTTAGTATCGTCAAAACGCAGGTTGCACTGTCCTTGATAATCTTGGGCGATACCAAAGTTCAGGCAGATAGATTTCGCATGGCCAATATGCAGATAACCATTGGGCTCAGGCGGGAAACGGGTATGCACACTGCTGTGCTTACCGCTCGCCAAGTCTTCGTCGATGATCTGACGAATAAAGTTCGTTGGGCGGGCTTCAGCCTCACTCATCTCAAAATCCTCAAAACAATAGCGGGTGATTTGTACCACGAAGTAACGGAGTATGATCCACAAAGCGCAGGAGGGAAACAACCGTTTGTTGGTCGTTTTAAAACAAAAAAGGCAGGAATTGCTTCCTGCCTTCTGGCTAAATCACAAGGACTTAGTTTTTCACTTCATACAACGGTGTCACACCTGCAACCACTGAACCGCTGGCCAGCAGATTCAGTCCGGCGAAATCATCGCTGTTGCTGACCACCACCGGGCTAATCATTGAGCGCGCGTTGGCGTTGAGGAAGTCCAGATCCATCTCCAGAATCGGCTGACCGGCAGTGACGGTTGCCCCCTCTTCCACCAGACGTGTGAAGCCTTTTCCTTCCAGCGCCACGGTGTCCAGGCCCATGTGCACCACGATCTCAACGCCGTTAGCGGCTTCCAGACAGAACGCATGGTTGGTGTTGAAGATTTTCACCACGGTACCGGCAATCGGTGCCACCACGGTTTTGTCGGTTGGTTTGATTGCCAGACCATCGCCCACCGCTTTGCTGGCGAACGCCTCATCCGGCACCGCGTCGAGCGCGACAATCTCACCGGTCACTGGTGCCACCAGCGTAGCAATCACCGCTTTTTCAGTGTTCAGCACGGCCTGGGGTTTAGTCGCGACCGGCGCAGCGGCGGCAGGAGCGGAAGCCGCAGCAACCGGGCCTTTGCTCAATACCGTTTTCATTGCGGAGGCGATGCTTTCAGCCTGAGTGCCGACAATCACCTGTACGCTCTGCTTGTTCAAACGAATCACACCAGACGCACCCAAACGTTTCGCCACGCCTTCATTCACTTGGGCTGAGTCTTTGACGTTCAGACGCAGACGAGTAATGCAGGCATCGATGTTGGTCAGGTTGTCTGAACCGCCGATGGCGGCAATGTAACGACGTGCCAGTGATTCGGTCTGGCTTTCACCATTACCACTATGGTCGACGTTAACGTCATAACCATCAGTTTCATCACCCGCAGACAATTCGCGGCCCGGGGTCATCAGGTTGAATTTCTGAATAGTGAAACGGAACACCACATAGTAGATGGCGAAGAACACCAGACCTTGTGGAATCAGCATCCACCAATTCACCGCCAGCGGGTTACGCGTTGACAGCACCATATCCACCAAACCGGCACTGAAGCCGAAGCCTGCAATCCAGTGCATGCTCGCAGCAATAAATACCGAGATACCGGTCAATACGGCATGGATCACATACAAAACCGGTGCCACGAACATGAAGGAGAATTCCAGCGGTTCAGTGATCCCCGTGAAGAAGGCCGCGAAGGCCGCAGCCAGCATAATACCGCCGACTTTCGCGCGGTTTTCTGGACGTGCGCAGTGGAAGATAGCCAATGCTGCACCCGGCAAGCCAAACATCATGATCGGGAAGAAGCCCGCCTGATAGCGACCGGTGATGCCCGGGATACCCGTGCCATTCGCGATTGATTGTGCACCGCCAAGGAACTTAGGAATATCGTTAATGCCTGCCACGTCAAACCAGAATACGGAGTTCAGTGCGTGATGCAGACCGACCGGAATCAGCAAGCGGTTAAAGAAGGCGTACACGCCTGCGCCCACCGAGCCCATTTTCTGAATGTGCTCACCGAAGTTCACCAGGCCGCCGAAGATGATTGGCCAGATGTACATCAGGATAAACGCCACAACGATCATCAGGAATGAGACAAGGATCGGCACCAAACGGCGCCCGCTGAAGAACGACAGCGCTTTGGGCAACTCAACATGGCTAAAGCGGTTATACACTTCAGCGGAGAGAATACCGACCAGAATACCCACGAACTGGTTGTTGATCTTGCCGAAGGCAGCAGGCACCTGATCGACCGGAATCTTCTGAATCATCGCTACTGCGGCAGGTGAACAGAGTGTCGTCACCACCAGGAAGCCCACGAAGCCGGTTAACGCGGCCGCACCATCTTTATCTTTGGACATACCGTAAGCCACACCGATGGCAAACAGCACTGACATATTTTCGATAATGGCAGAACCGGACTTGATCAGCAGAGCGGCCAGCGCATTGCCTGCACCCCAACTGTCTGGATCAATCCAATACCCTACCCCCATCAAGATTGCCGCTGCCGGCAGTGTCGCTACCGGCACCATAAGCGCGCGGCCGACCTTTTGCAGATATCCTAAAATACTCACCTTTTTCTCCCCCTATGAGACTGGCGTTTTGCCGTAGCGCGGGTTGATTTTATTATCCCTACGCTCGGTACCTTGATGACATCTTTCACCACGAGGCGCAGTGTAAAGATAAATTAATTCGCCTCGCAAATTAAAACCACAGTAACTGTGACTTTAATCACCATAATGGACGTTTATCACTGCGAAATGCTAGCTACCACCACAAACTTATTTTATGATGAAAAATATCAGGTCGCACTTTTCCCTGCTGGTTGCGCTTAAACCGATTACGCTTAATGGCAGCAACCTAAACCAGCATCGGCGACAACATTTTCCTAATCTTAATTGAGGTGAAGACATGAGACTGATCCCTTTGGCCACACCGACCCAGGTGGGTAAATGGGCTGCACGCCACATTGTTAACCGCATTAATGCGTTTAAGCCTAGCGCAGAACGTCCCTTCGTGCTGGGCTTGCCAACCGGTGGTACGCCACTGGAAGCTTACAAGCACCTGATTGATATGCACAAAGCGGGCCAGGTTAGTTTCAAGCATGTGGTGACGTTCAATATGGATGAATACGTGGGCCTGCCAAAAGAGCATCCGGAAAGCTACCACAGCTTCATGTACCGCAACTTTTTCGATCACGTTGATATCCAACCAGAAAATATCAATCTTCTGAATGGCAATGCGCCAGATATTGACGCAGAATGTCGCCAGTACGAAGAGAAGATTCGCTCTTACGGTAAAATTAATCTGTTTATGGGCGGCGTGGGCAACGATGGACACATTGCCTTTAACGAGCCGGCTTCTTCACTCTCTTCCCGCACCCGCATTAAAACCCTGACGCACGATACCCGTATCGCTAACTCGCGCTTCTTTAATGGTGATGTGGATCAGGTGCCAAAATACGCCCTGACCGTAGGTGTGGGCACGTTACTGGATGCTGAAGAAGTGATGATTCTGGTGACGGGCCATCTGAAAGCGCAGGCGTTGCAGGCCGCTGTAGAAGGTAACGTTAATCACATGTGGACCATCAGCTGTCTGCAGCTGCATGCGAAATCTGTGGTGGTGTGTGACGAACCGGCCACCATGGAACTGAAAGTGAAAACCGTGAAATATTTCCGCGAAATGGAAGCGGAAAATATGAAAGGTGTGTGAGAACACGTTGTGAAAAACCTGCTGCCTTAATGCGGCAGGCTTAGCCGGGAGAGAAAAACGATGTACGCATTAGTGAACGGCCGGATTTTTACCGGTCATGAAATTCTGGACAATCATGCAGTGGTGATTGCGGATGGCCTGATTGAGCGAGTGTGCCCACGAGAGGCGCTTGACGCAACGATTGCACAGCAGGATGTGGCTGGTGCGTTTATCGCTCCCGGATTTATTGATTTACAGTTAAACGGCTGCGGCGGCGTGCAGTTCAACGATGATATCGACGCACTGAGCGTGGAAACGCTGGAAATCATGCAGCGTGCCAACGAAAAATCAGGCTGCACCAGCTATCTGCCAACGCTGATCACCAGCACCAATGCTTTGATGAAGCGTGCCATCGAAACCATGCGCGCCTATCTGGCCAAACACCCTAATCAGGCGTTAGGTCTGCACCTGGAAGGTCCATGGCTGAACAAAGCCAAAAAAGGTACCCATAATCCAGATTTGATTCGTCTGCCCGATGCGGAGATGGTCGATTTTCTTTGCGCCAACGCAGACGTGATCACCAAAGTGACGCTGGCGCCAGAAAATGCCGGTGCCGATGTGATTGGCAAGCTGCGCAATGCCGGCATTATTGTCTCTGCGGGCCATTCAAACGCCACTTACGAAGAAGCCAAAGCGGGCTTCAGTGCCGGTGTCTCTTTTGCCACTCACCTTTATAATGCCATGCCAACCTTTGCAGGGCGTGAACCTGGTCTGATCGGTGCGCTGTTTGATTCACCTGATGTATACTGCGGCATCATTGCGGATGGTTTACATGTCCACTACGCTAACGTGCGTAATGCAAAGCGCATCAAAGGTGACAAGCTGGTGTTGGTAACGGATGCGACCGCACCCGCTGGCGCGTCAATTGATAAATTCATTTTTGCAGGCAAAACAATATACTATCGCGACGGCCTTTGCGTTGACGAAAACGGTACCTTAAGCGGTTCTGTGCTCACCATGATTGAAGCGGTGCAAAACAGCGTAGAACATTGTGGTATCGCGCTGGATGAAGCTTTGCGCATGGCAACGCTCTACCCGGCCAAGGCAATGGGGGTGGAAAAACAGCTGGGTTCAGTGACAGCAGGAAAAGTCGCTAACCTCACTGTCTTTACCCGCGATTATCAAATCACTAAGACGTTAGTCAATGGAGACGACGTCCTCAGCGAGTAAGTACTGAATGACCACTGGCGGCCAGACTCAAATAGGAAATGTCGATCTTGTCAAACAACTCAATAGTGCAGCCGTTTACCGGCTAATTGATCAACAAGGGCCGATATCGCGTATACAGATTGCCGATCTCAGCCAGCTTGCGCCCGCCAGCGTCACGAAAATTACCCGCCAGCTTATTGAGCGCGGCCTGATCAAAGAGGTAGAGCAACAAGCCTCTACCGGTGGTCGCCGCGCCATTTCCATCATTACCGAAACTCGCCATTTTCATACCATCGGCGTTCGCTTAGGACGCAATGATGCCACGCTGACATTATTCGATCTGAGCGGAAAATCGCTGGCGCAGGAAGATTATCCCCTGCCTGAGCGCACCCAGGAAACGCTGGAGAATGCGCTGTTCAATGCCATCACGGCATTTATGGCGGCGCATCAACGCAAGATTCATGAATTAATCGCGATCGCGGTGATTCTGCCAGGCCTGGTGGACCCGATTAACGGCATTATTCGCTATATGCCGCACATCGCTGTCAGCCACTGGCCGCTGGTATCCAGCTTGCAGAAACGCTTTAACGTCACCAGCTTTGTCGGTCACGATATCCGTAGTCTGGCGTTGGCGGAGCACTATTTCGGTGCAAGTCGTGACTGTGCAGACTCCATTCTGGTGCGTTTACATCGCGGTACCGGCGCGGGCATCATCGCTAACGGCCATATTTTCCTTGGCAGCAACGGCAACGTGGGCGAAATTGGCCACATCCAGGTCGATCCATTGGGTGAGCGCTGCCACTGCGGCAACTTTGGCTGTCTGGAAACGATTGCCGCCAACGGCGCGATTGAGAATCGCGTGCGCCATCTGCTCAATCAGGGCTATCCGAGCACGTTGACGCTGGATAACTGTCTGATGCCACAAATCTGTCGTGCCGCTAATCAGGGAGACGCGCTGGCCTGCGAAGTGATCGAATACGTGGGACGCTACCTCGGGAAAGCGATTGCGATTGCCATTAACCTGTTCAATCCACAAAAGGTGGTATTGGCGGGGGAAATCACCGACGCAGACAAAGTGCTGTTCCCGGCAATTGAAGGCTGCATTAATACCCAGGCGCTGAATGCCTTCCGCAAAAACCTGCCGGTGGTGCGTTCCGAACTGGATCACCGTTCCGCTATTGGCGCCTTTGCCCTGGCGAAACGTGCGATGCTGAATGGTATTTTGCTGCAGCATCTGCTGGAAGAATAATTGAAGCCTGCCGTCTGGCGGGCCCGACCGGAAGCCAATATGACCATCAAAAGCGTAATCTGTGACATCGACGGCGTGTTGATGCACGACAATACCGCCGTGAAAGGCGCGAATGAGTTTCTGCAGCGTATCCTTGAAAAAGAGATGCCGCTGGTGGTGCTGACCAACTATCCGTCGCAAACCGCTCAGGATCTGGCAAACCGTTTTGCCAATGCGGGTGTCGAGGTACCGGATTCAGTGTTCTATACCTCGGCGATGGCGACAGCCGATTTCCTGCGTCGTCAGGAAGGCAAAAAAGCCTACGTGATTGGCGAAGGCGCGCTGATTCACGAACTGTATAAAGCCGGATTTACCATCACCGATGTGAATCCCGATTTTGTGATTGTTGGGGAGACGCGCTCCTTTAACTGGGAAATGATGCATAAAGCGGCTTTCTTTGTCGCTAATGGCGCACGCTTTATCGCCACCAACCCGGATACCCACGCACGCGGTTTTGTGCCAGCCTGCGGTGCACTCTGCGCCGGTATCGAAACCATCTCCGGTCGCAAACCGTTTTACGTCGGTAAGCCGAGCCCGTATATCATGCGTGCTGCGCTAAATAAGATGCATGCCCACTCGGAAGAGACGGTGATTGTCGGCGATAACCTGCGCACCGATATTCTGGCCGGATTCCAGGCGGGCCTGGAAACCATTCTGGTGCTCTCCGGGGTTTCGACGCTGAGTGACATTGATGCGATGCCTTTCCGCCCTGACTGGATTTACCCTTCAGTGGCCGATATCGACCTGTTCTAAACCTTCTCTTATCGCGTTTACTTATCGCCCTGCCCGTACGTCGTGTGAGCAGGGCGTTTGTTTTTACATCCCTTTATTATGATTCTGTGCACCATTAATTGCGCAGGAAATCATCCAAAACGCCAATTCATTAGACGCCATCTAATTTAATTGACATTTGATTAGATCAAATTCAATTTTTAAGCCATCACAACAATCTTTTTATCAAAAGATCGCAATTTAACTTGCGTTAACACCACCTGATAGCGCATTTTCTTATACATCACGCAGTCAAGGCTGCCGGACAAACGTAGAAATAACATCGCCGCAAGGTGAGATCAGGAGTCAGTTATGTGTTCGATTTTTGGTGTGCTGGATCTGAAATCCGATCCTGTTGAACTGCGCAAGAAAGCGCTGGAGTGTTCCCGTCTGATGCGTCACCGTGGACCGGATTGGTCTGGCGTGTATGCCGATGACAAAGCCATTCTGGTGCATGAGCGCCTGTCGATTGTTGACGTCAACAACGGCGCACAGCCGCTGTACAACGCTGACCACACCCACGTACTGGCCGTGAACGGTGAGATCTACAACCATCAGGCTTTGCGTGCTGAACTGAGCGATCGTTATGCGTTTCAGACCGGTTCTGACTGCGAAGTGATCCTCGCGCTGTACCAGGAAAAAGGTCTCGATTTCCTCGATGATCTGCAAGGTATGTTCGCCTTCATTCTGTGGGACAGCGTGAAGCAGCAGTATCTGATTGGCCGTGACCACATCGGGATTATCCCACTGTACATGGGCAACGATGAGCACGGAAACCTGTTTGTCGCCTCTGAAATGAAAGCGCTGGTGCCGGTTTGCCGCACCATCAGAGAATTCCCGCCGGGAAGCTTCCTGTGCAGCAGCGATGGCGAAATCCGTCGTTACTGGCAGCGCGACTGGATGGATTTCTCTGCCGTTGCCGAGAACACCACTGACGCTGCGGGCCTGAAGCATGCGCTGGAAGAGTCAGTGAAAAGCCACCTGATGTCTGACGTGCCTTATGGCGTGCTGCTGTCTGGCGGCCTCGACTCCTCTATCATTTCTGCCGTGACTAAGCGCTTTGCGGCAAAACGTGTGGAAGATGAAGATAAAAGTGATGCCTGGTGGCCACAGCTGCACTCTTTTGCGGTAGGTCTGGAAGGCTCACCTGATCTGAAAGCGGCCAAATCAGTGGCGGAACATCTGGGCACCGTGCACCACGAGATTCACTTCACCGTGCAGGAAGGTCTGGATGCGATTCGAGATGTGATTTACCACATCGAAACCTATGACGTCACCACCATTCGCGCCTCTACGCCGATGTATTTGATGTCGCGTAAAATCAAGGCAATGGGCATCAAAATGGTGCTGTCAGGTGAAGGTGCGGACGAAGTGTTTGGTGGTTACCTGTATTTCCACAAAGCACCTAACGCTCAGGAATTCCACGAAGAGAACGTGCGTAAACTGCTGGCGCTGCACATGTTTGACTGTGCGCGTGCCAACAAAGCGATGTCGGCATGGGGCGTTGAAGCGCGCGTACCGTTCCTCGACAAGAAATTCCTTGATGTGGCGATGCGCATCAACCCGGAAGACAAAATGTGCGGCAGCAACGGCAAAATGGAGAAACACATTCTGCGTGAATGCTTCTCTTCTTACCTGCCGGAGAGCGTGGCATGGCGTCAGAAAGAGCAGTTCTCTGATGGCGTAGGCTACAGCTGGATCGATAGCCTGAAAGAAGTGGCCGCGAAGCAGATCACCGATCAGCAGTTGTCTACCGCGCACTTCCGTTTCCCGTACAACACGCCGAACTCGAAAGAAGCGTATTTGTACCGCGAAATCTTTGAAGAGCTGTTCCCGATTGCCAGTGCAGCAGAGTGTGTTCCAGGCGGTCCATCTGTTGCCTGTTCATCGGCCAAAGCGATTGAGTGGGATGAAGCTTTCAAAAACATGGATGACCCATCTGGTCGTGCTGTCGGCGTGCATCAGTCCGCCTACAAATAAGCTTGTGAATGAGTAGGATAAGGGGTATGTAAAGGCCCCTTTTTGTTTTCATCGTCGATGTGACGATAGAAAACTGCTGAATAAACCGCCACCCTGGTTACAAGCCAGTCAAACAGGCGTTTTAAGGCAAAAAACGGCAAAAAACTTGTTGACGCTACAAAGCTCAATACGCATAATGCGCCCCGCAACGCCGATGAAGGTTAGCGAAAAAAGATGGCTACGTAGCTCAGCTGGTTAGAGCACATCACTCATAATGATGGGGTCACAGGTTCAAATCCCGTCGTAGCCACCATCTTTTCGCGGGAGTGGCGAAATTGGTAGACGCACCAGATTTAGGTTCTGGCGCCGCAAGGTGTGCGAGTTCAAGTCTCGCCTCCCGCACCATTTCAGTCTTCGGCAGCCGGATGGGGTATCGCCAAGCGGTAAGGCACCGGTTTTTGATACCGGCATTCCCTGGTTCGAATCCAGGTACCCCAGCCAATCCGATATTTACTCGTGGATGCGAGTCGACAAATGGGATATCGCCAAGCGGTAAGGCACCGGTTTTTGATACCGGCATTCCCTGGTTCGAATCCAGGTATCCCAGCCATTATCGGATGCAGTAAGCAGTAAACTCAGGCTACGTAGCTCAGCTGGTTAGAGCACATCACTCATAATGATGGGGTCACAGGTTCAAATCCCGTCGTAGCCACCAAATTTTTGGGGTGTCGCCAAGCGGTAAGGCTCTGGTTTCTGATACCAGCATTCCGGGGTTCGAATCCCTGCACCCCAGCCAAATTGCACAATAAAGCCCGCTTTTGCGGGCTTTATTGTTTTCTGCATCCGGGAAAATGCCAGGAGCGCCCTGCGACGCTCTGCCATCTATAAGCCCAACGCGTACTTCAGCGCCTTACGTTTCAGCGCTCCGGCATTCTCCGCTGCAATCAATCCCAGATTACGCACAAAACGCAATGGGGCCAGCGTGTTGCTAAAGGCAAAATAGAACAGATCCATCCCACCCTGCATTAGCAAATTATCGTTATAGCGTTGACGATGATAGCGCTTTAACACCGCATCCGATGACCATAACTGAGCCTGGCTGCGCGCCTCCACCAACGTATTGATCAACGCATCAACATCGCGATACCCGAGGTTTACGCCCTGTCCGGCAAGCGGATTGATGGTGTGTGCTGCATCACCCACCAGCGCCAATCCCGGCAAAACATAGCGCGTAGCGTGGCGACGAACCAACGGGAATGAGGCTGCTTTCTTGACCTGAACCCGCCCAACGCGTGCCGGGAAATGGGCGTGAATCTCTTTTTCAAGCTGTGACAATGGCAACGCCTGTAGCTGGCGAATACGCGCCGGTGCGTCATACCACACCAGAGAAGCGTGGCGATCAAACAGCGGCAGAAAAGCACGTGGCCCCTCTGGCGTAAATTGCTGCCAGGTCGAATCCCCCGCATCATGCTCACATTCGACGCTAATCAGCATGCAGGACTGCGCGTATTGCCAGCCACGGACGCCAATTCCCGCCAGCTGGCGCACGCGCGAGTTGGCGCCATCCGCGCCAACCACCAGCCGCGTATCCAGCGTGGTACCATTATCCAGCTGGACCTGCCAGCCGCCACGATGCGATTGAAGCTGCTGCAGGCTGGCGGGACAAATCAGCGTGATCCCCTCTTCCTGCATCTTTTCCCACAGCGCACGTTGCAGCACGCTGTTTTCCACCATATATCCCAGCTCTGGCAAGCCCAGCGAGGCAGCATCAAAGGTCACATGTGCACTTTGCCACTCCCAGGTTTCGAGCTTGCGATAAGGCGCACAGCGCATCGCCAGCACGCGTTCCCACACATTCAACTGACGCAGCAGTGCTACCGACGAGGCTCCAATCGCGGAAATGCGGACATCGGGCGGGCTTTCTGCATCAAACGCAGCGGGTTCGGCACGTTCAATCACCGCCACACGAAATTGCTGCTGTGCCAGTCCACAAGCCAGCGCGGCACCGACCATACCGCCGCCCACCACCACCACATCAAAATGTGAATCCTGCATTGACTCTAATCCTTCTGCTTGTCGTGATAGCTCACGTCATCACGTTGATAGATAAAGTGTACCGGAAATTTGCTGCACAATCTCAGACCCTGCTGTGCTGGTCACAACAGCAGCAAAGCATTACAATACGCGCCCTGCACTTCCCTGCTCTGAATCAATGGCTAGTTCGATGACCAAAAAACTGCATATTAAAACCTGGGGCTGTCAGATGAATGAGTACGATTCATCAAAGATGGCCGATCTGCTGAACAGCACGCACGGTTACACCCTGACCGAGGACGCTGAAGAGGCGGATGTCCTGCTGCTCAACACCTGCTCGATCCGTGAGAAGGCGCAGGAGAAGGTTTTCGCGCTGTTAGGACGCTGGAAGAAATTGAAAGCGATAAATCCTGACGTGATTATTGGCGTCGGCGGCTGTGTCGCTTCGCAGGAAGGTGAACGCCTGCGTGAACGCGCCAATTGCGTGGATATTGTATTTGGTCCACAGACGCTGCATCGCTTGCCAGAGATGCTGAATCAGGTGCGCGGGACGAAAAGCCCGGTGATTGACATCAGCTTCCCGGAAATCGAGAAATTTGACCGTCTGCCAGAACCGCGTGCAGAAGGCCCGACGGCCTTTGTCTCCATTATGGAAGGCTGTAACAAATACTGTACTTTCTGCGTGGTCCCTTACACCCGAGGCGAGGAAGTGAGCCGTCCATGTGACGATATTCTGTTGGAAATCGCGCAACTGGCTGCGCAGGGCGTGCGAGAAGTGAATTTACTGGGCCAGAACGTCAACGCCTATCGCGGCACGACCTTTGATGACCAGCTCTGCAGCTTCGCGGAACTGTTGCGTCTGGTGGCGGCCATTGATGGCATCGACCGCATCCGCTTTACCACCAGCCATCCGATTGAATTCACTGATGACATTATTGATGTCTACCGTGACACGCCAGAGCTGGCGAGCTTCCTGCACTTGCCCGTTCAGAGCGGTGCCGATCGTATCCTGACGCTGATGAAGCGTGCGCACACCGCGCTGGAATATAAAGCCATCGTCCGCAAACTGCAGAAAGCACGTCCTGATATTCAGATGAGTTCAGATTTCATCATTGGTTTCCCTGGCGAAACGCAGCAGGATTTTGAGCAGACCATGAAACTGGTGGGCGACGTGAATTTCGATGTCAGCTTCAGCTTTATCTACTCGGCACGTCCGGGTACGCCAGCCGCTGACTTGCCTGACGATGTGTCGGAAGAAGAGAAAAAGCAGCGCCTGTATATTCTGCAGGATCGCCTCAATCAGCAGGCGATGGCGTGGAGCCGCCGCATGCTCGGCACCACACAGCGTGTGCTGGTAGAAGGCATCTCACGTAAAAATGTCATGGAACTGACCGGACGCACCGACAACAACCGCGTGGTGAACTTCGAAGCGCCTGTTGAGATGATCGGTAAGTTTGTTGACGTGGAAATTGTCGATGTCCATGCCAACTCGCTGCGTGGCAAACTGATCCGCACTGAAGATGAAATGGCATTGCGTGTCAGCCTCAGCCCCGATGCGGTGATAGCCCGCACGCGCCGTGAAAATGACATCGGTGTCGGTCTTTACCAGCCTTGATACTCCAACTTTGCGCGGCAGTGCACAAGGTGCTGCCGCCTGTTTCATCCCGTGCCCCTTGCATTCCACCTGCAACGCCCAAATATCGCTTCTGTAACTTGCAGCCGGGCCTTGCCCCATAAATAATTCCGTATAGATGCTCAATCTGTGATGGAGCATTGGATACACCTTCTTCAACTGGCCCTGAGTGACCCAAAGGATTCATTTGAATATCGAAACTCGTGAAATCGCCCTTGAACCGGCTGATAACCGCCGACTGATGAGCCTGTGCGGTCCGTTTGATGACAATGTGAAGCAGCTGGAAAAACGCCTCGGTGTCGAAATCAACCGCCGGGACAACCATTTCAAACTGGTGGGCCGATCGCTCAGCGTTGACGCAGCCATCAACATTCTGCGTGACCTGTACGTGAGTACTGCGCCAGTGCGTGGCCAAATCCCGGATATTGAACCGGACCAGGTGCATCTGGCGATCAAAGAGAGCCGTGTACTGGAGCAAACCGCCGAAAGCGTGCCGGAGTTTGGTAAGGCGATTCACATCAAAACCAAGCGCGGTGTGATTAAACCTCGTACGCCCAATCAGGCGCAGTATGTGGCTAATATCCTCGACCATGACATCACCTTCGGTGTGGGTCCAGCTGGTACCGGTAAAACCTATCTGGCGGTGGCCGCTGCCGTTGATGCCCTGGAACGTCAGGAAATCCGCCGTATTCTGCTGACGCGCCCTGCGGTAGAGGCCGGTGAAAAACTGGGCTTCCTGCCGGGTGACCTGAGCCAGAAAGTCGATCCTTACCTGCGTCCGCTCTACGATGCTTTGTTTGAAATGCTCGGCTTTGAGCGCGTGGAAAAGCTGATGGAGCGCAATGTGATTGAAGTGGCTCCGCTGGCTTACATGCGTGGACGTACACTCAACGACGCCTTTGTGATTCTCGATGAGAGTCAGAACACCACCATCGAGCAGATGAAGATGTTTCTGACACGTATCGGTTTCAACTCCAAAGCGGTGATCACCGGTGACGTCACACAGATTGACCTGCCGCGCAGCACCAAATCCGGCCTGCGTCATGCCATTGAAGTTTTGGCGGAAGTCGATGAAATCAGTTTTAACTTTTTCCACAGCGAAGACGTGGTGCGTCATCCGGTTGTCGCACGCATCGTGAATGCTTATGAAGCGTGGGAAGAAGCCGATCAGAAGCGCCGTGACAAACTGGCAGAAGAGCGCAAGCGTGAAACGCTGGCGTCTCAACTTGCCGCCCCATCCAGCCCGCAGGAGCCTTCATGAGCGCGGTGATTTTAGATTTACAGTTGGCCTGTGCCGATGAAAATGGCCTGCCAGCCGAACCTGCTTTCCAGCGCTGGCTCGAAGCCGCCGTGACGCCTTTCCAGCCGGAAAGTGAAGTCACCATCCGTCTGGTGGATGAAGCGGAGAGTCATAAGCTTAATCTGACTTATCGCGGTAAGGATAAGCCGACCAACGTGCTCTCTTTCCCGTTTGAAGCGCCACCAGGGATTGAGCTGCCCCTGCTGGGCGATCTGATTATTTGTCGTCAGGTTGTTGAGCAAGAAGCGGAAGAGCAAGGCAAAACCGTTGAAGCCCACTGGGCGCATATGGTAGTCCACGGCACGCTACACCTGCTGGGTTATGACCATATTGAAGATGAAGAAGCCGAAGAAATGGAGGCGCTGGAGACCGAGATAATGCTTGCTCTTGGTTATCCTGACCCGTACATTTCGGAGAAAGAAGACGCCTGATCCCCTTAGGTTCAGGTTATTGCGCTGCTGGCGCGGATGCCAGCAGTTCCTTTCCCTCACCAGAGAGAACGAAATAAAAACGCCATGAGCGACGACCATTCTCAAAACAGCGACGCACCCAGTAGTAAAAAGGGATTTTTCTCCCTGTTAATTAACCAACTTTTTCACGGTGAACCCAAAAACCGTGATGAGCTACTGGGACTGATCCGCGATTCTGAGCAAAAAGAGCTGATCGACCAGGACACCCGCGACATGCTCGAAGGGGTGCTGGATATTGCCGAGCAGCGCGTGCGTGACATCATGATCCCGCGCTCCCAGATGATCACCCTTAAACGCAACCAAAGTCTTGAAGAGTGCCTTGCGGTCATTATTGATTCCGCCCACTCGCGCTTCCCGGTGATCAGCGAAGATAAAGACCACGTCGAAGGCATTTTGATGGCCAAAGACCTGCTGCCGTTTATGAGCAGCGCGTCTGAACCTTTCAGCATTGAGAAAGTGCTGCGCACCGCCGTTGTCGTGCCTGAAAGTAAGCGTGTTGACCGCATGCTGAAAGAGTTCCGTTCCCAGCGCTATCATATGGCGATTGTCATTGACGAATTCGGTGGCGTTTCCGGGCTAGTCACGATTGAAGATATCCTCGAATTGATTGTCGGTGAAATTGAAGATGAATATGACGATGAAGAAGATCGTGATATCCGTCAGTTAAACCGCCATACCTATACCGTACGTGCGCTTGCGCCTATCGAGGATTTTAACGAGGTATTTGGTACCAGCTTCAGTGATGATGAAGTGGATACCATTGGCGGTCTGGTGATGCAGGGATTCGGCCACCTTCCCGCGCGCGGTGAGAGCATCGACATTGATGGTTACCAATTCAAAGTCGCGATGGCCGACAGCCGCCGTATCATCCAGGTGCATGTGAAAATTCCGGAAGACTCTCCACAACCGCAACTGGAAGACGAATAATTTTATGGCTTTAGCCTCTCTCTACTCGCAGCAGCGGGTTCGCCTGCTGCTGGCTTTGATTGCGGGTGCCGTTGGCACCCTTTCCTTTTCTCCCTATGATTTTTGGCCTGCCGCATTAGTTTCCCTGGCGGGACTGCAACTGTTGCTACTGGATCGCCGCAGCCCTCAAGCCGCCGCGATTGGCTTCGTCTGGGGCTTTGGGCTGTTCGGCAGTGGCATTAACTGGGTTTACGTCAGCATCGCCACCTTTGGTGGTATGCCTGGCCCGGTTAACATCTTCCTGGTGATATTGCTGGCCGCTTACCTGGCGATTTATCCGATGCTGTTTGCGGCGGTGCTTAATCGCCTGTGGCCACGTGCGACCTTGTGGCGTCTGGTGCTGGCGGCACCGGCATTGTGGCAAATCAGCGAATTTCTGCGTGGCTGGATCCTGACCGGATTCCCGTGGCTGCAGTTCGGCTACAGCCAGATCGACGGTCCGCTCAAAGGCCTTGCGCCGCTGGCGGGCGTTGAAACCATCACTTTCCTGTTAATGGTGATCGCCGGTCTGATGGTGCATGCGCTTTATCATCGTACGGTGAAGAGCCTGGTGGCGGCCGCGGTATTGCTGCTGCTGCCATGGCCACTGCGCATGTTGCAGTGGTATCAGCCGCTGCCGGAACGCAGCGTGGACGTGGCGATGGTGCAAGGCAACATTCCCCAGTCGATGAAGTGGGACCCACAGCAGTTGCTGAATACGTTGCGTGTGTACACCTCTTACAGCCAGCCTTATATGGGCAAAGCGCCCATCATTATCTGGCCGGAATCGGCGATTACCGACCTTGAAAGCAATCAGCAGCCGTTCCTCAAAGCGCTGGATGCCGAACTGCGCGAGCGCGGCAGCTCGCTAATTACCGGGATTGTCGATTCACGCATTGAAGGGGATAACCGCTACCACGATTACAACTCCGTGATTGTGCTGGGCGGCGAGCAGCCTTACAGCTATCAAAGCCATAACCGATATCAGAAAAACCATCTGGTGCCGTTCGGGGAGTTTGTGCCGCTGGAAGATCTGCTGCGTCCGCTGGCGCCGTTCTTCGATCTGCCAATGTCGTCGTTTAGCCGTGGTGCCTATGTGCAGCCGCAGTTGAAGGTGGCGGGTTATGATCTTACCAGCGCCATTTGCTACGAAATTGTGTTGGGCGAGCAGGTACGAGCCAACTTCCGTCCTGATACCAACTTCCTGCTGACCGTCTCTAACGATGCCTGGTTTGGTCATTCCATCGGCCCGTGGCAGCATTTCCAGATGGCGCGTATGCGTGCACTGGAATTGGGCCGTCCGCTGTTGCGATCCACCAATAACGGTGTCACGGCGGTGGTGAATGCCAACGGCGAGGTTGAAAAAGAGATCCCGCAGTTCACGCGTGACGTGCTGGAAGCCAGGGTAACACCCACCACTGGTGAGACCCCTTATGCCAAAGCAGGCATCTGGCCGGTATGGATTCTGACGTTAATCGGCATCGTCCTGGCGATTATTCGTCGTCGCCACTGACACTCCGATCACATTCTGACAGGCGAAGTGCTCACTTCGCCTTTTTTTTGCGCTGTTTTCCGCTCCCATCGGCTACGCTTTACCAGATTCTCTGCTGGCTTTTTCACGCATTTCACCGTGCTGGCACGATCATTGCTATTTATTTCAGTGATTTTCTCAACATCAGCGTTTTGTCAGCGTAATGCCATGTTCACGCACTATTATTTGGCACTGACACGCACCGAAACGGCGCAATGGCTTTTTATTGCCTCTTAATGGTGCGGAGCGGCTCGCAAAAAACAAACTTTTTTGTTTCATTGCGTTAACAATTCGCTATGTTAATCACTATCCTGCGCGCAGTTGCGCTAAGGGATAACTAAAAAAGCAGCACGAAATACACACAACATCACAATCTGCGCAGTTTATGTTCTGCGCAACATCCATTCAAAGGAGTAGGAACATGCAGACACGCAAAGTGGCATTATCTCTTCTGCTGTTGGGAGCAGCAGCGGGAGCGGCCCAGGCGGAAGATCTCACCGGCACCCTGAAAAAAATTAATGATAGCGGCGTGATCGTCGTTGGGCATCGTGAGTCATCAGTTCCCTTTTCTTACTACGACAACCAGCAAAAAGTGGTTGGCTATTCACAAGACTACTCAAACGCCATCGTAGCGGCGATCAAAGCCAAGCTGAACAAGCCTGATCTGCAAGTAAAAATGCTGCCGATCA
Organism: Pantoea sp. JGM49; assembly: GCF_018257655.1. Taxonomy (NCBI): domain Bacteria; kingdom Pseudomonadati; phylum Pseudomonadota; class Gammaproteobacteria; order Enterobacterales; family Erwiniaceae; genus Pantoea; species Pantoea sp. JGM49. Next base: position 298,615 of record NZ_JAERJM010000002.1, on the reverse strand, counting down.
CCTCTCAGAACCGTATTCCACTGCTGCAAAACGGCACTTACGATTTTGAATGTGGTTCTACCACCAACAACCTGGAACGTCAGCAGCAAGCCGCGTTCTCCGATACCGTCTTCATCATCGGTACGCGTCTGCTGGTGAAAAAGGGTGGCGACATCAAAGATTTCGCTGACCTGAAAGGCAAAACCGTTGTCGTGACCTCTGGTACCACTTCTGAAGTTCTGCTGCACAAGCTGAACGATGAGAAGAAAATGGACATGCGCATCATCAGCGCCAAAGACCATGGCGATTCTTTCCGTACGCTGGAAACCGGTCGTGCCGTGGCCTTTATGATGGATGATGCTCTGCTGGCAGGTGAACGTGCTAAAGCGAAGAAACCAGACGACTGGCAGATCACTGGCACACCTCAGTCAAAAGAAGCTTACGGCTGTATGCTGCGTAAAGAAGACCCGCAGTTCAAACAGCTGATGGATGACACCATTGCCAAAGCGCAGACCTCGGGTGAAGCCGCTAAGTGGTTCGATACCTGGTTCAAACAGCCAATCCCACCGAAGAATCTAAACATGAACTTCGAGCTGTCTTCTGACATGCAGGCGCTGTTCAAAGCACCAAACGATAAAGCACTCTGAATTAACAATGAAAACAAGGGCAGTCAGGCTGCCCTCTCGATTGCTGAACACGCGGTGCGGACAGACAGACTGCAACAGGTCGTTCCCCTGAAGCAGGACGCAAGACACCGCTCAACAATCTTATGGGTAGCCTCGCTACCCTTTTTTTACCGGAGCTCGTTATGGGTATCGATTGGAACTGGGGCATCTTTTTACAACAGGCCCCGTTCGGCAATACGACTTACCTCGGCTGGCTGTGGTCCGGATTTCAGGTTACCGTTGCGGTTTCCTGCTGCGCCTGGATTATCGCCTTCCTGGTAGGTTCCTTCTTCGGCATTCTGCGTACCGTGCCCAATCGACTGCTGTCGACCATTGGCACCTGCTACGTGGAACTGTTTCGTAATATCCCGCTGATCGTCCAGTTCTTCTTCTGGTACCTGGTGGCGCCAGAACTGGTGGGCGAAAAACTGGGGATGTGGTTTAAAGCAGAACTGGACCCCAATATTCAGTTCTTCGTTTCCTCAACCATTTGCCTCGGCTTGTTCACTGCTGCGCGCGTTTGTGAACAGGTACGTGCCGCGATTCAATCATTGCCACGCGGTCAGAAAAACGCAGGGTTGGCGATGGGGCTGACGCTGCCACAAACTTATCGCTACGTGCTGCTGCCGAATGCCTATCGCGTGATTGTGCCGCCGATGACCTCGGAAATGCTGAACCTGGTGAAAAACTCTGCCATCGCTTCGACCATTGGTCTGGTGGATATGGCGGCGCAGGCCGGTAAGTTGCTCGACTACTCGGCGCACGCCTATGAATCTTTCACCGCCATTACCCTGGCTTACGTGGGTATTAACCTGGTGATCATGCTGATTATGAGTTTGGTAGAACGTAAAATTCGCCTGCCCGGCAATCTGGGAGGCAAATAATGTACGAGTTTGACTGGAGTTCGATTCCTCCCAGCCTGCCCTATTTGTGGAATGGCTTGATCATCACCTTCAAGATTACCGCCGTCGCCGTGGTGTTCGGCATTATCTGGGGCACGATTCTGGCCGTGATGCGTCTGTCGCCGTTCGCGCCGATTCGCTGGTTCGCTAAGCTGTACGTCAACCTGTTCCGCTCCGTCCCGCTGGTGATGGTGCTGCTGTGGTTCTATCTGGTGGTGCCTGCATTACTGCAACAGGTATTGGGACTCTCTCCCAAAACTGACATTCGCCTGATTTCCGCCATGATTGCTTTTGCACTGTTTGAAGCGGCCTACTATTCGGAAATCATCCGAGCGGGTATCCAGAGCATCTCACGCGGACAGTCGAATGCTGCGCTCGCGTTGGGTATGACGCACTGGCAATCAATGAAATTGATCATCCTGCCGCAGGCGTTCCGCGCCATGGTGCCACTGCTGCTGACGCAGGGCATTGTGCTGTTCCAGGATACCTCGCTGGTGTATGTGCTAAGCCTGGCTGACTTCTTCCGTACCGCCTCGACGATTGGCGAGCGTGACGGTACCCAGGTTGAAATGGTTCTGTTTGCCGGTCTGGTCTATTTTGTGATCAGCCTGAGCGCTTCGCTGTTGGTTAGCTATCTGAAAAGAAAGAGGACGGTTTAAATGATTAGCCTGAAAAATGTTTCTAAGTGGTATGGTCACTTTCAGGTGCTGACCGACTGCTCCACCGAAGTAAAAAAAGGTGAAGTGGTGGTGGTCTGTGGACCGTCCGGCTCAGGTAAGTCAACCTTAATTAAAACGGTGAACGGTCTGGAACCGGTGCAGGAAGGCAGCATTCAGGTTAACGGTACCGAAGTGAACAACAAGAAAACCAACCTGGCACAACTGCGCAGCAAAGTCGGTATGGTGTTCCAGCACTTCGAACTGTTCCCGCACCTCAGCATTGTCGATAACCTGGTGCTGGCGCAGGTCAAGGTGTTAAAGCGTGATAAAGCCGCTGCGCGTGAGAAAGGTCTCAAGCTGCTGACGCGTGTTGGTCTGGCTGCGCATGCGGAGAAGTTCCCTGGACAACTCTCGGGCGGCCAGCAACAGCGTGTGGCGATTGCCCGCGCGCTCTGTATGGACCCCATCGCGATGCTGTTTGACGAACCGACATCTGCGCTCGACCCAGAGATGATCAACGAAGTGCTGGACGTGATGGTTGAGCTGGCGAACGAAGGCATGACCATGATGGTGGTGACGCACGAGATGGGCTTTGCGCGCAAAGTGGCCAATCGCGTGATCTTTATGGATGAAGGGAAAATTGTCGAAGACACTAACAAAGATGACTTCTTTAATAACCCGCAGTCCGACCGCGCAAAAGACTTCCTCGCGAAGATCCTGCATTAATTAGCGCTCTCAATTGCGCCGCTGTATGGATGGGGTTTCCCCATTAATCACGCAGCGGCGCGATTTTCCGCAAATCAAGGCTCAAAAGGCTGACGCTGGAAATGATCGTGCCCACACTCCGGGCAGCGAGTTAAGCTCTCCGGTGTATAGATCGCCCGGGTAAAACCGCACTTCTCACACACCAGGTTACCCAACCCCACCACTTCACCGCTTTGATAAACACCGTGATGTCGTAGATCCTGAAACACCTCGCGCCACTCTAATTGGCTTTTGTCCGTGATATCCACCAGTTCTTTCCATACGCTCTCGCGAATGACGCGCAAGAATACGGAGTCACCGAGCACATCTGAAGATTCCTGATAACTGAGCGCGAACTCATGTAAATCACGCCTGACCGCCCGCATCACCTCATTCACTTCAGAAGAGGTCAGCGTCTTTTTCGCTAATAACTCCTGCCGAGCCTCAGCGACCAGGGCATCAACATCACGCTCGCCCTGTTCCAGCCGCTGGGTTAATGCCGCTATCGTTGCACGATACTCCTGCGCCACGTTATTCATTTTGTTCTCCTTTCCGCGGGAATAGCTGATAGTAAGTTTAGCTGTTCTGTCATATTTGCCGTGACGAAAGCGGAGTAAATCGCAAAAGGGTGAAAGCGGCGGCGCATTGAGTAGAAATCCGCTCAGCCGGGGCGTGAAATGTTGTTGAGGAAGAGCCTTATGGGTATGCTATGCGGATCTAAATGTATGCGAACCCGTCATACTTCAAGTCGCAGGTGCGTTGGCTGCACGTGTTCACGCCGTCGCTTACTTCGTTAAGCGCGAGCGTATTCACACCTTTGCCGCCTGCCTGTGACGTGAACTATTCAGGGTTAACGATTTTCATAAAGGACCACAGGCAGCCATGCAAGAGCAATACCGCCCGGAAGAGATAGAATCCCGCGTCCAACAGCACTGGGACGAAAACGAAACCTTTAAAGTGACCGAGCAGGAAGGCAAAGAGAAATACTACTGCCTTTCTATGCTGCCCTATCCTTCTGGCCGCCTACACATGGGCCACGTGCGTAACTACACCATCGGCGATGTGATTGCGCGCTATCAGCGCATGCTGGGTAAAAATGTCCTGCAGCCGATTGGCTGGGATGCGTTTGGACTGCCAGCCGAAGGCGCTGCGGTAAAAAACAACACCGCGCCCGCACCATGGACTTATGACAACATCGAATATATGAAGAACCAGCTCAAACTGCTGGGCTTTGGCTATGACTGGAGCCGCGAATTGGCGACCTGCCAGCCAGAGTACTATCGCTGGGAACAGTGGTTCTTCACCAAGCTATATGAAAAAGGCATGGTCTATAAAAAGACCTCAGCGGTGAACTGGTGCCCGCATGACCAAACCGTACTGGCTAACGAACAAGTTATCGACGGCTGCTGCTGGCGTTGTGACACCAAAGTTGAGCGCAAAGAGATTCCTCAGTGGTTCGTGAAAATCACCGCTTACGCGGAAGAACTGCTCAACGATCTGGATAAGCTGGAAGACTGGCCTGAAACGGTCAAGACCATGCAGCGTAACTGGATTGGCCGTTCTGAGGGCGTGGAAATCACCTTCGATGTGGCGTACAGCGAAGAGAAATTAACGGTTTACACCACACGTCCGGACACCTTCCTCGGTGCCACCTACGTTGCTGTGGCAGCTGGCCACCCACTGGCGCGCCAGGCTGCGGCCAGCAACCCTGCGCTGTCTGACTTCATCGCAGAGTGCAGCACCACCAAAGTGGCTGAAGCAGATATGGCGACGATGGAGAAGAAAGGCATGGCCACCGGCCTGTTTGCTATCCATCCGCTGACGGGCGAAGAGATCCCAGTCTGGGTCGCTAACTTTGTCCTGATGGAATACGGCACCGGCGCAGTGATGGCTGTTCCAGGCCATGACCAGCGTGACTGGGAGTTCGCGACTAAGTACAACCTGAACATCAAACCAGTAATCCTGAATCTGGATGGTTCAACGCCTGATCTGAGCGAAGCGGCGATGACCGATAAAGGCGCGCTGTTCAACTCGGGTGAGTTCAACGGTCTGGATCATCAGGCGGGCTTCAACGCCATTGCTGATGCATTGGCGGCGAAAGGCGTCGGCGTGCGTAAAGTCAACTATCGTCTGCGCGACTGGGGTGTGTCCCGTCAGCGTTATTGGGGCGCGCCAATTCCAATGGTGACACTGGAAGACGGCACCGTGATGCCAACGCCAGAAGATCAGCTGCCAGTGATTCTGCCAGAAGATGTGGTGATGGACGGTATCACCAGCCCGATCAAAGCCGATCCTGAGTGGGCGAAAACCACGGTTAACGGCCAGCCAGCGCTGCGCGAAACCGATACCTTTGACACCTTTATGGAATCGTCCTGGTATTACGCACGTTACACCTGTGCCAATTACAACGAAGGCATGTTGGATCCTGCCGCTGCGAACTACTGGCTGCCGGTAGATCAGTATGTCGGTGGTATCGAACACGCCATCATGCACCTGATGTATTTCCGCTTCTACCACAAGCTGCTGCGTGACGCGGGCCTGGTGAACTCTGATGAGCCAGCCAAACGTCTGCTGTGTCAGGGTATGGTTCTGGCCGATGCGTTCTATTACACCGGCACGAACGGCGAGCGTAACTGGGTTTCTCCGGTTGATGTTAGCGTTGAGCGCGATGAAAAAGGTCGTATTGTTAAGGCTGTCGACAACGCAGGCCGCGAAGTGGTTTATGCCGGCATGAGCAAGATGTCCAAGTCGAAAAACAACGGCATCGATCCACAGCTGATGGTTGAACGTTACGGTGCCGATACCGTGCGTCTGTTCATGATGTTTGCTTCACCAGCAGAAATGACGCTGGAATGGCAGGAATCGGGTGTAGAAGGTGCGAACCGCTTCCTGAAGCGCGTGTGGAAACTGGCCTACGAACACGTAGCGAAAGGTGCCACCGTGGCGCTGGACCTCAATGCACTGAACGACGATCAGAAAGCGCTGCGTCGCGATCTGCACAAAACCATCGCCAAGGTGGCCGATGACGTGGGTCGTCGCCAGACATTCAACACCGCTATCGCTGCCATCATGGAGTTGATGAACAAGCTGACTCGTGCCCCGCAGGAGAGCGATCAAGATCGCGCACTGATGCAGGAAGCGCTGGTGGCGGTCGTTCGTCTGCTCTATCCGTTCACGCCGCACGCCAGCTATGTTCTGTGGCAGGCGCTGGGCGGAGAAGGTAGTGTCGATGAAGCCAGCTGGCCGGTTGCGGATGAATCCGCGATGGTGGAAGATTCACTGCTGGTCGTTGTACAGGTGAATGGCAAAGTGCGCGGCAAGATTACCGTTGCGCCGGATGCTACGCAGGAGCAGGTTCAGGCGCGTGCTGCGCAGGAGCACATTGTGGCGAAATATCTGGAAGGCGTCACACTTCGTAAAGTGATTTATGTCCCTGGCAAACTGCTTAACCTGGTCGTAGGTTAAGTTCAGGAGGAACTGTGCGACAACTGATTATCAGGCTGTTTGTCCTGCTCGCGGTGATGATCACCGCAGGCTGTGGTTTTCACCCGCGTGGCACCACCATGGTGCCTAACGAGATGAAAACGCTGATCGTCCAGAGTGGCGATCCGTATGGCCCAATGGCGCGCACCGTGCGCCAACAGCTGCGTATCAATGATGTCACCATTGTTAATGACAGCAAACAGGCCAGTGCCAAATACCCGACTCTGCGCTTAGGCGCAGAAGTGCAGGGACGTGATACCGCGTCAGTGTTTATCAGCGGTACCACTGCTGAGTATTCACTGGTGATGACAGTGACCGCGCAGGTTCTGATCCCGGGCAAAGGCATCTACCCGATCAGCACCACCGTGTACCGTTCTTTCTTCGACAACCCGAATGCCGCACTGGCGAAGGATGCCGAGCAAGACATGATCGTGCAGGAGATGCGCCAGCGTGCCGCCGAGCAGCTGGTGCGTAAACTGTTAACGGTTCATGCCGCGCAGGAAAGCAACAAAGACACGTTGCCACAGCCGGAGATCATCGCACCAGGTGAGAATTCACCAGAAGTGCCCTCTTCGTCAGCAACCAGTCTGCAATGATCAGGATTTATCCTGAACAACTGAGCGCGCAGCTTCGTGAGGGGCTGCGCGCCTGTTATTTTCTGACCGGCAATGAACCGTTGCTGATTCAGGAAAGTGCCGATGCCATTCGCGCGGCCTCATCTTCTCAAGGCTTTGAAGAACACTTCAGTGTCACTCTTGATGCGCAAACCGACTGGGATGCGATCTTTTCCAGCTGTCAGGCACTCAGCCTGTTCACTCAACGCCAGACCTTAACGCTGCAACTGCCAGAAAACGGTGCCAATGCAGCGATGGCCGAGCAACTGGTTAAACTCGCCAGCCTGCTGCACAGCGATATCCTGCTGGTGCTGCGCATGGCAAAACTGACCAAAGCGCAGGAAAACAGCGCCTGGTTTAAAGCGCTCAGCGCTCATGCCGTGCTGGTTCCCTGCCAGACGCCCGAACAAGCGCAGTTGCCGCGCTGGGTCGCGAGCCGTGCCAAAGCCATGAAGTTGAGTGTTGATGACGCGGCGATTCAACTGCTGTGCTACTGCTACGAAGGTAATCTGCTGGCGCTGGCGCAGGCGCTGGAACGTCTGTCACTGCTGTGGCCGGATGGCAAACTCACTCTGCCCCGCGTGGAAGACGCGGTAAATGACGCTGCGCATTTTACCCCTTTCCACTGGGTGGATGCCCTGCTGGCGGGCAAAAGTAAGCGCGCCCTGCATATCCTGCATCAGCTGGAAAAAGAGGATGCTGAAGGGGTGATTTTACTGCGTTCTCTGCAACGTGATTTACTGACGCTGCTGCATTTGCAGCGCAATCTGGGTAAACAGGGCCTGCGCGCGCTAATGGATCAACAGCGCATCTGGCAAAACCGTCGCGCACTGTTTACCGATGCGCTGCAACGCCTTGATGCACGTCGTCTGCAACGCGCCGTTCATCTGCTCGCCGAACTGGAGCTGACCATGAAGCAGGATTATGGTCAAAATCTTTGGCCGCAGCTGGAGACCTTGTCGCTGCTGCTGTGTCACCGCGATTTTCCCCTGAGCTTCACTGATGTCTAAACTCTACGCGCTGTTCGGCGGCACCTTCGACCCTATCCACTTTGGCCATCTGCGCCCGGTGGAAGCGCTGGCGCAACAGGTGGGGTTGAAAAAGGTCACGCTGCTGCCGAATAACGTGCCACCGCATCGCCCACAGCCCGAAGCCAGTGCCCGGCAACGCGTGGAAATGCTGCGCTGTGCCATTGCGACCCGCCCCCTGTTTGATATTGATACGCGAGAGTTGGAGCGGGATACGCCGTCATGGACGGTGGCAACCCTTGAAGCACTCCGTGCGGAACGCGGTGCAGAACAGCCCCTCGGGTTTATCATCGGACAAGATTCTCTGCTAACGTTAGCCAAATGGCATCGCTGGCAGGATCTCCTCTCTTTGTGCCATCTGTTGGTCTGCCAGCGACCGGGCTATGCAACGCAGATGGAAACGCCTGAGATGCAGCAGTGGCTGGATGCGCATCGTGCACAGCACGCAGAACAGTTGCATCAAGCACCGGCAGGCCATATCTGGCTGGCTGATACGCCGCTGTTTGACATCTCCGCCACGGAAATACGCCAGCGTCGTCACCTTGGGCAATCCTGCACCGATCTGCTGCCCGATGCGGTTATCGACTACATCGATCGCGCTGGCTTATATCGCGGTTGATCGTTGCGTGCTATACTGCGCCGCTTCATTTTAGGCTATGTTTTCCGGGCATTCAGCCTTCTCGTAATCACCTGTTTTAAGGGGAACCTTTTGCAAGGTAAAGCACTCCAAGATTTCGTTATTGATAAGATTGACGATATTAAAGGCCAGGACATCATTGCTGTTGATGTGCAGGGCAAATCGAGCATCACCGATTGCATGATCATCTGCACCGGCACGTCGACGCGTCATGTGGTTTCAATCGCCGATCACGTGGTTCAGGAATCCCGTGCCGCGGGTTTAAAACCGCTAGGCGTCGATGGTAAAGCTGCCGCTGATTGGGTCGTCGTTGATCTTGGCGAAGTGATCGTACACGTGATGCAGGAAGAGAGCCGCCAGCTGTATGAGCTGGAAAAGCTCTGGAGCTAAGCCTTGAAACTGCAGCTTGTGGCCGTCGGCACCAAAATGCCTGACTGGGTTCAGACCGGTTTCATGGAGTATCTGCGCCGCTTCCCCAAGGATATGCCGTTTGAACTGACCGAAGTGCCTGCGGGTAAACGCGGCAAGAACGCGGACATCAAGCGCATCCTGGAAAAAGAGGGTGAAGCGATGTTAGCGGCCGTCGGCAAAGGCAATCGCATCGTCACGCTGGATATTCCTGGGCAGCCGTGGGAAACCCCACAGCTGGCGCAACAGCTTGAGCGCTGGAAACAAGATGGCCGCGATGTCAGCTTGTTGATTGGCGGCCCGGAAGGACTGGCGCCGGCCTGTAAAGCCGCTGCCGAGCAGACCTGGTCGCTGTCCACGTTGACGTTGCCACATCCGCTGGTGCGTGTGCTGGTCGCTGAAAGCCTGTATCGTGCCTGGAGCATCACCACGAATCATCCTTATCACCGTGAATAAACGCCTGACAACCTCCAGACAATAAACGCAGCGGATGAAATTACAGAGCAACGCCTTTCGCGATTACACTGCCGAACAGAAACTCTTTGTCCGCCGGGCTTTGGTGGCTTTTGTTGGCATTTTCCTGCTCTCCAGCGTGCTGGTGGTCAACCTCTATCACCTGCAAATCCTGCGTTTCGACGATTATAGCACCCGTTCCAATGAGAACCGCATCAAGCTGGTGCCTGTAGCGCCCAGCCGCGGCATCATCTTTGATCGTAATGGCGTCCCGCTGGCGCTGAACCGAACCATTTATCAGGCCGAATTGGTACCTGAAAAAGTCGATGACCTGAAGCAGACGCTGCAGGATCTGCGCCCGGTGCTGGATCTGACGGACGACGATCTCGACGCCTTTGAAAAAGAGCGTAAGCGCTCACGCCGTTTCACCTCTATTCCGGTAAAAACCGCGCTCAATGAAGTGCAGGTGGCGCGTTTCGCCGTCAATCAGTACCGCTTCCCCGGCGTGGAAGTGAAGGGTTACCAACGCCGCTATTATCCTTACGGTCAGACGCTGACCCATGTGGTGGGCTACGTCTCTAAAATTAACGATCGCGACGTTAAGCGCCTCGATGATGAAGGTAAATGGCCTAACTATGCGGCAACGCATGATATCGGCAAGTTGGGCATCGAGAACTATTACGAAGATGTGCTGCATGGCAAAACCGGCTACGAAGAGGTTGAAGTGAACAACCGCGGCCGGGTCATTCGCCAGTTGCACGAGCAATCCCCGCAGGCCGGCCGCGATATCTATCTGACCGTCGACCTGAAACTGCAGCAGTACATCGAAACCCTGTTGACCGGCAGCCGTGCGGCGGTGGTGGTCAGCGATCCGCGCACCGGTGAAATTCTGGCGCTGGTGTCCACCCCCAGCTATGACCCCAATCTGTTTGTCGATGGCATCTCCAGCAAGGATTACAAAGCCCTGCTGAGCGATGAGAATCGTCCACTGTATAACCGTGCGTTGCAGGCTTCTTACCCACCCGCCTCAACGGTGAAACCTTATGTTGCCGTCTCTGCGCTGAGTGCAGGCGTGATTAACCGCAACACCAGCCTGTTTGACCCCGGCTGGTGGCAGTTGCCCGGTTCGGAAAAACGCTATCGCGACTGGAAAAAATGGGGACACGGCCGTCTTAACGTCACCAAGTCGCTGGAAGAGTCTGCCGATACCTTCTTCTATCAGGTCGCCTACGACATGGGCATTGATCGCCTGTCAGAGTGGATGACCAAATTTGGCTATGGCCATCGCACCGGTATTGATTTGCCGCAGGAAAGTCCCGGCAACATGCCAACGCGTGAGTGGAAGCTGAAGCGCTTTAAGAAGCCGTGGTATCAGGGTGACACCATTCCGGTGGGCATTGGCCAGGGTTACTGGACCGCAACGCCGGTGCAGATGAACAAAGCCATGATGATTCTGATCAATGACGGCATTATCAAAGTGCCGCATTTACTGCGCGCCACCCGTGAAGGTCAGGCCATGGTGCCGTATCGCCAGCCGCCAGATGCGCCTATTGGCGACATCCACTCGGGATATTGGGAAATCGCCAAAGATGGCATGTACGGCGTGGCCAACCGCGCGAACGGGACGGCGCACAAAAGTTTTGCTGATGCACCTTACAAAATCGCTGCGAAATCCGGGACTGCGCAGGTATTCGGTCTGAAAGAGAACGAAACCTATAACGCGCACAAAATTGCTGAACGCTTGCGTGACCATAAGTTAATGACGGCATTCGCGCCTTACGATAAACCGCGCGTTGCCGTGACCATGATTCTGGAGAACGGCGGTGCCGGCCCGGCAGTGGGTACGGTGATGCGTCAGATTCTCGACCACATAATGTTAGGTGACAACAATACCGTGCTGCCTGAAGCCGCACCGACGCCGCCTGGCTACGAAGGTGAATAAAGATGTCCATGAACGATAGTCCGCAGAAAAGATCGATCTGGACGCGTATCCATATCGATCCCCTGTTTATGCTGATCATCCTTGCGCTACTGGCTTACAGCGCCATCGTCATTTGGAGCGCCAGCGGTCAGGATCCCGGCATGATGGAGCGTAAACTCGGTCAGATTGCCATGGGTATCATTATCATGCTGGTGATGGCGCAAGTGCCGCCGCGCGTTTATGAAAGTTGGGCGCCCTATCTCTACATTGTCTGCGTGATATTACTGGTGGCGGTGGATGCCTTTGGCCATATCAGTAAAGGGGCGCAGCGCTGGCTCGATCTTGGCTTTGTGCGTTTCCAGCCCTCGGAAATCGCCAAAATAGCGGTGCCGCTGATGGTGGCGCGCTTTATTAACCGCGATGTCTGCCCACCGACGCTGAAAAATACCGGCATTGCGCTGGTGTTGATCTTCATGCCGACGCTGTTAGTGGCGGCACAGCCTGACCTCGGCACCTCGATTCTGATCGCCGCGTCCGGCCTGTTTGTGCTGTTCCTGTCGGGCATGAGCTGGAAGCTGATTGCCCTGGCGGTGCTGCTGGTGGCGGCCTTTATTCCGGTACTGTGGTTCTTCCTGATGCATGACTATCAACGTGACCGCGTGATGATGCTGCTCGATCCTGAGAGTGATCCACTCGGTGCCGGTTATCACATTATTCAGTCCAAGATTGCGATTGGATCAGGTGGTTTACGTGGCAAAGGTTGGCTGCATGGCACCCAGTCACAGCTGGAGTTTTTGCCTGAACGTCACACCGACTTTATCTTTGCGGTACTGGCAGAAGAACTCGGCCTGGTCGGCGTATTAGTGTTACTGGTACTGTATCTGCTGCTGATTTTGCGCGGCCTGATTATTGCGGCGCGCGCGCAAACCACCTTTGGTCGCGTGATGGCCGGTGGTTTGATGTTGATTTTATTCGTCTATGTTTTCGTTAACATTGGTATGGTAAGTGGTATCTTACCCGTGGTCGGTGTTCCGCTGCCGCTGGTGAGCTACGGCGGGTCGGCGTTGATTGTATTAATGGCCGGATTTGGCATCGTGATGTCGATCCATACTCATCGAAAAATGTTATCTAAAAGCGTTTAAGAGGCTGCACATGCGTAAGGATTGGCTTGGGGTTGCACTGGCATCATTGGTACTGGCTGCCTGTTCCGCACCGGAACAGCAGAATAATACTGCGCCACCGCAGCCGGCCTATAATGGCCCGGTGGTGGAAATCCCAGGCGTTGAACCGCGCTATGAACCGATCAATCCTTCTACCAGCCAGGATTACAGCGTTAATGGTAAAAATTATCGCGTAATCAAGGATCCTTCGAACTTCAGCGAAGTTGGGTTGGCCACCTGGTACGGTGCAGAAGCACAAGGTAATCGCACAGCGATCGGCGAAGCTTACGATCCAGACGCCTTAACTGCGGCACACCCTACTCTGCCACTGCCAAGCTATGTGCGCGTCACTAACCTCGCCAATGGTCGCCAGATCGTGGTGCGTGTTAATGACCGTGGCCCGTATACCCCCGGCCGCATCATTGACCTGTCTCGCGCGGCAGGCGACCGTTTGAATATCTCGAATAATTCCCGTGTTCGCGTGGATTACATCAAAGTCGCACCGGATGGTTCTGTTTCCGGCCCCGGCACCATTGGCACCACAGTGGCGAAGCAGAGCTACGCCCTGCCCGCGCGCCCGGATCTTAACGGCGGCATGGTGATGATGGGTGGCAGCGCCAATACCACGCCTGCACCTGCGCCACAGGATGTTCGCGCAGTCGATAACAGCACCCTGCAGAGTAACGGTGGACTCGGTGCCCCGGTGCAGAGCAGCGGTTTCCTCGGCGCGCCTCAGCCTTTAGCAAACGGTGTACTGGAAGGCAGTGAACCGGCCGCCACGCCTGTGCAGGCAACATCCGCTGCGCCTGTCGCGGCATCGGTTTCTGCTCCAGCCAGCGCTGCACCTCAGAGTACGCATACCGCCGGTGGTTATGTCGTTCAGGTCGGTGCGGTCAATGATGCGGCGCGCGCCCGTCAACTGGCGACCAGCCTGGGTAAACGTTTTGGCGTCCCCGGCAATGTGGAAGCCAATGGCAACGTTTATCGTATTCAACTCGGCGGCTACAGCAGCCGGGCGGAAGCCGCTGCGTTACAACAGCGCCTGACCACTGAAGCACAAATGAGCTCATTTATTACAACTGCCCGTCCGTAATGTTACGGGCAGTTACCTTTACTGCTGAAACTGATTTGCAAAGCAAGATGTCGCTTGATCGGGCGTTTGCTATAGTAAGGCACTTTTTTCACTCTTAGCCCACGGATGTTGTAGTCCTTAACATGAATACGCTGAAACCCTCTCGTTTTCTGAAACGCCTGACAGTGGGATCACTGGTCGCCCTTTCTCTCAGCCATGCCGCCTTTGCGGACGATGTTAACCTTAAGACGATGATCCCGGGCGTCCCGGAAATCGATGCTGAAGCTTATGTGCTGATCGATGCCAACTCAGGTAAAGTCCTGGCCGAAAAGAACGCCGATGCGCGTCGCGATCCCGCCAGTCTGACCAAAATGATGACCAGCTATGTGATTGGTCAGGCAGTCAAAGCAGGTAAAATCCATAACGATGACATTGTCACCGTAGGCAAAGATGCCTGGGCAACCGGTAACCCGGTGTTTAAAGGCTCTTCACTGATGTTCCTGAAGCCTGGCGATCGCGTACCAGTTTCTCAGCTGACGCGCGGTATCGTACTGCAGTCAGGGAATGATGCCTGTGTGGCAATGGCCGATTACGTTGCCGGCAGCCAGGATGCGTTTGTTAGCCTGATGAACAACTATGTTGGCGCGTTGGGTCTGAAAAACACCCACTTCCAGACCGTGCACGGCCTGGATGCTGAAGGCCAGTACAGCTCGGCGCGTGATATGGCGCTGATCGGTCAGGCTCTGATCCGTGATGTGCCGGACGAGTATTCGGTGTATCGTGAAAAAGAGTTCACCTTTAACAATATCAAACAGATGAACCGTAATGGTCTGCTGTGGGATACCAGCCTGAACGTGGACGGCATCAAAACCGGTCACACTGATGCGGCAGGTTACAACCTGGTGGCTTCTGCCACTGAAGGCCAGATGCGTCTGATCTCTGCTGTTATGGGCGGTCACACTTATAAAGGCCGCGAAACCGAAAGTAAAAAGCTGCTGACCTGGGGCTTCCGTTTCTTTGAGACCGTCGCACCTCTGAAAGCAGGCAAAGAGTTCGCCTCTGAGCCGGTTTGGTTTGGTAACAGCGATCGTGTCCAGTTAGGCGTTGAAAAAGATGCCTACCTGACCATTCCACGCGGCCGTATGAAAGACCTGAAAGCCAGCTATGTACTGACCAATACCGAACTGCATGCACCGCTGCAGAAAAACCAGGTGGTGGGTAGCATCAACTTCCAGCTGGATGGCAAAACCATTGAACAGCGTCCGCTGGTGGTGCTGAACGAAGTGCAGGAAGGCGGCTTCTTCAGCCGTATCATTGATTACATCAAACTGATGTTCCATCACTGGTTTGGCTAAGACGCTTGAAAAATCGTCTGTCTGATACCATATAATTAGAAACCCCCGTTTCAAACGTATAGGGGAGGCTGGAAAGCCTCCCTTATCGATTTTTATGCATCACCTGTTGTAGGGGCGGCCTTCGGGCTTCTCTTCTCAATTTTAAGCACCGGAGCCAACATGAAAACCAAACTGAATGAACTGCTCGAATTCCCTACCCCCTTCACCTATAAAGTAATGGGTCTGGCGCAACCGGAGCTGGTTGATCAAGTGGTTGAAGTGGTGCAGCGCCACGCCCCCGGCGACTATACCCCGGCAGTGAAACCGAGCAGCAAAGGTAACTACCATTCGGTTTCTATCACCATCACCGCAACGCATATCGAACAGGTAGAAACCCTGTACGAAGAACTGGGTAACATCGATATCGTGCGCATGGTCCTGTAATACCCGCGCTGGCAAAGGCGGCTTTGCCAGCGTTATACTCAGCCCTTCACTCTTTACCGGATCTCCGCTTTGTCAGCTAACACGCTTCTTGTTCGTCAACTGGGCCAGCGCGACTGGCAACTTGTCTCCGATGCGATGCATCAGTTTACCGATCAACGTGACAGCAGCACCGCCGATGAAATCTGGCTGGTGGAGCATCACCCCGTATTCACTCAGGGCCAGGCAGGCAAAGCCGAGCATCTGCTGATGCCAGGCGATATTCCGGTGGTACAGAGCGATCGTGGCGGTCAGGTGACCTATCACGGACCGGGGCAACAGGTGATGTACGTTTTGATTGATATTAAACGTCACAAAATCGGTGTCAGAGAGCTGGTCACCGCGCTGGAAGAAACCGTGATCGCCACCCTGGCGGATTATGGTATCGCTGCGCGCGCACGTGCCGACGCACCCGGCGTGTATATCGGTGATGACAAAGTGTGCTCATTGGGATTACGCATCCGTAAAGGGTGCTCCTTCCACGGCCTGGCGTTGAATGTGGCGATGGATCTGGCGCCCTTCCTGCGCATCAATCCCTGCGGTTATGCCGGCATGCGCATGACGCAGCTCAGCGAAAAGCAGCCGGGCGTCACAACCGCCGACGTACAACCCCGTTTGGTACAACATTTCGCCCGCTTAACCGGTTTCACCCAGCTTGAATGGCAAAATGAGGCCAGGGTCTGACCTTGACTGTCTGTGCTCATTTACAAAATTGTAACTTTAGCGCTCGCATATCGGCTGCTTATGCGCAGACGAAATGATATAATTTTTGCCATATTTTCAAATAAAGTTGAAAGCCTGGTTCTCAGTTTGAGTGAGGAAGCTTTCAAATCGCAATCCCGACCGGAACCTGCAGATTTATGAGTAAACCAATTCAGATGGAACGTGGCGTCAAGTATCGCGATGCCGACAAAATGGCGCTGATTCCGGTGAAAACCGTGATGGTCGAGCGTGAAGAAATTCTGCGTAAGCCGGAGTGGATGAAGATAAAACTGCCTGCGGATTCCAGCCGCATTCAGGGTATCAAAGCCGCCATGCGCAAAAATGGTCTGCACTCAGTATGTGAAGAGGCCTCCTGCCCTAACCTCGCTGAATGTTTTAACCACGGCACCGCCACCTTTATGATCCTCGGCGCGATTTGTACGCGTCGTTGCCCATTCTGCGACGTCGCCCACGGCCGTCCAAATATGCCTGACGCCAACGAACCGCTGAAACTGGCACAAACTATTGCCGATATGGCGCTGCGTTATGTGGTGATCACCTCGGTTGACCGCGACGATCTTCGCGACGGCGGGGCTCAGCATTTTGCCGATTGCATCACTGCCATTCGCGAAAAAAATCCTAACATCAAAATTGAAACGCTGGTGCCTGACTTCCGTGGCCGTATGGATCGTGCGCTGGAAATCCTCACCGCCACGCCGCCAGATGTGTTCAACCACAACATGGAAAACGTGCCACGCGTTTACCGTCAGGTACGCCCTGGCGCCAACTACGACTGGTCGCTGAAGCTGCTGGAGCGTTTCAAAGAAGCGCATCCTGATGTGCCAACCAAGTCTGGCCTGATGGTCGGATTGGGTGAAACCAATGCGGAAATCGTAGAAGTGATGCGTGACCTGCGTCGTCATGGTGTCACCATGCTCACACTCGGCCAGTATTTACAGCCAAGCCGCCATCACCTGCCGGTACAGCGCTATGTGAGCCCGGCAGAGTTTGATGAGATGAAAGAGGAAGCCATGGCGATGGGCTTCACCCACGCGGCCTGTGGCCCATTCGTCCGTTCTTCTTATCATGCGGATATGCAAGCCAAAGGGCTGGAAGTGAAGTAATCGGTTTTGCGGGTCTGACGCCCGCAGCCAGCCTTTTTTTCACCCGTGCCAAAAAACAAAAACCAGACTGGAAGCAGTCTGGTTTTTTTATCAACGTCATAAACATTTACACTTATTGACGTTTGAAGTCGGATTACTCTTTGTGGCTCACGCGTTCAGCCGGCGCTTCTTCAGCGGTGCTTTTGGTTGCGGTGGATTCATCGTCTTTCATGGCTTTCTTGAAGCCTTTAATGGCGGAACCCAGATCACCACCCAGTGAACGTAACTTGTTGGTACCAAACAGCAGTACAATAAGTGCACCGATGATCAGCAGTTTGGCAATGCTGAAACCTTCCATACTTTACCTTTCAACCTTAGCGAAAACAGACATAGCTATTAACGCGCAGTTTATCAGCTGTCACAACTGGAATCTGTAACAGATTACGATCAACACCCGCGCAACATTAAATAAAGCGGCTCAAAAAGGCCTGCGTACGCGGGTGCTGTGGATTACCGATCACCTGCTCCGGTGTTCCCTGCTCCACCACCACGCCGCCATCCATAAATACCACCCGATCCGCCGCCTCACGTGCAAAGCCAATCTCATGTGTCACCACGATCATGGTCAGACCACGATCGGCCAGCGTGCGCATCGTCGCCAGCACCTCTCCCACGAGTTCGGGGTCCAGCGCGGAAGTCGGCTCATCAAACAGCATCAACGCCGGTTTGATGGCTAACGCACGAGCAATCGCCACACGCTGCTGCTGGCCGCCGGAAAGATGGCGTGGCCAGGCATCGGCTTTGTCACTCAATCCCACCGTTGTCAGCAGTTCGCGCGCATGCTGCAACGCTTCATGGCGGGGAAACTTATGCACACCAATGGGCGCTTCAATAATGTTCTGCAGCACGGTCATGTGTGGATAGAGGTTGAATTGCTGAAACACCATGCCGATCTTCTGACGCTGGTGAGCAATCCGCCGTGCCGACAGGCGATGCAGAATCCCACGCTTCAATTCGTAGCCAATCTGCTCTTCACCCACCATGATGGAGCCGGCGTTCATATCTTCCAGATGGTTTATACAGCGCAGGAAGGTCGATTTGCCCGATCCCGATGGCCCGAGAATCACCACCACTTCACCTGGAAACACATCCAGATCGATCCCTTTCAATACCTCGTTATCGCCATAACTCTTCTGGACATTGCGCGCAGAGACCAGCGGCTGAATCTCACTCATACATCCTCCTTCAGCTGATGTGTGGCTGCGACAGCCGTGTCTGTCCGTCGTTTATTCACCACGGTACGTTTGGTGCCGCGTGCGTAGTAGCGTTCAATTGCTGACTGCCCAATATTCAGGATCGATGTGATCAGCAGATACCAAATCACGGCGACCATCAGCATCGGGATAATTTCAAAGGTGCGGTTATACACGGCCTGCACCGAGTAAAGCAGATCGCCCATGGCTATTACGCTCACCAGCGAGGTCGCTTTAATCATACTGATCAGCTGATTGCCGGTGGGAGGAATAATGGATCGCATCGCCTGAGGAATGATAATGCGGCGCAATGCACGGCTGCGGCTCATGCCAAACGCCTGAGTGGTTTCCACCTGCCCCTGATCCACCGACAACAGCCCGGCGCGAATGATCTCCGCCATATACGCCGCTTCATTCAGTGCCAGTCCGGCAAACGCAGCGGTCAGCGGCGTAATCAGATCGTTGGTATTCCAACTGGCGAAGGTAATATCCGTCCAGGGTACGGTAATCGAAATGTTCGGAAACAGCGTCGACAGGTTGTACCAAAAGATCAGTTGCACCAGCAGTGGCGTACCCCGGAAAAACCAAATGTAGAGCGACGAGATACCGCTCAGCAGTTTATTCTCCGAAAGGCGCCACACCGCCAGCAGCAGGCCCAGCAGCGTACCGAGGATCATCGAGACCACCGTCAGCCCGAGCGTCACCTGCAGCCCTTTCATCACCGAACCTTCGGTGAACCACTGCAACACCACTTTCCATTCAAAATTGGGATTGGTCGCCACCAGCCAGAGAAAGTTGGCCGCGACCACCAGTACCACAATCCATGAGATCCAGCGTCCATAGGTGGGCGCACTGCGGGCGAAAGCGACATCGCGCTGCTGCACGTTGGCCTTATCCCTGGCTCGCGTATTGTGGGTGACCGGATTCATTTTGCTGTCCCCTGCGCCAGATTACGACCCGGCTGCTGCAAGATATTGCCGTCGAGTTTCCACTTCTTCATGATCGCCGCGTAGGTGCCGTTGGCGAACAGCTCTTTATAGGCGTCGAGTACTACGTTGCCCAGTTCGGAACCTTTTGGTACTACCGTGCCCTGGAAAATATCGCCAAAGCCGTTTTTCTGCCCTTTACCGGAAAGCTCCAGCTGGCCATTGGCTTGCTCGATAAAGTAGGTCAGCGGTGCCTGTGAAGAGAAGAATGCATCAGAACGCTTAGAGCGTACTGCCAGAATCGATGAAGGCTGATCGGTAAAGGATTGCACCACCACCGCGGGCTTGCCCGCGGCGACGCAAGCGTCCGACTGCTTACGAATCACCTGCTCAGCTGAACCGGCTGCCATCACAGCAATACGCTTGCCGCAGGTGTCTTCCAGACCGTTAATTTTCGCTGGATTGCCCTTTTGAACGCCGAACACCACGAACTCCTGCACAAAATCGATGAAGTCGACTTTCTGCTGACGATCGGGATAGTCGCCAATCGGCCCAATCGCCATCTGATAACGGCCCGAGTTAATGCCAGCTAAAACACCCGACAAACCGCTGACCGTGGCATGTTCAATTTTCACACCCAGCAATTGAGCCAAAGCATTCGTCAGGTCGGCTGAGGCGCCGTCCATCGAATGTGGACCGTTCACGATCTCATAAGGAGGAAACGATCCGTTGTTTACCGAAATCATTTTTCCAGCGCTTTTAATCTCTGCTGGCAAGCGGTCATGCAGCGCCTGATCAACTTTCTGCGTTGGGATAGTTTCCGCTGCCTGCACTGCGCTGACTGTCAGCCCCAGCGTCAACGTTATTGCTGTTGTAAGTTTATTCATGAGCCAGTTCCCCAAAATCTATCAAAGTGGTTTCAGTTCAGGACGAGCAAAACGGCGGTTTTCCAGCACCGGCAGTACGCTACGTGCGTAGGCAATACGTTGTGGATCGAGGTCGGCGAACACCAGTGCCGCCGACTCTGGCGCTTTGGCTATCGCCACGCCAAGAGGATCGATGACCAGACTGTTGCCGATGTTACGCGGGCCACATTCGCCCACGGCCACCATGTAACAGGTGTTTTCCAGTGCGCGTGCCGTACACAGCAATTCCCAATGCATCTCTTTCAGCGGGCCTTTGACCCACGCGGCAGGCAATACCAGCACATCAGCACCGTCCAGCACCAGACGGCGCGCCAGCTCAGGGAAACGCACGTCGTAGCAGGTCATCAGGCCCACTTTCATCCCGGCCACTTCCACCAGCGGTGGGATTTCGTTGCCTGGATTCACGCGCTGTGACTCCTGCATCGCAAACGCATCATAAAGATGCAGCTTTTCGTAGGCGGCGATGAGTTCACCGTTGCGAATGGCAATCAGCACGTTGAGCGCTTTGTTGCCTTCAGTTGGCACGTGCACGCTCATCATGGTGGTCAAATCGTTGCCTTTGCTGACTGCCAGCAGCTGCGTGATGAAAGGACCATCCAGCGGTTGTGCGGCTTTCAGTACCAGATCAGGGTCGGCAATATCACGCGCCAGCACGCCTTCTGGCAGGACCAGTAAATCCGCGCCTCCGGCCAGTGCATTGTTCATTAAACCGATGCAGATATCGGTGTTTTCCTGCCATTCCCGGCTGACAGCAAACTGCCCCATTGCAACTTTCATCTTCACTCCCCTTGCACTGCTGCCGGGAAAATCGCTTCCGGCGTCAGTAATGTTTTGGTTAAGCCTTGCTGGAACAGCTCGTTAGCAAAATCGGCGATCATCTTTTTGTTAGCGGAGAATCCGTTTTGATTCCAGTCCGCCGGTAATTCCTGCGCGGTACGTCGCAAATCATCCAGCAGCCACGGTGTGGTGTCGGCGTATTTCTCGCGTTTCTGCATCCACATCTGGTACGAACGATCGATGATTTCGCTTAACGCCTGCGGCAGCCAGGGATGCATTTCCGCCAGTGCCGGTTTCATCGCCAGCAGATGGATACCCGGCACGTAGCCGACGCGATTAAAGTAGTCGCGCTCGGCGGTCACAAAGTCGTTTTGCAATTGACGCAGGCCAGAATTTTTCAGGAAGAAACCTTCTGGCATAAAGGGCGTGAACACCGCATCCAGCTCACCGGCCTTCAGCAGTTCGATCAGCGGGCGCTCATCCGGTGCCGGCTCAATGCGGCCCGGACGACCGAATCCCGCGAGGCGATCCACAATCGGATGCTCTTCGGTCAGACGGCCGGCAAACCAGTACGCATCATCGATCTCCACGCCAGCTTCACGCAGCACGGTGCGCGTCCAGGTGTTGCCAGAATCCTGCCAGCCGGTCACCCCGATTTTCTTGCCTTTCAGCTGAGCGGGCGTGGTAATCGGGCTGTCAGCGGTAGTGATGATGCAGCGCTGGCGGAAGCCGCGCATCAGGAAGTGCGGCAGGCCGAGCAGTGCGTTATCGCCTCTGGCGCATGCCTGAGCATAGCGGCTGAATGACACTTCACCCGCGTCGTATTTGTCGCTGGTCGCGAGGTTATCAACCAGCGTGCCCACGCGGTCAATCTCCAGCGTGAAGCCTTCTGGTTTGATGTCGCCGAGTGCCAGCGGGGTGAAATAATCCCAGTCACGCACCGCCAGTCTTATGGTTACCATAATTGTGCTTTCCCCGTTTTCGGCCAGAGATCTGGCGCTGTTTATTTATTAAGCAAATAGTGCTTGAATTTGAGTCTAAAACGCGAATACTAATCTGAACAATCAATTCTTTGTTACTGAACAAATGATTTTCTTATGACGCAAACGGTAGATGTCGAGTGGCTTAGCCATCAAATAGACGATGCTTCGGTAAAGGGAATAACGCTTACCGCCTCATCCTTAATTCGGGACGGCCAAATTGCTGTTGGCATGCAAATGCCTGCGGTGCGCGAACTGGCGGAGCGGCTGGGCGTCAGTCCGGCAACCGTTTCTGCTGCCTGGGCGCAACTGAAGAAGCAGAAAGTGCTGGCGGGTAAAGGACGCAGTGGCGTGTGGGTGTGTGGCAACAGCGTACTGCCACGCCCTATCCGCTTCGAGAAGATTGGTAACTACGGCGAGAACATCCGGGCGGCGCTGGCGATGGCGTCACCCGATCCGGCGTTGCTACCCGATCTTAAACGGGCGATCCTCGCGGGGATTGCCTCACCTGAGTTAAACAGCTATCAGCGCGAAGCGATCTCCCCGCAATTGCAAGCGGCCATCAGTCCACGCTGGCCCTATCCGGCGGAAGCCTGGTTAGCCACTGATGGCGGTTTTGATGCCATGAACCTGATTGTGCAGACGCTGTTGTCGCCGGGCGATCGGGTGGTGATTGAAAATCCCACGGCCACCCGTTTGCTGGATATGCTGGAAAATATCGGCGCAGAAATTTTGCCGCTGCCCTGTGATGATCAGGGGCCTATACCCACGGCGCTGGCCGCACATCTGCAAAAATCACCGGCGATGTTTATCTATCAGCCGCGCACGCATTCGGCCACCGGCTACAGCGTGACTCAGCGTCGCAGCGCCGAGTTAGCAAGGGTGCTGGCGAACAGTACCACGATGATTGTCGAGGATGATGGCATTGGCGATCTGTCGCGCTGGCCGGCCTGGAGCCTCGGTTTCCACTTCCCGGAACGGGTCATCCACGTGCACTCATTCTCCAAAGCCTACGGCCCGGATCTGCGACTGGCCGCGCTATCCGCGACGGCAGACATGGTGAAACGCTTACAGTCGTGGCGTAACTTCGGCGTCAGCTGGACCAGCCGTATCTTGCAGGATGCGGTGGCATGGATGCTCACCGATGAGGCCACACAGCAGAGCGTTCAACAGGCGAAGACCGTTTACGCGCAGCGTCGCCAGCAGTTACTGGCGGCACTGGCAAAACGCGGAGTGGTGCTGGAAGAGCGAGATGGGTTGAGCGTACAGATCCCGGTGGAATCAGAGCAGTACGCCATGATCACCCTGGCAGCACGCGGCATTGCTGTACTGCCGGGAGAACGCTGTTGCCTCAACGGCGAGCCCTTTATTCGCGTCAGTGCTTCACTGCTCCCGTTCGATCAGCTTGAAAGCATTGCTGACGCGCTGGTCATCGCCACCGGGCGTGAACTTAAAGCGAGCCCAGATCTTTGATGTGATAACGCGGAGATTCTACATAGCCTTCACGCGAGTAGAACTGGTTGGCTTTAAGGCGGGAAGCGTGACAATGCACTTCCATGCGATCGCAGCCCCGTTCACGCGCTAGCTGCTCGGCATGACTGAGCAGCTGTTGGCCACTGCCTTTACTGCGCTCGCCTTCCGCAATGCAAAAATAGCTGATGCGGGCGAAATCACCGGGCAGCGCCAGTTGGGGGATAAAGTGCAAAGAGAGAAACCCCAGAACCTGATTACCGTGTTCTGCCACCAATAAAATTTCGTCGGGATGGCTGCATAACTGCGCCAGACGCGTATCAATAAACTTTTCAGTGCCGCTGTAACCCAGTTCGGTTAACAGCGCACTCAGGGCAAAACTGTCTTTTGCCAGTGCCTGACGTATATTCATCCTGCCTCCTCATGAGTCCTTGCATGCAGTTATATAGCGTTGTTGCGTAAAAAGCTGCAAGTAAGGATTGTTATGAGAATGTTACTGCCACGTTCTGTGAAATACGCCGCAGAATGTGCCCTGTCATCAGACTGTCATCACGGCTTAAGGTTGGCTTAACCTGGCTTTGCGATGCTGAGTGAAATACACCTCTGGGGCGCGCACATGAAAAACCTGATTCCACGTAGCTACAATGAAGTGATGGCGCTTTTCGTCGCCATGGCGGCCGTGTTGGGCAATTCCCTGACCTGGTGGCACATGTGAAAAGGACAAAAAAAACCCGCCATTAGGCGGGTTTTCAAAATTCTAACTGTTAACTTACAGAGCGATAACGTTAGCAGCAGATGGGCCTTTAGCGCCGTCAGTGATTTCGAACTCTACACGCTGACCTTCAGCCAGAGTTTTGAAACCATTGCTCATGATTGCAGAGAAGTGTACGAATACATCTTTGCTGCCATCTTCTGGAGTAATGAAACCGAAGCCTTTCGACTCATTAAACCACTTAACGTTACCTTTGATCTTGGACATCTATATTACCTTTACATGAAAAATGGACACTAAACTGTGTCGGCATCTAGTACAGCAATTGCGGTGACATTTGTCCAGTGAGAATTGATGAAAAAGTGATAAATATTGATTTTTTGCATCCCCTTCACACTTTTTGACGCTTTTCACACGCTAAAACTGGAATCTCAGCCAGGCAAAATAGACGTTGCCGTTATTATAAGTCCCTGGAATATAAGTCATTTGGAAAGTGGCTGGCCCATATCCTATTGATGCTAATGGCAAAACCAGTGGAACCGGGATATAGCGCCAGTTATCTCTCGCGGTGACGCCCGCGGTGTAGCCTGCACCGATGTGGAAATTCTGGTCGTTCAATGGCCGCCAGGTCGCTTCCCAGCCATAGCCAGCGATAGGCTCCCATTTGTTGAACGAGTCTTTGAACACCATGGCATAGAGCCCATGCCAGTTGCCTTTCTCATCCCAACGAGAGACACCGCCACCTGCACCCCACGGCCGCTCGTTGTACTTTTCGATATGCTCGTCATCATAGGTCCAGCGGTTATGCCAGGTGATAGCGGGCAGGTAAAAGTCATGATGCTGTGGCTGCGACCAGGTTTGCTCAACATTGGTGCTAAATGTGTTCCATCCCGCCTCAATGGCTTGCGATGTTGTGACTGCTGATGCCGAAAACGTCATGGGTAACGTCAAAATTCCGCCCAAAAGTGCGGATAAAATGTGCCGATTCACAAAAAAATCCTATTAAGTCATCTCTTAAATTCGCCCCAGTAAAAGGCGCATTCGGTGAGTGGGCGATTATTAGCGCAACAACTTAAAACGATATCTAAAAAAGCGGTTAAAAACTCCAGGGATAGTCTGTGTTACACCATTATTTTCCGATGATTTAGATTAGGTTGTGGTTTTTCTATAGGAAAGAAATATCCCGGTCGTCAGGAAAAATGCACATTAAATGCACTCTCAGCGTGATAATCACCCAGAGAGACAACTTAATTTTCAGCAACTTAACGACAATCATTTATATCTGAAATAAATTAATTAAATTTATGAATTGAACTCTGAGGGCGAATAAGATAAATCTCATCTTTCCAGGATGGAGAGGGAGGAACATTGAAATGACGATTCGCTGTCGACGCTGCGGCTGCGCTAAATTTTATTTCACATTGCCGAAAGTGGAAGAGGATAGAAATAACCCACACCATGGTGCGTGTTGCGCGGGTTGTGATAAACCGATTGACTGGCGGGACATGATTCCGGCAATGCTGACATTAAGCGAATTCGCCGCGTCCCGGGCAGAATAAAGAATTCAGGCACCTCAGGTGCCTGTTCATGCTAAAAAATCAGTTTGAATACACCCGTAATCGTCAGTAATCCCACGATAAAAATGATGGCAATAATCCACAGAATTATTTTCATTGTTCGCTCCTTCAGTGATGAAAAATAACGCGCCTGTTAACCAGTATAGATGATCCTTCTGCGTTCGCTGTGCAGTGCGAGCACTGTCACGCATGGTGATGAGCGTTGCCTTCCGTTCAGTTTTATTTCTGCGAGACGGGTCGCATGTCGCGATTTTATCTCTCTCTCCCGCTGCGCACCGCCAGCTCGTGCTGTCTAAACTTACAGCGCCTCTAGCAGGCCTCAATTGTTATCAATGCCTACGTAACAAGGAGATCTTATGAGCACGATTAATACCAGCATGGGGCGTTACAGCCTGAAGGCAAAGGATTACGGCAACCACATCAGTGGCAGCATTGCTATTAATGATGAAGGTGGCACCCAACTCACCATGCAAGAGTTTGAAGAGCATTACCTTGACGATGTCGTCAACAATGTCATTTATCCGGTCACGGGTGGGAACCGTGAAATTACCCGCGCGTTGCGCGATCAGATGGTTAAAGCGGGCTTTGAGCAGCCGCATTGAGTTTTTGGGCCACAGATTGTGGCCCTTTGCTTTTGATAACACTCACTTGCGGTAATGATAGCTTTAAGCGCAGGATGCATTATCGAACATGACAAGGAGATTGACCGCGTGAGTGCCCTTTACCGACTTCCCCCTTCCCAGTTACATCAATTTGTTCAGGCCATTTGGTTACATGCCGGCAGCAGCGCCGAAGAGTCACGTTTAGTGGCTGACCATCTGGTGGCCGCCAATCTGGCCGGTCACGATTCACACGGCGTAGGAATGATCCCGAGCTATATGAGTTCACTGAAGCAGGGATTCCTGCAGCTGAACCAGCACACCACCATTGAAAAGGATGCCGGTGCGGTGCTCACCCTGCACGGTCATAACGGCTTTGGTCAGGTGGCGGCACATCAGGCGATGCAGTTGGGTATTGAGCGTGCAGCGAAGCTGGGTATCGCTGCGGTCGGCTTACACCACTCCCACCATATTGGTCGTATCGGTCATTGGGCAGAACAGTGCGCAGCTGCGGGATTCGTCTCTTTCCATTTCGTCAACGTGATGGGTGATCCGATGGTTGCGCCCTTTAACGGTAGCGACCGTCGTTTTGGCACCAACCCCTTCTGTGCCATCTTCCCACGCCAAAATGCCAAACCGCTGCTGCTCGATTTCGCTACCAGCGGGATTGCCTACGGCAAAACACGCGTGGCGTGGAACAAAGGGCAACAGGTCGCGCCCGGTTATCTGATCGATCATCAGGGGCAGCCCACCACCGAACCCGGCGTGATGCATCAGGCACCTTATGGCTCGCTGATGCCCTTCGGTCTGCACAAAGGTTACGCGCTGGCCACGATGTGCGAAATTCTGGGCGGTGCGCTTTCCGGTGGTCGCACCACGCACGATGCCACGCTGGTCAGCAGCCATGACGCCATTTTCAACTGCATGACCACCATCATCGTTAATCCCGAAGCGTTTGATGCCCCGGCGATGCAGGAAGAAGCAGAATCGTTCCTCGAATGGGTAAAACGCTCGCCACATAGCGGCGATGCACCGATTCAGGTGCCGGGTGAATGGGAAGAACAGAATCGTATCGAACGCGATCGCGAGGGGATTCCACTCGACAGCAACAGTTGGGAACAGATTTGTGCAGCCGCATTACAAGCGGGCATGTCCGATGAAGAGCTGGCGGCCTTCCGCGCGCTGGCGCAGTAGACCCCAGTAATAAGAAAGCTGAGGCACATCGCCTCAGCTAATTTCCTTCAGATCACGTTAGCCAGCAGCAAACAGCCGACCAAACCACACACCGAAATAATGGTTTCCAGCGCGGACCAGGAGCGGATGGTTTCACCGATGGTCAGGTTGAAGTATTCCTTGAACAGCCAGAAGCCCGGGTCGTTGACGTGAGAGAAGATCACGCTGCCAGAACCCACGGCAATCACCATCAGTTCCGGGCTGGCACCGCTGGTGGCAATCAGTGGTGCAACGATCCCGCCGGCGGTAATCGCCGCCACGGTGGCTGAACCCAATGCGATGCGCAACACCGCCGCGATGGACCACGCCATAAAGATCGGCGATACATTGGTCTCGTGCATCATACTCGCGATGTATTTATCGACACCGCTGTCCACCAGCACCTGCTTGAACGCCCCGCCGCCACCAATGATCAACAGCATCATGGCGATGATTTTGATCGAGTCGGTGATGGTGCCCATCACTTCATCCATGCTACGTCCACGGTTCAGACCAAAGGTGAAGATGGCGATCAGTACCGCAATCAGCGTTGCCATAATCGGGTCACCAAAGAACTCCGCATACGGCAACAACAGATGCCCTTTCGGCAACACCATCTCCGCCACGGCACGCAAGGCCATCAGCACTACCGGCACTAACGCCGTCCAGACGCTGACGCCAAAGCCGGGCATTTCCGCTTCGGTAAAGGTTTTCGGGTTCCACAAACCTTCAGGAATCGGTTTGTCGATGCCTTTCAGGAAGCGCGCATACACCGGGCCCGCCAGAATCACGGTCGGAATACCCAGCAGGGTGCCATACAGCAGCGTTTTACCCATATCGGCGTTGAACAGCGTCGCAATCGCGGTAGGGCCAGGATGCGGAGGCAGGAAACCGTGTGTCACAGAGAGTGCCGCAGCCATCGGCACGCCGACGTACAACAGCGGTACGCGCGCGGATGCCGCAATGCTGAACACCAGCGGCAGCATCAACACAAAGCCCACTTCATAGAACAGCGCGAAGCCCACCGTGAAGCCGGTTAAGACCAGCGCCCACTGAATGTGTTTTTGACCAAATTTAGCAATCAGCGTGGTGGCAATACGCTGGGCACCGCCGCAGTCAGCCAGCAGTTTTCCCAACATCGCGCCAAAGCCCATGATCAGCGCCAGACTACCAAGTGTGCCGCCCACGCCGGTTTTGATCGATCCAATCACTTTGTTGACGGGCATACCCTGCATCATGCCCACCGCCAGCGCGACCAGTATCAGCGCAATAAATCCGTTCAGCTTGAAGCGAATCATTAACAGCAGCAGTAAGGCTACGCCAATCGCCACATAGAGTAATGGCATAATTTTTCTCCACTTTTGCGCACGACAGCATGTCGGCAGCGGTTTGTTTTGTTGATCCCAAAGGACAGTCGATTCGGTGACATCGCTGAGAGGCACGCGGTCTGTCGCACAATGTTACGGGTATCATGTTAAGGGTAACATTGCGCACAAAGCATCAGCCGTGCGGGGGGAATTTCTGTTTTGCGAAGGTGATCAACTTTTTGCCAGGCAGTTATCAGAATGTTTGCAGCGGGGGCGTCACCGCTTTTGGTTACACTAAGGTCTTTATGCCCTTCAAAAAAAGGATCTGCAGGTGAGTGAGAATCTGATCGAGTTGTACAGTAATCAACAAACCCTGTTTGGACGTGGCAGTATTGACCGATTATTGCCGCTGCTAGCTGCCCATCCCCAACCGACGTTGCTGTTTTGTGGCCGCTCTTTCCTCAACGGTCCCGCCTGGCAAAGACTGGGCGCGGCACTCAATGACCAGATTCTGGGCTATGAAATTGTCAGCCATGAAGCCTCGCCCGATGAAATTGATGCCTGGGTGAATCGCTGGCGCGGCCATGTGGATCGCGTGGTAGCGATTGGCGGTGGCAGCGTGCTGGATGCCGCTAAAGCTTTCAGCGCCATGATGCAGCATCCGCTGAATACCGCACGTTACCTGGAGAAAGTGGGTGATACGCCGGTTCAGGCGATCACTCTGCCGCTGATCGCCATTCCCACCACAGCGGGAACGGGCAGTGAGGCGACGCAAAACGCCGTGGTGACCGATCAGCAGCATATTCAGGTGAAAGCCTCGTTGCGCCATCCGGTGTTTGTGCCACAGGTGGCAATTCTGGATGCCGATTTGCTCAAGGGCACACCAGATAGCGTACTGGCCACCTGCGCCATTGATGCCTTTACCCATCTGTTTGAAGCGTATCTGTCGCGCAAAGGCAATCTGTTTACCCAACAAACGGCGCTGAATGGGCTGCGGCTGTTCTTTCAGGCGTGGCCAAACCTGAATCGTGACGATGCACGAGGTGATGAAGCGCGGGAAGCGATGATGATGGCTTCCTGGCTGGGCGGTGTCTGCCTGAGCAGTGCGGGATTGGGCGTGATTCATGGGATTGCCGGTGAACTGGGCGCCATCAAACCTTTCCATCACGGAGAAGTGTGTGGACGTTTGCTGTTCCCATTCCTCGATGTGCTGGCGGAAACCGAACACGCCGAACAGAAGCGTTTGATGACACAGCTGGGGCAAGCACTTTTACCGGACGATCCGGCGCCGCCCGCGCTGGCGCTCAAAGCCTGGTTGCAGGCGCATGCGATTGTGCCGTTCTGGCAGGATGGGCCGACCTTGAGCGCCACCGATGTTGACTGGATTGTCGCGCGCGCCAACAGTAAAAACGGCTGGGTCAGTTACGATGCCTCCACCCTCACCGAGATGATTACTGCGGCCTGGCACGTTGCATAACATCGGTTGATTTAGACGGTGCGGGCGCGCCAAAGCACACCCGCACAACATGACTTTCCCGCCACTTTACAGCGCAATGTCGCGCCGCTTCATCTCGCCGCGCCTGCATACGCCCCGCGCATCGGCAAAGCAAACAATGAATTAAGTGTTGGATGACGATCAGCTTGCAAACGGCGCTTTGCCCGCCAGCATCTGTTCAATCACCTGCAGCACGCCCTCTTCATTGTTGCTGGGCGCTTCATAGCGTGCGGCATCTTTCACTTTTTGCGGTGCATTCGCCATGGCGAAGCTAAAGCCCGATTGCTGCAACATCTCCAGATCGTTACCGCCATCGCCAAACACCAAAATCTCGCTGCGATCGATGCCCCAGCGTTTGCCGAGCAGATCGAGCCCATGCCCTTTGTGATTGCCAGGCACAATCAGATCCACAGATCCGTGGCCGCTGGAGGTCGCTGCGGCCGAACCCTGATGCAGGCGTTCGATATCGGCCATTAATGGTTCAACATAATCATCGGAAAGATTGAGGGCGAACTTGAAGAGTTTGTCATCCGCGACCTCATCGAGGCTGCGAATCGGCTTCAGACGATGGCAGTAGTGGCGCATCTTCACCAGCCAGCTCTCGTCGAGACCTTCGAAGTAGTAAGCACTTTCACGTCCGCAGAGGATATAACGCAGTTCCGGGTAGTGCCCGTTGTGCAGGGTGTCGAGTACCGCATCGATATCGTCACGGCTGAATGCGCCGCAGAACAGCTCTTCATCGCGATCGATGATCCATGCACCGTTTTCGGCGACGAAGGCAATTTCGCTGGAGATATCGGGGAAGAAGGATTTGAGTTGGTAATATTGATTGCCACTGGCGACCACAAATTTGATGCCGCGCCGTTTCATCTCTTCATAACAAGCCTGAAAACGAGCCCGGTTGTACTGCTTTTTATCGTCGAGAAAGGTGCCGTCCTTGTCTACTGCCACCATTTTTACCACGGTCATCATGACTCCTTAGCGCGTTGTAGGGAAAAAAGGGTCGCATAGAGAATAACCTGGTGAGGGCAGAAAGCAGAGAGAAACACGGATGGCCGTAGCCATCCGTGGGGGAGATTAGTTAAATGCGCCGTTCAGCAGCAGCGAGGTGATCACGCCAGTGGCGGCAGCAATCAGGACGTAATTACCGTCAATGTAAGACCAGTACTCACCGCGCGGCGGCTCTGGCAAACGGCGTTCACGCCAGTCATCTACGCGATAGTGCGGGCCACGGAATTCTGGCGGCATCGGGTGACCGCGACGGAAGTCATGGCCGTTCCAGGCGAAGTGATCGCCGTCATGGTGTCCATCTGGGCCACGATGGTCGGCATAACGGTCATGATGATCCGGGCCACGGTCCGGGTTATGGTTGTAGCCATGATCGGGGCCGCGATCGCCGCCATGGTCAGGGCCACGCCCATGATCCTGATGCTGGTCGCCGCCGTGCTGCTGCCAGCGCTGGTCGCCCGGGCCATCTGCCCAGGAGACGGAAGAAAACAGTGTGCTGCATGCAATAAGTGACGCAATAAGACTTAATGTTGTTTTTTTCATGATGTTGCCTCCAATGATAACGGCAGTTACTGCGCCGTCGAGAGACACTATTCACCAAGCAAAAGCAAAAGAGGATTTCCAAAACTCTTAAAAACCGCATACTTACATTAAATTACTGCAAATTATCGATTTCTTAACGGTTGTGTCTTTTCTGACATTATCTGGTCTTAAAGTCAGCGGATTCATACTACAGCGGAGAGGAAAGAAACCCGATCGCGAGGATCGGGTGGAGAATGCTATTTCCATAAATTGCATAAAGCGGGTAAACCCTAAAATTGAGGGTAAAACTGAAGCACACAACGCCACATCACTAGCATTGCGGATAAACAATACCATTTTAAAATGCAAAATTCTTTTAAAAACCCCTGCTTTTCGGAAAAAACCGTAAAAATAAAATGGCGCAGAAAAATAATCTGCTGTGCGAGGGATCTGATGCACAAATAAGGTCTGTGCTCTGACCAGAATAGCGGTTTGATAAATTTCGCACCGTCGTGGTGATAGAAACGAACCTGCCCCCAACGATAACCGCACAACCACCAGGCGATAAAACACTGCTAAATCAATACCATTCCCTTCAACCTGCGTCGGCCAACCCTTTCATTAATCAGACTTCAGCGTTATTCATCAATTTACCCAGCATTAATACGTTAGAATCCTGCAGCACCTCGGTTAATTCACAATCGTGATTAATATCGCGCTAAATATAGCGCAGGCTTTAACTCGCTTAATGGATTTTTATTTCAACTTCGATATCAGCGTTAGAATATTACGTTACCGCTGCGATTTATTTCCGAAGGATGGAGTCATGGAAAGAATATTAGTCAGTGCCTGCCTGATGGGATTGACGGTTCGTTATAATGGCAGCGATAAGTTGCTCATCTCTCGCACGCTGCTGCGCCAGCACGGCATTGAAGTCTTCAACGAAGCGCAGTTGCGCGAACTCATTCAGCGTGTCGCGGCAGCCGATAAATGACGCGTGGTCGAGGCCGGATGACGTGCTAACGCTGCGGCCGGGCGCACCGGACGGCGCACCAGTTCTCCCTCACAGTTCGGGCAGCGATGGTTGAGCGTAGTTTCCGCGCAGTCGACACAAAAGGTACATTCGAACGAGCAGATGCGCGCATCGGGTGAGTCCGGCGGTAAGTCTTTATCGCAGCATTCGCAGTTGGGACGCAGTTCCAGCATGGTTCATCTCCAGTCAGATTTTTCACCATCATCACCGTGTTACCTCAAACGCGCCAGCCCGGTTGCAGACATCAGCAGGACAAATCGGGACATCCGATGTCCGCACGCGTGGCTTAAAAGCATTACATTCCGCTAATCACGTTCTATAGTTCAATCGCCACGTTTACTCACGAGACAATTGAATGCGTATTAAAGGACTTAACTTCGGCTTCTTTATTGTTATTTTGGCGATAGTCACCTACGCCTTTTTTGATGTGCTGACACCATATTTCTCTGCCATTTTTTGGGCAGCCATTCTGGCGGTGATCTTCCATCCGCTGAAGTCATTGCTGCGCCGCAAAATGGGCGATCGTAACGGGCTCGCTGCCTTTGCCACTCTGGCGATCATCTGTCTAATCGTGTTCACGCCATTAGCGATTATCACCTCGTCGATGGTAGTTGAAGTCAATACGGTGTACAGCAAACTGCAGAACAGCTCGTCACAGTTCCCGACGGTGTTTGCCGAATTAATGCAGCACTTACCGAACTGGGCGCAGAGTTATCTCGCGGAGCACAACCTCAACAATGCCGGCCAGATTCAGCAGAAACTGTCTGAATTTGCCCTCAAAGGCGGCCAATACATGGCAGGCAGCGTGTTCATGATCGGTAAAGGAACGTTCACCTTTACGGTTGGCTTCGGCGTGATGCTGTATCTGCTGTTCTTCCTGTTGAAGGATGGCCCATGGCTGGTGAATCTGATACTGGAAGCACTGCCGCTCTCTACCTATGTGAAGCATCACCTATTGGTTAAATTTGCCGCCGTCTCACGCGCTACCGTCAAAGGCACGGTGGTGGTCGCGGTGGTTCAGGGCGTGTTGGGCGGTCTTGCCTTCTGGTTCACCGGCATTGACGGCAGCTTGCTGTGGGGTGCGTTGATGGCGTTCCTGTCGCTGATCCCGGCGGTCGGTTCCGCCATCGTTTGGGTGCCTGCGGCGATCTTCTTCTTCGCTACCAGCGCGATATGGAAAGGTCTGTTCCTGGTTGGCTTCTTTGTGGTAATCGTCGGTCTGGTAGACAACATTTTACGTCCGCTGCTGGTCGGAAAAGACACCAAAATGCCTGACTACTTGATCCTGATCTCGACGCTGGGCGGCATGGAAGTTTACGGTATCAATGGCTTTGTCATCGGCCCGTTGATTGCCGCGCTGTTTATCGCCTGCTGGAACCTGCTCTCCGGGCGCGACAACCGCGACAATGTCGAGGAAATCGACGAAGAGTTTATTGAAGAGGGGAAATCTCGCGAGTAAGGCGTTTCCCTGTCAGGCGGTTGCTGCATACGGCAACCGCCCGTTTACCGGAGAACTGCATCGATGTACCAGGGTTGGTTAAAATCTTTCGCGCCGCTAGCGCAGGCGCTTATTTTGCTCGCATGTCTGACCCTTGTGCTGTTTGGGCTGCGCCTTGGTGCGCCGCTGATCAACCAGGTGCTGCTGGCGATATTTCTTGCCGTGATGCTCGATCCACTGATTAGCCGCCTGGCGCGACGCGGCATCCCACGTACGCTCTCTTCTCTGCTGGTGATTGTGATTTTGCTGCTGCTGATCGTCATCACCATCATGTCACTTAGCGCCTCCGCGCCCGACCTGATCAAACTCAGCCGTCAGGCACCTAATCTGGTAGCAGCCAAGCTGCAATACCTGACGCTCTCTCTGAGCCAGATGGGCATTGCCCTCACCGCCGATGAGATGCTGAATTTTGTCGATGCCGGTGCGGTGGTGCGCTTTGTCACCTATCAACTGTCGTCAATCCCCGGCCTGCTTTCGTGGTGGCTGATGGTGTTCCTGATGCTGCTGTTTATGCTGATTGAGCTGCCGCTGCTGAAACGCACCCTGCGCGCCAGTAAACAGCACACTGCGCTGTTTATCGCTTTGGAAGAAGGGATTCAGAGTGTGATTGTTTATGCGCGGGTGAAAACGCTGACCGGCCTGCTGGGCGGCGTGATTGTCTGGGGCATGGCGCATCTGCTGGGATTGAAGTTCGCCTTTTTGTGGGGCGTGCTGATGTTTATCTTCAACTACATTCCGGTGCTCGGATCTTTTCTGGCGGCCATTCCACCGGTGATTCAAACCTTTATCCTGTTCGATACCCAAACCAGCCTGATGCTGGTGGGATTCTTTGTGGTGCTGAACCTGTTGCTCAGTTCGGTGCTGGAGCCGCTGATGCTCGGCAAACGCCTCAATCTCACCCTGACCGTGCAGCTGCTGGCTTTCCTGTTCTGGCAAGCGCTGCTGGGTATGACCGGTGCGATACTGGCGATTCCCCTCACCTTCCTGCTGAAAAAAGTCTGGCTGGCACTGCGCCAGCCAGAGTGAACTATCGGGCGACGCGCCAGCCGCGCGTCAGCTGTTTCTCGATTTCCACCAATACGAAAATCACCGCGCTGACCGCCAGCGAGATAAACCAGTATTTGATCGGCAGCGGCTCGGTGCCAAACAGCGTATTCATCAGCGGCAGATAAATAATCATCGCCTGCAGCGCCACCAGCACCAGCGTCACCAGCCAGATGCCGCGATTTTTCAGCAAGCCTTTATCCAGTGAGAAGCCCTCACTGTTGCGACAGTTGAGCATATATGCCCACTGGGCAGTCACCAGCATCTGCAGCAGCACCGTACGGATAAACTCCGGCGAGTAACCGCGCGGCTGCAGCCAGGCTTCCAGCACAAAGGCGCTAATCGAGATCAGCAGCCCGACGAAAATCACTCGCCAGATGGCGTAACCATCCATTACATGGCTGCGCACGTTACGCGGCGGCCGACGCATGATATTGCGCTCGGCGGCTTCAAATGCCAGCCCAAATGACAGGGTCGCCGAGGTCGCCATGTTCATCCAGAGAATCTGCACCGGCGTCAGCGGTAATAGATTGCCCATCAGAATGGCGATGATGATCAACAGCCCCTGCGCGAGGTTGGTCGGCATCACAAACAGGATAGTTTTCTTCAGGTTATCGTAAACGCGACGCCCCTCTTTCACCGCCGCCGCGATAGTCGCGAAGTTATCATCCGCCAGAATCATATCCGCCGACTCTTTGGTCACCTCGGTGCCTTTGATGCCCATGGCGATGCCGACATTGGCCTGTTTCAGCGCAGGGGCATCATTCACGCCATCGCCGGTCATCCCGACGATCTCCCCGCTCTCTGCCAGCGCTTTCACCAGACGCAGCTTATGTTCCGGGCTGGTGCGCGCGAAAATGTCGTACTCACGAGCCGCTTTGCCCAGTTCCGCATCATCCATGTGCTCCAGCTGATAGCCGGTGACGGCGCTGTCACTGTTGCCGATGCCTAACATCTGACCGATGGCCATCGCCGTTTCCGGGTGATCGCCGGTGATCATTTTGACGCGAATCCCGGCCTGCTGGCAGTCGCGTATGGCGGTAATCGCTTCCGGACGCGGCGGATCCATCATGCACGCCAGACCCAGCATCATCATGCCCTCGCGCAGATCGGCGTGATCGATCTGCTGTCGGCCTTCCGGTAGCCAGCGCCAGGCGGCGGCCACGGTGCGCAACCCTTCGCTGGCATAAGTGGTGATTGCGGCGTTCCAGTAATCACGATCAAGCGCTTCGGCGCCGTTTTCGCCTTGCTGCTGCTGGCACAGCGCGAGCAGCACATCCGGTGCACCGGTCAGCAGCAGACACGCCTTGCCATCAATCAAACAGCTCACGGCCATGTATTTGTAGGCCGAGTCAAACGGCAGCTTGCTCAGTACCTGCACGGATTCCGAGTTGATGCCCGCTTTCGCCGCCAATACTTTGAGCGCGCCCTCGGTGGGGCCACCGACAATCCCCCAGTGCCCCTGATTATCCTGCCTCAGTTGGCTCTCGTTGCAGATATCTACCGTCTGTAAAAAGCCGTTGAGCAGCGCCTCATCACGCTGGCCGCTTTCCAGATGAAACTCCCCTTTCGGCTCATAGCTGTTGCCACTGATGCGCCAGTGACTGTTGGCCAGCACCAGCGCTTTCACCGTCATTTCGTTCATGGTGAGCGTGCCGGTTTTATCGGAGCAGATCACCGACATGGCGCCGAGAGTTTCGACCGTTGGCAGCTTACGAATGATGGCGTGATTGCGCGCCATCGACTGCACGCCGAGTGAGAGAATGATTGAGATAATCGCCGGTAAACCTTCTGGCACCGCCGCGACCGCTAGGCTGATCACCGCCAGCAGCAACTCCGCCAGCGGAATGTCGCGCAGCAGATAACCGAACACGAACAGCGCGGCCATCATCAGCAAAATGATGTAGAAAATCGCCTTACCGAGTTTTTCAATCTGCACCAGCAATGGCGTTTTTGCTTCTTCGATGGAGGAGATCATCGCGTTGATGTGCCCCAACTCGGTATCACCGCCAGTGGCGATCACCACACCTGCGGCAGTGCCAGAACTCACCGTAGTACCGGAATAAGCCAGATTCAGCCGATCGCCGAGCGACTTTTCGCCTTCCAGCGCATCGCTTAATTTGGACACCACCGTGGATTCCCCAGTGAGGATGGCTTCTTCTACCCGCAAATTGTGCACGTCGAACAAACGCAGATCGGCAGGGATTTTGTCGCCAGGACGCAGCAACACCACGTCACCGACCACCAGCTCTTCGGTCGGCACGGTGATCTGCCGCCCATCGCGCAATACCATCGCTTCGTTCGACAGCATGTTCTGAATGCTTTTCAATGACTTCTCGGCGTTACTTTCCTGGATAAATCCAATCAGTGCGTTGATGACAGCAACGCCGAGAATGACAAAGGTATCCACCCAGTGGCCCATCACCGCGGTAATCAGCGCTGCCGCCAGCAGGATGTAAATCAGTACATCTTTAAAATGCGCCAGAAAGCGCATCAGCAGTGACTTTTCGGCTTTCTGTGGCAGCACGTTGCGCCCGTTAGCCGCCAGACGCGCCTGCGCCTCTTCGGTCGGCAAGCCACTGGGCGAGCTGTTTAAACGGATAAAAGCGCTGGCACTGTCGAGCTGATATAAGGGTCGATCAGATGAATCCGATCGATCTGGACGAAAAGGAACAACGGTCATATTTCACCCCGTGCGGTTGACAATAAAATGGAAAAAGGAGAGTAAAAACAAAAGCCCAGTTTAATATTGTTTATTTGTAACGAGATGACCGGGGTCATGTTTTGGTTAATTAGACCGTTAATTAACATCGCTAATAACCATTCAGTGTTGAATTAATCACACTCTGGAAATCAGAGGTGATGATGCTTTATTTACCGATAAAAAATCACAACAAAAACATAAATTTAATAATTTAAAACAGCATATTGGTCCAACTTCACTTGTTTATTTATGCAAGGTTACTTACTGGCATGACTATGAGTTTAATGACATTTTATGACGTTACTCTTAGGATCACATAAATAACTTTACCTTCAGGTAAAATTAAACCCAATCTAAACAAGGTCACACTTCGTCTTTCCGACGCGAGACTCTGATTTCTCTTCTCGCCCCGATAAGACCACTACCTGCACACCTTAACATTTACCCACAGTGATAACTTTTCTACTGCTTTCACGTCGAAATCATCACCTTAACGCCCAGTGACATCACTGAATTTAAAAGACTCACCGCATAATTAGAAAACTGATTAAAAACCATAGTGAATATATAAATAACACGTCAGGTCATGATATTTATTGCATCAGAAAAACCTTACAAAATAATTATTTGCGCCATTTAAACTTTACTCTTAAAATCTGCTAACCAATAAAACCAATCCTTATGAATATTCCATTCACCGCAATAAACAGGACAGCCATATGAAGGAAGTTCTTATCGTTGATGACCATCCGGTGGTTCGGATGGCATTAAGACTGCTGCTTGAAACGGACAACATGAATGTGGTGGGCGAAACGGATGACGGATTTGAAGCATTAGCGCTAACCAAAAAACTGTCGCCGGATTTGATCATCGTGGATATCGATATGCCCTCTTACAACGGCATCGACCTGGTGCAAAGGTTGCGCCACAACGGCTTCAACGGTGGCATTCTGGTACTGACCGGCAAGGACGTTGACCACTACATCAAGCGCAGCGCCACTGCCGGTGCCGATGGTTTTATTAGCAAGCGCAATAACATGACCGAATTGCACGATGCCATTCGCGCGATTAATGCCGGATATGGCTTCTTTCCTTTAAATCGCCGACGTCAGGGTTTACCGGATGATATTCAGGAAGACAAAAATAAAATTGCCGGCCTCTCCAGTAAAGAATTGCAGGTGCTGGTGTATTTATCCAAAGGAATGAAAGTGGTGGAAATGGCACAGCGGATGAAAATCAGTGATAAAACGGTAAGCACTTACAAACGCCGATTAATGGAAAAGCTCGACATTCAAAATATGGTCGGCCTTTACGAGTTTGCCAAACGCAATAATATCGCCTGACAGAGTGATGGTTAAATTACTCCTCCTGATTGGCCTGATGCTCTGCCTGATGAGCCAGCCAGTCAGGGCTGAAGATCCCCGCATCATGCAGTTGGTCAGCCGTGAACAAAATGTCCTGCTGACCTTTGATCTCCCCGACAACGACTGGCGCTGGCTGGGCGAAAAGCGCGAAGTCAGCGTTGCGATTTACGCGCCTGAAAATCCGCCGTTCGATATGGTCATCGATGCCAACACGCTGGAAGGGATCTCCGCCGACTACACCGCTTTAGTTCTGCATTACCTCGGTTTACACATCAACACGCACTATTACAGCAGTCGCAGTGCGGCGCTCGATGCGCTGCAGCAAGGCAAGGTCGATATGCTGGTGGACAGCGCGGGCAGCCCGGAACCCACTGGCGCAGAGCTATTATTAAGTACCCCGTTTGCCTCTGATTACCCTGCGATGGTGTCACGCGATAACATCATGTCTGAAATGAGTGATGATAATTCGCCGATGCAGATCGCCATGCCGCGAGGCTACCTGAGCGACGCCTGGATCGAGGCGCGCTATCCGGAAGCGAAAATCACCCGCTATCCTTCTGCGCTCAGTGCGTTGGCGTCATTAGCCTTTGGCGAAAACGACTACTTTATTGGCAATCTCAACACCGCCAATTACCTGATTGAACGCAACTACGCCTCGACGCTCTCCGTGATACGCATTTTTGAGCCCACCGATGCCGGACCGCGCTTTGTCTTTCCCATCCGCAATGCGCCACTGTATCGGGGCGTCAATGCGGTGCTGAATGCCATTCCCTTGCAGCAGCACAAAGCCATCTTCCATCAATGGGTGCAAAGCATGCCGCCGATGATGGCGGCGGCGCCTCTGCAACTCACTGACCGTGAGCGACGCTGGCTGGCTCAGCATCAGACGCTGCGCGTGGTGATGAACCCGCTCGATGCGCCTTTCACGCTAAAAGATCGGCACAACAAATTTAACGGTATGACTGCAGACTTACTGCGTTTGATTCATCTGCGCACCGGTATCGACTTCACCATGATCGAAGCCTCTTCCGTCAACGCAATGTTCGACCGGCTCAGCCGCCATGAAGTTGAGCTGGTTGGCTCGCTGGCCCACAGCCCGCAGCGTGAAGCGCGCGCCCTCTTCTCCCGCCCTTACGTGCTGCCGCCGTATGTGCTGGTGAGCAAAAACACGCTGGGTGCGCCCAAATCACTCAATGACACCGACACGCTGGCGATTACGCCCCAGCATGAGCTCACCGGCTGGCTGAAGGAAAATTTCCCCCACATCAAGTTGGTCACCGTTGAGAACGCCAGTATTGCACTACAGATGGTGAATGAAGGTCGGGTGGATAGCGCGGTGAATAACCTGATTGCCGCGCGCTACATGATCGATCGTTACTTCAGTAATCGCCTGCAGATTGTCTCGCGCCTCGGGGAAAATCCCGCGCGGATTGCCTTTGCTGTAGGGCGCGATAATCCGGAACTGCTGAGCATCCTGAATAAGGTGCTGGCGACCATTCCGCCGCGCGATATCTCGCTGCTGGCAATGAAATGGCAGGGCACGCCCGATGTTAAACTCGATACATGGATGGCGTATCGCCACGAATTCTACTGGCTGGCCGGGATCTTCGCGGTGCTGGTGATCACCTCACTGTTCTGGAACTACCATCTGCATCGCGCGGTGCGTCAGTGTAAAGAGGCGCAGGCGCGACTGCAGGAACAGGCCACCTTCCAGAAAACCCTGTTCAACGGCACGCCGGTGCCGATTTACGTCATTGACCACAAAGGCGAGATGACCAACAAAAATCCGGCCTGGAGCCAGTTCTTCAACGATGCACACTCCAATATCAGCCAATTGTCGCTCAGCGACAGCGCGCATCCGTTGCACGCTATTTGCCAGGCGCAAATGGCCTTACTGGCGGAACAAACGTCAATGGAGATGACACCACAGCGCGGCCAGATCGATAACGGCCACGAACTGCGTGATGTCATCCACCGCGCAGTGGCGTTTCGCGATAATCACGGCAACATCGCCGGAATGATTTGCAGCTGGCAGGATGTGACGGAACATGAACAACTGACCCGCGATCTGCTGCAGGCCAGCGAGCGCGCCGAACAAGCTAACCGCACCAAAAGTACCTTCCTCGCCACTATGAGCCACGAAATCCGCACGCCGATCAGCGCGATTATTGGCTTACTGGAGCTGGCGGTCGCCAATCGTCTGCAACAACCGTGCGATAAAGAATCGGTGCGCGTCGCCTATGAATCCGCGCAATCGCTGATGGGGCTGATTGGCGATATCCTCGACATGGCGAAAATCGAATCGGGCAAGCTGGAACTGTCGCCGGAATGGGTGCGCTTCGATACGCTGGCCGAACCGGTGGTGCGCGTGTTCGAAGGGCTGGCGCGCCAGAAAGGATTGCTGCTGCACTATCAGATTGATGTGCTGCATCCAGATGAACTGCTGCTGGATCCGATGCGTCTGCGGCAAATCCTTTCCAACCTGATCAGCAACGCCATCAAATTCACCGAGCGCGGCACGGTGGAAGTACAAGTGCGTAGCAAACCTGGAGAAGGCGATCGCGCTACGCTGGAACTCACGGTGCAGGATACCGGCATCGGCATCAGCGAAGAGGATCAGCAACTGATATTCAATCCTTACGAACAGTCCGCATCGGGCAAAAAACAGCGCGGCACCGGA
The DNA here is from genome assembly GCF_018257655.1 of Pantoea sp. JGM49. Lineage (NCBI taxonomy): Bacteria > Pseudomonadati > Pseudomonadota > Gammaproteobacteria > Enterobacterales > Erwiniaceae > Pantoea > Pantoea sp. JGM49. The sequence continues at coordinate 256,184 of NZ_JAERJM010000002.1, read as the reverse complement.
CTTGGATTGGCGATTTGCGAACAAATGGTGGCGATGATGGCGGGCAGCCTGACGCTGCACAGCCAGCCGGGGCGCGGCACCCGCATCTGCGTGCGTATCCCGGTGGATTGTCGTGAAGCGGTGAGCGCGCCGGTTGAGCAGGTTCGCCAGCAAGATGCCTGCGGCCTGCCGTTAACCATCCTGACGGTGGATGATCATCCCGCCAACCGCCTGCTGCTGAAACGCCAGCTCACCCGACTGGGACACAAAGTGATCGAAGCCGAGGATGGCGAACAGGCGCTGTGGCTGTGGCAGGAAAACCAGATTGATTTGGTGATCACCGATTGCAGCATGCCGGTGATGGATGGCTTCACCCTGACGCGCGAACTGCGTAAAAAACAGCGCGAGCCGCTCACCATTATGGGACTGACCGCCAACGCCCAGCCGGAAGAGCGATCGCGCTGCCTGGAAGCAGGCATGGATGACTGCCTGTTCAAACCGTTGCGCCTGCCGCAGCTGGAAGCACTGCTGCAAAGAGTGCCGCGCCCGACTGTTGTGCCCTATCCCGGCCATGTCGCACTGAATCATCTGCTCGACCTCAACGCCCTGCGCGAACTGGCTCATCAGGACAACGAGATGCTGCAGCGCCTGCTCAGCGCTACCCGCGATGAAAATTTGCATGATATGCAGGTTGCCTGCGCCTGTTTCGACAATCGCGACTGGCCCGCGCTGGAGCGCAGCCTGCACCGTCTGGCAGGTTCGGTGCAGATCATCGGCGCAGTCTCGATTGCCGATCAGTGCCGCGAATTAGAGCAAGCCTGTAGCGCCCCAGCCGATGAACGCCATCTCGGCCAGATGCTTGATGAAACGCTGGGCTGCGTGCATGTGTTGAATCAGGCTATCGAAACCTTTCTCAAAGACGAGTTCAGCGCATGATATGCCCAGCGCCTCAATCCAGGTTGTGCCGCTGGGCAAAATAGAGCACATCCACCAGGTTCTTTAACTCCAGCTTCATCATCAGCCGGCTTTTATAGGTGCTGACGGTCTTATCGCTGATGTTCATGCCTCGCGCAATATCCACCACTTTCTCGCCGCGCGCCAGCTGCCGCAATACATTCAGCTCTTTGGGCGACAGTTCGTCAATTTTGCGCTGGTCGCTGTTTTCATCCTCAAGATGCAAGCCCTGACGCGCACAATTCATCGGGAAAAAGGCATATCCTTTGCTGATAGCGCGAATCGCATCTCTCAGCTCGGTTAACTCTTTGCACTTACTGATAAATCCGTTGGCACCCGCTATGGCACAGCGGCGGATATAGTGCTCGCTGTCTTTGCCGGAGAGCACCAGAATGCCTCTCTTGTGCCCGCTCTGGCGCACACGCTTGATGACATCGATACCGTTGAGCACCGGGATATCGATATCAATAATCACTAAATCCGGCTGCAGTTTTTTCACAAACTTTATAGCCTGAATGCCATCGCCCACTTCACCTACGACTACCCGATTATCTTCTTCAAGCAGTATCTTGAGCGCTAATCGCGTGATTGGATGATCGTCAACAATCAGTACCTTTTCCATTTTTCACCCCGTCCCGCGCATTGACCGATAAAGTAGAGCGGCTGGGTGAATTGACGTGCGTCATTAACCGTCAGGCATCAGCTTCAAATTGACTCTCCCTTGTCTCGCCAGCCACCACTCTCCGAAAACGATCCCTTAACGGTTATATCGGTGGATGTGGGAATCGCTAAAATAAATGCGTGTGGGGTGTGATGGGACGGGAATGTGAGGATGGATTTGTGCCCGGCCTGTGTTGTGGGAGTTTCTGGCCGGGCACGTGAAGTGTTACTGATGCTGGCGAATAAAACTGGTGGAAGTATTCAATTACCGGAAATGTTCGGGTTGAGTTCTTGCTTCATGCAATTTTAGTTCGTCGCTCTTAACAGAGACAAATCAACTTCATTGTGGATACGCTTTGCCATACTAACGATCGTCTGCGCAAAGCTTCCTTCTCCGCGTTCAAGTAGTAAGCTCCAGGCTTCAGCATCCATATTCCAGTTGCGTGGAACATCCATACCCACATCAGCATGGCACCACCATGGCCACCATTCTGTCGTTCCAATAGTTGCATCAATTTCAGGAAAAACATCACTCATAGCTGAAGCAATGGCTGGAAAACACTCAAGGTGTATCTTCTCGTCGGGTTCATTGACCGAGCAAATCCCGTAAGCCAAGTTGCGGTAGTCAGATGTACTAAACTCCCAGCATAATTTAAAATCATCGCCTTCTTTAAATAAGAGCGAGAATGAAGCGTACTTACCTCCCAAACTCAATTCATCATTAGTCACCACTTGAGTTCCAATAGGTAACAGTTGCTGGCGAAGATGAATGATGAAATCGCGCCAGAGTCGCTCCTTAACTTGACGTATATTTTGTGCAATTGATAGTGCTGCTCGGAGGTTTTGTGGTGAGGCCACCAACTTCTCTGTCAGTTCGTTTTGCAATTCCATAGCGATATCCCCATTAATATCTTCGCGAATAAATTTTATCAAAGCATCAACAAAGCAGCGTACAGCAGGTGCCTCAATGTATAACGCACAATGTGATAGCCATCTTTCAACCTGGATAAAAGTAACAGGCTTTACATTTCGCTTTATTTCCTCTGCCAAGTCAGACCTTAAAGAAAACTCATTTATATCATTATTACAAAGATATATTAATGACCATCCAATGCCTCTGCGGTGTGATTCTACAGCTAACCATTGCGCATAATCTTGAAGTTGATCTTTTTGATCGACTGCCCAAGGTTTATTTTCAATAGCCGTTAACTCATTTTCGCCATCAATCAAGATATCGATTCTTCTACTTCCGGAAATCGTATACTCTGTATAAACCTCAGTTTGTTTTTTGGTGGTAATCGCTTTGGATCTTTCTATTAACTGATAAAAACCATTGAGAAATAACTCGCCCTGGCCATGAGTTTCATCTGGCTTAAGAAGAAACGCAAAACACTTAGAAAGCGTATTTTCATTTATATTAAAGAAGCGAAATAAACGAAAGTCTGGAGCGATTTTTTTGGAGTAACGCTTCTTTGCATGCTGATAGCTCTCCTGAAGCAGTACGGTGCTTTGCAGCAATTCCCTTAAATTTCCCCAATCATCATTTTTTTCCACAACGCATTCCTTTGTATATAATTTTATCGGATTAATTTTTAATTCGCCAACCTGACTAACTTATCTCTGAATACGTTCCCCTTCAGGGGACACATTGTGTATCTATAAACCACTCCCGGCCAACGTTTAAAAAACCACCCTCTAGAATAAAACGGTTGTCGGCATTTGCAAGAAAATATTTAATATCATAATTATTAACTGCACCGAAAACACTCATATCCTTGCGACAACTTGTGTCGCAGCCAACCAACATCTCCAAAAAAACTTTTTCATTTCATGCGACACAAAATGTCTCAGCACAATTTAAAAATAGTGCTTTCACAAGGAGAAGAATATGAACACTGTAATGTCTGCTGAAGTAAGTCAAGTCGCTGAAATGAATTACCAGGATACCAAAATGCAGCAATGGATCTTGCGGATACTATTTCGCCTGGGCGCGCACAAACAGTTTATTACCCAGCATGGATTCAGTAGCCAACCGCTGGCTGATTATCTTCACCTCAGCAATGAGCATTCTTTTAACCTGAGTCAGCAGGATCAAGATTCGTTGCTGAAAAGATTACGTAAGATTTTTCACGATGCTGAACAACATAACTCATTAACCCAAGCTTCTATTTTTCAAACTGCAATGAGCAGGTTTGCCACGCGTATTGGCTTGAACAGCGTTGAAAAATCTATTCTGGAGTTCACATTACAGCTCCATCAGGAAAGGCTGCTTGACGACGTTACGGAATGGCTTGGGCCACTCACCTCCGCCAAAGTTTATCGGACACTTGCGATGACTTTGGATATCACTGAAACCGAGGTACGCGAGGCACTTGGCCCCTCCAGCACTCTGACCAAAACCGGTCTGGTTAGCCTTGAAATGAACGGTGCGCATCTACTACGCAATAAACTTGAGCCATTCTCACCCACCCTGGCAGAACGCCTTTACGCGGGTGAGACAAGTCCAGCGCGTCTCCTGCAAGGCATGATCAACATCTGTGGGCCAGCCCATCTAAAGCTTGATAATTATGCCCACATCCCGGCAGTTAATATTCTGCGTCAGTGGTTGCATCATGCGCTGAGCACCCAAAGTATCGGGGTCAATATCCTGATTCATGGCCAACCGGGTAGCGGCAAAAGCCAGCTTTGTCGTTTGATTGCCAATGAGTTGCAAACTCCCCTGTATGAAGTCAGCAGTGAGAATGAATCCCTGCGCCCGATCAGTGGCAGCCGTCGTTTACGTGCCTGGCGTGCTGCGCAGCGCTTATTCATCGATGAACGAGCCATCATCCTGCTCGATGAGGCAGAAGATGTTTTTGTCGAAAGTCCCGGGATTCATAACAGCAGTCCGCTTCCATTAGCGAAAGCCTGGATCAATCGTCTATTGGAAGAGAATGTTGTTCCCACTCTATGGGTAGCCAATGACATTGATTATATGGACCCCGCAATGGTACGCCGCTTTGACATGGTTATTGAGCTCAATGCCCCACCACGTCATCAGCGGGCAAAGATCATTCAAGAAGCTTGTGGCGAAATACTGGCACCAGGCGCTGTTGCCCAATTAGCGGAGGCCTCTTATCTGGCCCCAGCGGTTATTAACCGGGCAGCAAACGTCCTCGCGGGCATTGGCGACAAGCTCTCAAAGGAAAAACGCCCTGAGACTTTAATGTATTTAATCAATAACACCCTAAAGGCTCAGGGGCATAAGCCGATAAAAAACCATGTTGCGGCCCAAATACCCGCGTTGTATGACACGGCATTTATCAATTGTGATAATCCACTCGATGAGATTGGTAAAGCTCTGACACCTGGTCACTCAGCGCGTTTTTGCCTCTCTGGCCCTTCGGGCACGGGTAAAACGGCATGGGCACATTGGCTTGCGAAGCAGTTAGATAAGGTCGTTATAGAACGCAAGGCTTCACAGCTTTTTGGCCGCTACGTCGGTGAAAATGAACAGAACATTGCGGCGTTATTTGAACAAGCGCATCGCGACAATGCGATCCTGCTGATTGATGAGATTGATAGTTTTCTTAGCGCACGCGACGAGTTCCATCACCATTGGCAAGTGAGTAGTGCCAACGAAATGTTAAGCCAGATGGTACTGTTTGAAGGTGTGCTGATCGCCACCACGAACAGATTTGATGTGCTGGATGCCGCCGCGCTGCGTCGTTTCGATCTTAAGGTGCGGTTCAACTATTTGTGTGATGACCAGGCGGTCGCATTGTTGAATCTTTACTCTCGTGAGCTTCAGCTCAATGAACCGCAATCTACTGAAATTAAAGAAATATCTAAACTGGACTACCTGACGCCGGGCGATTTTGCACTGGTAGCACGTCAGCATCAATTTAAGCCAGTGAGTTCAACAGCGGCTTTTATTGCCGCACTGAAAGCCGAGTGCTGGATGAAGAAACGCGAAAAACCGGCGATTGGCTTTTTGCACTAAGTAATTTGATAGGAAATCAAAATGGCTAAAAGACCTGAAACCATTGAGACCACCGTGCTCGCTCTTGAGCTTCTGCGCCGTATTCCTCGCGGCAGAAAAATCACGGCAAAAGAGCTTCATGAGCAGCTACAGCATGCTGGAATCGAGCGCGATGTAAGGACTATTCAGCGCAATCTGGAGATGCTTTGCGACCATTTTGATATCGAGCGCGACGACCGCAACCGTCCTTATGGCTATCGTTGGCTGGAGAATTCTAGTGGCGTCTCACTTCCAATGCTGACGCCGCAGGAGTCGTTGCTATTGGCGATGGCAGAAGCGCATCTGAAGCCTATTTTGCCGACCCGACTGATTAAATCCATGACCGGGTTGTTTACCCAGGCGCAGCGTAATTTGCATGACAACGGCCCTACCCGCCTTGAAGCGGAGTGGCCAGATAAAGTGCGTATCGTGGCAACCAGCCAGCCATTACTGCCGCCCCCCATCGCTGAAGGTGTGTTTGAATCCGTCAGTGAAGCGCTGTATCTCAATCACTTATTACGCATCACCTATCGCAATGCGAGCGGCAAAGAAAGCGAAAACACAGTAATGCCATTGGGATTGGCGCAGCAAGGGCCTCGCCTCTATCTGGTTTGCCGCTTCGAAGGTTACAACAATGAACGTAGTCTGGCGCTCAACCGTATCCTTTCCGCGAGCGTCAGCACCTTTACCTTCGAGCGACCATCCGAATTCAACTTAAAAAAATATGACGACGACGGCCGCTTTGGATTTGGTGAAGGGGAAATGATTTTCCTTACTTTTGAAATTGATCGCACTGCTGGACTCCACCTAATTGAATCTCCGTTATCAACGGATCAAACGCATCGGGAAATTGGTGAAGAGCGACTGGAAATCTCCGCCACCGTGGTTGATAGCGCGATGCTGAAATGGTTTTTGGCCGCGTTTGGTGATGCGGTGAGTGATGTGAGACGGGTGCCGATAGTGACCAAACAATCGGTTTATGGATAAGGTCATGTTGGATTTATAACTAATTTCATAAAAGTGCCTGGGCATTAAATGAGTGTGCTGTTTTAGAGCTTACAAATGTTGCTGGCAATGCGGTGACAGAAAGAAAATATCTAATATTAAAACTATTTCATTACAGGATTATTGGATGATGAAGTAGTTAAGCGTTTGGCAGCGCAAAAAAGAATACTAAGCGACGATTCACAAAAAGATGGCAACACAATTAAGACCAATTTTGACAACTTACAGCAGGAGTTAAAAATGTTACGAGGTTCAGAAAGAAAAGAAGCCTTAGCCAGTCTCTCTAGGGCAACTACCCAATATGAGGCCCAAGCGAAAAATACCCAGGAAGCAATTACTGACCTTTTCCTGCTACGCCAAAAGTGCAGTAAAAATTTGATTACGCGCGGCGAAAGCTTTGTTAATCGATTAGCCAATAAGCCAAAAGAATTTGATAAATCCTGGAGTGAATTAAAGGCGGAGATAGCTGAATTCGATAATGTGGTTGAAAAACTGGAAGAGGAATACCGCGCGTCCCATGTCGGAAAGGGCACGGCAGCTGCAGGGGTTGCAGTTGGCGCTGGTGTCGCAGCCTTTGCCCCTACGGCAGCCTTAGCCATTGCAACGACATTTGGTACGGCCTCAACGGGTACCGCCATTGCAACTTTAAGCGGCGCTGCAGCAACAAATGCTGCATTGGCATGGCTTGGTGGTGGAGCGTTGGCTGCTGGCGGCGGAGGCATGTCTGCAGGAGGTGCATTACTGGCGTTAGCGGGTCCAGTTGGTTGGGGAATTGGCGCAGTAGGCATAGCAAGTGGCACCTTACTGGCTCGCCGTAAGAATGGAAAAATTATTGAGGAAGCTCAAAAGGAAGACCGCCATGTTCGTGCCAAAACCAGCGAGTTGAGAGTAATGGAACGCGGTGCGCAAGAACTGAAGGTGTTAACGTCCGAACATTATCATGGTACTGAAAGCATTGTTGATGTGCTGGAAAAGACCGCGCCACGGGACTATAGCCAGTTCAATGCACATCAGAAAGATCAGTTAGGGGCGTTGATTAACCATATCAATGCGTTGTCAAAACTGATTAACAAGAAAATCCAGTAATGAACAGTGTGAATAGTCATGATGCGGTAGGCGATCAAGTTATAGGCAGTGCGGTTAATGCCCTTAACCAGGCCCGCATCAAGGATGAGTTGTTAAAGTTGGCGCAGCAGGACAGCGCCTTTACTTTTGCGGGCGAACAAATGCAGAAGGTGCGTGATTTTATTGCGTCACCAAATAACATTCTGGGTTCGATGAGTACCAAGCATGGTGAGATTGCTGAACAACTTGAAGTGGGCGTGCGCAATGCACAACAGGCGATCAATGAAGGATTAGTTGATGAGTCGGCTTTAGGGGCAACATTTAATGGGGTGGGCCGCACCGCCCCTGCGGACTATAAGATTGATGGAATTGAAGTACAGTCAAAATTTATAAATGGCATTAATAAAAATCTAACTCATGTCCTCAACCACATGGAAACTTATCCCGACTTTACAAAGGGTGAGCAATTTTATCATATTCCGAAAGATACCTGGCAGACCATCCAGGACGTCATTGACGGCAAGCCGGTAGAGGGATTGAGCGAAAAAACTATGCAGGCAATTAAGGATAAAGTTGCCGAAATTGAAAGCTCGACGGGGCGGACATTCACTGATGTCGTGCGCCCTGGAGTCTCAGATTACAAAGACGTTCAATGGGGGAAAATCGATGAAACACTCGATAAGCATGATCAGGAATTAGGCAAGCAGAACGAGGCTAAAAAAGCTGAAATTATTGAGGACCATCAGCCCTCTCTGAACGAAGCCATGCGGGCGACAGCGATAGGTGCTGCTTTTGGTGGCGTTTTTGCTCTCGGAACGGGGATATATCGCAAGTATCGTGATGGTAAAAACATCTTTTGTGGTGAGTTCGACGCACAAGACTGGCAGGACGTGGGGCTGGATACGCTAAAAGGTGCAGCGATCGGTGGGGTATCCGCTGGAGCAATTTATACACTAACTAACTATGCCTCGATGGGAGCACCTTTCGCCAGTGCACTAGTCACCGCAGCTAAAGGGGTTGGAAGCCTTGCATTATCTTACCAGCAGGGTGACATAGATCTTGATGAGTTTACCGAGCTCGGGCTCATTGTTTGTGCCGAGTCCGCTATCGTCGGTGCTATGACCATTGCAGGCCAGTCGTTAATCCCTATTCCAGTGCTAGGGGCCGTAATTGGCTCTATCTCTGGGAAGTTCATGGTCACTGTTGCCAAAAATCTGGACAGTAAAGCCCGGCGGGCTCTGCAAGCCAGAATGGACCACTTTACCCTTCGACTTAATGACATTGAGCAGCTAGCGCTTAAGCGAATCCTGTCCGAATTCACGGCATTAGGTGAACTGACAGCAGCAGCTTTCAATGTCGAAAATAATCGCAAATTGCTCGAAGCCAGTATTACACTCGCTCAAGCTTATGGAGTAGAGGAAAACAAGATTATTAAAGACGCGGATGATTTGGATGCTTTTATGATGGCGTGATGATGGGCTACTGACCTGTGTTGTGCACTGGATGAACCCCAGTCGGGTGCGAATGATTTAATTCAGTATGCTACATAGCAATCATTATCATTCAGCGTTTAAAAGAATCAGAAAACTTTATGTTATACAAAATGAGCTGAAGCAATAGAGTTTAGTTGTGATGGAATAGCTCTGTATGAATAATTATCAAAAGGTTTTAAACACACTCCAAACAGAATCTGCACCCATTCTTTATAAAATGAGAATGGGTGCAGATCTTAATACTTGTCGTAATGGTCTGCAGAAAATTCATGCCAGAGAAAAATTGCGTATCCACCACAGCCAGTTAAGATATAACGAATTTAAACCGTCCAGCTATTCGAAACAACTTCCGCCTGTTTGAGTATCAGTTCGACAGCATAAGGTGTTTTATCAGGTGGATACTTGTATTTACGCAACGTCTGGCGCACCAAAATACGCAATCGTGCACGCACACTTTCGCGTACCTGCCAATCTACGGTTGTAGATTTACGCAATTTAAGCGTCACCTCGATAGCCAGTTTCTTAAGGATATCATCACCAAGCTCACGCACAGCACTTTCGTTTTCTGACAGCGCATCATAGAACGCGATTTCATCCGGGTTCAGCCCCAAAGCTTCATCACGCGCCATCGCCTCTTGAAACTCTTTAGCCATCTGGATCAATTCTTCAATCACCTGTGCGGTCTGAATCGCACGGTTATTGTATTTGAGCAGAACCGCTTTCAGGCGGTCAGAGTATTTCTTCTGCTGCACCACGTTATTACCAGAACGGGCATGAATGCCGTCATTCAGCAGTTTTTCCAGCAGTTCTACCGCCAGATTGCGCTGTGGCATTTCCCGCACTTCTTCCAGGAACTCATCCGACAGCAGGCCGATATTGGGTTTATCCAGCCCGGCCAGCGCGAAGACATCCTCAACCCCAGTAGCAATAACCGCGTTATCAAGGATCTTACTCAGCAGAGAATTTTTTTCCGACTGGCTAAATTTTTCCTTGGGATCAAGCTTGATAAGCCCCACTCTGACTGCCGAGAGGAATGCGAATTCTTCCTGTAAGGGTTTCGCCTCATCCAAGGTATTACACAATGACCAAGCTTTACTCATCGCCAATGAAACATCGAGATAACGTTTTTTACCGTCATCCAGACCCAGAATGTAGTTCACCGCATCGCGCAAGAACACCAACGGATCGCGAGAAAAGCCCACGTAGCTAAAGCCTGGTTTTCCTGCCGAGGGTGCAAACATCCCGTGGATGATGTCGATTTTTTCCAACAGGACGGCAAAGGCTTCCCGGGCATCAACCGTGGTCTGCCCTTTTCCTTTTGAGTCGGTATAGGTTTTCAGCGCCTGCTTCAGCTCGTTCGCAATACCAATATAATCCACCACCAGCCCGCCGGGCTTATCCCGGAACACGCGGTTAACCCGCGCGATGGCCTGCATCAGGTTATGGCCGCGCATCGGCTTGTCGATATACATGGTGTGACAGCACGGCGCATCAAACCCGGTCAGCCACATATCGCGGACGATTACCAGCTTCAGCGGATCGTTCAAATCTTTAAAGCGGGCTTCAAGACGTTTTTTGGTCTGTTTGTTGTAGATGTGCGGCTGGAGAGGGTCTTTATCCGATGCCGAGCCGGTCATGATGACTTTGATTGCCCCTTGTTCGACATCTTCACTATGCCACTCCGGGCGAATTGCCACGATTGCCTTGTAGAACTTCACGCAGATATCGCGGCTCATGGCGACAATCATCGCCTTGCCATTCATGGCTGCGTTACGAGTTTCAAAGTGCTGAACCAAGTCAGCGGCAACTTGCTCAATACGCGGCTCAGAACCCACCAGCTTTTCCAGACGGCTCCAGTCACCTTTGGTTTTCTCTTGCTGGCCGGTCTCTTCATCTTCCACCAGCTCATCCACCTGACCGGAGAGCGTTTCCAGCTCCTCATGATTCAGGTCTAGTTTTGCCAGTCGGGATTCGTAGTAGATAGGCACCGTGGCGCCGTCATCAACCGCATCCTGAATGTCGTAAATAGAGACGTAATCACCGAACACGGCACGGGTATCTTTATCTTCAGACGCAATTGGCGTACCGGTAAAGCCCATAAAAGAGGCGTTCGGCAGCGCATCGCGCATGTGTTTGGCATAACCATATTTATAGACGCCAGTTTGTCTGTCCAGCGTGGCGCTCAAACCATATTGGCTGCGGTGCGCTTCATCGGAAATCACCACGATGTTGCTGCGTGCGTTAAGTGCAGGATGGCTCTGCTCATTGTCCAACGGCGCAAATTTCTGCACGGTAGTAAAAATAATACCGCCGGATTCACGGGCATTGAGCAGCTCGCGCAACTCGTCGCGGTCGTTGGCCTGTAACGGCGTTTGTTTCAGTAAATCTTGCGCTTGGCAGAAGGTGGCGTAGAGCTGCCCGTCGAGATCGTTACGGTCAGTCACTACCACGATGGTCGGGTTGTTCATCTCTGCCTGTTGCAGCAGTTTCCCGGCGTAACAGCACATGGAGATACTTTTACCGGAACCTTGAGTATGCCACACCACGCCCGCTTTTTTACTGCCGGGCTGGATGTTACTCCGTAATGGCAGATGTTTGCCGGTAGAGGCCACAATCGTTGCCGCAACCGCCTCACGCACCGCGTGGAACTGATGATAAGCAGCAATTTTCTTGATCAGCCGTTTACCGTCATTTTCGAACAACACAAAGAAACGAATGTAATCGAGCAGCAGTTCCCGGTTAAAGAAGCCCTGCACCACGGTTTTAAGCTGCCAGTCAAACTGCGGCTTGTCGTCTTCGTTAGCCACGGTTTTCCACGGCAGGAAGCGCTCTTCATCAGCGGTCAGCGAGCCGATACGCGCATTCTGCCCGTCGCTCACCACCAGCGCTTCGTTGCAGATAAATAGGTCGCTGAGTTCGTTTTTATAGGTCTGCAACTGGTTAAACGCAGCCCAGATATCGGCATTGGCATCAATCGGGCTTTTCAGCTCAATCACCGCCACCGGCAGGCCGTTGATATAGCCGATAATATCCGGGCGACGGATCTGTTTTATCCCCTGAATAGCCACCTGGTTCACGACCATAAAGCGGTTATTACCAGGATGGTTAAAATCCATCAGCAGCGCTTTATCGTGAACCGTCTTATCTTCGCGTTTGTACTCTACGGGCACACCGTCGAGTAGCAGGTGATGAAAGGCCTTATTGCTAACGACCAGATCCGGGCTTTCGGGACGGGTAATACTTAGTATCACCTCTTCCAGCACGGAAGCAGGGAGATGGGGGTTGATACTTTGTAGCTGCTCCAGCATCACTGGGCGCAAAAACACATCATGAAATGAGGCACGCAGCGGATTGTCGCCATCTGGCGCGATATCGGGCCCGTGCAGCACTTCCCAGTCCTGTTCAGCAAACCATTTCAGGCATTGCTGCTCTAAATCGTCTTCGCTCAGCATCAGGCTTCCTCTGTCTCAGGTTCTTCCGTTTCTTCCGGCGCGTTAGAAATATCTTTAAGCGCCATATTCAGTGGGGCGATAAAAGGCTCGAGCGCTTTCTCAAACGCCGTCAGGTTAACCAGCAGCCAGTCTATCATCGCTGGCCAGTTGCTCTCATCGAGGCTGGTAGCAGGCGTGGCAAAAGAGATACGGCACGATTTTTTGCCCGGCAACGGTTCCCACTTCATTCCATGACCAAACGACTTCTCTATTAGCGCTTTGTGTTCATAGAGCCAGTTAAACGCAAAGGTATTGCTCTCAGCCGAAGATTTGGCAATCCACAGCTCAACACGGATCTCTTTTTTGCTGAAAATCAGGTTATACGATACCGCGCTAATACCAGACCCGGCACTGAGCCAGTGGTCGGTCGAGGGGCTAATATTGTTGTACAACGTACACTGGCTGGCTTTGAGGCGTTCCAGCGCTTTGGTCCAGAAGGCCTTGCGCAGATAATGCCGGGTTTTCAGTTCGCCGCTGGTGGACTGCTCTTCCGCTTCTTTCTGTGCCATGCCAATCATGAAGGATTCGGCTTCAGGTGTGGGGATCACCTGGCGAATATCAACAAACACATCGTCGTTGAATTTGTAGGGCTTAACCTTAAAGCACTGCACCCGCAGGCCAAACTGCATCAGCCACAGCGCGGTGTTGGTCACTTCTTTGCGGAAGCTGGCCGCCACCATCATCACTCGCTGCGTGCGACTCTGATTGATTTGCACTTCATCCAGGCTTTCGCACTCCAGAAACTCCGCCATCACTTCCGCTGCTGGGCGGGTTTCTTCCGGTTCGTATTTGTCGAGATAGAGCTGGAAGATGTCAAGGATCTGATCTTTGCGCAGGTTGGCGCAGTAACCGGCATATTTAAGTGCCTGCCACACCACATCGCGCCCGGAGTCATCGAGCTTGTTTTCAATGATCACCAGATTGCGCTGCTTATCGATCGCCAGCAGGTCGAGGCGCTCTTTGGTGTCATCAAACCCAGCGAACTCTTTCTGGATAATCAGCAGTTCGTCGTCGTTATCGCGGGTCAATGCCTGCGGGTTCTTCGCCAGCCACTCCTGCAGGTGATAGCGCTCGGTATAACCGAGGCTGCTGAAAGACACCTCCTGCAGAGAGTGCAGGCTATTGGTCGGCGTATCGACTTTATACATTTTCCGCCTCGCTTACCGCCTGCTCGGCTTCCGGCAGGGTGATTTCGCCGGAGAGCAGTTTGGGGAGGAGGGTGTCGCGGAGTTGGGTTAACGTTTTATTCTGCGCATTGTTAATTTCAATGAATGAATAATATTCACCAACTGCTTTTGAGAAAGCGTTTGAAATTTTCTTTGCGGGATATACGCACTGCCAGCCCATTATCGCTTTTTTATCACCACGAGGCATTTTGACACCTTTAGAGGTCAGCATCATGAAATTAAAGAAAGCCTCTTGATAAAGGAGGTTATAAACATATTCTACAGTGACTGCGTCTAGCGCTTCAAAAGCTAGCACATCCGCTGAACGTCCCCCGTTGAAACGAGCCAACCAAATTTTCTTAAAATAAGGACGAATATTGGAAATTAGAACGTGCCCACATCTAAATTCAGGAACACTATTTACTGAGGGCAGTGAAGAGGCTGTAGAAATACCAGCGCGATTTTCCAGCATATTCTCAGTTGAAATATACGTTTCAGGTGTCAGAGAACAAACATCGACTTTACCATTGGCAAAAGTAGCAATGTTGCTCAATGGCCCATGATGCCATCCCTCAGGAATCTCCCCCAACTCACTATCCTGCATCTCAGACGGAAACAGTTCTGCCGTAGCTTTTAACTCGGCATATTGCTCAGGGTGCTCACGCTCAAAAACCGCCAGAGCATCAGCATCTTTCCCGGAAATCGCCGTCATGGCTGCAAGCGTCGCGTCTTCCTGAGTACCACCTGCTTCCAGCACTGTGATTTTTGCTTTTACAGGTTCAAAATCGACAAACCAGCTTTTGAAAAGGGCTTGCGCCATTTGCTCGAGGGTTTGGTTTATTTGCCAATTAAGGTCAATTTTCTTATCCAAATCCCCAAGAATAATAGCTATTTTTTCTTGTGTTTTTAACGGTGGTAAAGATAATTCAATAGATTTTAGAGATGACAATGGCTGTCCGATGCCTGGCGTACCAACTTGAGATGCATTTTTGAGCAACTCATGACGACCAACATTACTTTTAAAAAAATAGTATATAAATCTGGGGCATGCCTTATGAGGATCGCATGTTAACTTCATCAAGCTACTGGAAAGAACGTATCGTTGATCATTTTCTACAATTCCAACTTCACCTATAGAGCCCCTGTGAGGAAATACGATGTCATTTTTATAAACATTACATGAAGCCAATTCGTCGGCTTTATCTTCTGTAATGTATACAAAGTCATTTATAAAATTAGATGTTGGGCCGAGGTTCGTTCCTCGTATGACTGGAATACCAGATTCGACATAACAATCACTTTTCATTCTTGAACCAAAGGGGCCAATAGTTATCGCATTTTTCACATCAGCTTTAATGTTATCTATCTGTACAACAGGCCACTCAGAACTCATAACCCAGCCCCCCCAGATTTACTTTAATTTGCACTTCCAGTTTTTCGCTCTCTTCCAGTTGGTTTTTCAGCTGTGCGGTCAGTCGTAACAGTTTATCGGTAAACGGCTCATCATCTGCTTCCTGCTCAGCAGCACCCACATAGCGCCCTGGGGTTAAAACAAAGTCATTTTTCTGAATATCTTCAAGCGTTGCAGAGAAGCAAAAACCAGCTTCATCTGCGTAATCTTTATCCGCCTGCCAGGCGTGGAAGGTATTAGCAATTGTGGCAATGTCCTCGCGGGTAAAATCACGCAGTACGCGGTCTCTCATAAAACCAATCTGGCGAGCATCAATAAACAGCACTTCGCCTTTGCGATGCGCTTTATCGTTGCCGCTTGTTTTGTCTTTGGTCAGGAACCAAATACAGGCCGGGATTTGGGTGTTGGTAAACAGCTGTCCTGGCAGCGCCACCATACATTCTACCAGGTCGGCTTCGATCAGGTTACGACGGATTTCACCTTCGTTGTTGGTATTGGAACTCATTGAGCCGTTGGCCAGCAGCAGTGCCATCGAGCCTTTCGGCGCAAGGTGGTGGATCATATGCTGCATCCACGCAAAGTTGGCGTTGCCCTGCGGTGGCGTGCCGTATTTCCAGCGCACGTCGTTTTCCAGTTTCGCGCTCCACCACTCCTTCATGTTGAATGGCGGGTTAGCCATTACGAAATCGGCACGTAGATCTGGATGCTGATCGTCCAGCAGGGTATCAGCGTTTTTGCCACCGAAATTAAAGTCAATGCCGCGAATGGCCATATTCATCGCCGCCAGCTTCCAGGTGGTTGGGTTTGACTCTTGACCATAGACAGAGATATTGCGCTTCTGCTCAGCTGCGTTGTATTTCTTCTCACCTGCGTGTTCTTCAATAAAGCGGTCGCTGGAGACGAAGAACCCGCCAGAACCCATTGCCGGGTCATACACGCGCCCGTTGTAGGGCTGCAGCATTTCGACAATCAGGGTCACGATACTTTTAGGTGTATAGTACTGACCACCCTGCTTGCCTTCCGCCAGGGCAAACTGACCAAGGAAATATTCGTAGACGTGACCAAGAATATCTTTGCTCTTTAAGCTAAGTTTCTTACCGTTGTATTCTGGATTGCTGAAGTTAGCGTCCGAGAAGGTGTTAATCAGCTCGGTCAGCACCTCGTTACTCAGTTGGTACTGGCTGATGCGGTTCAGAATACCTTTCAGTTTTGCGTTGGTTTTTTCAATTTCATCCAGTGCGTTATCTACCAGCCAGGAAACAGAACGCAGTTTTACGTCCTGTCCGGTGGCTTCATCCACCCACAGCACTGTGCCGGTCGGCAGCATGGCTTTGTTTTTCAGTGTTTCCCAACGTGCGGCTTTAGGAACCCAGAAAACATTCTTCTCGGTGTAAAAGTCTTCGACCTCAAGCTCTTCCTGAATTGCCTGGGCGTATTCTTCGTCTGAATCATAGTCATCGCGAGACATGGCATAAATGTTGTCAGGATTGCCGACGTCACGAAACAGAGTGATTAGCTCCTGCTGACGGGCATCAAAGGCATCAGAAACGTACTTCAGGAAGATGAGCCCTAGCACAACATGCTTGTAGTTAGCGGCATCCATGTTGGCGCGCAGTTTGTCAGCGGCTTTCCAGAATTTGTTATCCAGCTCATTAAGAAACTGTTGTTCAGCGTTGTTCATCAAAATCCTCGGGGGTAGATCGCGGCGAAAAAGCAGCCATGTCTGATCGCAGATTCGGTTTTGGGATGCATTTCGCAAAATGATACCCGGTACGTCAATGATTACAAACATTGGAGCATAAAGAAGTTTGCATTTAACGGGTAAAAAGGAGGAAACTGGACAACCGCTTTACTCGTTGCTCTGCTTTGTATCGTTCCTCCCTTGAACGTTTTGTGTCACACAGGGACAACGTAGAGACACAATGACAACCATTGCAGCTTATTTTTTATTTGATTCAGAAAGTTGTCTTTGGTGTATTTAACAATGGATTAATTTTTATACGGGTAAATCAATGTCCTGGCTTAATTCTATTTTAGCTGTTCTTACTTCTGTGGAACCCCATAAAGTGCCAGTCACTGTTATTAGTTTGGTGAGTTTTGCAGTCATTTGCTTTTTTTTCTTTTATTTAATCAGAGCTATCAGAATTATATTTGGCTTAAGAAACCACACTCAATCCATCATCTCCATCAAAGAAAACCAGCCAGAATCTCAGCTTGAGCATCTGCAGAAACTGTTTCATCGGCCTGAACTAAAACATGCCTGGAGTGAATTCGGGGAGTCTTTGCACCAACAGCGCGAACTGGAGAATGGAGAAGAAAAAATCGTTCGCGTTCGTGCTACAGCCCCAAGCGCTAGCTTTTTCTCGGAACAACAACTGGTTGATATTCCACTGAACACGGAATTCTTCAAGCACCTTCCTGGTATTCTGACTGGCGTGGGAATTATCGGCACCTTCTATGGCCTGATGATCGGCCTCAGTCACTTTGATCCTAGCACCCCAGAACAAGTCACCAGCAGCGTCAATAACCTACTGCACGATGTGCTATACGCTTTTCTGGGATCAGCTGTCGCTATTTTCGCCTCAATTCTGGTTACCTGGCTAGAAAAGCTGTCCATCGCTAAATGCTACAAATATCTGGAAAAATTCACGGCCGCCCTGGATTCTCTCTACGACAGTGGCGTGGGCGAGGAGTATCTCGCCTCGTTAGTGAAATCCAGTAATGAAAGTGCGACCCAAGCACGCCATCTAAAAGAGAGTCTGGTTACCGACTTACGCGATATGTTGCTGCATCTGGCCGAAAGTCAAAAAGTGGAAAACGAACGCCTGGCAGCCACACTTAGCACCACCTATCGCGAATCCGGGCAACAGTTTGCTGAGCATGTAAGCAGTGCAATTGAAAACAGTCTAAAGTCACCGCTAGATAAAATTGCTGGTGCCGTGCAGACCGCAAGTGGCGATCAAAGCGGTATGGTGCAGAACATGCTACAGGATGTTCTGACAGCGTTTATGGCTAAGCTTGATACAACATTTGGTCAACAGTTTACTAATCTCAACGAAATGATGGGGCAAACCGTTGGCGCCATTCAGACTATGCAAACTGGTTTTGCCACTTTATTACAAGACATGCGCCAGGTGAGTGATGATTCCCGTCAGGGTAGCGCCCAACTTATTGAGCAATTGTTATCAGAGATGAAGACAGGTCAGCAAGCTATGCAGTCTGGCATGAATGATATGCTCACCAGCCTGCAGGCCTCTGTAGCCAGAATTGGCGCTGAAGGTGAAGGGGCCGGTGAGCGTATGGCCCAACAACTGGAGAAAATGTTCGCTGATAGCGAAGCGCGAGAAAAGGCACAAGCAGAGCATATGGCCGCCTTTATAGAAGCCATTCAAAACTCTTTACAACAAGGGCAAAGTGCCACAATGGAAAAGATGGCAACCTCGGTTGAGACGCTTGGTGAACAGTTGGGTAGCCTTTTTGGGCTGTTCGATAAGGGCCAGCAGCAAATTTCAGCAACTCAGCAGGCGAACCAGCAGTCTCTTCATGAGCAGACACAGCGTGTAATGAGTGAGGTTGACGATCAGATTAAACAGCTGATTGAAACTGTTGCTAGCCAACATCTAGGGACAACTGAAACACTTCGCCAGCTTGCAGAACAAAACAATCGACAGATTCAGGACATGCAAAACGGCGCTGACAAAATGCGCCAGGCAGCTGAACGTTTTGAACATGCAGGAGATCGGGTCTCGGAAGCCAATCACCTTACCGCTGATGTGCTTAATAAAGCACAATCCGCAGGTTCATCCCTCTCCCTTGCCACCAGCGAACTCTCATCCATAGTGGCTGATTATCGTAACAATCGAGAGGCTGTCGGCAAATCCATTGCCATGCTGGAGCTTCTGGCCACAAATACTCAGTCAGAACAAACAACACGTAGTCAATTTATTGCCGATCTTAAACAGCATGGCGAGCGCCTGCAGAGTTATAACCGTGAAGCACAGACGTTCATGGAAAATGTCAGTAGCGTGCTTGGAAAAGGATTTGAGGACTTCTCAGACGGGGTTTCTCGCAGTCTGGATAAAACGCTGGGCAAACTTGATGTCGAATTGGCGAAAGCCTCAAATCTGCTCGCCAGTTCTGTAGAACAAATCGGTGAAAGTGTGAGTGAGCTGGATGATGTCCTTTCACGCGTTAGAGCCTAAGGAATAACGGCTGATGTTTGAAAATGCATTTGGCATTAAGAAACGCCGCGGCGATGAAGCAGAGAAACCGTTCTGGATCTCATATGCCGACCTAATGACGGCCATGATGGTCCTGTTTCTGGTCGTCATGGTCGCTTCGTTAAGCTCAGTTACACAGCGGATTCAACGCGCCGAGCAAGGTGAAAAAACAAGAGGGCAGGATATATCCAGACTCTGTGAGCGCCTCGAGCTACATGCCCGTGATGTTAACAAAAGCATTGTGGTGGATTGCCATGATAACCGAATCAGTTTTGGTGAAGCCGGGCGTTTCGATCACAACCGTTTTTTCCTGAATGCTGAAGGGCAAAAAGCACTGCAGGATGTTGTTCCGCTGGTGCTTGATGCTGCCGACAGTGAAGAAGGTAAGAAGTGGTTTAAGCAAATTGTCATTGAAGGGTTTACCGATACTGACGGCTCATATCTGTATAACCTACATCTCTCTCTACAAAGATCTGAATGGGTAATGTGTAGTTTGCTCGATAGCCGCAGTTCGCTGCAAAAAAGTATTACTGCAGAACAACAGATCCAAATACGTAAACTCTTCCTGGCGGGTGGCGTCTCCTTCAATAATGCTAAGGAAAGTAAAGAAGCTAGCCGACGCGTCGAGTTACGTATGCAGTTTTTCGGGCTAAAAGATAAGCGTGATAAAGCCGATGAGGTGGATTTTACCCCTGTCGTCAATAAAGAAGTCTGTCAGTTGGTAATGCCTCAATGACGCCAGCCCTGGATTCTCTTTCTCAGCGCATTGCTGCGAGACTCTTTTCCAATCAAAGGGAAGAAAATTATCTGCATAATGATTTCCAAACGTTGGCTTCCGCTGCCTTCGATATGGAAAAACGGTTTGATAAAGCAGAAAAAATCCCCTCACCACCACAAGAAATGCGGTTGGAGGCTCTACGTCGCCTTCGTCTTGCAAAAGAACTCACGGAGCGAGAATGGCGGATGGTATTTTATGGTCTTGCCGATAACGATCCGTTATATCCAGACCGACCAATCTTGCTTGAGGATGACGTATTTTTTCCTGAGGTAGACAACGCTATTAAGAAGCGGCTTGAATCTAAGGAATTGAAACGAAAGGATTGGGCAGCGCTTTGTTCAAGTTACTTTGCATATCAGCATGAATCTCCTGAGGCAAATCCACATTGGTGCGTACTACGTAGGCACATCGCCCAGGGCTACTCTGTGGTGAAAGCCGCTATCCGCAGAGAAAAGTCGTGGATGAAAACCATTGAGTTTTATCACGATATTTTTACACCGCAAGCGGGCGGCATGATATCCCAACAGCTACTTTCCGGTGAGAATAACTCTCTATCATCACTGGAAAAAATCGCGCAAATCCCCGATAGCAGCTGGTTATGGAAGCGTATTTTCACGGTGTTGTTGGCACAACTCGATACGCTTGACGATCAACAATTCCTGGAGAAAATTAGTTGGTTGTTAGGTCTGGCTGCGCAGTGGCTACGTTTTCGCGACGACATTATGACGGCAACGCTGACGCGCTATTACCATTCCACTTATCGCGATCAGGCTCATACAGCACTGAAACAGGCCGCACTGGAATACTGGGATAACCCGCAGCTAAAAAGCCAGCAGAATAAGTGGCATCAATATGTTTCTGAACCCGTTGCAGCCATGGTGCGGGGCTGGCTAGCAAAACAAGACCTGATGCACTTCTTCGAACTGCTTCGCGGCAATGGCGATGTTGACCAGGCAAGGTTGCACTACTGGCTGCGTTTCGCCAATCAGATGGGATTCACTCGTATCGTGATGGGGCCAGATGCCTGGCACGATCGTGGTAGCGACTTTATGAAATTCCGCGAGGAGAATCGTGGACGGCTGAGTCATTTGCGTGGTGGACGTAGCTTTGATAACGCCATGATCATGCAGATTAACGATTACATTTTCGTGGAGTTTTCCGGGACAGGGAACGCAATGTACGCTTATCGAGTAGGTCAGGCGCCGTTCAATCCAGAGACAAGTTCATTAGATATTAATATCCATTTAAAAGATAAATACCGTAATGTTCTTCGACTGCCGCATACCCCTCGGGCTGAGGGCTATAACAAGGTCCGTATTACCGGCTGGATGTTGAAATACGACGATGAGCTGCGCAAGCTGGGTATCCGTTGGATGGCTGAAGAACCCATCAAGTTTGTAGACAAGAAAGCTCCCTCTCCCGTCTCGGTATCTGATGTTATGATCATCAACCCATTGAGAGATACAGCCATACAGCGTCTGGTTGAAAACACCTCTTGCGTCGTCAGCGATAACCGGCAAAAAGGTGGTGTGCTGTCTGTTCAGCTCAAGTCACCGCATGACACAACGGAAAGAGAGTTGCTCCGACTCGGTTTCGCCCCCGTCACTAAAGAACCACATCGCTACTGGATCAAATAATGCTCAAACGTCTGTTAAGTAAACTGACGGGAAACCGTCAGCAGATAGAACGTCATCTGAAGAATAAGTACCAAGTCGAAGACAGCGGCCTTAGTTTTCCACAATCGTTGGTTGATGTGCCGGAGCTTTGGGCTCTGGCATCCTGGCTTGAGCAATTGGTTGAAGAAGACTATCTGATATCACTCACAGACCGATGGTTGCTGAGCTGGGACGCGTTGTACCGCCTGCTGGAAGATGAAGAGCATGCCAGTAGCCTGCCTCTGATTGGCGTCCCTAAGGTTTTGCCATTACGCGCAAGTTTAAGTTCGCGAGGGGCATTAAGCGACAGTGATTTTCGCGTCTGGATTGCTGAATGGGCCACGCTCCCGGTCCGTCACCTCATACGTTTAAACCGCACTGGTGCTATTTTTAACCATGAAAACCAGCAGCATTTATTATCGCGAGAAAACTGGGCACTCAAGCAGTCGGTTGAGCAACTCAGTGCACAGCAATCACAATCTCCCAGCGAAACGACTAACCAGTTGGGATGGGCTGCTGTCCGTAAATGTGCGAAACAAGCCGCTGCAAAATTTGATGATTATTTAGAAAAAACACACGTCATCAAACCGACCTCATTATCGTTACGCCTGCGAAAAGCAACGATTGCTGATACTGCCGTGATAGAGATTGAGCCTCACTTCGATGATCAGCCTGCCAACTGGCTTGGCAGTTTTGACAAAAACGCTCAGGTTCATGATAGCTATCGCATCCCCGGAGAAAATGGCGAGCTCAGCCATGTCATCATTCCTCCCGAGGTGAAAGAGGTTCTCAATTCAATTCATTCCATTCCAGGCCGCCGAGTAGCCGGAAGCGAAGCTCTGTCATTTGTTCGCAACCCCTACACATTCCTGGGTGAAGATGCCGCTAGCGTGATTGCCCCTGAAGAGCATGAACAGGCACTATTTGATGCCCATATTTTCTTCCATCACTTTAGGCTCCAGCCCCGTCTAAATGATGAGAACAAGATAGAGGATATTACGTTGGTTCTGGAGCCCGTCTCGCCAGTACCACAACCGGAAGTCACCTTCCTCATTACCGCCCCTTGGGAGCTGGATAAATTTATTCAGGCATTGGGAATCAGTGTTGCGGCACAAATGCCTGCAGGCTCCTGGCAGGGTTACGAGCTGGAACTGAGCCAATTCACCGAACAGCAATGGCATGATTGCCAGTCACTATTATCTCGCTGGCAGCAGGAAATCGAAGGTAAAGAATTCGATGATGTCCTTGATATCGGTAAATATGGCGATCGTGTTATCGGTATTGGCGAGTTCGAAAAAATATCATCTCCCTGGCTGACCAAAGCGCAAAGTGAAAATTGGCTCCCCGATGACATCGATTTCTCTGCATTTTCGGTCGAAACACTGGATGGCTGGCAGCCTGAAAACCTGCACCATCTCGATGAACTGCAGGAAAGAATCACTCAGGCAGAAGCGGCTGGTGAATCACATATCATCTCCCCCTGGAATGACGCTGAATTACCACTGGATACGGCTAAAACCTTCTGTAAGAACTGGGAAAAACAGCAAAACACGGCAAATGAATCGCAGGGCAATGTTGATGCTAAAGCGGCTCGGGCCGTCCTTAAAATTGAACAGAATATTGAAAAAGCGGCCTACATCAAACAGCGCCGGAATTCGCTCCTCAATGCTCGTCATGCCGAGCCTGAAATTCCCCTTAGTCTGAAAGAACATATCCGGCTCAAAGATCATCAGCGGGAAGGTGTTGCGTGGCTCCAGCAGCTCTTCCTTCTTTCACCACAGGAAACGGCAGGTTGCTTACTGGCGGATGATATGGGGCTGGGGAAAACGCTGCAAATCCTGAGTTTCCTGGTATGGTTCATCGAAAAATTCCCAGATGAGCCACCCAGCCTCATCGTTGCCCCTGTTTCTCTTCTGGATAACTGGGAACGTGAGCTGGATAACTTCTTCCATACCACAGGATTACCGGTATTGAAATTGTATGGTGAGACTATTAAAGCGGTGAAATATCCCAAACAAGCCATCCCTGCACATCTGCAGTCTCAGGGCATTAAAAACCTGCTTAAACCGGGCTGGCAAGGTGAAGCAAAAATCATTCTCACAACATACGAAACGCTACGAGATCAAGAATTTTCTCTAGCGCGGCAACCTTGGTCCATTATGGTTTGCGATGAAGCGCAAAAAATAAAAAACCCAGCAGCGTTAATCACACATGCTGCCAACGCTATACAAGCCAGATTTAAAGTTGCATGCACCGGTACACCGGTAGAGAACACACTTGTAGATTTGTGGAGCTTATTCGATTTCGCTCAACCAGGATTGCTAGGAGCACTCAATGAGTTCGGTAAGCATTATGTTCGCCCAATTGAGAATGAATTAGGCCGCGATACTGCTCGTCTTGATAACCTGCGAGCTCTTATCGAACCCCAAACTTTGCGTCGAACCAAAGAAGAAGTTGCGCGTGATTTACCAAAAAAAATTGAAGTGGCAGAGTGTAAACATCTGCCTCTCTCAAGCGCCCAAAAACAGTTGTACCTTTCATCTATTGCAAGTTGGCAGCAACAACAAGCACTAAGCGAAGGCATGCAGCAGGCCGGAACAGGTATGTTGGGATTATTACACAAGCTGAAACTCATTTGTGCGCATCCTGCTGTGGTGGTTCCAGATCTCCGTTCCAAGGGGGAATCACCAAAATTGAACTGGATGATCAAGAAACTAGAAGAAATTAAACATACTAGTAAAGATAAGGTGATTATTTTTACTGAACTTCGTGACTTGCAGCGCGAACTTCAACACGCCATAAATCAAAAATTTGGTTTCCGCCCTGTAATAATAAATGGTGATACCAGCACCAAAAATCATAGTCAAAACAGCCGCCAACGTCTGATTGATGATTTTCAGGCACAGCCAGGATTTGGGGTGATTATTCTCTCAACTGTTGCAGTCGGATTTGGTGTTAATGTCCAGAAGGCAAATCATGTTATTCATTTTACGCGCTGCTGGAATCCAGCCAAAGAAGACCAGGCTACAGATAGGGCGTATCGAATAGGGCAAACAAAAGATGTGTACGTCTATTATCCGACCGTGAGGGACGGTGAAATTACAACCTTTGAAGAAACGCTTGATGATCTTCTTCAACGTCGACGTTCGTTAGCTAGAGATATGCTTTGCTCTACACCTGATTTGAGTACTACAGATTTTGGGGAAATTTTAAAGGGCGTGTGAGCTTTTAAAGTATGGTTGTTAAATTTCATCTCGCTCATCTTAAATCTAAAAATCAGGATAGACACATTGCGGAAATGAAATTTGTTAAGATGATAATTTGGTCTTCTGAATTGACTCTCACCATATTCTTTTCGAGTCAATCCAAACGGAAATGCCTCAACTTTGGTTAAATATTGCGTACTGCTTTCCAGATTTATCTTTCTTAAATTCTGTTCATTTTCTGAAATCGCATAATGTCCCTGCCATTACCGGCAGGGATTTTTTATGGGGTTTTGCAATGCGCATTGAGCCAGAAGTGATTACTGAGCATAACGAGTTGGTTAACTCAACCAACATCAAGTTCATCATAAACGGACGCGATGAAGCTCTGATACAAATTAAGCAATTGATTCAGAAACTTAATACCATTTCTCAATTAACTGCAGGGATCGGTGGCGGCTGTGCCGCTGAATGGGCAATGAAGTCAGGACCTCAGTATGATTGCTGGCTGATGGAAAATATTGAGATAGCGATGCCAGTGATCACCCGAAATATCGACCGCAGCGTGTGGCAAGACCTGATGCTGAAATTCGGCATGCTAGCTCTGATGGACGCGCAGGCTCGTTCTCAATGGTATCAGAATCTAGAAGATGGCGATTTTCCTGCTATCTGTGAGGAGAATATTCTCAGCACTTTTGAACAGTTGCATAAGAGCACAACCGATATGATTGAGCGTGGGATTATCAATGTATTCAAGGGGCTGTCATGGGATTATAAAACCAACTGCCCGTGCTTTTTTGGTAAGAAAATCATTATGAAAAGCTTGGTAACACACAACCGCTGGGGCTACAGCCTAACGAGTAGATTTCGTCTAGACCAATTTGCAGATTTGGAACGGATGTTGTTTTCGCTTGATAGCAAAACGATATCCGATACACATGGCGATATTTCGATGCGTCTGATGGAGCATATCCGCGATAATCCCGACAAGGATGTTTACGATGATGCCTACTTCACAATTCGCTACTTTAAGAAAGGTACTGCACACCTGACGTTTAAGAGGCCTGAGCTAGTAGATAGGATGAACGACATCATTGCTAAGCACTATCCGGGGATGCTTGCAGCAGCGCGTTAGGATGGATTTAAGTTGATCAAACTTAACTTATACCAGCCGTTACAGAGACGTTTGATTTTTATAAATACGAGAAGGGAACAAATGTAATTTATTGATTTAATTTGGCACGCCCTACAGGATTCGAACCTGTGACCTACGGCTTAGAAGGCCGGTGCTCTATCCAGCTGAGCTAAGGGCGCATAGTGGTTGCGTCGGATTATACGTTTGCACGCTCTCGCGTCAACGTTTTTGCCGCCCTGCGGCGCCAGAGTGTTGAATCATTGAACAATTCGTCCCAAAGACCGAGCAGTACGCCCCACGTCGCGCGCCATCCTCCCTCAATACCCATGCCCAACAATCCACCCAGCCATCAATGCCGCTTACGCCACTCGCTCATCGAAACCAGATTACTCACCTCGCCAGACTCCCCTTCCAGCTCAATCCCCTGCTGCGTAAACCGCGCATTATACTGCTCTCGCAGCGCATGCAGTTCAGCACTCTCCGGCTCCAGCTGACGCAGAAATCCCAGCGCCAGCAACAGCTGCTGCCGCGATATCAGTCCCGAAAATCCAGCTTTAGTCAGAATCCCGTGCCAGCGCACCGCGTTCTCGTCGCTGCCATCGACAATCAACACCTGCCAGATCAGCATCACCGCGGCGCCGTTAGCCAGATGGGTTTCATTATCGCCCGCGATGTAATCGGTGAACTCTTTTGCCGCATCCTTACCCATCAGCGACAGCATCGATTCGATGTGCACCGGCGGCAGTTGCAGCCTTTTACTCAGCCCTTGCGCAGCATGGCGCGAACCGGCCGTCAGTAGTTGAAACCCTACAACAAACACCACCGCCAGCGTGGCGAGTATTAACCAAATCATCACGGCATCCACATAATTTCCTGAGGGACATAATACGCGTTAAGGCGGCCTCACGTCACTGCGGAAAGTCGTGAAACGCACAGGCGAAATGAATCTCTACCTGACAGCCGCACGCGCTTCTGACAGAATAGGCGCCAATCCCCGATTTAACTCTCTACAGATGGATTTCCTCTCTGATGGCAGCAAAAATTATTGACGGTAAAACGATTGCGCAGCAGGTGCGCCTTGAGGTTGCCGAAAAAGTACAGCAGCGTCTGGCAGCTGGTAAACGTGCACCAGGTTTGGCAGTGGTGCTGGTGGGTGAGAACCCCGCGTCGCAGATCTATGTCGCCAGCAAACGTCGCGCCTGTGATGAAGTGGGCTTTATCTCCCGCTCCTACGATCTGCCTGCGACCACCAGCGAAGCCGAACTGCTGGAACTGATTGATACGCTGAACAATGACAGCGAAATCGACGGTATTCTGGTTCAGCTGCCGCTGCCAGCCGGCATCGATAATGTCAAAGTGCTGGAACGTATCGTGCCGGACAAAGATGTCGATGGCTTCCATCCTTACAACATCGGTCGTCTGTGCCAGCGTGCGCCGAAGCTGCGTCCTTGTACGCCACGCGGCATCATCACGCTGCTGGAGCGCTATAATATCGATACCTACGGCCTGAACGCTGTGGTGGTTGGCGCATCCAATATCGTCGGTCGTCCGATGAGCATGGAGCTGCTGCTGGCGGGCTGCACTACCACCGTCACGCACCGTTTCACCAAAGACCTGCGTCATCACGTTGAGCATGCCGATCTGCTGGTGGTGGCGGTCGGTAAACCGGGCTTTATTCCGGGTGACTGGATCAAGCCAGGCGCGGTGGTGATTGATGTTGGCATCAATCGTCTGGAGAGCGGTAAAGTGGTGGGCGATGTGGATTTTGCGAGCGCGTCTGAGCGTGCGTCTTATATCACCCCGGTTCCCGGCGGCGTTGGTCCCATGACCGTTGCGACCCTGATTCAAAATACATTAGTCGCGTGCGAAGAGTATCACGACGTGGAGGAGGCATAATGGCCAGTTTTTCTTTGGGCGAACATGCCCACGTTGATTTGTGTGACCTGCTGAAACTTGAAGGTTGGGTGCAGAGCGGTGCGCAGGCAAAAGTGGCTATCGCGGATGGCGAAGTGCGCGTGGATGGCGCAATCGAAACGCGTAAGCGCTGCAAGATTGTGGCAGGCCAGAAAGTTGAGTTCGCCGGTTATGAAATTACCGTTGTAGCTTAAGCATTCAGGCAAATAATAAAGGGGCGAACTGCGGTTCGCCCCTTTTGCTATTCTGTGGCTGGTAAATTCAGGTACGCATCAACGTGAACTCTGCGACTTGAGAATTCGAGTGCTGATGACAGCGCACCCTTCAATCTGCCTATTCGGGTGCCGATAACCGCGCACCCGACAATATTACTTACGACGCCAGCTCGAACCCTGCGGACCATCTTCGACAATCACGCCCAGCTCATTCAGCTTGTCACGCGCCACATCCGCCTGTGCCCAATCTTTTGCGGCACGCGCATCAGAACGCGCTTTGACCCAATGCTCGATCTCTGCCACTTCGTCATCATTCACCTGCGCACTGCTCTGCAGGAACTGCTCTGGATCCTGTTGCAGGATGCCGAGCACGTTCGCCAGCTGACGCAGTTTCGCGGCCAGTGCATCAGAGGCGGCTTTGTCTTCAGTTTTCAGGCGATTAACTTCACGCGCCATGTCGAAGAACACCGAATAGGCTTCCGGCGTGTTGAAGTCGTCATCCATTGCGGTGCGGAAGCGCGCTTCAAACTCTTCGCCGCCTGCTGGCGTAGCGCTGGCATCGGTGTGACGCAGCGCGGTATAGAGACGCTCCAGCGCCGCACGTGCCTGATTGAGGTTATCTTCGCCGTAATTAAGCTGGCTGCGATAGTGGCCCGACATCAGGAAGTAACGCACGGTTTCCGCATCGTAATGCGCCAGTACATCGCGCACGGTGAAGAAGTTGCCCAGTGATTTCGACATCTTCTCGCGGTCGACCATCACCATGCCGGAGTGCATCCAGTAGTTGACGTAATCGCCGTCGTGCGCACAGGTTGACTGCGCCACTTCGTTTTCATGGTGCGGGAACATCAGATCCGATCCACCGCCATGGATATCGAAGTGGGTGCCGAGCTGTTTGCAGTTCATCGCGGAACACTCAATGTGCCAGCCCGGACGACCGTTGCCCCACGGCGAATTCCACGCGGGCTCGTTAGGTTTGGACATTTTCCACAACACGAAGTCCATCGGGTTGCGTTTGATCTCGGTGATTTCAACGCGCGCGCCCGCCTGCAGCTGAGTCAGATCCTGACGCGACAGCACGCCGTAACCTTTGTCGCTCAGCACATCGAACATCACGTCGCCGTTATCGGCCACATAAGCGTGTTTGCGTTCGATTAAACGCTCAACCAGTTCGATGATTTCAGGGATATGGCGCGTGGCACGCGGTTCCAGATCCGGCGGCAGGATGCCCAGTGCGTCAAAATCTTTGTGCATTTCAGCGATCATACGGTTGGTCAGCGTTTCGATGCTCTCACCGTTTTCGTTGGCACGTTTGATGATCTTGTCTTCAATATCGGTAATGTTACGCACATATTTGAGCTGATAGCCCACATAGCGCAGATAACGTGACACCACATCAAATGCAACGAAGGTACGCCCATGACCGATATGACAAAGGTCATAAACCGTAATTCCACAGACGTACATGCCGATCTGACCAGCGTGGATCGGTTTGAATTCCTCTTTCTGACGGCTCAGGGTGTTATAGATCTTCAGCATTGAACGATTCCGTTATTAACGTTTGCGGGATACGCCTTTCCAGCGTAGCTGGGTATTGTGCCGTATTTTTCTCAGTTGTGCATCGCTCGCTTACCTTCTGTGGCTGCCTTACTGACGAGCCATCGGAATTTGTGATATAAGAGGCGTCTACAAAAATGCCCCGCCGCTTAGCAGGCGCGGCAGTTGATACTGACGACACCCGTAACAGGACGAATATAATGGTCACTTTCCAGACGAACCATGGCGACATCGTAATCAAAACCTTCGATGACAAAGCGCCGGCTACCGTGAAAAACTTCCTGGACTACTGCCGTGAAGGTTTCTACGACAACACCATCTTCCACCGTGTTATCAACGGTTTCATGATCCAGGGCGGCGGTTTTGAGCCTGGCATGAAGCAGAAAGACACCAAAGAAGACATTCGTAACGAAGCCAACAACGGCCTGAAGAACACCAAAGGTACGCTGGCAATGGCCCGTACTCAGGCGCCACACTCAGCGACTGCACAGTTCTTCATCAACGTAGCAGACAACGACTTCCTGAACTTCCGTGACGAAAGCCTGCAGGGCTGGGGTTACTGCGTGTTCGCTGAAGTGGTTGAAGGCATGGACGTGGTTGAGAAAATCAAAGCGGTGAAAACGGGCCGCAGCGGCATGCACCAGGACGTTCCGGTTGACGACGTTGTCATCCAGAAAGTGACTGTTAGCGAGTAATGTCGCGCACGCTGTTTATCGCAGATTTGCATCTGTGCACAGAAGAACCGGCAATGACTGCCGGTTTTCTGCATTTTTTGCAGGGTGAAGCGCGCGATTGCGATGCGCTTTACATCCTCGGCGATCTTTTTGAAGCCTGGATTGGCGATGACGATCCCAATCCGCTTCACCGCGAAATCGCCGCGGCACTGAAAGCCCTGCCGATCCCCACATTCTTCATCCATGGCAATCGAGACTTCCTGCTCGGTAAGCGTTTTGCACGCGCCAGCGGGATGACGTTGCTGCCGGAAGAGCAAGTGCTCAGCCTGTACGGCCATCGCGTGCTGATTATGCACGGCGATACCTTGTGTACTGACGATGAAGGCTACTTACGCTTCCGCGCCAAAGTGCATCAGCGCTGGCTACAATGCTTGTTCCTCGCCCTGCCGTTGCGCATCCGCATGCGCATTGCCGCACGTATGCGCGCCGACAGCAAGCAAGCCAATCAGCACAAGTCGATGAGCATCATGGATGTCAATCAGCAAGCCGTGATCGATACGATGACGCGCCAGCAGGTGCGGATTCTGATTCACGGGCATACCCACCGTCCGGCGGTGCATGAGCTGTTGGTGCAAGGTGAAAGCGCCCAGCGCGTGGTGCTCGGTGCCTGGCACGAAAATGGCTCAATGATTCAGGTCGATGCCGATGGCGTGCAGCTGGTCGAATTCCCGTTTTAAAATCGCATCCTAAATAGTCGGGCGCACCCGTGCTCGACACTCAGCGGGATGAAGATTCATCATCTGCCCATCCTGACGCATCATTGCCCGTTTTCCGGCTACGCAACCGTTTTCCTTGCTCTCTTCTCATGCTATTCTCTGTGCCCTTCTTTACCTGCCCGCCCGGCCAGGTTCGTTTGACTATTCACAGGAGTTGACCGCATGTCATCCAACGCCACCCCGGCTCGTATCGCCATCGTCATGGGTTCTAAAAGTGACTGGGCTACCATGCAGTTCGCCGAGGAAATTCTTAACAGCCTGGATGTTCCGTTCCACGTTGAAGTGGTCTCTGCTCACCGTACGCCAGACAAACTGTTCAGCTTTGCCGAAACCGCCGCAGATAACGGTTTCCATGTGATTATTGCCGGAGCGGGCGGTGCTGCGCATCTGCCGGGCATGATTGCTGCCAAAACACTGGTGCCGGTGCTGGGCGTGCCGGTACAAAGCGCCGCGCTGAGCGGTGTGGATAGCCTCTACTCCATCGTGCAGATGCCGCGCGGCATTCCTGTCGGCACATTGGCGATCGGTAAAGCCGGTGCGGCTAACGCTGCGCTG
Source organism: Pantoea sp. JGM49 (assembly GCF_018257655.1). NCBI lineage: Bacteria > Pseudomonadati > Pseudomonadota > Gammaproteobacteria > Enterobacterales > Erwiniaceae > Pantoea > Pantoea sp. JGM49. Next base: position 224,278 of record NZ_JAERJM010000002.1, on the reverse strand, counting down.
CTGGCGGCACAGATTCTGGCGGTGCATGACAAAGACCTGGCGGCGCGTCTCGCCACCTGGCGTCAAACCCAGACTGACGAAGTGCTGAACAACCCAGATCCGCGGGTGGATGCATGAAACCGGTTTGCGTACTCGGCAACGGTCAGTTAGGCCGTATGCTGCGCCAGGCGGGTGAACCGCTGGGCATCGCGGTGTATCCGGTAGGTCTGGATGCTGAACCTTCTGCCCTGCCGATAGCCGAAAGCGTGATCACCGCAGAGATCGAGCGCTGGCCGGAAACTGCGTTAACGCGCGAGCTGGCGTTGCATCCGGCATTTGTGAACCGCGATATCTTCCCGCGTCTGGCCGATCGCCTGACGCAGAAACAGCTGCTCGATCAGCTGAACCTGGCGACGGCGCCCTGGCAGTTTCTGGCGGATAAAAGCGAGTGGCCGCAGGTATTCAGCTCGCTGGGCGAACTGGCGATTGTGAAACGTCGCACCGGCGGTTATGACGGTCGTGGTCAGTGGCGTCTGCGCGCCAATGAAACCGATTCGCTGCCGGATGAGTGCTACGGCGAGTGCATCGTTGAGCAAGGCATCAACTTCAGCGGTGAAGTGTCGCTGGTCGGTGCGCGCGGTCAGGATGGCACCACGGTGTTCTATCCACTGACGCATAACCTGCATCAGGACGGCATTCTGCGCACCAGCGTGGCGTTTCCGCAGGCCGATGCTGCGCAACAGCAGCAGGCGGAAGCGATGCTTAGCGCGATCATGCATGAGCTGAAGTACGTGGGTGTGATGGCGATGGAGTGTTTCATCACGCCAGAAGGCCTGCTGATCAACGAACTGGCGCCGCGCGTGCACAACAGCGGTCACTGGACGCAGAACGGCGCGTCGATCAGCCAGTTTGAGCTGCATCTGCGTGCGGTGCTGGGTTTGGCGCTGCCGAAGCCGGTGGTGTTTGCGCCGTCGGTGATGGTGAATCTGATTGGCACCGACGTGAATGTCGACTGGCTGCAACAGCCGCTGGTGCATCTGCACTGGTATGACAAAGAAGTGCGTCCGGGCCGTAAGGTTGGGCACTTAAATCTCACCGATAGCGATCAGGCACGCCTCGCGGCGGCGCTGAACGCGCTGGTGCCGCTGCTACCGAAAGAGTACGCCAGCGGAATTGCCTGGGCGGTTGAGAAGCTGTAAATGAAAAAGGCCGCGCAAGCGGCCTTTGATTTTTGTGCACTAGATTAAGCCGCTTCAAACCGCCTGAACAGCGCCTTCCCTTTCAGCAGTCGCACGCCCAGCCAGCCACCGCACACTGACAACAGCAGCGCGCCACTAATCGGTAATGCCATCCACAGCGTCCAGTCCGGCTCCCAGGGGAAATCGAAGATCTTGCGCTGTAATCCCCACAGCGCCGCTTCTGCACCCAGTGCCGCTGCAATACCCGACACCACGCCGAGCAAGGCAAACTCGCACCACAGCGTGCCGCGCAACAGGCGTTTACTCGCGCCCAGCGTGCGATACACCACCAGCTCTTGCCTGCGCTGTCGCATACCGACCTGAATCTGCGCCAGCAGCAGCAGCACACCGCACACCGTCACCAATACCACCATGATCTCCAGCGCCTGACTGACCTGCGCCAGCACCAGACCGATCTGCTTCAGCATGCTGCCGACGTCCAGCAAGCTCAGCGTCGGGAAGGCGCGATTGAGCTGCGCCAGCAGCGCCGGATTGCTGTCCATGCGGAAGCTGGTGAGCCAGGTTTGCGGCTGTTGGTCCAGTGCACCCGGCGGGAAGATAAAGAAGAAGTTCGGCCGCAGGCTTTCCCAATCCACTTTGCGCAGGCTGGTGACTTTGGCGCTGAACTGTTGGGTATCACCGCTGAAGGTCAGCGTATCGCCAAGCTTCAGCCCAAGGCGATCCGCCAGCTCCACTTCCATCGACACTTCACCCGCTTTCGGTGGCCAGCTTCCGGCCAACAGCGGATTGTGATCCGGACGCTCTGCTTGCCACGTCAGATTCAGCTCGCGGTTCAGCGCGTTATCCATCTTCGGATCGGCTTCTTTGCCGTTCAGCTCCGTCAGACGCGCACGCACAATCGGATAGTAGGATTCAGGTTTAACATGATGCTGATTGAGGAAGTCGCGCACCTGCGGCACCTGTTCCTGCGTCATGTTAAGCAGGAAGTAGTTCGGCGCATCCGGCGGTAACTGCTGCTGCCAGCGATCCAGCAGATCGCCGCGCATCACCAACAGTAACGCCAGCAGCATAAAGGAGAGCGAAAATGCCGCCAGCTGACTCAGCGTCATCACCGGCTGTCGCAGCAGACGGTTGATTGCCAGACGCATCGCCAGATTGCGCACCACCAGCTTACGCAGCAGCAACAGCGTGCCCCAGCCGAGCAGTGACAGCAGCAGCGCCAGCATCACCACGCCCGCCAACAGCGCCCACAGCATTTTGCTGCCGCCCATCAATAAAGCCAGCAGGCCAACCACCACCAGCGCCATCGCAGGCAGATAAAACCGCAGCGGCCAGACGTTCGCCACCGCATCACGCCGGAGCACACGCAGCGGCTGCGTCGCCATCAGCAGCCGATAGGGGCGCAATCCCACCAGCAGCGAAATCACAAACATCGCGCCAATCGCCCACAGCCACGGCCAGAAGCTGGCGGCAGGCAAGGCGGCAGGCAGCACTGGTTTGAGCATCGCCAGCAGGATGACCTCAATCCCCTGCCCCAGCACGCTGCCCGCTATCGCCGCCAGCAGCAACACCGCCAGCCACTGGCCGATGATCAACCGTTGCAAGGCTTTGCGCGTCGCGCCCAGCGTTTTCAGCACTGCCACCAGATCGTAGCGGCTGCGGCAGTAATGGCTCATCGCCACCGCCACGGCGGCAATCGCCAGCATCAGCGTCAGCAGTGCCGATAACAGGAGAAATTGCTGGGCGCGTTGCATCGAGCGACCCAGCGCATCTTCGGAGTTCTCGACGCTGATCCAGCGCTCACCGGCTTTTAACTGCGGCTGGATCCAGCTGTCATAACGCGCCAGCGGAGCCGGATCGCCGGAGAACTTGTAGCGCCAGCTGAGTCGACTGCCGGGTTGGATGGCACCGGTTTTATCGACATCCGCGAGGTTCATCAGCAGGCGCGGCGCCGTCTGGAACGGATTAAAGCCGCCATCCGGCTCCTGAATCACTTCACCGGCAATGCGCAGCGTGGTGTCACCGACATCAACATTGTCGCCAACTTTCAGATTCAGCAGCGCAAGCAAGCGTGGCGCGGCCAGCACCGTGCCCGCCTGCGGTTTTAATCCCGGCGGATCGGTCTGCAAGGTGCCGAACATCGGATAGGCATCATCCACCGCTTTCACGTCCGCCAGCTGCGGCGTCTGATCGGCGAAGGTCATGGTCATAAAGCTGAGCTGACGACTGACAGAGAGCCCTTCATCGCGCGCTTTGTTCAGCCAGGCTTCCGGCGCGGGCGCGCTGCTGCGCAGGGTACGATCGCCCGCCATAAAATCACGGCTCTGCTGGCTCAGCCCTTTCTCCATGCGATCGCTGATCGAGCCCAGCGCCAGCACGCACGCCACCGCCAGCGTCAAAGCCAGCCAGACAATCAGCAGTGACGGCGAGCGCCATTCACGCCAGAACCAGCGCCAAATCATGTCTCCTCCCACAGCTTGCCGTCGCGCAGGCGCAGCCGACGATCGCAGCGCGCCGCCAGTTGCTCATCATGCGTCACCAGAATCAGCGTGGTGGCGAAATCGCGGTTGAGAGAGAAAAGTAAGTCGGCGATGCGATCGCCGGTTTTGCGGTCCAGGTTGCCGGTCGGTTCATCGGCGAACAGCAAACCGGGACGGCCGCTAAACGCGCGTGCCAGCGCCACACGCTGTTGTTCCCCGCCCGAAAGCTGCGCGGGCAGGTGATGCAGACGATCTTTCAGGCCAAGTTGCGTTAAGAGATCCACCGCCTGGGCGCGGCTATCGCGATCGCTGTCACCGCGCAGCAAGGCAGGCAGCTGCACGTTCTCCAGCGCATTGAGTGTTGGCACCAGCATAAAGGACTGGAACACAAAGCCGACTTCCCGCGCGCGCAACGCGGCACGTTGCTCTTCGTTCATATGATGCAGCGGCTGGCCGAGCAGATTGACCTCGCCGCTGCTGCCATCGTCCAGCCCGGCCAGAATGCCCAGTAATGTGGATTTGCCGGAACCCGATTCGCCAATCAGCGCAATGGTCTCAGCTGGTTTGACAACCAGCTCAACTCCGGTAAGGATGGTCAGCTGATGCTCTCCCTGACCGACGGACTTAGTAAGATGATGAACTGCAACAATGTTTTCCGCTGGCATTATCCCTTCCTGTTGTTATTGCTTCTGCTGGTGTCCCGCATCGCCGCCGCCGATACCTTGCTGGTACTGGGCGACAGCCTGAGCGCCGGGTATCGCATGTCCGCCACTGCGGCATGGCCCAGCCTGCTCAATAAAACCTGGCAACAGCAGCCCCAGATTATTAACGCCAGCATCAGCGGAGATACCGCCGGACAAGGGCTGGCGCGTTTGCCTGGCCTATTAAAACAGCATCAACCCCGTTGGGTGTTAATCGAATTGGGCGGTAACGATGGCCTGCGCGGCTTCCCGCCTGCCAATATCGCGCAGGATCTGAGTAAAGTGATCGACGAAGTCAAAGCGGCTAAAGCGCAGCCGCTGCTGATGCAAATTCGTTTACCCGCTAATTATGGACGTCGTTATACCGAAGCGTTTAGCGCGATTTATCCGCAGCTGGCACAGCAGTACAACATTCCTCTGGTGCCCTTCTTTATGGAGCAGGTCTATCTGAAGCCGGAATGGATGCAGCAGGACGGTATTCACCCCAATCCGGATGCGCAGCCATTTATCGCCAATCTGATGGCCAACGAACTGGCTCCGCTAGTAAAGCAGAATTAAAGCAGGCGTGTGATTTTTAACAGGTAAAGAAATGCAAAAAACAATTGTAATCACTGGCTGCTCCAGCGGCATCGGCTTAGCGGCCGCCAGCGATTTGCAGTCTCGCGGTTATCGCGTGATTGCGGCCTGCCGTCGCGCAGATGATGTGGCGCGCATGGAGGCGCTGGGCTTTATTGGCGTGCTGCTCGATCTTGATGATGAAGCCAGCGTGGATGCCGCAGCCGACCATATTCTGGAATTGTGCGAGCATCGCCTGCATGGCCTGTTCAACAACGGCGGCTTTGGTCAGTATGGTCCGTTGAGTAGCGTGTCACGCGCGCAGCTGGAAAAACAATTCTCCACCAACCTGTTTGGCACCCATCAACTGACGATGCGCCTGCTGCCTGCCCTGCAAGCCAGCGGCAATGGGCGTATTATCAATACCAGCTCGGTGCTGGGGTTGATCTCCACACCCGGACGCGGTGCCTATGCCGCCAGCAAATGGGCGCTGGAAGCCTGGAGCGATGCGCTGCGTATGGAAGTCCGCGCTTCTGGCGTGCGTGTGAGTTTGATCGAGCCCGGCCCGATTGCCACGCGCTTCACCGATAATGTGCATCAGGGCGAGCAGGATAAACCGGTGCGTAATCCGGGCATTGCCGCACGCTTTACGCTGCCGCCGGAAGCCATTTTACCCAAGCTGCGCCACGCGCTGGAAAGCAAACATCCGCGGCTGCGCTATCCGGTGACGCTGGTCGCATGGGTAATGAGCCTGCTGAAACGCCTGTTACCGGGCTGGATGCTGGATCGCATCTTGCGCAGCAACTGATCGACAAGCTAGATTTGAACTTGAAGCGGGGCAGCTTGCCCCCATATTCTCAACACACTTTCTGCAAAGAGACGTATTCATGTCACACGCTTTGATTATCGACATCAACGAATCCAATCTGCACCAGACGCTGGAACAATCCACGCAGATGCCGGTGCTGTTCTATTTCTGGTCCGATCGCAGCCAACACTGTCAGGAGCTGACGCCGGTGCTGGAGCGTCTGGCACAGGAGTATGCGGGTCAGTTCATTTTGGCCAAACTGGATTGTGATAAAGAGCAGATGGTGGCATCGCAGTTTGGTCTGCGCTCGATTCCAACCGTGTACCTGTTCCAGAACGGGCAGCCGGTGGATGGCTTCCAGGGCCCGCAGCCGGAAGAGGCGATCCGCGCGCTGCTGCAAAAAGTGCTGCCGCGTGAAGAAGAGATCAAAACCCATCAAGCGATGCAGCTGATGGAAGAAGGCAAACCGCTGGATGCGCTGCCGTTGCTGAAAGATGCCTGGGCGCTGAGCAACCAGAACAGTGAAATTGGTTTCCTGTTGGCAGAAGTGTTGATGACTTTGAACCGCAGCGATGAAGCCGAAGCCGTGCTGGCGGTGGTGCCATTGCAGGATCAGGACACCCGTTATCAAAGCCTGGTATCGCAAATCGATCTGCTGAAACAAGCTGCGGATACCCCTGAAATTCAGCAACTGCAGGAACAACTGGCAGCCGAGCCCGCGAATGCGGAACTGGCTGCTAAACTTGCATTACAGCTGCACCAGGTGGGCCGTAACGAAGAAGCGCTGGATCTGCTGTTCAGCTTCCTGAAGAGCGATCTCAGTGCCGGAGAAGGTCAGGTACGTAAGATGTTCCAGGAGATTTTGGCCGCGCTCGGCACGGGCGATGCTCTCGCCACACGCTATCGCCGCCAGCTGTACTCGCTGCTGTACTGATCGGTACCGCGCGTGCAACGGGCCGAACGACTCGGCCCGATAATCTGACAACCAGGAGGTTATATGTTGACTGTGATTCCCGTCATTATCGTGCTCGCACTCGTTACGGTATGGGCCGGTGTAAAAATTGTGCCACAAGGCTATCAGTGGACGGTGGAACGTTTTGGCCGTTACACCAAAACCCTGCCCCCCGGCCTGAGTTTAATTGTCCCGTTCATGGATCGTATTGGTCGCAAGATCAATATGATGGAACAAGTCCTCGATATCCCCTCGCAAGAAATCATCTCCAAAGATAACGCCAACGTCACCATTGATGCCGTGTGCTTTATTCAGGTGGTTGATCCTGCGCGCGCGGCCTATGAAGTCAGCAATCTTGAGCTGTCGATCCTCAATCTGACCATGACCAACATCCGTACGGTACTGGGTAGCATGGAATTGGATGAGATGCTGTCGCAGCGCGATAATATCAATACCCGCCTACTGCATATCGTCGATGAAGCCACCAATCCGTGGGGCGTGAAGATCACCCGTATCGAAATTCGTGACGTGCGTCCACCGCAGGAATTAATCGCGGCAATGAATGCGCAGATGAAAGCCGAACGTACCAAGCGTGCTGACATCCTTACCGCAGAAGGCGTGCGCCAGGCGGCGATACTGCGTGCTGAAGGTGACAAGCAGTCGCAGATTCTGAAAGCCGAAGGGGAACGTACCTCCGCCTTCCTGCAGGCCGAAGCGCGTGAACGTCAGGCGCAGGCCGAAGCAAACGCCACGCGTGCCGTATCGGAAGCGATTGCCGCAGGCGATATTCAGGCGGTGAACTACTTTGTGGCACAGAAATATACCGATGCGTTGCAGAAGATCGGTGAATCACATAACAGCAAAGTCGTGATGATGCCGCTGGATGCCAGCAGTTTGCTGGGTTCTATTGCCGGGATCGGCGAATTGCTGAAGGAGAGCCGTCAGGAGCGTAAACCGTGATCCTGATGGAACTGATTGCCCATCCGCACTGGTTCTGGCTGACGCTGGGCGGCCTGCTGCTGGCGGCTGAAATGCTCGGCACCAGCGGTTATCTGCTGTGGAGTGGATTAGCGGCGGTGCTGGTCGGTCTCATTGAATGGCTTTTCCCGTTCTCGTGGACGCATCAGGGCATTTTGTTCGCGGTGCTGACGTTGCTGTGTGTCTACTTCTGGTATCGCTGGATGCGCTACCGCGAGGTTGCTCAGCAGCACAACACCCTGAATCAACGTGGATCGCAGCTGATCGGGATGCACCTGACCCTTGATAACACCCTTAAGGATGGGTTAGGCCATGTGCGCATAGGCGACAGCAGTTGGCGAGTGCAGGCGACAGAAGATTTGCCCGCCGGAACGTCCGTGATCGTCACCGGTGTGATCGGTATCACGCTGCAGATTCAACCGCGTTTCCCTTCGCCCTGATGGCAGCAGCCCGCCAGATGATTGATGATCGGGCACTCGGCACTGTCATCGCCGGGGCAGGCTTCAGCAAGTTCCAGCAGTCGCGCGCGCATTGCATGCAATTCTTCGATGTGCGCAGCGATTTCATCCGCTTTCTGCAAGGTGCGCGCTTTGACATCCGCGCTGTGGCGTGCGGGATCGTTGAACAGCGTCACCAGCTCGCGGCATTCATCCAGCGTAAACCCGACCTGACGCGCCTGACGCAGCAGATTCAGCTCATCAATATGATGCGCGGCATAGCTGCGATAGCCATTGTCACTGCGTAACGGCGGCGTCACCACGCCCTTCTCTTCATAAAAACGGATCGCCTTGCTGGTTAGCCCGGTTTTTTTTGCCACATCGCTGATGTTCATCTTTTGTCTTCACCTCATGACCGCTTGACCTTCCCCTGAATGGAAGGTTTAGGCTCTATAACTAATGCAAAGTTTGCAGACAGTCAAACCTCTCGTTTAAGGAGTTTAAGATGTCACACACACAATTACTGGCGCTGGACGGTTTATCCTGTGGCCACTGCGTCAAACGGGTGAAAGAAGCGCTGGAGCAACGCGACGATGTAGAACAAGCGGAAGTTACCCAGCAGGAAGCGCGCGTTACCGGTGCGGCCAGCGTTAGCGATCTGATTGCGACCGTTGAACAGGCCGGCTATCACGCGGCGGTGAAAGACAGCCCAAAGCCTGAGCCGTTGACAGCAACAGAGCCGCCGCCGGAGGCGCTGACAACGGTGTCGCAACCGGCAGAAGAAAACCTTCCTGTTCACCATTTGCTGATCGGCGGCATGAGCTGCGCCAGCTGTGTGAGCCGCGTGGAACAGGCGTTGCAGAAAGTGCCTGGTGTCAGTCAGGCCCGCGTCAACCTCGGAGAGCGCAGTGCGCTGGTGTTAGGCGATGCGCAAGCCGAGGCGCTGATTGGCGCAGTGGATCAGGCGGGCTATTCCGCTGAAGTGATCGACGATGAACAGACGCGCCGTGAACGCCAGCAGGTCAGCGCACAGCAGGCGATGCGCCGCTTTAGCTGGCAGGCGGCATTGGCGCTGCTGCTCGGCGTGCCCATGATGATCTGGGGCATGCTCGGCGACAACATGATGTTGAGTGACGCCAACCAAACGTTATGGCGCTCGCTCGGCGTGATCACTTTGCTGGTAATGGTGATCGCCGGCGGCCATTTCTATCGCAGTGCGTGGCGCAGCCTACAGCACGGCACCGCCACCATGGATACGCTGGTGGCCTTAGGCACTGGCGCCGCCTGGCTCTATTCGATGAGCGTGGCGCTGTGGCCAGAATTTTTCCCGATGCAGGCGCGACATCTCTATTTTGAAGCCAGCGTGATGATCGTCGGTTTGATTAACCTCGGCCATGCGCTGGAGCAGCGGGCTCGCCAGCGGGCCTCCAAAGCCCTCGAACGGTTACTGGATCTCACCCCGGCGCAAGCCTGTGTCATCGGCGAACAGGGCGAAACGTTAATGCCGCTGAGCGAAGTGCAGCCCGGCATGCTGCTGAAACTGGTGACGGGCGATCGCGTGCCGGTGGACGGCGAAGTCGACAGCGGTGAAGCCTGGTTTGATGAAGCGATGTTGACCGGTGAAGCGGTGCCGCAGGCGAAACAGCCGGGCGATAAAGTCTATGCCGGGACACTGGTGCAGGATGGCACGCTGCGCTTCGTGGCACGCGCCACCGGCAGCCACACCACGCTGGCGCGGATCATCAATTTGGTACGCCAGGCACAAAGCAGCAAACCGGACATTGGCCGCCTGGCCGATCGCATCTCAGCGGTGTTTGTGCCGGTGGTGGTGGCAATTGCCCTGCTGGCGGGTCTGGTGTGGTATCTGGTCGGCCCGCAGCCGCAGTTGGCCTACACGCTGGTGATCGTCACCACGGTGCTGATTATCGCCTGCCCGTGCGCACTGGGACTGGCGACGCCAATGTCGGTGATTGCCGGCGTCGGTCGCGCGGCAGAACTGGGCGTGCTGGTGCGCGATGCTGATGCGCTGCAGCGTGCCAGCGAAGTCGATACCATCGTGTTGGATAAAACCGGCACGCTGACACGCGGCACCCCGCAGGTGAGCGATGTGCTGGTCTATGGCGACTGGAATCGCCAGCAGGTGCTGATTGCTGCGGCACAACTGGAACAAGGCTCGAATCATCCGCTGGCGAAAGCGATTCTGGCGGCAGCACCCGATCTCAGCGATGAGCCGACTAAGCAATTTCGTACAATACGCGGCAAAGGCGTGAGCGCTAAAGTGGCGGGCAGAACGCTGCTGCTCGGCAATCAGGCACTGCTGGATGAACAACAGATTGATTACCGCGCCGCACAACAAGATATCGACCGTTTCGCCGCGCAAGGCACTACGCCAGTGCTGCTGGCCGATCATCGTCAGTTGCTCGGCCTGATCGCCCTGCGTGACAGCCTGCGCCCGGAAAGCACGGAGGCGTTACAGCGCCTGCACCAGTTGGGCTATCGGTTAATCATGCTGACCGGCGATCACCAAAAAACCGCGCAGGTGATTGCTGCCGAAGCCGGTATTGATGAAGTGATCGCGGGCGTGCTGCCCGAAGGCAAAGCGCAGGCGATTGCGCAGTTGCAGCAGCAGGGGCGCAAAGTGGTGATGGTCGGCGATGGCATCAACGATGCACCCGCGCTGGCGCAGGCCGATGTGGGGATTGCCATGGGTGGCGGCAGCGATGTAGCCGTCGAAACCGCCGCCATGACGTTGATGCGTAACGATTTGCACTGCGTTGCCGATGCGCTGGCGATGGCAGGCGCAACACTGCGCAACATGCGTCAGAATTTGCTCGGTGCTTTTATTTATAACAGCCTGGGAATTCCGATTGCGGCGGGTGTGCTTTATCCGTTCACCGGCTTACTGCTCAGCCCGATTGTGGCAGGTGCAGCGATGGCGCTGTCATCAATTACCGTGGTGAGTAACGCGAATCGTTTGTTGCGCTTTAAGCCGGCAAAACGTTAATCGCCCTCTCTGCCCTGTTTTTCAGTGACTGAAATCGCTAGCATGGATTTTTGACTTCAAAAGGACAGGGCATGAGACGCAGTCTGTGGCACAGCTTCCAGCAGATGGCCGCCAGCCTCTTCCCGGCACGCTATACCTGGCCGGCAATGGATATCAAATTGGGCGATCGACGCCTGCATCTGGCGGGCAGTATTCATATGGGCACGCGCGATATGCAGCCTTTGCCCGCCGGTCTGTTGCGTCAGCTGAGCAAGGCCGACGCACTGATTGTCGAAGCGGATATTACCCAGGGTGCATCGCCCTTCAGCAATGATGATGCCTGTGCACCGCTGGCAATGCGTCTGGATGCCGAGGTGTTGCAGCGACTGGATGTGCTGTGCGATGAGCTTTCGCTTTCCATGGCAGTGTTCGACACGCTGCCGTTCTGGCAAATCGCCTTGATGCTGCAGGCACAACAGGCGCAGCGTCTGGGGTTACGGCCGCAATATGGCATTGATTACCAACTGCTGATGGCGGCGAAATCGGCTAATAAGCGCATTATTGAACTTGAAGGCCCGGAGACCCAGATCGCACTGCTGAAGTCGCTACCGCAAGAGGGTTTATCGCTGTTACTGGACACGCTGGAGCATTGGCACACCAACGCCCGCCTGCTGCAAACCATGATCAGCTGGTGGCTGGATGCACCGCCCACGCAGCAACCGGTGGCCCTGCCGACCACCTTTAGCAGCGATCTCAATGACACGCTGATGCGCAATCGTAATCAGCACTGGCGCGAGTTATTGCAGGCGCTGCCGAAAGGCCGCTATGTGGTGGCTGTCGGTGCACTCCATCTATATGGCGAGGATAACCTGCCAGGATTGTTGAAATCGTAACAAATGCCGTCACCGCAAGACCTTATGCATCCTCATGTCCTGAAAGCGATCAGATCGATGACGTGCGTCTCTCTGATTGTACGGAAATGTGCTTTGCCGGATGCGCGGCGGAGGGTTGGCACAGCGGATGAGCAGTGAGCCGTTGAGCCGTTGAGCCGTTGAGCCGTTGAGCCGTTGAGCCGTTGAGCCGTTGAGCAGCAGATGGCAAACAAAGCGGATGCGCGGCGAATTGCAGGCAAAAAAGAAGGCCAATATCGCTATCGGCCCGTCAAAGAGGAATTTGTTTATGATTTTGGTTATCACCAGCATTGCTGGCGCGGGCCAATTTTCGCGCAAAGTTCAGAATTTCGCCAGTATTATTCACCAAAACTGAAATAAGAATTTTCGTAGCAAGGACAGAACATGACACCCGCCGTAAAACTGCTGGAAAAACAAAAGGTCGCCTTTACCCTTCATCCTTATGAGCATGACAGCCACGAAACAAATTTTGGTGATGAGGCGGTGCGTAAACTCAATCTCGATGCACGCCAGGTGTTCAAAACCCTGCTCGTGGCGCTTAACGGCGATGCCAAAGCGCTGGCGGTAGCCGTGACGCCAGTTTCCTCGCAGCTCGATTTGAAAAAAGTGGCAAAGGCGCTGGGCGCCAAAAAAGCGGATATGGCCGACCCGCAACTGGCACAGCGCGTCACCGGCTATCTGGTGGGTGGCATCAGCCCGCTGGGGCAGAAAAAACGTCTGCCAACGGTGATCGATCAGCAGGCTGCAGAATTTGCCACCATCTTTGTCTCCGGCGGTAAGCGCGGGCTGGATATAGAACTGGCGGCGCAGGACCTGGCACGACTGCTGGATGCCACACTGGCCGACGTGGCGCGCCGCGATTAATCCGGCTGCTGGGCGCAGAGTTGATCAATCATCCAGCGCCCGGCAGGACCTGGCGGATTGCGTCGCGACCAGATTACATCCACCGCGATGCGCTGTGGCCAGCCTGGCACCGGCAACTCTTTCAACACCTGATGACCAAACTGCTCCACCAGCCAGCGCGGTAATACGCTCCAGCCAAAGCCCTGCTCCGCCATTTCCAGTAGCAATAAATAAGAAGGCGCCGACCACACTCGGCCAGCAGGCAAGGGTTCACGGTTTTGCACCCAGGTATTAAGCCGTAAATGACGCAATTCACCGAGTTGAGCTTCACTCACCTGTTTTGACTGCGCCAGCACATGCTCCTGATGCAGATAGATCGCCATTTCCGCCCCCACCTGTAAACGCGCCACCGCTAAATCAGGCGGCAGTTGCGGCTGCGCACGCACCACGCCGAGATGCACGCGACCGGCCTGCAGCAGGTCCAGCGCGTCCGCGTCCTCAGCAATCATGCATTCAAATTCAATATCCGGATAACGCGCTTCAAAGCGGTTGAGCAGATTTTCATGATGATCGGCCTGCCAGAAATCAGAAATCGCCAGACTGAGTCGCGGTTCCACGCCCTGTGACAGCCGCACCGCCAGCTCATCCAACCGCTGGCTGGCCGCCAGAATCTGCTGTACCTGCGCCAGTGCGCGCTGTCCTTGCTCGGTTAGTACCGGCTGGCGACCGCTGCGATCGAACAGGGTGAAACCGAGATCGTCTTCCAGATTCGCCACGGCGCTGCTGATGGTGGACTGGCTTTTGGCCAGCGCACGCGCCGCCGCAGAAAACGAGCCGCTGGCGACGGTCTGGACAAAAGCCTCAAGGGATTCCGGGGAGTATTTCATGGTGAACCATCGCTTTTATCGATAGGTGATCATTTTATCTTAGCATTTTGCGGTGAGAAAATGTGTCGCGTTACCTAAAAGGAGGTTTATATGCGTACCCGTTCGCTGAAAGAACGTTTTTATCATGCTGCAGGATTTGAAGTGCTGGCGATTCTCACTGTGGCTCCGCTGGCCGCCTGGATTATGGAAAAGCCGCTGTTTCAGATGGGCGCGCTGGCGATTATGTTGTCAACGGTCGCCATGCTGTGGAACATGATCTATAACACCGGTTTTGATCGCATCTGGCCGCCGCAGAGAAAACGCGGCCTCGGCCTGCGCGCCATCCACGCGCTGGGCTTTGAAGGGGGCTTTATCGTTATCGGTTTGCCGATTGCCGCCTGGATGCTGAAGATCACGCTGCTGGAAGCCTTCATGCTGGAAGTGGCGTTCTTCCTGTTCTTCCTGCCCTATACCATGGCTTATAACTGGATGTGGGATAAATTGCGCCAGCGCTGGCTGACGCAGAAATCCTGTCAGGCATAAAACAACGGCGCCCAATCGGGCGCCGTTTTTAATTGTGCAGCGCACGCGGCCAGATCCACGCCAAAATGGCTTGCGGGTAGCTGCGCTTCCTGGGTTTTTCCTGCGCTTTATCGCGCTCCTGTACCTGCTGCTCCGTTAAATGCACGATGCCGGTTGGCGCATAGTCGGCGATTTTCAGCGGTGAGTGCGCCGTGACAAAATCGCGCAGCACATCTGCATCGCGCAGTCCGGTATTGCTGAAGCCCGCATGCGCTTCGATGTTGGGATAACCATCACCGCCGCTGGCATTAAAGCTGTTGGTGGCCATGCGATAGGTTTTGTCTTTTTGCAGCGGCTCGCCATTGATCTTCACCTCACTCACCGCTTTGCCATCCGCCACCAGACTGATATTGCTGAATTGCGCGAAACCACCGGAGTTGGTCTTGATATTGGCAACCGTGGCAAGATACTTCAGCAACTCGTCCCCGCTCAGCGTGACTGACACTACCTGATTACCAAACGGCTGCACCTGCAACAGATCGCGCCAGCTCAGTTTGCCTGCGGCCAGTGAAGTGCGAATGCCACCGCCACTGATCACCGCGAAATCCGCTTGGGTCGCTGCCATCTGCGCGCGCAGAATCAGCTGCCCTAGGTTGGTTTGTTCAAAGCGCACTTTGTCGCGTTCGCCCACGAACACGCCATCACTGCTGCCAACCGTGACGTCGAGTTTCTTTGCCGCGCGCAGTTGATACGGCGTCAACAATTTCATCATTGCGCTGTTGGGTGGGATCTCTTCCTGCCAGGTAAGCCAGGAAACGCTGCCATCCAGATTCTTCACTTCGTGCTTGAGATTCACCGGGATCAGCTGATAGCTGTCCAGCGTCAATTCGCCGTTGCGGAAGGTGAAATCGCCGCGCCCGACGTATTTGCCCCACTCTTTTGCCTGCATGATCCACACGCCATTTTGGCGATCGGGCTGACAAGGCTGGCCGGGCTGATAATCTTTCACGCTGACGTTATCTTTTTCCATGCACACCGCATCCTGCGAGTGGCCGCCGATAATCACATTGATAGTGCCCGGCGGCAGGCTGCGCGCCAGTTCCACATCACCCGGCGCGTTGCTACCGTGCTGTCCATCGTCGTAATGGCCCATGTGCGTCAGCGCCACAATCACATCGGGTTTTTCACTGGCACGCAGTTCCGCCACCGCTTTTTCCGTCTCTTTCACCGGATCGCGGATGTCGATATTGGCAATATTTTCCGGATTGGAAATTTTCAGCGTATCGGTGGTGGTCAGGCCAATCACCGCGATCTTCAGCCCCATGCGATTAAAGATCGCCCACGGCTTGAACAGACGCTGGTCGCTGCCCTTTTGATAGATATTGGCAGAGAGGAAGGGAAATTTGGCCCACTTCTGTTGCTGTTGTAGCACGCTGAGCGGCTTATCAAATTCGTGATTGCCGAGCGCCATGGCATCGTAGCCGATGAGGTTCATGCCACGAATATCGGGTTCGGCATTGAGCAGATCCGATTCCGGCACGCCTGTATTCACGTCTCCGGCGGAAAGGATCAAGGCACCACCGCCTTTGGCCTGCACATCATAACGCTGTTTATCCATCAGCGTTTTCTGCGCCGCCAGACCGTATTCGCCCTGCGCATTGGTCCAGTAGCGACCGTGATGATCATTGGTGTGCAGAATACTGAATCGATAACTGCGATCCGTCTGCCATGCCTGCGCCAGCATCGGCAGCAACAGCATGATCAGCGCCAGCCAGCGCCCTCTCCGCGGGAATAACAACAAAGCCGATCTCCTTATTCTGCGTCTTTCCACTTTGCCGTGGACTTAATGTGCTTTATCACCCTTCTGTGTCGCACAGATGGCACTTTAACTCAAGACTAAAGGCTTATAGAGTCATGCGGTAGTAACAAACTGATAACGATAACCGCACTCTTCAGGATTTTTATGGCAAGTGACATCGCAACCCCGGCACGCGCACCGGGACGGACCGCTTTTGGCATTTTAGGTGCCATCAGCCTCGCGCATCTGCTCAACGATATGCTGCAATCGCTGCTGCTGGCGATCTACCCGATACTGCAAAAAGATTTTAGCCTTAACTTCGTCCAGATAGGTCTGATAACGCTAACCTTTCAGGTCACCGCTTCGCTGCTACAGCCGATCATCGGTCATTACACCGACAAATACCCAAAACCCTGGTCTTTGCCGGTGGGGATGGGCTTTACGCTGTGTGGTCTGGTGCTGCTGACGTTCTCCAGCACCTATCCGCAGGTGCTGCTCGCTGCCGCGCTGGTGGGCAGTGGTTCCTCGGTGTTTCATCCGGAATCTTCGCGCGTGGCGCGTATGGCCTCCGGTGGACGTCATGGCCTGGCTCAATCCCTGTTCCAGGTGGGCGGCAACTTTGGTAGCGCGTTAGGCCCGCTGTTGGCAGCGATGATTGTTGCCCCTTACGGCAAAGGGCATCTTGCCTGGTTCGTGCTGGCGGCACTGCTCGGCATTATCGTGCTGCTGCAGGTCAGCCGCTGGTATAGCCACCAGCAGCGCGCCAGTAAGGCAAAGGCAACGGTTGCGCCGGTTAACCCGCTGCCGCGTAAGAAAGTGGCGTTGGCGATCAGCATTTTGCTGCTGTTGATCTTCTCTAAATACTTCTATCTCACCAGCCTGAGCAGCTACTACACCTTCTATTTAATCCAGAAGTTCGGACTTTCTGTTCAGGCCTCGCAATTCCATCTGTTTGCCTTCCTCGGCGCGGTGGCTGCGGGCACCATTATTGGCGGGCCGATTGGCGATAAAATCGGCCGTAAATACGTGATTTGGGTATCGATTCTTGGCGTTGCGCCCTTCACTTTGTTGTTGCCCCACGCCAACTTAATGTGGACCAGCGTGTTGAGCGTGATCATCGGGTTGATTCTCGCCTCGGCGTTTTCTGCCATTTTGGTGTATGCGCAGGAGCTGATGCCAGGGCGTATTGGTATGGTTTCCGGGCTGTTTTTCGGTTTTGCCTTTGGTATGGGTGGGCTCGGTGCCGCCGTGTTGGGCGTAGTGGCAGACCACACCAGCATCGAATGGGTATATCAAATCTGTGCCTGGCTGCCTTTAATCGGCCTTTTAACCGCTTTCTTACCTGATAACCGCCACGCGTAAGCCACTTTTGGGGGGCAACGCTTTTTCCTCGCCCCCCTCCATTCTGCGTAAAACCTGCCGATAGTATGAGATAACTGAGGAAAATGCTGCTTAAGCTGCGTTTTCTTCTTAATTTTTCAATTTAATCGCTTTTCACCGCTCAAATGTTTAAACGTGGTTAGCGATTGTGCATTACACTAGGTTGTTACAAGCGGATACATTTGCACACAAGGAGACAGGCATGCATCACACCACACCGTTGATCACCACCATTGTCGGGGGCCTGGTCCTCGCCTTTATCCTTGGAATGATTGCCAACCGTCTGCGAATCTCCCCGCTGGTCGGTTATCTGCTGGCTGGCGTGCTCGCCGGTCCCTTTACCCCGGGCTTCGTCGCCGATACTAACCTCGCGCCTGAGCTCGCCGAACTCGGCGTTATCCTGCTAATGTTTGGCGTGGGTTTGCACTTCTCGCTGAAGGATTTGATGTCGGTAAAGTCGATCGCCATTCCCGGCGCCATCGCGCAAATCGCGGTGGCCACGCTGCTGGGAATGGGCCTGTCGTGGGCGATGGGCTGGTCGTGGATGACCGGTCTGGTGTTTGGCCTCTGTCTTTCCACCGCCAGTACCGTGGTGTTACTGCGCGCGCTGGAAGAGCGTCAACTGATTGATAGCCAGCGGGGGCAGATCGCCATTGGCTGGCTGATTGTTGAAGATTTGGTGATGGTCCTGACGCTGGTGCTGCTGCCCGCCATTGCCGGAATGCTGGAAGAAGGCAATGCCAGCCCCTCTCTGCTGTTCTGGGACCTGATGCTGACCATCGGCAAAGTCGTCGCCTTTATGGTGCTGATGATGGTGGTCGGTCGTCGCGTGGTGCCGTGGATCCTGGCGAAAAGTGCCGCCACTGGATCGCGTGAACTCTTTACCTTATCCGTACTGGCCCTGGCGCTGGGTATCGCTTTCGGTGCGGTTGAATTCTTCGATGTCTCCTTCGCCCTCGGCGCCTTCTTTGCCGGTATGGTGCTTAACGAATCCGAACTCAGCCACCGTGCCGCGCACGATACCCTGCCACTGCGCGATGCGTTTGCGGTGCTGTTCTTTGTCTCGGTCGGTATGTTGTTTGACCCGATGATTTTGATCGAGCAGCCGCTGGCGGTGCTGGGCGCGCTGGCGATCATCGTGCTCGGGAAATCCATCGCCGCCTGGCTGCTGGTGACGCTGCTCGGCCACTCGCGCCGCACCGCCATGACCATTTCAGTGAGTCTGGCGCAGATTGGGGAATTTGCTTTTATCCTTGCCGGATTAGGTATTTCACTCGGCATGTTGAGTGATGAAGGACGCAATCTGGTGCTGGCGGCTGCGATCCTCTCGATTATGCTCAACCCGATTCTGTTTACCCTTCTGGAGCGCTACCTCGATAAGACTGAAACCATCGAAGAACAGACGCTGGAAGAGGCGATTGAAGAAGAGAAGCAGATTCCGCTGGATATCTGTAATCACGCGGTCATTGTGGGTTATGGCCGCGTTGGCAGCTTGCTGGGCCAGCAGCTGATGGAAGCCGATGTGCCGCTGGTAGTGGTGGAAAATTCCCGTCCGCGCGTTGAAGCGCTGCGTGAGCAAGGGATCAAGGCGGTGCTGGGCAATGCGGCTCGCGTCGATACCATGGAGTTAGCCCGACTCGACTGTGCACGCTGGCTGCTGCTGACCATTCCAAACGGTTACGAAGCCGGGGAAATTGTCACCGCCGCGCGTGAGAAGCGTCCGGATATCGAAATTATTGCCCGCGCGCATTACGACGATGAAGTGAATTACATCATGGAACGCGGTGCCAATCGCGTGGTGATGGGCGAGCGTGAGATCGCCAACAGCATGTTGAACGTGCTGCAGGAAGAGATTGCGCAGAACCCGATTGTGCGGGAGTGCCCGATATAACAGACACCGTAGCGCCATAATTCAACTGATACCGTAGCGCCGCTATTCAACAGACACCGTAGCGGCGGGATTAATCGCGCAATTCAAGCAGCACCGCTGCCAACAAACGCGCGATAAATCGCGCCGTTACGGGTTCACTGTTACCTGTCCCAGTACGACTCTTCTAAACTGTCTTCCCGCTCAGGCAGCCCGCGCATCAGACGCGGTGAATGCTGATTCAGCACCTGATAACTCACCCGGTTGGCATACTTACACACCTGCGCCAGCGACGAATAGGTGAGATAACCGCGTGCGTGTTTACTGGAGTTCGGCACTTTCTGGCGGTGGAAATTATTGGCAGTGATGTCGTGCAGCAGCGCGGCCAGAGCACCATCGCCCGCGCCGTTGGTGTTCATGATCTTCTCAGGGCCGCCCATATAAGGCGCGATGTGCGAGAAGATGCGCAGCGGCTGCTGGCAATCCTGATGACGCATAGCGCGGCTGAACTCATATTGGTTGAACTCGGCAATTGCGCCCGGCAGCAGCGGATGATTGGTTTTGCGCTTGAATTCATCTTCGGTGAAGCCAGCCATATACAAACCGGTAGGGCCAGCAGTGCACAGCACCAGATCCACCCAGTCCAGCGCAATATTCGACGCCAGCAGCGGATCCTGCTCACCCGTCAGCGCCAGCGCCTCTTCTTCGTTCATCGCCACGATCGACACATGATCACGCAGGAAATCGCGCCAGAACTGCGGATCGTCCTGAATCACGTATTTGGTTCCCAGCGTCAGCACCACCGGCACGTTATGTTTTTTCGCGTAGTCGATGGCACGCAGCGTGGCCGCTGGCATCGGTTCACCCGGCTGGCAGCGCACCAGATAGGAAGTCAGCACCAGCGCCGACGCCCCGGCAATCACCTCTTCCGGAATGCTGTCCGCCTGCAGTTGGTTCATTAAACCCGGGCTGATGGCAAAGGTGCGTTCGCCCTGCTCACCAATCAGAGTGAAGCAGCGGCCAATCGCGCCATCCACGCCCTGCAGGAAGTTGAGATCCATACGGCTGGAGGTGTTGCACAGATAGCGATAAGCGTAGCCGCCAATCTGGATGTTGTTGCACATCACGCCGAGCAATACGGAACGGTCATCGGCCAGCACGGAATAGTTGTGCAGCGTATTACCGATGGTGCCGCCGGCAAATTGATGGCTGATCAGCGCATCGCGCATTAGCTCGTCATACAAAGCTTCTGCGGTAGCATCGTCGATCACCAGCGAGTTGCCGGCGCTCAGCCCGTAGCGTTGCAGAAAGTCATCATCAACTTTGGCCTCAATATCCACCAGCGTCTGGTCGATACCCACCACCCAACTGCCCTCTTCCTGCTCTTGAGGTGTGGCTTGCAGCAGCGGATCGCGCGCGTTAACGGGGAAATAGTGTTTGGATTTGCGTTTGCCGGGAAATTTCATCGTGGCTGCCGTAAGGGAAATCTGACAGAGAATGATATCACACTCTCTGCCAGCACTTTATCGGCGTGCGTTGACCAGCTGAACCATCATCTCGATGTGCTCGTCATCGGCGTTGAGCGCGGGAATGTATTCGAACTTCTCGCCACCGGCGTGCAGGAAGAACTCACAGTTCTGCTCGCTGATCTCTTCCAGGGTTTCCAGGCAGTCTGCGGAGAAGCCGGGACTCATCACCTGCACATGTTTGATGCCCTTGGCCGGTAAACCTTGCATGGTTTCGTCGGTGTACGGTGTCAACCATGGCTCGCGACCAAAGCGTGACTGGAAGGTCATCATGATTTTGTGCGGCGCGATGCCCAACGCGGCAGCCAGCGCCTCGGTGGTGTCTTTGCAGCGCTGCGGATAATCATCACCTTCGTCGGCAAAGCGCTGTGGGATGCCGTGATACGACAGCACCAGCAGGTCCGGTTCGCCATGCTGCGCAAACGAACGCTCAACCGAAGCCTTCAGTGCTGCGATATAGGCAGGATGCTCGGCATAATCGCGAATGAAAGCCACTTCAGGCAGGGAGCGCAGCGGTTTAAAGCTGGCGGATAATCCGTCCCAAACGGCAGCCACCGTCGAGCACGAGAATTGCGGATAGAGCGGCAACACAATCAGTTTGGTGACACCCTGGTCCAGCAAACGCTGTACCGCCCCGTCGAGGCTTGGCTGGCCGTAGCTCATGCCCAGCTCAACCGGCATATCCACGCGCTGCGCCAGCGCATCGCGCTGCTGCTTGCTGAACACCATCAGCGGAGAGCCTTCTTTCATCCACACCGAGGCGTACAGTTTCGACACGCGCGGCGAACGGAACGGCAAAATGGCGAAATTGAGAATCGGCCACCACAACCGACGCGGTGTATCCACCACGCGCGGGTCGCCAAGGAACTGTTTTAGATAGCGCTTAACGGCAGGTGTTGTAGGCGCATCAGGTGTGCCTAAATTGACCAGCAAAACCCCAGGCTTTTCTTGCCTCATTGGTATTTCCTTGATGTCAAAACGAATGGATCAAAATCAGGGGGAAATTGTAGCGGAAATCGTGGGAGGGGAAAGCAATTGCTGCAAAAGGGCCGGACAACCGGCCCCTGATCCGCATTAACCGAGAATACCGGCCAGCTGCGTGCTCACTTCAGCCACCTTACGGGTGCCGTCGATCTTGTGATACTGAGTGTTGCCGGTTTCCGCTTCTTTGCTGTAGTAAGCAATCAGCGGTGCTGTCAGCTGATGGTATTCCACCAGACGCTTACGCACGGTTTCTTCCTGGTCGTCTTTACGCGTGGTCAGCTCTTCGCCGGTCACGTCATCTTTGCCTTCCACTTTTGGAGGATTATAGGTGACGTGATACACGCGGCCAGACGGCGCATGCACGCGACGACCAACAATACGATCCACAATCAGTTCGTCCGGTACGGCAAACTCCAGCACGAAGTCCACATTGATGCCCGCGTCTTTCATGGCATCAGCTTGTGGGATAGTGCGTGGGAAGCCATCGAGCAGGAAACCGTTTTTGCAGTCTTCCTGCGCGATACGCTCTTTAACCAGCGCAATCACCAGCTCGTCTGTCACCAGTTTACCGGCATCCATGATGGCTTTCGCCTGTTGGCCCAGTTCGGTGCCTGCTTTAACTGCCGCACGCAACATGTCACCGGTGGAGATTTGCGGAATACCGTATTTCTCCATGATGAATTGAGCCTGAGTGCCTTTACCTGCGCCCGGTGCCCCGAGCAGAATAATACGCATTGCGTAATTCCCCTTGCGAATCGCATTGATCAATCTGAGAAGGCCAAGAACATACCATTATGACCCGCGCACCACAAGGAAACGGGCGCGCTTCCGGTGAAAGCTTTACTTTGACTTGCTTTAGCGCAAAACACCAGCAGAGTGCCCGTTTTTAAGAATCAAGGCTAACGCTTAACACGTCTTTCAGACGTCTCTTCAGGATCGGCGTGACGTTTTGATTTTTGTTCACACCGCCGCGCACGTTGGCATGCAGGCGCAATAGGTGAGGGGCGGGAAGCAGATGCATATCCTGCGGTAAGTCGGGCAAGGTAAGACTGACCGGCATGGGGAACAGGGCGAACGGTAAGCCGTGCTGCTGAATCGATTGCAGCTGAACCGGGGCCTCAAGCGTAATATTATCCACGCTAGCGATATTAAACGGCCGCCAGTCGCTGTTTTCCATCATTTCAAGGGTTTGATCCAGTGACGAGCCAAAGGCCAGTCCCTGCTCAAATAACCGCAATTCGCTGCGCACCAGCGTGCTGAAATCGCAGGTTTTCAATGCAATTAACACCAGGTCACTGCTTAACGCCGCATGACGATCGAGCCGCGCCACAAACAATCGCGCATCACTGATTAATCGTTTATGCAACAAGGTGGCAAAGGATTCCGAGGCGTCGGTCACGCCCTGACTTTGACACTCCGCCAGCGGACGCACCCGACCCTGCAGCATGTCGACATGCTCCACCAGCGCAATGTTACCAGCCATCATCGGCACTGCGGGTAACACACTCAGTTCACTGACCGGATATTGCGAAGCGTAACGCGTTTGATTGCGCGCCTGTTCCTGACGTAAAAACAGTTGTGAGAGCAGCACCCGCGAAATATGCAAAGAAGGTGCAAAGAAGAGGTCGTAATTTTCCAGCCGATAGTGACGTGAAAGCAAGCCGCGAAGTCGATCGCGCGCTGCCGCCGCCCTGGCAGAAGCATGTTGGTGATCCATCGCGTGAGATTTCTCTAATTATAAAGATGCTGTGTGTGTCGCAGATTGAGGGGGAACATTAGCCGCGTTAAACACAGACAACGCCATCCGTCAACCCGCCATAATCTGGGGGAAAGGTTAGGCCAATGCGGCTGGACATTAAAATGATATAAACTGACAATCCCTGTTAGGTTTTTACACAGGGGATGAGTATGACCGCGCTTCCGTCGTTACGTGCACTGCACTATTTTCATCAGGCAGCACTGCACAGCAGTTTTAGCGTGGCGGCCGAGCGTCTTCATGTGACACACAGCGCCATTAGCCATCAGATTCGACAGCTGGAAAGCTGGATGGGAAAGCCCTTATTCGTCCGTACCAATGGGCGCGTCAAATTAACCTCACACGGCGAGCGCTTGCTGGTGAGTTGTCAGAAGGCGTTTAGCGAACTCTCCACCACCTGCGAAAGCATTCGCACCGGCATGCGTCATCACCTCAGCGTCTCTTGCGCGCCCAGTTTTCTCTCGCAATGGCTGATTCCACGTATTAGCAGTTTTTATCAACGCTATCCCGATATTGAAGTGCAGTTTCAGCCGCTGGTGGAGATCGACCAGTTGCGCAGTGAACACACCGATGTGCTGATTCTCAGCTATGAGCAGTCACCGGATGAGGATATTGATGCTACGCTGATCAGCGATGACTACATCGGCCCGCTGTGCGCGCCTCAATACGCGGCACGTTTTCACAATGAGCAGGATTTAGCGTCATTGCCGCTGCTGCATGCCGATACACGACTGCACGCCTGGGCCGAGTGGGCGAAAACCAGCGGTGCGCGTGGCAATTATTGGGTCGGTAAGCATTTCGATAATCTCACTCTGGGCATTCAGGCGGCGAGAAATGGCTTAGGGGTGATCATGGCCCCGCGCTTACTGGTCAGGCAGGAGTTAAGCGACGGTACGCTTATCGCCCCATTGGGATTTGTGCGTGTGGACCGCGCCACCTGGATGATGACGAAAATGTCACGTCAGCATGATGCGGAGATAACGTTATTCCGGGATTGGCTGCGCGATCAGGCGCTGCATTAAAAAAAGGTCGGCATTCAATGCCGACCTTTTTTGTCTCTTGCCAACCCTGCCGCCGGTATTGATGCCAACCGGCGCGGGCGCTGAATGGCTTATGCCGTCAGCAGTTGGTTCATACGACGGATAAACTGGTTAGGATCGTCCAGCGTGCCGCGCTCAGCCAGCAGCGCCTGATCCAGCAGCAGCTCAACCCATTCAGCAAAATGCGCTTCGTCATGGGTATCCGCCACGCGTTTCACCAGCGTATGCTCCGGGTTGATTTCGAAGATGTACTTCACATCCGGCACTTCCTGGCCCGCAGCAGCAAACAGCTTCGCCATCTGGGTGGTCATTTCGTTGGCGTCGGTGGTGACAATCGCCGGGGTGTCGGTCAGACGATGAGTCAGACGCACCTCTTTCACACGCTCGCCCAGCAGCGTTTTCACGCGCTCAACAAACGGCTCCAGCGCTTTTTCCGCTTCCTTCTGCTCTTCGGTCTCTTCATCGGCCAGTTTGCTCAGCGACTCATCCGCTTTGCTCACTGACTGGAAGGTTTTACCGTCGAACTCGGTCAGGTAGCTCATCATCCACTCGTCGATACGATCGGACAGCAGCAGCACCTCGATACCTTTTTTGCGGAACAGTTCCAGATGCGGGCTGCTCTTCGCGGCGGCATAGCTGTCAGCAGTGATGTAGTAAATCTTATCCTGCCCTTCCACCATGCGGCTCAGGTAATCGTCCAGCGAAATGGTCTGCTCAGCGCCTTCACTCTGCGTGGTGGCAAAGCGCAGCAGTTTAGCAATCGCCTGCTGATTGGTGTTGTCTTCGGCGGGGCCTTCTTTCAGGACCAGACCAAACTCTTTCCAGAACTGCTGGTATTTTTCGGCGTCGTCTTTAGCCAGTTTTTCCAGCATCTGCAGGCTACGCTTGGTCAGCGCGGCACGCAGGCTCTGGGTGACACGGCTGTCCTGCAGGATTTCACGCGAGACGTTCAGCGGCAGATCGTTGGAATCTATCAGGCCACGTACGAAGCGCAGGTAGTTCGGCATGAACTGCTCGGCATCGTCCATGATGAACACGCGCTGCACATACAGCTTCAGGCCGTGTTTGCTGTCGCGGTTGAACATGTCGAATGGCGCACGCTGCGGGATGTACAGCAGGCTGGTGTACTCCTGCTTGCCTTCCACACGGTTGTGGCTCCAGATCGCCGGATCGCTGTAATCATGGGCGATGTGTTTATAGAACTCGTTGTACTCTTCGTCGCTGATTTCAGACTTGTTGCGCGTCCACAGCGCCTGAGCTTTGTTGATCTTCTCCCAGGTAGTGGTGTCGTTCTCTTCGTCTTTGGTCTCAATCTCAACCGGCAGCGCAATGTGATCGGAGTATTTGCTGATCACGTTGCGTACGCGCCACGCATCGAGGAAATCATCCTCGCCTTCGCGGAAGTGCAGCGTGATTTCGGTACCGCGATCGGCTTTCTCGATTTCTGCCAGAGTGTATTCACCCTCGCCCGCCGATTCCCAGAACACAGCTTCATCGGCTTTCGCACCCGCAGCACGGGTACGCACGGTGACTTTATCTGCAACGATAAACGCCGAGTAGAAGCCCACGCCAAACTGACCGATCAGCTGACTGTCTTTCGCCTGGTCTGAGCCCATGGATTCAAGGAAGGATTTGGTGCCGGACTTCGCGATGGTACCGAGGTTCTCAATCACCTCATCACGGCGCATACCGATACCGTTATCGCTCAAGGTCAGCGTACGATTATCCTTATCGACCGAGATACGCACGCGCAGGTCGCCATCGCCTTCATACAGATCCGGCGTGGACAGGGCGCGGAAGCGCAGTTTGTCGGCGGCATCCGAAGCGTTGGAGATCAGTTCACGCAGGAAAATCTCTTTGTTTGAATAGAGGGAGTGAATCATCAGGTGCAGAAGTTGTTTTACCTCTGACTGGAAGCCACGCGTCTCTTGTCCTTTCATGGTCATTGCTACCTCAACTAAATCGGGGTTGATCATAGGTTGAGAGAGAAATGGGGATGATGATGGGAATTTCAAGCCGATGTCGGTGAAGACATCGGCAAGTGATTAGAATTTAAACTTGTGGCGTCCAGCGAGCGAGTGCGACAGCGTGGTGCCATCGACCATTTCCAGCTCACCACCGACCGGCACACCGTGTGCAATGCGGCTGGCATCAACGCCATATTGCCCGCACAGCTCAGCGATGTAATTGGCCGTGGCTTCACCTTCCACCGTTGGGTTGGTGGCGAGGATCACTTCGGTCAGCGTTTCACGCTCCAGGCGCTGCTCTAACCGATCCAGACCGATATCTTGCGGACCGATGCCATCCAGCGGTGACAAGTGGCCCATCAGCACAAAGTAACGGCCGCCAAACTGGCCGGTTTGCTCAATGGCGTGGATATCGGCAGGACTCTCCACCACGCAAATCTGGCCGTTTTGTTGACGACGCGGATTGGCGCAGATGGTGCAAATTTCCTGCTCGGTGAAAGTGCGGCAATCGGCACAGTGGCCGATTTCCGACATCGCGCGGGTCAATGCCTGCGCCAGACGCATGCCACCGCTACGATCGCGCTGTAACAGCTGAAAAGCCATGCGCTGCGCCGATTTCGGGCCCACGCCCGGCAGGCAACGCAGCGACTCCATCAAAGATTCAAGCAGTGGACTGGTTTGCATCAGAACGGCATCTTGAAGCCAGGTGGCAGCTGCATACCAGATGACACAGAGGCCATTTTCTCTTTCTGCGTTTCATCAATGCGACGTGCTGCATCGTTGAAGGCTGCAGCAATCAGATCTTCCAGCATGTCTTTGTCGTCTTCCAGCAAGCTTGGATCAACTTCAACACGACGGCAGTTGTGTGCACCGTTGATGGTGACTTTGACCAGGCCAGCGCCTGATTCACCGGTCACTTCCAGCGCGGCGATCTCTTCCTGAACTTTGGCCATTTTGTCTTGCATCTGCTGGGCCTGTTTCATCAGGTTGCCCAATCCGCCTTTACCAAACATAGTCTTCTCTCTCTGCTGGGGCTGTACGCAAACGCGTTGCGACAGCGGGTGTTCAAACGGGTCGAATACTCTCTTCATCCAGATCGGCATCGAAGAATCGACGCAATGTCTGAATGTGAGTATCGCTTTCAATCGACTGGCGCGCCTGCACCAGTTTCTCTTCATAAATGGCCTGACGCCATTCCAGTGGCGTCAACACCGCAGGATTATCGTCTTCAACGATGGTCAGTTCAACCGTTTGTCCGGCTGCCTGACTGAGCGCTTCCGTCAACGCCTGTTTTGCCGACGCTGAATTCAGGTGGCGTTGACTGCTGCGCAAATGCAGCGTGACGGCGTTCTCGCCCACCTCTTTCCACGCGTTTAACGCCACCTGCTGCACCAGTTTTGGCAACGTCAGTGCGGCTATTTCGGCGGCCCACGCATCGCGCTGCTGGGCTTCTTCGGCCAGACGAAGCGCCAGCTCAGGCGTTTTCTCATGCTCCAGAGCGGAACGCAAGGCTTTTGGCGTTGCGATGGGCTCCGCTTTTACCTCGACCGTTTGCTGGGCTTTCCAGCGATAGGCTTCTGGCTTCGCGGGCGTTTTTACCGCGGGTTCAGACGCACGCTGCTGCACGCGTTCGGTGACACTGGCAAGACGTTCCAGCGCCGGGTTCGCCGGCCGCGCGGGACGCGCTGCCGGCTCACTCTTTTTTGCTTTGCCGGCTCCCTGACGCAGCAACTGCGTTCGCGCCTGTAACAGTTGGCTGGTGGAGTCGGACATATGTTCTGGCGCCGGTTGCATATCGGC
Organism: Pantoea sp. JGM49; assembly: GCF_018257655.1. Classification (NCBI taxonomy): domain Bacteria; kingdom Pseudomonadati; phylum Pseudomonadota; class Gammaproteobacteria; order Enterobacterales; family Erwiniaceae; genus Pantoea; species Pantoea sp. JGM49. The sequence goes on along the minus strand of NZ_JAERJM010000002.1, from coordinate 195,946 downwards.
GTAGTCATCAGCCATCGGCGGCGCGTCCTGCATTGGCGGCGCCATCTGCGGCTGCGCGGCAGAGGCGGTGCGAGGTGCCGAAGAAGTGGCTGCAGGTCCGGGAGCGGAAGCCGCTGGCGTTGCTGACGCTGCAGTGTTGGCTGACGAAGCTGGAGCAGTAACCTGAGCGGAAGAGGCCGGCGCAGCAACGCCTGCGGATGCAGCAGACGCTTGCGGTGCCGCCTGCGGGATCAGACTGGGCCGCGCAACCGGCTCGGCAATGGTCGCCTGCGGATGGAACGCCAGCGCGCGCAGCAGCGTCATCTCGACGCCGAGGCGACGATCCGGTGCCAGCGGCAGATCTTTACGTCCCATCAACAAAGTTTGGTAGTAGAGCTGCACATCGGCGGGCGGTAAGACGCGCGCTAAATCGCGCAAGCGATGTGCCTGATTTACATCATCCTCACCCAGCGAAGCCGGCAGCAGTTGCACCATTGCCACGCGATGCAGTAATCGCAGCATCTCGACCAGCAGCGCTTCCCACTCGACACCACGCGATGCCGCCTGATTCAGCAGTGCCATCACCTGTTCACCCTGGCCCTCCGCCAGCGCTTCAATCAGCGCCAGCGGCTGTTCGTCATCCAGCGTGCCCAGCATTTGCGCCACGGTTTCACGCGTCACGCTGCCCTGCCCCATGGCAATCGCCTGATCGGTGAGACTCAGGGCATCACGCATACTGCCATCAGCGGCACGCGCCAGCAGATGCAGTGCACGCGGCTCGGCGGCAATCTGCTCCTGCTGCAATATATGCACTAACTGCTGCTGAATTTGCTCGACGTCGAGCGCTTTAAGATGGAACTGCAGGCAACGCGACAGAATAGTGACCGGCAATTTTTGCGGGTCGGTGGTCGCCAGCAGGAATTTGACGTGCGACGGCGGCTCTTCCAGCGTTTTCAACAGCGCATTAAAGCTGTGACGCGAGAGCATGTGCACTTCATCGATCAGATAAACCTTGAAGCGACCGCGCGCCGGGGCGTACTGCACGTTATCCAGCAAATCGCGCGTGTCTTCGACTTTGGTGCGTGACGCGGCATCGATCTCAATAAGATCGACAAAGCGCCCCTGCTCGATTTCACGGCAGTTATCACACTGACCACATGGCGTGGAGGTGATACCGGTTTCGCAGTTAAGACCTTTCGCCAGCAAACGGGCGATCGAGGTTTTCCCCACGCCGCGTGTACCGGAGAAGAGATAAGCATGATGGATTCGTCCCAGTGACAATCCGTTGGCCAGCGCAGTCAGCACATGTTCCTGACCGACTACGTCAGCGAAAGCCTGGGGACGCCATTTTCGCGCAAGTACCTGATAGCTCATGTGGATTCAATCACTGGAATTTATTGAGTTGGCACAGCGGTGCGGCTAAGTGAACCGGGTTCCGCCACAAGACAAAGAGGAAAAATGCAGCTTCGCAACCCCTGTTTATATGGGCAGTAGTCTAACAGCCACAACAGGATATGCCTATACCCGCGCTGCAGGCGCTGAATTTCATCGCGCATCCGCTTGAGCGGTACGATTTATCAGATATTGATACCAAGGTACGACGGCAGGAACGCGCAATGAAATGCGCCGCGATGGCCAAGGCCAGCGGCGCACAGGGCCTTAGTGGCCGGGGAAATTCACGAGGCTGTAGCAATCAATGCCGATCGCGTTAAGGCGCGCTTCACCGCTCAGATCAAACAGGTTGATCACGAACGCAGCATCTTTCACTTCGCCACCGGCACGGCGGATCAGTTTCACTGTGGCTTCCAGCGTACCGCCGGTGGCCAGCAGATCGTCCACCACCAGCACCACATCACCTGGCTTAATGGCATCTTTGTGCAGCTCCAGCGCATCAGAACCGTACTCCAGCTCATAGCTCTCGCTGTAGGTTTCACGCGGCAGCTTGCCCGGCTTACGCACCGGCACAAAACCGACACCCAGACCCAGTGCCACCGGTGCACCAAACAGGAAGCCACGTGCTTCGGTGCCCACCACTTTGGTGATACCTTTGTTACGATAGCGTTCAACCAGAATGGCAATCGACGCGGCATAGGCCTGCGGATCTTCCATCAAACTGGTGACGTCACGGAACAGGATGCCCGGCTTAGGGTAGTCAGGGATGCTTTTGATGCTGTTTTTGATGAGTTCAAGCTGCTGAGCAGTTGCGGTCATAAGTGTTACGCCTGGAAAAATATCTAATACGCGCAGCATCCGACAGCGCCAATACCCGGAAACCGGGTTAAGCGAAGACGTTTAAAAAGGGAAGCCACGCACGAAGATGCCCAAATCTATGCAAATACCTGTCTAAATGCAACCCTGCCGCACTTAATCGCCGCTGTCAGCATTTTCTGCCACTACCGGGATACGCCACATAAACAAAAGCAGCGCGCACAACATGATGCCCAGCATAATCCGCACCCACAGCATGTTAACCAGATAAATAGAAGCGGCAAAGGTGATGACAATCAGCAACATGGCGCGGCCTTTGGCGCCGGGCGGCATGGCGCGATGCTGTTGCCAGTGGCGGATATAGCGACCAAACGGCGAGCGCCACAGCAGCCAGTGGTGAAAACGCGGTGACGAACGGGCAAAGCACCAGGCGGCCAGCAACACAAATGGCGTGGTCGGTAACAAAGGTAATACAATGCCCAGCGTGCCCAGCACAATCGCCAGCCAGCCAAGACACAGAAGAAAAATTCGTTGCATGCCTGATGCCTGATAAAATCGGAACTGCGCTACGTTAACACAGTCGGAATCAGAGTGATGCCCCAACCGCCCGCACATCAACGTCTGCTCGCCATTGTCGATCAGCTACGACAGCAAATCGCACAGCAACGCGATGGTGCCTGCCGACAGCCCCGTTTTGACGCCCAACTGTTCCATTGCAAAGGCACGCGGCTCGCTGATTATCTTGCTGAGCTGGAACAGAATTTAACCCAGCTCATCGCTGCTGATACCAACGTCATACGCCGTCAGTGGCTGGCGGAGAAAGTGCTGGACCAGATTGCCGCCCTGCAACGCGAATGCCAGAGCCAGCAACTGCGCACCCCGCGTGAGCGTCCTCGCGTTGATCCGCGCCAGTCGAAGCGCGAAGAGTATCAGGGATATGAAACGCGCTTGCTGGCGATGATCGAACAACGTGAGCAACATCTGGCGCGCGCCGAAACCCTCAGCGTGCAGCAGCAGTTGATCCGCGATATCGAAGTGCTGCACGAGCGGCTGGCACGCTGTCGCCATGCGATGCACAAACTGGAAATGTCAGGCCCGGCACGGTAATCACCGCCCACTTTCCTTTATACCCGTCATACTTCACAGGGCAGGTGCGTTGGCTACGCTCATTCCCCCCGTGTCTGCATGAGTAAGCCCCTGCGGGTTCATTCCTTTGCCACTTGCCTGCACCTGAAATTATTTAGGATATATACTCCCCCTATGAATGAAGGAGGAAAATCATGACCCTAATTATGTGGATAGCGATTGGCGTGGTGGCTGGCTGCATCAAGCGCATGGTTTTTCCCGGTCGGCCGGGTGGGTTTGTTCCGACGCTGGTGCTGGCCGTGATTGGTGCGTTAATTGGGGGTTACATCGCGACTTATTTTACAACGGGTGATTTAGCGACGTTGCATCCCGCTGGCTTTGGGGTGGCACTGCTGGGTTCCATTTTGATGCTGCTGGTGGCAGCAAAATTACGTATTTAACAAGGAGAAATCATGTCACTGGAAACTGCATCCGATGAGATCAAACTGGCAGTGGATTTGATACAACTGCTGGAAGAGAACCAGGTGCCTACCGCAACCGTGTTAGCCGCGCTGGCGATTGTCCAACGCGATTATCAGCAGAAACAGGCGGCAGAGGGCGTTAATTAACGCGCCGAAGAGAGAGTGGGACTGAGCCGCAGCATATCAATAAAGGCATCCACCAACTGCGGCGCATCTGCCGCCAGATCAAACGCCTGCGGGTTAAACAGCCAGTTTTCCATCATACCGTTGATATAACCGCACATCAGACGCGCCGATTGCAACGTGTTCAATCCCGCAGGCAACTGGCCCACTTCGATACACTCACGTAGCACCAATTCAATTCGGTCGTAACACTCAAGCAGTAAACTTTGACGCATATCCTGTAATGTCGACATTTCGCCAACGAATTCACATTTATGGAAGATAATCTCCATTAATGCGCGTCTTTGTGGATCCTTTGCTGTGGCGTCAAGGATATAGATCAACATTGAACGGATAACAGAAAGTGGATCGCCCGGGTATTTTGTCTGATACTCAAGTTCCACATCGTCAAGCCCAGCGTCACACCGAAGCCAGATTTCATGCAGAACATCGGCTTTATTTTTGAAATGCCAGTAGATGGCACCGCGCGTGACGCCGGCCGCTGTTGCGATATCTGCCAGGGATGTGGCAGCCACACCGTGTTCAGAGAAGTGTGCTAAAGCGGCATCCAGAATTTGGTTCCGCGTTTCAAGTGCTTGCGCTTTGGTTTTTCGTGCCATAGAGGACTTTTTTTACAAACTGGCAAGTTTACATACATTTGTGAATGTATGTACCATAGCACGACCCGTGTTTTAACGCAGCAATGGGTTTATCGGTTTGTGATCCATTGATCATTTGATATCGGACACTAGAGGTTTATTTATGAATAAAAACAGAGGATTAGCGCCTCTGGCGGCCGTCCTGATGCTTTCAGGCAGCTTTGTGTTAACAGGATGTGATGATAATAAATCCCAGCAAGCCGCCCAGCAGCAGCCCCCAGAAGTGGGTGTTGTGACGTTAAAAAACGAGCCTTTGAAAATTACCACCGAACTGCCAGGACGTACTTCGGCATTCCGCGTGGCAGAAGTGCGCCCTCAGGTGTCAGGCATTATTCTGAAGCGTAATTTTGAGGAAGGAACGGATATCAAAGCAGGCGTGTCCCTGTATCAGATCGATCCGGCAACTTACCAGGCGGCTTATGACAGCGCCAAAGGCGATTTAGCACAGGCGCAAGCCAATGCACACGTCGCGCAGTTAACCATCAAACGTTATAAGCCGCTGCTGGGTACTAAGTACATTAGTCAGCAGGACTATGACACCGCTGCGGCCACCGCTGCACAGACGGCTGCAGCCGTTCAGGCAGCCCAGGCTAACGTGGAAACCGCACGCATCAATCTGGCTTACACCAAAGTGACGTCGCCGATCAGCGGTCGCATTGGTAAATCGTCAGTCACTGAGGGTGCTCTGGTCTCCAGCGGTCAAACCACTGCGCTGGCAACCGTGCAGCAGCTCGATCCGATGTATGTCGATGTGACCCAATCCAGTGATGATTTCCTGCGTTTGCGCGCAGAACTGGAATCCGGTCAACTGAAACAAAATGACGGCAAAGCCAACGTCACGCTCTTGATGCAAAACGGTAACGCATACACGCAGACAGGCACATTGGAATTCTCTGATGTGACCGTGGATGAAACCACCGGCTCCATCACGCTGCGCGCCATCTTCCCGAACCCGGACCACCGCCTGCTGCCAGGGATGTTTGTGCGTGCGCGTCTGGATGAAGGCACCAACCCAACCGCACTGCTGGTACCGCAACAGGGCGTAACCCGTACCCCAACCGGTCAGGCAACCGCGATGGTGGTGGGCGCAGATAATAAAGTGGAAGTCCGTAATATCACCGCTAATCAGGCATTTGGCGACAAATGGCTGGTAACGGATGGCCTGAAAGAAGGCGATCGCGTGATCACCGTCGGTCTTCAGCGTGCCAAGCCAGGTGCGCAGGTGACACCACAAGAAGTCAAAGATGATGCCAAAGCAGCACCGGAATCACAGTCTGCTAAATCATCGTCCTAAACAGGAGCCACTGATACATGGCTAAGTTCTTTATCGATCGCCCCATTTTTGCCTGGGTGCTTGCCATCATCATTATGCTGGCAGGTACTCTTGCGATTATCAGCTTGCCGATTGAGCAATATCCCAATGTTGCGCCGCCGGCCGTTGAAATCCAGGCAACCTACCCGGGTGCTGATGCGAAAACGCTGCAGGATTCGGTAACCCAGGTTATCGAACAAAACATGAACGGCATCGATGGCCTGATGTATATGGCCTCGAGCAGTGACTCGTCCGGTACTTTAACCCTGACGCTGACCTTCCAGTCCGGTACCAACGCCGATATCGCGCAGGTACAGGTACAGAACAAGCTGCAGCTGGCGATGCCACTGCTGCCGCAGGAAGTACAGCAGCAAGGTATTCAGGTTAAAAAATCCTCCAGCAGCTTCCTGATGGTAGCGGGCTTTGTCAGTGATGACGGCAGCATGACGCAGAATGATATCTCTGACTATGTTGCTTCAAACATCAAAGACCCGATCAGCCGTACGCCTGGCGTCGGTGATACTCAGGTGTTTGGTGCGCAGTACGCGATGCGCATCTGGCTCGACCCGCACAAACTGAACAACTACCAGCTGACGCCGGTCGATGTCATCAGTGCGTTGGGCACCCAGAACACCCAGGTCGCCGCCGGTCAGTTAGGGGGTACACCGCCCGTGCCTGGCCAGCAGTTGAACGCCTCGATCATTGCCCAGACCCGTCTGACCAATACTGAAGAGTTCGGCAACATCATGCTGAAAGTGAACCAGGATGGCTCACAGGTGCGCTTGCGTGACGTGGCGAAGATTGAACTCGGTGGTGAAAACTACGAGATCATCGCCCGCTACAACGGCAAACCGGCTTCGGGTATCGGTGTGAAACTGGCAACCGGTGCGAATGCATTGGATACCGCCAAAGCGGTGAAAGATGAGCTGGCCAAACTGCAGCCGTTCTTCCCGGCTGGCATGAAAACCGTTTACCCGTACGACACCACGCCGTTCGTGAAGATCTCGATCTTCGAAGTGGTGAAAACGCTGTTTGAAGCGATCGTGCTGGTGTTCCTGGTGATGTACCTGTTCCTGCAGAACTTCCGCGCCACGCTGATTCCGACCATTGCGGTGCCGGTGGTGCTGTTGGGTACGTTTGCGATTATCAGTGCCTTTGGTTACTCGATAAACACTCTGACGATGTTCGGGATGGTACTCGCCATCGGCCTGTTGGTGGATGACGCCATCGTGGTGGTTGAGAACGTTGAGCGTGTGATGGCGGAAGAAGGCTTACCGCCGAAAGAAGCGACGAAACGTTCGATGGAGCAGATTCAGGGTGCGCTGGTGGGTATTGCCCTGGTGCTGTCCGCGGTATTTATCCCGATGGCCTTCTTCGGCGGCTCTACCGGGGTTATTTATCGTCAGTTCTCGATCACCATCGTTTCCGCAATGGCACTGTCAGTACTGGTGGCGTTGATTCTGACGCCGGCACTCTGTGCCACCATGCTGAAACCGATCAAGAAAGGCGATCACGGTAAAACCACTGGCTTCTTCGGCTGGTTCAACCGCTTGTTCGATAAGAGCACCAACCACTACGTGGATAGCGTGGGTCACATCGTGCGTAGCACCGGTCGTTATCTGGTGATCTACCTGGTGATCGTGGTCGGCATGGCGTATCTGTTCCTGAAACTGCCTACCTCCTTCCTGCCGGAAGAGGATCAGGGTCTGTTACTGGCGCAGGCGCAGTTGCCAGCCGGTGCAACCCAGGAACGTACACAGAAAGTGCTGGATCAGGTGACTGATTACTTCCTGAACAAAGAGAAAGACAGCGTTAACTCGGTATTTACCGTTAACGGCTTTGGCTTTGCGGGTCGTGGTCAGAACACCGGTATTGCCTTCGTCAGCCTGAAACCGTGGGATGAGCGTGGCGATGCCAGCCTGAAAGTGCCAGCGATTGCCGGACGCGCCATGCAGGCGTTGGGTCAGATCAAAGATGCGATGGTCTTCCCGTTCAACCTGCCAGCGATTATCGAGCTGGGTAACGCCACCGGCTTCGACTTCATGCTGACGGACCAGGGTAACCTGGGTCACGAGAAGTTAACCGCCGCGCGTAACCAGCTGTTTGGCATGATTGCCCAGCATCCGGATACGCTGGTGGGCGTGCGTCCAAACGGTATGGAAGATACGCCACAGTACAAACTGATCATCGATCAGGAAAAAGCGCAGGCGTTGGGTGTGTCGCTGTCTGACATCAACACCACGCTGGGCGCGGGCTGGGGTGGTTCGTACGTCAATGACTTCATCGACCGTGGTCGTGTGAAGAAAGTGTACGTCATGGGCCAGGCTGACTCGCGTATGTTGCCAGATGACATCAGCAAATGGTTTGTGCGTAACAGCTCCGGCACTATGGTTCCGTTCTCAGCCTTCTCTTCGGCGAAGTGGCAGTACGGTTCACCACGTCTGGAACGTTACAACGGCTTACCATCAATGGAGATTCTGGGTCAGGCTGCACCAGGCAAGAGCTCCGGCGATGCTATGAACCTGATGGAAGAGCTGGCGGGCAAACTGCCTGCGGGTATCGGCTATGACTGGACCGGTATGTCTTACCAGGAACGTCTGTCCGGTAACCAGGCCCCTGCCCTGTACGCCATCTCGCTGATTGTGGTGTTCCTGTGTCTGGCCGCATTGTATGAGAGCTGGTCGATTCCGTTCTCCGTTATGCTGGTGGTGCCGCTGGGTGTGGTCGGTGCATTGATCTTCACCACCCTGCGCGGACTCAGTAACGACGTCTACTTCGTGGTGGGGCTGCTGACAACCATTGGCTTGTCGGCGAAGAACGCCATCCTGATCGTTGAATTCGCCAAGGATTTGATGGAGAAGGAAGGGAAAGGTTTGGTGGAATCAACTCTGGAAGCAGCACGTATGCGTCTGCGTCCAATTCTGATGACCTCACTGGCCTTTATCCTCGGTGTTCTGCCGCTGGCCATCAGTACCGGTGCTGGTTCCGGCGCACAGAACGCCGTAGGTACTGGCGTAATGGGCGGCATGGTAACCGCAACTGCGTTGGCGATCTTCTTCGTGCCGGTGTTCTTTGTGGTGGTACGTCGCCGCTTTGGTAAAAACAAAGCGGAGATTGAGCAAGGCCATCCGGTCGAGCACAAACACTAAGTTGTCACCTGTTGAAAAGGCCGCGCAAGCGGCCTTTTTTATTGCCTGAACACCGCCTTCCACCCGACCGTTCAATACCCTTACTGCGATCGCGGTTGCAATCAATTCTCTGCAGGTTCATACTATTGTTATATTATAACATTACATGAGGGTGCAGTTATGAAAGCCAATATCCATCCTCATTACCGTCCCGTGGTGTTCCACGACACCTCTGTCGATGAGTATTTCAAAATCGGTTCCACCATTAAAACCGAACGCACCATTGAGTTCGAAGGTGAAGTGCTGCCGTACGTGACGCTGGATGTCTCGTCTAAATCCCACATCCACTACACCGGCAAGCAAAAAGATCTCACCAAAGAAGGCAGCGCCGCACGCTTCAACAAGCGTTTCGGCAGCTTCCTGACGCGCGGCAATTAATCAGGAGTTAACGCATGCAGGTTTTAAGTTCATTACGGTCTGCCAAGACCCGTCACAAGGATTGCAAAGTCGTGCGTCGTAAAGGTCGCATTTACGTGATCTGCAAAACAAATCCGCGCTTTAAGGCGGTTCAGGGAAGAAAAAAGAAAAGGTAGGAAAGTGTCGTGATAATTGGCCGGGATGCTCCCCGGCCTTTTTTTTACTTCATGCTCTGCAACATGATATCGACGTTGTGCTTGAACGCAGCAACATAAGTCGCAGCAGGACCGTTCGCCTCGGACAACGCTTCAGGATAGAGTTCACCACCTGGCTGTGCGCCGGTTTCGCTGGCAATCTGTTTCACCAAACGCGGATCGGTCTGATTCTCCATGAAGTAAGTCTTGATGTGCTCAGCCTTCAGCTGCTTGATAATCGATGCCACATCGCTGGCACTGGCTTCGGCTTCCGTGGAGAAACCGACTGGCGCAAGGAAACTCACACCGTAACGCTGGCCAAAGTAACCAAAGGCATCATGGCTGGTCAGCACTTTACGCTTGCTTTTCGGCACTGCAGCAAACTCCGTTTTTGCCCAGCTATCCAGTTTTTCCAACTGCTGAATGTAGCTTTCACCGCTCTTGCGGATATCCGCCGCATCTTCCGGGTCGGCTTTAATCAGCGCATTCATCACGTTGGTGGCATAAATCACGCCATTGTGCATGCTATTCCACGCGTGTGGGTCAGTCACGGTTTTGCCGTCTTCTTCCATTTTGCGTGTGTTAACGCCGTTGGAGGCGACCACAATCGTGCCTTTATAACCGGAGGCGCTGATCAGGCGATCCATCCACCCTTCCATCCCCAAACCACTCACAAATACCACATTGGCTTTAGCCAATGCCTGGCTATCCTGTGGCGTCGGTTCGAAGGTATGAGGATCGCCGTTAGGCTGCACCAGCGACTTCACGTTAACGTGATCGCCGCCCACCTGCTTAACGATATCCGCCAGCACGGTGAAACTCGCTACCACATCCACGGTTTTCGCCATGGTCAGTGGGCTAATCAACATGGCGCCAATCGCCAGACTCAACGGTAACTTCTTCATTCGTATCCCCTAATTGTATAGTTATCGACGGCGCAGCAGGCCGCCACACGGTCCTGTTAAAACAGAAAGCAAAAACAGTACGGCCGCACTCAGCACCACCGCAGGTCCGGCTGGCAGTGAGAAGTGCCAGGAAAGAATTAAACCTACCAGCGCGGCGATCATCGCCAGCAGCATGGCGATGCCGAGCATGCAGGCGAGATGGCGACTCCAGAAACGCGCGCTGGTCGCCGGTAACATCATCAATCCCACCGACATCAACGTGCCGAGCACCTGAAAACCCGCAACCAGATTCAGCACCACCAGCATCAGGAAGATGCCGTGGACGATCGGCGCGCTCCACTTGCCTTGCGCACGCAGGAAATCCGGATCGAACGCATCGATCACCAGCGGACGAAAAATCACTGCCAGCATCATTAAAGTGAACGCCGCAATGCCGCCCACCAGCAGGATGGCCGCGTTATCGACGGCCAGCAGTGAACCGAACAGCACGTGCAGCAGATCGACGCTCGATCCACGCAATGACACCAGCGTGACGCCCAGCGCCAGCGAGCCGAGATAGAAGCCAGAGAAACTGGCGTCTTCCTTTAAGGGGGTATATCGACTGACCGCACCGGAGAGCAGCGCAACGGCTAACCCCGCAATCAGCCCGCCGATGCCCATCGCCACCAGCGATAAGCCGGAAACCAGATAGCCAATCGCCGCGCCAGGCAGCACCGCGTGGGAGAGCGCATCGCCCACCAGACTCATACGACGCAGTGAAAGGAATACACCCAGCGGCGTGGCGCTCAGCGCTAATGCCACACAAGCCACTAGTGCACGGCGCATAAAACCAAATTCGATAAACGGTTGAATCAATGTCACGAAGCCACCCTGCGCAGCAGAGGAGTTTGAGCGGAGTCAGCATCGTCGAGTGACAACACATCTTTGAAGTAACGCGCGACCAGTGGGCGATCGTGCAACACCACTAATAAGGTGGTGCCGGCCTGCTGCTGCTGCTCGAGGATTGACATCAACAGCGTGACGGTTTGCGTATCGATGCCATTAAAGGGTTCATCCAGCAGCCAGACTTTACTTTGCTGCAGCATCAGGCGCGCAAACAGCACCCGTTGCAACTGACCGCCGGAAAGCATAGAAGGCTGCGCATCAGCAAAATCACGCATCTGCACGGCATCCAGTGCGGCATCGATCTCCTGTCGCATCGCACGATTGATGCCACCAAACCAGCCGCAGCGCGGCCAGCATCCCATCGCAACCAGCTCATAAACGGTAAGCGGGAAACGGGTTTCTAACTCACTACGCTGCGGTAACCAGCCAAGCGCCTTAGGCGAAATTTTTAATTCGCAAGTCCCTGCAATCGGCGGCAACAGACCGGCGATGGTTTTCAGTAGCGTGGATTTTCCGGTGCCGTTCGCGCCGATTAATGCCGTCATGCTGCCTGCCGCCAGTTCTCCGGTAACTATCGGCGTCACCGCTTGTCCCTGATAGCCGCCCTGCAAGCGGTTGAAATGCATCATTTCTGCATTCCCCAATAGATAGCCAGCGCCAGGAACGCGATAAGCAGCAGCGCGACCAGCAGGCGGCCGCTAAGTGAGAGGAGTAAACCACTGTGATTCATGGAGGGAGACCAAAAACGTTATAACATAACAATTATACTACCTGATTTTCCCCGCGCGATACCCGAGAGAAAGTGTTTCAAAAGTTAACTATTTGGCGCTTACTCTGTGGCTATCACTGGATCTGAATCGATTGAGCGATAAATCCCATCGCAACGATTACGTATTCTGCACAGAGTTAACTTGCAATATTTGGCCAGAACCCCAATGATAGATTCATCCTCCTTTTTTACCGGAAGCGAAATGCAGTCTATTATTCATTGTGATATTGCTGTGGATGAGGACGATTGCGAGAAGTTGCAGGCTATTATCCAGGGGAATATTCTCAAAATAGCCGAAGCCCTGGCAGGTGATTTACAGTGGTATTCTCAAAACGCGCAATTAGTTCCCGACAGTTTTAAGATTATTTCCATTCAACCGCACGATAACAATCGATTTAAAATGCTTTACGATTTTAAGTGGGATTTATTTAATCCTTGCCTGGATTTAAACGAAACATCTACCCAGCATGAAGAGATTTTGTTCCAGATAGTACCGGGCGCACTGGTGTTTTCAGTGATAGACAATACCCGCCCCTCGCCAGCCGACGAATTGTAATATTTAGTAATCGAGGTGAGCAAAGCTAATGAATGTGGATTATATTTAAAAAGTCGCTGAATTCTTAATATTCGTGATCGCTTCCTGATAGCTTTTCCAAATCTCGCCGCGCTGCGGTCACTGTGCAAGCTCTGGAGGGGAAAAAGATGGACGAATACTCACCAAAACGGCATGATATTGCCCAGCTTAAATTCCTGTGTGAGAACCTGTTTGACGAAAGTATGGCGACACTGACTGACAGCCATCACGGCTGGGTGAATGACCCTACTGCGGAAAGCAATTTACAGCTCAACGATTTGATTGAGCATATCGCGTCTTTCACGATGAATTACAAAATTAAGCACGTTGAAGATGAAGCGCTGATTACGCAAATCGATGAATATCTTGACGATACCTTTATGCTGTTTAGCAGTTATGGAATCAATACTCAGGATCTTCAACGGTGGCAACGTTCAGCAAGACGCTTATTTAATCTGTTTGCCGAAGAGTGCGCTTTTCTCCAACAACCCAGCCATTCCTTTTAGCATCAGAGTGAGACCGGTTTATTTATGAGCAACCAAGCCTTAACCAAAACAGACTATTTGATGCGACTGCGTCGTTGTCGCTCAATTGACACCCTTGAACGGGTGATTGAAAAAAACAAGTACGAATTATCTGACAACGAACTCGCGGTATTTTATTCTGCGGCCGATCATCGTCTCGCTGAACTGACGATGAATAAGCTTTACGACAAAGTACCGGTTTCTGTCTGGAAGTTCGTCCGCTAACTATTTTTACCCGCTGTTCGTTACGCCATCTTTTCCCTTCAGGGAATGATTCACAGGCAAAGGAGTGCCAGCGTTTCGCTGTGTACTGATTTCTTGAGGATTTTTTCGGGGAGTAGAAATGGTGGAGGCCCTGCCAGCTACATCCCGGCACACGCGTCGCCTGCTGCGGCTGCTTCCTTCCGGACCTGACCGAGTTCACAAGTTAGCGTTGCGGGAGAACCAACAGGGCCCCCATTGACGAGCTCTCTTTCGAAAGCGCAGGCATTATCAAGTAACCCCCTGGCAATTGCAAGCGCAGGCCGGGTGACCGTTGTTTTCTTGAACAGCTAGCCAGTAAAACCCTGATTCTCGCCCTCTCTGCATGCTAAAGTCAGCATTTACTCGCTGAATCAGGTGCGTGTATGAACGACACAAGTAATTTCTCCGAGCGCGTCTGGCAAATTATTGCCGCGATCCCTAAAGGCAAAGTCACCACCTACGGCGATATCGCCCTGCTTGCCGGTTCACCGCGCGCAGCCCGACAAGTCGGCGGCGTATTACGTCGCTTACCCGAGGGCAGCAAATTACCGTGGTTCCGCGTCATCAATCGCCATGGCCGCATTTCACTGCAAGGCGATGATCTCTTCCGCCAGCGTGATGCGCTGGAAGCCGAAGGCATCGAAGTCAGTGATGCCGGTGAGATTGAATTAGAGAAGTATCGCTGGGAGTACTAAGCGCAGCCATGCTGAAGTACGGGAGGGCAACACTGTGCAGCAAAGCTTCCCCGCCAAAGATGAAAGTAACGAGCAATCTGGGACAATCCGCCGATGCCACTCCACAAATTCGCGCCCATGCTGAGGTACGGGCAGTCAACACTGTGAAGTAAAACATCCCCGCCAAAGATGAAAGTGACGAGCAATCTGGAACAATCCGCCGATGTCATTCCACAAATTCGCACCCATGCTGAGGTGCGGGTAGGCAACACTGTGGAGTAAAGCGTCACACGCCAGGGATGGCGTGTGCCGAGCGATCAGGGACGAGGCAGCGACTTTACGCAACAGTGTTGCCTACCCGCACACTCCCCCGCCCTGTTTTTAAGCGTAAACTCCCCGCCCCTGCTTTTATCACATACTCGTCGGCGCAGGCACCGAAGCAGAAGGCACCACCTGCGTTGGCGACGTTGACGGCACCGTTGTCGCCGCGCCTGGCGTGGTCTGCATCGCCATATTGGTCACAGGTACCAACAGCAGTTCCGCTTTCGTACCGCCATGATTGATCACCGGCTTCACCGTATCGGTAATGAACGCCAGTTTGCCATCAATAGCGATAGCCGCACTCAACAGAATCCGCGCATTCGGCTGAATATCGGCCGGGTTAAACGGCAGCACAAACTGGAATGGCGCCTGTTTCCCTTCGGTGCGCACCACATGCTGCGCCAGCACTTTAGATGGTGCATCGGCCAGTGAAGCGTCAGACAGCGTAACGGTCAGCACCGCATCCGGCGGCAACGCAATGCGCTGGCGAATATACACCGAACCACTAACATTTGGCTGCGTAATCGCGGCCTGCTGTCCTGCAACGGCGGAACCTAACGTTGGGGTGGCTACCGGCTTACTGTGATCGGCACAGCCAGCCAATGCTGCCGCCAGCGTCACACCGCTAATAACATGCCAGAGTTTCATCGATGTCGTCTCCTTATGAACACTATGATTGTCGGCGGACAAATTGTTGGGTAGCTTTTCAACCGCCGAATGCCCTTAATTCTGGCACAAAAAACCGGATTGCGCCCAAAAGCACTGCCAGCTCGCTGAAATCACGGCAAAATCATTGACGGAAACTGGTCGGATCTTTCACACTGACGCGATTGCCCCCCAGAGGAATCTGCTATGAGCCAGGCACTGCAAAACCTGCTTAAATTACTCGATCTCGAAAAACTCGAAGAAGGCCTATTTCGCGGCCAAAGTGAAGATCTCGGCCTGCGCCAGGTGTTTGGCGGCCAGGTCGTCGGTCAGGCGTTATACGCAGCAAAACAAACCGTGCCGGAAGAGCGCATCATCCACTCGTTCCACAGCTACTTCCTGCGTCCTGGTGATAGCGAAAAAGCCATCATTTACGATGTCGAAACCCTGCGCGATGGCAAAAGCTTCAGCGCGCGTCGTGTCAGCGCGGTGCAAAATGGTCACCCCATTTTCTACATGACAGCCTCATTCCAGGCACCCGAAAGCGGATTTGAGCACCAGAACACTATGCCTCAAGTACCGGGGCCGGATAACCTCCCCTCGGAGCAGGATCTGGCACAAAAACTGGCAGCCCATTTGCCGCTCAAACTCAAAGAAAAGTTTCTCGCTGAACGTCCACTGGATATCCGGCCGGTGCAAATCCATAACCCGCTCAAGGGCCGTGTTGATGAGCCGATGCGCCAGGTGTGGATTCGTGCCAACGGTAAGCTGCCGGACGATCGCCGCATTCATCAATACCTGCTGGGTTACGCCTCGGATCTCAACTTCCTGCCCGTGGCGCTCCAACCGCACGGTAAAGGCTTTTTGGAACCTGACATGCAGGTTGCGACGATTGACCACTCCATGTGGTTCCACCGCCCGTTCGACCTCTCAGAGTGGTTGCTATACAGCGTAGTGAGCACCTCAGCTTCAGGTGCACGTGGGTTTGTACGTGGGGAGTTCTACACGCAGGATGGGACACTGGTCGCAACCACCGTTCAGGAAGGCGTCATGCGCCAACGCGACGCATAAAAAAAGGGGCGATATTATCGCCCCCTCGTCTTTTTATAATTTTAGCGCACTGCTCTTCTACCGCTCATTTCTTACTGGTTGTAAGCGTTCTCGCCGTGGCTGTTCACATCCAGACCTTCACGTTCCTGATCTTCTGGAACACGCAGGCCAACGATCATATCCGCCAGTTTGAAGCCGATGAAGGCGACAACACCTGACCAGACAATGGTCACGCCGCAGCTGAACAGCTGAACCCAAACCTGATGGCCCATGGTCACGCCTTCTGCGTAGCCCACGCCGCCCAGTGAAGAGGAGGCGAACACACCGGTCAGAATACAACCCAGGATACCGCACACGCCGTGCACACCGAACACATCACACGGGTCATCCACACGCAGCCATTTCTTCAGGGTGGTCACACCCCAGATACCTGCCAGGCCACCGGCCAGACCGATAATCAGCGCGCCGCCGACACCGACATAACCACAAGCCGGGGTGATAGCAACCAAACCGGCGATAAAGCCAGAACACGCACCCAGCAGAGAAGGTTTGCCACGCATTGCCCACTCACCGAACACCCATGACAGCACCGCACCTGCAGTCGCCACAACAGTATTCAGGAAAGCCAATGCTGCGATTTCGTTAGCTGAAGAAGCAGAACCGGCGTTGAAACCGAACCAGCCCACATACAGAATCGCAGTACCGGTGAAGACCATTGGCAGGTTGTGCGGCTTGAACGCTTCTTTACCGAAGCCAGCACGTTTGCCCACCAGATAAGCACCCACCAGACCCGCAACGGCTGCGTTGATATGAACAACGGTACCGCCAGCGAAGTCCAGCGCGCCGTCTTGCGCCAGCAGACCGCCAGCCCACACCATGTGTGCGATTGGCAGATAAGAGAGCGTCAACCAGACCACCACAAAAATCAGTACTGCTGAGAAGCGAATACGTTCAGCAATCGCGCCCACAATCAGGCCCACGGTGATACAGGCGAAGGAAGCCTGGAACGCGACGTGAATATACTGATAGAAGCTGCCCATCACTGCTTTCAGCTCGATATTTTTCAGCATCGCCCACTGGAAATTACCGAAGAAGGCGTTGCCCTCGCTGAAGGCCAGTGAATAACCGTAAATCACCCACAGCACGCAGACTAATGCGAAGGTCACGGCAACCTGGGTCAGCATCGACAGGACGTTTTTACCGCGAATCAAACCGCCGTAAAACAGGGCGATGCCCGGAATCGTCATAAACAGTACCAGAGCGGTACAGATCATCATAAAGGCGTTATCCGCTTTGTCCGCAACGGCAGGTGCTGCCGCCATGGCCAGAGACGGTAACAGTGCCAGGCTGGTGAGGCCCAACTTAGTCATCATTTTATTCATTTCTTTCCATCCCATCACAATTCAGAGCCCCAGTTACAGTGCTGCTTCGTCGGTCTCGCCGGTACGAATACGAATAACGCGCTGCAGTTCTGCGACGAAGATTTTGCCGTCGCCAATTTTGCCGGTGTAAGCGGCTTTGCTGATGACATCCACCACTTCATCGAGTTGATCGTCCGCAATCGCGATATCAATTTTAACTTTTGGCAGGAAGTTCACGCTGTACTCGGCACCGCGGTAAAGCTCTGCGTGACCTTTCTGGCGACCAAACCCCTTCACTTCGGTAACAGTCAGTCCCTGAATGCCAATGGAGGATAAAGCTTCACGCACGTCCTCCAGCTTAAATGGTTTGATTACCACGGTAACCAGCTTCATACGTTCCCCTCCAGATAATAAATTGAGTGAGTCTCGCGGACACGAGGAGATATAAGCAAACGCTGTGCCATAAATGAAAAAAGGTGAGCAGTCAGTGGCCTGGACGCGCTGTATCGCGCTTCGTTATGTAATGGGTGGCTCAGTTTGGAAACAGGACAAAAGAAAGGTGTTGCAATATTGCACCCCTTTGGTGCTTTCAGCCTCAAAGGAGTGCATCAATACAGAACAATCCGATAAATCTGCGCAAAAAAGGTGCAATTCACCCTTCTGCTTGTGCGGGGATGCTCGCCGCGAGTTCATCACCCGCCTGCTGTAGCTGATACATCTGCCAGTAACGACCCTGTTGAGCCAGCAACTGTGCATGCGTGCCACGCTCGGCAACCTTACCACGGTGCAATACCAGAATCTGATCCGCTTCGGTGATGGTAGAAAGGCGGTGTGCAATCACCACCAGCGTGCTGTGCTGGCGTAGTGCACGCAGCGCATGCTGAATCGCCTGCTCGGTGCCGGAATCGATATTGGCGGTCGCTTCGTCAAGAATCAAAATCTGTGGCAGCGAAACCAGCACCCGCGCCAGCGCCAGTAACTGTTTTTGCCCGACCGACAAATTGTTGCCCTGCTCGCCCAATCGCGTGTGGATGCCCTCCGACATCGAGCGAGCCAGCGGCGCGAGCTGCACCTTTTCCAGTGCCTGCCACACCTGCTCTTCCGGGATATCGCGTCCCAGCCGCACGTTGGCTAACAAGGTATCAGCCAGCACCACCGGATCCTGCTGCACCATCGCGACGCTTTGCCGCAACGCTTCATGCGTCAGCTGCGGTAAGGGGCGACCATCCAGCTCGATGCTACCGCGTGTCACCGGGTAATATCCCATCAGTAAATTCGCCAGCGTACTTTTGCCACTGCCTGTATGCCCCACCAGCGCCACAAAACCGCGCGCCGGCACTTCGAGGCTGATATGGCTCAGTACATCCCGATTGTCGCGGTAAGCAAAACTGACATCGTGTAAGGTAATGCGCCCAGAAGCCAACGGCTGGTTATCGCCACCGTAGCCCTGCTGTGTGGCATCCATCAGTTCAAAAATACGCTCGCCGGAAACCACCGCCTGTTGCAGCATCGATTGCTGCGTGGTGAGCTCAATCAAGGGTTCGTTCAGTCGTCCCAGGTAGGTAATAAAGGCGTAAAGCACGCCGACCTCAAACACCCCGGGCGTGGCAAAGCTGAACAGCATCAGCAGCCCACAGAGGATCATCGCCGAAAACAGACTCAACAGCGGACGCAACAAGAAACCGTCCAGTCGCAGAGTTTCCATGCGCGCCAGATAGTGTGAGCGGCTGGCCTCGCCCATGCGTTCACCAAAGCGCGCCTGCTGGCGAAACTGCTGGATCACGCTCATGCCGTTGATCACTTCATTGAAACCATTATTGATATCCGCCAGATAGCTACGCACACGACGTGCAATCGGCGTGCTGTAACGCTGATAAATCAGCATCACCGTGAGTACCAGCGGGAAGATGACAATCGCCACCAGCGCCATGCGCCAGTCGAGCGAGAACATCGCCACCAGCATTGCGCCAATCAGTGCCGCACTGCGCAGCACGGTGGCTACCACCGTGACGTAGAGATCTTTAATCACTTCAGTATCATTGGTGACGCGCGAGATAATCTGCCCCACCGGCTGGGTATCAAAGGCGCTAAGCGGCTGCCGCAGTGCCGCGTTCATTACATCCACGCGTAACTGCTGCACCACACCAATCGCCGCGCGATTAAACAGCAGCGCCTGGAAATAGTGCAAACCCGCAGCCAGCAGTTGCAGCAAAATAAAGCACACCAGCAGCCCGATGGCGATGCCCCAGGGCATCTGGTGTTTCGCCACCAGATTATCAATGAAGTAGCTAACCAGCACCGGACCGGTGACTTCTGCCGCCGCCGCAATCCAGAGCATGCCAACCGCCAGCCACAGCGATTTGCGCCAGGGTTTGCCGTACGACAGCAGGCGTTTCAGGGTTGGCCACAAACGTTGCGATTTAGCCATGATTCGCCTCCTCTGTGGCTTCGTCTTCATCCAGCGCCGCTTCGAGTTGCTGATAGCGGTACATATCGCGATACCATCCCTCTTTCGCTAGCAGGCTGTCATGATCGCCGCGCTGAGTCACCGCACCTTGTTGCAGCACCAGAATTTCACTGGCCTCGGTCAACGCCGATAAACGATGAGCACTGATGATCAATGTGCGGCCTTTGCCCCACTGCCGCAGGTTGTGCAGGATTTCATGCTCTGTGCGACCGTCCACCGCGGATAGTGCATCGTCGAGGATCAGGATTTCCGCATTCAGCAACAGCGCGCGGGCAATGGCAATACGCTGTTTTTGACCACCGGAAAGCATCACACCGCGCTCACCCACTTCGGTGTCATAGCCCTGCGGCAGACGGAGAATGTCATCGTGTACACAGGCCATGCGCGCCACGCGCTCAATTTCTTCCTGAGACGCATTCGGACGCCCCAGTGCCAGGTTATTGGCCACGGTATCGGAGAACAAAAACGGCGTCTGGCTCACCACCGCCAGCCGACTGCGCCAGCTATCAAGTCGCAGCTGCGTGAGCGGCAGGTTATGGTAGCGAATATCACCCTGGTCGATGTCGAAATGACGTTGAATCAGACTCAACAGCGTGCTTTTACCACAGCCGGTTGGACCGCACAGCCCCAACATTTGCCCCGGTTTCAGTTGAAAATTAACATGGCTCAGCGCCGCGCCTGCGTTGGCGGGATAATGAAATTCACGAATGGCGACCTGTAAATCTCCGGCGTCGGCGGGCAGGACTTTCTGCCCATCCTCCACCGCCGGCGCTTCCGCCAACAGCGCGCGAATGCGACTCCATGCCGCGCTCCCGCGTTCAACGATATTGATCATCCATGCCAGCGCCAGCATCGGCCAAATCATCAGCCCGAGATACATAACGAAGCTGGTGAGCTGACCCAGCGTCAAACTACCGTGCCACACCATCCAGCCACCACCGGCAATCGCCAACAGGTTAGAGAAACCCACGGCGATATAGATGATGGGATCAAAGCGTGCATCAACCCGCGCTACATGCAGGTTCTTTTTACCCGTATCGCGGGCAATGTCTGCAAACTGCTGGGATTGATGATCTTCCAGACCAAACGCTTTGATCATGCGGATGCTGGTGAGGCTCTCCTGCGTTTGATCGTTCAGGCTGGAGAAGGCGGCCTGCGCCACTTTAAAGCGCTGGTGCAGACGCGAACCATCTTTCTGAATGGCAATCGCCATCAGCGGCATCGGGATCAGCGCCAGCAGCGTCAATTCCCAGCTGATTTGCACGCTCATCACTACCAGCACCACTAAGCCCATCACCAGCGAATCCACCAGCGTCAGGACGCCTTCACCGGCGGCAAACACCACGCGATCCACATCATTGGTGGCGCGTGCAATCAAATCACCAGTTCGATGACGCAAGTAGAACGCCGGATGCTGGCGACTCAGCTGGCGATAGAAATCTTCGCGTAATTCAACCGCGAGTTGGTAGGACGCACCGAACAGCAGCACGCGCCAGACATAGCGCAGCAGATAGACGATGACCGCCGTCACCAGCATCACGCCGATCCACATGAAAATTTTGCCGCTGCTTAAAGTGTGTTGCGTCACGCCATCGACAATCACGCCGACCACATGCGGCGGCAGCAGTTGCAATAACGCAATCACAATCAGCAAGCTGACGGCACCCAGATATCGCCGCCACTCGCGCAGGAAATACCAACTTAATTGGCTAAATAATCGCACAAGACACTCTCTTTCTGTGCCCGATCAGGGCGCTACCGGCAACGCGGTGGTGTATTTAATCTCTTCCATGGCGAAACTGGAGGTCACATCAATCAGGCCTGGCACGCCATTCACCAGACGTTTGTAAAATGCATCGTAACTTTTCATATCGGCCACCTGGATGCGCAGCAGATAATCGTACTCTCCGGCCATGCGATAGAATGCCATCACTTCAGGCATCTGCTGTACCACGGCAACAAATTGCTGAAACCAGTCGCTGCTGTGCTGTTGTGTTTTGACAAACATGAAAGCGGTGAGAGAAAGGCCCATCTTCTCCCCATCCAGCAAAGCCACGCGCGCACGAATAATGCCATCATCTTCCAGCTTTTTCAGGCGTTTCCAGCACGGCGTGGTAGTGAGATTCACCGCATCCGCCAAGGCCTGCAGTGATAACGTGCAATCCTGTTGCAATATCGCCAGCAAAGTGCGGTCAGTTTTATCTAGCATTCGGCGCTCCGGGAGAAAAATTTTCTCTTATTCGGGCATTATACCCGGATTAAAGCAACCTTATTTTCCTGCCAGTGCCTTACACTGTGCACAATAATGATTACGGATTCGTCACATGCAAACGCCCTGGGTTCGCCACGCCATCAATGAAATTAACGCCGATTTTCAACGCTCTGCGGATACGCATCTTATTCGCTTTGCGCTGGAGGATTTTCCGGGCATCCGCTTTTACCTCAAAGATGAAAGCACCCATCCGAGTGGCAGCCTGAAGCATCGCCTGGCGCGGTCGCTGTTCCTGTATGGGTTGGCCAATGGCTGGATCCGCGATAATACGCCTATCATTGAGGCGTCATCCGGTAGCACGGCGGTGTCAGAAGCCTATTTTGCGCGTTTGTTGGGTCTGCCATTTATTGCCGTGATGCCCGCCAGCACGGCGAAACGCAAAATTGAAATGATCCGTTTT
The DNA here is from genome assembly GCF_018257655.1 of Pantoea sp. JGM49. Lineage (NCBI taxonomy): Bacteria > Pseudomonadati > Pseudomonadota > Gammaproteobacteria > Enterobacterales > Erwiniaceae > Pantoea > Pantoea sp. JGM49. The sequence goes on along the minus strand of NZ_JAERJM010000002.1, from coordinate 173,250 downwards.
TACGGCGGCGAGTGCCATTTCGTTGCCGATCCTTGTCAGCTGTATAGCGAATCGGAACGTCTGGCGCGTGAACTCAACGGTCATTTTATGGATCAATTCACCTATGCCGAGCGCGCGACTGACTGGCGCGGCAACAACAACATCGCAGAAAGTATTTTCCGTCAGATGGCGCATGAGCCTTTCCCGGTGCCGCATACCGTGGTGATGAGCGCGGGAACCGGCGGGACTTCGGCCACACTGGGCCGCTATATCCGTTATCAGGGGCACGATACGCGTCTGCTGGTGGTGGATCCGCAGCACTCCGTGTTCTTTGATTTCTGGCATAGTCGTGACAGCGCGCTGCGCAGCGATCGCGGCAGCATGATTGAAGGCATCGGACGTCCGCGTGTGGAGCCGTCGTTTTTACCGGATGTGATCGACGAAATGATCAAAGTACCCGATGGCGCGACAGTGGCTGCGATGCTTCATCTGGAGAAAATTCTGGGTCGTCGCCCTGGCGCTTCAACCGGCACCAACTTCTGGGGCATGCTGCAGGTGGCGAAACGCATGCGGGAAAATGGCGAGCAAGGTTCGCTGGTGACACTACTGTGCGACAGTGGTGAGCGTTATCCGGACACCTATTACAACCCGGAGTGGGTCGCGCAGCATATCGGGGATATTCAGCCGTGGCTGCGTGAGCTTTACCCTAAATAATTCGAATTGCAGGAAGGAGGCAAACGAGAGCATCCCGATGAGCTTACTGGAGTAAGTGATTCGGGTAAACGAGTGCAGCCAACGCACCTGCAATTCGAAGTATGACGGGTATGCAATAAAAAACCGGACATCCTGTCCGGTTCACTGTAAGCCTCAGCATTCGGGGGAATAATCGAGGTGTGGTGTGCTCATCCAGTGATTTAAGTAATGAGACACCGCCTGTGTCTCGCAATGTCCAATAATCGGCAAATGCGGCAGCGACGATTTCAATTGATGCATGGCGTTGCCCATGATGAACCCGCTGCCAACGCGCTCCAGCATTTCGCGATCATTCATCGCATCACCAAACGCCATACAATCCGCCATTGATAGCGACAGATGCTGGCACAGATGCGCCAGCGCCGCGCCTTTGTGGCAGTCCAGCGGCAGAACTTCCAGACAATCCCATGCGGAAAAACAGATATTGGCGCGCTCACCCAAGGCTTGCTGCAACTCTACTTTTAACGCCTGCAGCATCTCATGCGGCGCAATAAAGCAAATTTTGGTCACCTCATGCGCCGACATCTGACGCAAATCGCGCAGCTGATAATGGAAGCCGCTCATCACGTGTGCTTCCAATGCTCCCAGCAACGGTTTATCGGTGAACCAGCCCTCATCGTTGAAGATATGAATCGATGCCGGCGTTTGCCAATGCGTGTGGATCACCTCTTCGGCTACAGAAGAGGACAGATCACAGCCAAACAGCTGCTGACCCTCCAGATCGTGAATGCGTGTGCCATTGCCGGTAATCAACCAGGCCGGCAGGGTGAGCTGTTCACGTACCACCTGCACATCCATCAGATGGCGGCCCGTGGCAAAGGCAATGGTGATATCGCGCTGATGCAAGGCATGCAGGGTGTCGATGGTTTCATTCCCTAACCGATGCGTCGGCAGTAACAACGTGCCATCCATATCAAATGCCGCGAGGCGAGCCATGCAATGTCTCCTGTCTGAGTGAGGAATCTACTATCGCCTGGTAATTACGGAACTAATAGTGAATACTTTCAGGAAACTGTTCCGGGTTTAGCCATGCGCCAACTTCATCGGGTTAATCAATTTCAGCGCCTGTGGCAACTCAGCCAGGGCGAGCCTCTGCGTTTGAGTGTTGCTGCCATGGCCCAACACTGTTTTTGCAGTGAGCGCCACGTACGTACCTTATTACGCCAGTGGCAGGATGCAGGCTGGCTGCACTGGCGCGGCGAATCCGGCCGCGGAAAACAAGGCGAACTGACATTTCTGATCTCACCTGAACAACTTCGCCAACAGCTGCTAACCCAGCAACTGGAAGCAGGCGAAGCGATACAAGCGTTGCAAGTATTGGATCTTCATCCTGAGCGGCTGGTGAAAATGCTGCGACCGCTGATGGGCGGCCAATGGCAGAATCAGGCACCGGTACTGCGTATTCCCTATTATCGCGCGATGGAGCCGCTGCGGCCGCTGCGTCTGACCGGAAGAGCTGAGCAGCACCTGGTGCGGCAGATTTTCTCTGGCCTGACGCGCTTTAATGGCGACGATGTAGAAGGTGATCTTGCGCATCACTGGCAACATGATGGCAGCGGCTGTGACTGGTATTTCTGGTTACGACCTCAGCTCAGCTGGCACAACGATGAGCCAATTCAAGCTGCGCAGCTGGTTGCTCAGTTACAGCAGATTATGCAAACCGTGCGCGGCAGCCGCCTGCTGGCCTCTATCGAACGCATCGAGGCGCCACATCCGCTGGCTCTGCGTATTCAATTGCGTCAGAGCGACTACTGGCTGCCGCAGCGTCTGGCACATCAATACTGCCTGCTGCCACATCCTGATGCAGTGGATATAGGCAGTGGCCCCTGGAAGCTGACCCATTTCACCGATGAGCTGGTTCGCCTGGAAAGTCATGCCCGCTGGCATCTGCAACGACCGCTGATTCAGCGGGTGGAATACTGGATTACTCCACAGCTGTTTGCCCATGGTCTCGGCACCAGCTGTCGCCACCCGGTGCAAATCGCCATTGGTGATCCTGACGAGCTGGACGCATTGCGCCCGGTCGATCACAGCATCAGCCTCGGCTTCTGTTATCTGGCACCGCGCATTTCCGCCAGTTTCACTGCTGCTCAGGCAACAACACTGATTGCATTAATACAACACAGTGGCGTGATTCAGCAGTTACCGTTGGATGAAGGCTTGATTACCGCGAGCAAGGAGTTGCTGCCCGGTTGGCCCGTTCCCTCTGCCGGGATGACCACCGTCAAGCTGCCCGAAAAACTCACACTGCACTACCATCTTCCTATCGAACTGCATGTGATGGCGCAGGCGCTGGTGCCTTTGCTGGCCCATCAGGGCTGCGAATTAACCTGCGTTTTTCATGATGTGAAAAACTGGCGTGACGATATCGACCTGAGCGATGCCGATGTGGTGATGGGTGACCGGTTAATTGGCGATGCACCGCTGTTTACCCTGGTGAACTGGCTGGAGAACGATCCCGTATGGACTCCCTTACGTGCCCCGGTACTACAAGCGCCACTCATCGCTATCGCCCATCAGCCCGACCCAGAGCAACGCGCAGCATTAACACAGCAATTGTTCCAGCAGCTGATGGGTGACGGACATCTGTTGCCGCTGTTTAACTATCGCTATCAGGTGTTTGCCCCGCCCGGCGTTGAAGGCATCCAGCTCAATACATTGGGCTGGTTTGATTTCACCCGCGCCTGGATTCCACCGCCCGCAACCGCAGGGGCTGTTCAGCCCGCGCCCGAGCCAGTACCATAGACGCACTGATTTTTGGGGAAATTGAGATGAAACGAGCCGTTGTCGTATTCAGTGGCGGACAAGATTCCACCACCTGCTTGATTCAGGCACTGCAGCAGTATGATGAAGTGCACTGTGTCACCTTCGATTATGGTCAGCGCCATCGCGAAGAGATTGAAGTCGCGGCAGAACTGGCGCACAAACTGGGGGCGCGTGCACACAAAGTACTGGATGTGACGCTGCTCAATGAGCTGGCAGTCAGCAGCCTGACGCGCGATAACATTCCAGTGCCTACTTACGATCCTGACGCCAGCGGGTTGCCGAGCACTTTTGTGCCGGGCCGCAATATTCTGTTCCTGACCTTAGCCTCTATCTACGCCTATCAGGTGGAAGCCGAGGCGGTGATTACCGGTGTCTGCGAAACAGATTTCTCCGGCTACCCTGATTGCCGCGATGAGTTCGTTAAAGCGCTCAACAATGCCGTGAGTCTCGGTATGGCGCGCAACGTTCGCTTCGAAACGCCACTGATGTGGCTGAATAAAGCGGAAACCTGGGCGCTGGCCGATTACTGGCAACAGTTGCCACTGGTGCGGGCGGAAACCCTGACCTGTTATAACGGTGTGAAAGGCGATGGCTGTGGTGAATGCGCGGCTTGCCATCTGCGCGCGCGCGGGTTGGCGGATTATCAGGCTAATGCTTCAGCCGTCATGGCAGCGATGAAACAAAAAAGCGGCCTTAACTGATTGCGCTAAATCGGAGGCTCGCAGTGATTGCGCGGCCTGGCTGGTTGGGAGGGTTTAGCTGATTCGCTAGCAGGAAATAATTGAGCTGCTTCGCTAGCAGGAACTGTTTGAGCGTCTTCGTTCGCTGCAACTCATTGGGCTACTTAACTAGCTGGAACTTATTAAGCGGTTTAGCTGGCTGGCGTTTCTGACGCCAGCTCGCTCCGCTGTTAATGGCTTTCTACCATCAATGCCGACAAACGGTCGCGCAGCTCCCCTTCCATCGGTACCGCTTTTTGCGTACGCAAATCGATGCAGACGAAAGTTAACGCGGCGTCTGCCACCACGGTGTTATCACCCGCCAGCAGCACGCGCTGCGAAATAATGCCGCTTTTGCCATTCAACTGTGACACTTCGCTCTCAATATGTAATACGTCGCCCAGCACCGCCGGACGACGATAGTTAATATTGATATTGACCACCACAAACGCCAGCTTCTGATCCATCAGCCAGTGAAAAGCATCGACATCCTCCAGCCATTGCCAGCGCGCCTCTTCCAGAAATTCGAGATAGCGTGCGTTGTTCACATGCTGATAAACGTCCAGATGATAGCCGCGTACTTTGATGGTGGTTTGCATTGTTGCTCCTGTTCAGACTGTGAATACCAACTGGTATGACCTGTTGAGCATAGCACAGCCTGATTGGGTGCTTTATCAATCCTTCAAAGTCGCGACCCGCCTCACAGTTTCAGGCGATCGCTGTTACGTTCGACCAGCGCATTGCCGATGCCCGGTATTTCCTTAAGCTGATCGATGGCGGTAAACGGACCATATTGCTCGCGGTAACTGACAATCGCCTGAGCTTTCTTCAGGCCGATGCCGTTCATTACGGCTGCGAGCTGTTCAGCGCTGGCTTGATTGATGCTGACCTGTCCCTCTTGCGGCGAGGATACTTGCGTCGCCTGCGTTTCGCTGGGGCTTTCGGCCGCGGACAGTCCGGTGGTATAGAGTGCGCCACCCAGCGCCAGCGTGATACATAGAGCGCGAAAAGTTGATTTCACCATGCTGTGTTTCTCCTTGTGTTTGACAGCCACAGCAGAGTGTCACAGCGTGTTTTCAGGCTCAAAAGGGCAATTCCAGAAATGGAAAAGGCCGCAGAAGCGGCCTTTGAGTGTTGCAGCGGATTCACATTTTTTGTGAGGCTTACTGGTTTTGTGCAGCCGCGCCGTATTTGATTTTCGCGTCTTTGCGCAGGTTTTCCAGCAGCGCTTCAAACGCAATCTGTGCGTTATTCTGCGTCACGCCTTTCACCATCTCATCAATCTGCGCCTGCGGCATATTACCCGGGCTGACTTTATCCAGTGCGACCAGCACCACGTTGCCCTGCATATCTTCGCTCACGCCCCAGGACGGTTTGTTGTCCGCGGGTTGTGGCAAGTTAAAGGCAGACTGCGCAACCGGATCTTGTGCATTACGATCAAAGGATTTGCTGGCGCTCAGGGTCAAGCCTGCCGCTTTCAGCGCATCTTCTTTACCGGCTTTCAGATCAACCAGCAGCTTATCGGCCTGCGCTTTAGCCTGCTGTGTGGCTTTGTCATGCTTCAGCGTGTCGGCAATCTGCGCTTTCACCTGGTCCAGCGGTTTCACGGCTTCAGGCTTGTGCTCACTGATGCGCAGCACGAATGCACGATCGCCATCGACGCTGATGATGTCAGAGTTATTACCCGGCGCACCGTTTTGGCCCACCAGTCCACCGTTGAAGATCGCCTGCTTGACCTGATCGAAATCGAGTTCAGCCGGAACATTATCACGCGTGATCCAGCCGGTTTCCGTGACTTTCAGACCGGAAGCCTGTGCCGCACCCGCCAGCGACTCGTTGTCATTGCTGGCCGCTTCACTGACTTTCTGCTGCAGCTTGTAAAAGGCGTCGACTGCTTTTTCCTGCTTCACCTTGTCAGCAACGGCGTCATGGATCTCAGCCAGCGGCTTAATCTGCTCGGCCTGGATATCATCCAGACGTACCACCAGGAAACCGACTGAAGATTTGATCACGCCAGACAGTTGGCCTTTCTGCGTCAGGTTGGCATTTTTCAGCTCATCCGGCGTGGTACCCGGCTCCAGCCAACCCATATCGCCGCCTTTGCGTGCCGAAATTGGGTCAATGGATTTGCTTTTTGCCAGCGTAGCGAAGTCTTCACCCTTCTTCAGCGCTTCCAGAACGGCATTGGCATCCGCTTCAGTTTTGGTCTGAATCACGCTGTAGCGATTGCGCTGCGGCTGTGAGTAGTCAGCTTTGTGTTGATCGAACCAACTCTGAATGTCCGCTTCGCTCACGGTTTCCTGCATGCTGGCAGCATCCATTTTGATGTAGCTGACGCGGAACTGCTCAGGTGCCATGAAGCTGTTCTGATGCTGCTGGTAATACTGATTGATCTCATCATCACTGGCCGTTTGTTTCGCTGCCAGCGCGTTAACATCAATCACCGCCTGACGAATTTCACGCTGCTGCGAGACCAGGTCTACCAGCTTGCTGGTTTCACCTTTCAGCATGAAATCGGTATTAGCGATCGCATTGATCAACTGCTGAGTGGCCAACTGCTTACGCAGCGCCGCCGCGTACTGATCCGGCGTAAAGCCCATCTGAGTGATTAAGCCGTTATATTTCGCGTTATCAAACTTGCCGTTAGTCTGGAAAGCTTTTTGATTGAAGATCGCCTGCTTGATCTGATCATCGCTAATGCCAATCTTCAGATCTTTGATGTATTGATCAAGCAACGCCTGATCAATCAGCTGAGACAGCGCCTGCTGACGCATCTGCTGCATGTAACCTTCGTTGCTGGCCAGCTGCGAGAATTGATCGCCCAGCATCTGCTGCTGACGATTACGCTCGTTGTTAAAGCCCTGCTCAAGCTCTGCACGGCTAATTTCATGGCCATTAACTTTGGCGGCATAATCGCTGCCACCGCCGATCAGGTAGTTGCCCACCCCGGTCAGTACGAAAGACAGGATGATCAATCCCAGAATGATCTTGAGCACGACATGATTCGACGCCGCGCGTAAATTGTCCATCATGGTATGACAACACTCCGCTGTAGTGTGAATGTAAAGCTCTGACACGATGTCATCATCGTGCAACTGCTGTTCAGGCTGGCAGTTGGCAACCATGCGGAGACAATAGCCTGTGGCCATCGCCGCGCATCAAGAATAAAAAAGGCACATCAAAAATGATGTGCCCGTATGTTACATGAGAACGGCTTTTTCGTCCTCAATCCATAGAAGAAAATGCTTCAATGGATGTGTCAGCGGTCATTAATTGACTGAGTCTTTCAGTGCTTTACCTGCACGGAAGCCCGGAACTTTACCAGCCGGGATGGTGATCTCTTTACCGGTTTGCGGGTTACGGCCTGTACGAGCAGCACGCTCACGTACAGAGAAAGTACCGAAACCAACCAGTGCCACTTCATCACCGCCTTTCAGCGCGTCAGAAACGGAGCCCATGAATGCATCTAACACACGTCCCGCTGCTGCTTTAGAAATGTCAGCGTCTGCAGCAATTTTGTCGATCAACTGTGACTTATTCACTCTATTCATCCCCTCTTTTATTATTCACATCGCACCCGCGCTTCCCGCCCGGTGCGAACGCGCAGCCAGTTATATCAAGCCTGTGGAGCTGAAACAACGGTATTCATCTTATTCGTTGATTCAACAGCCCCCTAAATTAGCGGCACAAAAAAAAGCTGGCAAGCACCATTTGGCCTGCCAGCTTCGCTTTTTAACGGTTTTTGCCGTTAATCACTATTTTGCCGTCGCAACCTGCATGCCGTAAGGCGCATTTTCCAGTGCCAGGTTCAGCACCTCTTCAATACGCTTCACAGGATGGATGGTCAGATCGGCAATCACGTTCTGTGGAATCTCTTCCAGATCGCGCTTATTTTCATCCGGGATTAACACGGTTTTGATGCCACCGCGATGCGCTGCCAGCAGCTTCTCTTTCAGACCACCAATCGGCAACACCTGACCGCGCAGAGTGATCTCACCTGTCATCGCCACATCAGAGCGCACCGGGTTACCGGTCAGACAAGAAACCAGCGCCGTACACATGGCTATACCGGCACTTGGACCATCTTTCGGCGTTGCCCCTTCCGGCACGTGCACGTGGATGTCACGTTTCTCGTGGAAATCCCCGTTGATGCCGAGTTTCTCCGCACGTGCGCGAACCACTGTCAGCGCCGCCTGGATAGACTCCTGCATCACTTCACCCAGTGAGCCGGTATAAGTCAGTTTGCCTTTACCCGGTACGCAGGCGGTTTCAATGGTCAGCAAATCGCCCCCCACTTCCGTCCATGCCAGACCGGTGACCTGACCTACGCGGTTTTCAGTGTCCGCTCGACCATAATCAAAGCGCTGCACGCCCAGGAAGTCGTGAAGGTTTTCACCATTAATCTTGATGCTCTTCTTACTTTTGTCCATCAGCAGCGTTTTTACTGCTTTACGGCACAGCTTGGAGAGTTCACGTTCCAGACTACGCACGCCCGCTTCACGGGTGTAGTAACGAATAATGCCGATGATGGCGCTATCGTCAACACTGATCTCTTTTTCTTTCAGTGCATTACGCTCAATCTGTTTCGGCAGTAAGTGCTGTTTGGCGATATTCAGTTTTTCATCTTCGGTATAACCCGAGAGACGAATCACTTCCATACGATCCAGCAGCGGTGCCGGGATGTTCATGGAGTTAGAGGTCGCCACAAACATCACATCGGAGAGATCGTAATCCACTTCCAGATAGTGATCGTTGAACGCAATGTTCTGCTCTGGATCCAGCACTTCCAGCAGTGCCGAAGCCGGATCGCCACGCATATCGGACGACATCTTATCGATCTCATCCAGCAGGAACAGCGGGTTCTTCACGCCAACTTTCGCCATTTTCTGGATCAGTTTGCCCGGCATAGAACCGATGTAAGTACGGCGATGTCCACGGATTTCCGCTTCATCACGTACACCGCCCAACGCCATACGCACATATTTACGACCGGTGGCTTTCGCGATCGACTGACCCAGCGAGGTTTTACCCACGCCTGGCGGTCCGACGAGGCACAGAATTGGGCCCTTAATTTTGCTAACGCGACTCTGCACCGCAAGATACTCAAGAATGCGGTCTTTCACGCGTTCCAGACCGTAATGATCGGTATCCAGCGTTTCCTGCGCCTTCAGCAGGTCTTTTTTCACTTTGCTGCGCGCGACCCATGGAACCTGAACCATCCAGTCGATATAACCGCGTACCACGGTGGCTTCTGCAGACATCGGCGACATCATTTTCAGCTTCTGCAGTTCTGCTTCGGCTTTTTCGCGCGCTTCAGTCGGCATTTTTGCCGCTTCAATTTTACGTTTCAGCGCTTCGTATTCGTCCGGCGCATCATCCATTTCGCCCAGCTCTTTCTGAATGGCTTTCATTTGCTCATTCAGATAGTACTCACGCTGGCTTTTCTCCATCTGCTTTTTCACGCGATTGCGAATGCGCTTCTCAACCTGCAGCAGATCGATTTCGGATTCCATCATCGCCATCAGATATTCAAGACGTTCGTTGATGTCGGACATTTCCAGCACTGACTGCTTATCAGCCAGCTTCAGCGGCATATGCGCTGCCACGGTGTCGGCGAGACGCGCCGCATCGTCGATGCTGTTCAGTGAGGTCAAAACCTCAGGAGGAATTTTTTTATTCAGTTTGATGTAGCCTTCAAACTGATTAATCGCCGTACGCACCAGCACTTCCTGCTCACGCTCTTCAATTTCTGGCGAGATCAGGTATTCGGCCTGGGCAACAAAATGGTCGCCATTATCAGCCAGTGTGGTGATGTGCGCACGCTGCAAGCCTTCAACCAGCACTTTCACCGTGCCATCGGGCAGCTTGAGCATCTGCAATACGGAAGCGACGGTCCCTACAGAGAAGAGATCGTTAATACCAGGTTCATCCGTTGAAGCCTCTTTCTGGGCAACCAGCATGATCTTCTTGTCATGATCCATTGCCGCTTCGAGGCAACGAATCGATTTTTCCCGACCAACAAACAACGGAATTACCATGTGCGGATAAACCACCACGTCGCGCAAAGGCAACACGGGGATTTCAATGCGTTCAGAACGCTCAGGATTCATAGAGCTCTCTCTTAGTTTAATGTCCGCCAGGTGATGGGTACCGCGTAAAAGAAGTTTGCAGTTCAACCCACAGGATATTGAGTATATGGGGATGCTTGGTCGACATTCAATGTCAGGGGAGAGAGAAAAACAAAAGGGGAAACATTTTCCCCTTTTTTAAGATAACAACATGGTTAGATTGTTTATTTATTCGCCAGAAGCCTGAGCTTCGTGCTTACCATAAATCAACATCGGCTCGGATTGACCGTCAATCACTGACTCATCAATCACCACTTTTTCCACGTCATCCATCGATGGCAGATCGTACATGGTTTCCAGCAGCGCACCTTCTACGATAGAACGCAGACCACGCGCGCCGGTTTTGCGTGACATCGCTTTCTTAGCGATCGCCGTCAACGCTTCATCACGGAACTCCAGCTCCACACCTTCAAGGTTAAACAGAGCCTGGTACTGTTTGGTCAACGCATTCTTCGGTTCGCGCAGAATCTGAATCAGGGCTTCTTCACTCAATTCACTCAGCGTCGCCACCACCGGCAGACGACCAATGAATTCTGGAATCAGACCAAATTTGATCAGATCTTCTGGCTCAACCTGCGACAGCAACTTGCCTTCGCTGGCTTTTTGCGATTTACCTTTCACCGTAGCGCCGAAGCCGATACCGGATCCGGTTTCCACGCGCTGGGAAATCACTTTGTCGAGGCCAGCAAAAGCACCACCACAAATGAACAGGATCTTAGACGTATCAACCTGCAGGAACTCCTGCTGTGGATGCTTACGTCCACCCTGCGGCGGAACCGCGGCAACGGTACCTTCGATAAGCTTCAGCAACGCCTGCTGTACGCCTTCACCGGATACGTCACGCGTGATTGACGGGTTATCTGACTTACGAGAAATCTTATCGATTTCATCGATATAAACGATACCGCGCTGTGCTTTCTGCACATCGTAATCACACTTCTGCAGCAATTTCTGGATGATGTTTTCCACATCCTCACCCACATAACCGGCTTCGGTCAGGGTGGTGGCATCCGCCATGGTGAACGGAACATCCAGCAAACGCGCCAGGGTTTCAGCCAGCAAGGTTTTACCGCTACCGGTTGGACCGATCAGCAGAATGTTACTTTTGCCCAGTTCGATTCCATTACTGGTATCGCCGTTGCGCAGACGTTTGTAGTGGTTATAGACCGCTACCGCCAGCACTTTTTTCGCCCTTTCCTGACCGATGACGTAATCATCTAAATGATGACGGATTTCATGCGGTGTCGGCAGTGCACTGCGCTCACGGTGCGGAGCCACTTCTTTAATCTCTTCGCGAATGATGTCGTTGCATAAATCAACACATTCGTCGCAAATATACACTGACGGCCCGGCAATCAGCTTACGGACTTCATGCTGGCTTTTGCCGCAGAAAGAGCAGTACAGCAACTTACCTGAACCGTCTTTGCGCTTATCTGTCATCAGCTAACCTCTTTTCGTTCTCAGACCCAATTTGGTGTACGGCACTGGCCGCACATCAACGGCCGATATTCATGCAACTCATCGTGCTGCCCCGTTAACTATAGCGTAAGGGGCAGCCAGATGTGTCTTATTGGCGATGCGTCAGGATGGAATCGACCAAGCCATACTCTACCGCTTCGCTGGCAGAGAGGAAACGATCGCGCTCAGTGTCGCGTTCGATCTCTTCCAGTGATTTGCCGGTATGTTCAGCCATCAACTCATTCATACGCTGCTTCACTTTCAGAATTTCACGCGCATGGATTTCGATATCCGTCGCCTGGCCCTGATAACCGCCCAGCGGCTGGTGAATCATGACGCGGGAATTCGGCAGGCAGAAGCGCTTACCTTTGGTACCTGCAGTCAGCAGGAACGCACCCATCGAACAAGCCTGACCCATACAAATGGTGCTGACGTCCGGCTTGATAAATTTCATAGTGTCATAAATCGACATCCCGGCAGTAATCACGCCGCCTGGCGAGTTAATGTAGAGATAAATGTCTTTTTCAGGATTCTCAGCTTCCAGAAACAGCATCTGCGCCACGATCAGGTTGGCCATATGATCTTCAACCTGGCCAGTCAGGAAGATCACACGCTCTTTGAGCAGGCGGGAGTAAATGTCGTATGAACGCTCGCCGCGCGAGGTTTGTTCGACCACCATTGGCACCAGCGCCATGTGCGGTGCAGTAAATTCACGATCGCCACTGTATGACATTACCGTCTCCTGATAAATTTCATTGGCAACATTCTGTACCGATATTACGTGAGGCGCGTCGGGAAAACTATGCGCTGCCTTCTCACTCCGACATAACAGGACGGTTAATCAGCCAGTCTCACTGTTTTCATGCATTCTCCCTGTATCTGGGGATGCTGCCCAGTTGTTTCAAGCATAACAACCTTTTGCCCATTCGCTAACACGGAAAAAGAGCTTAGCGAACAATTTGCCGATTAATTAGGCAAATAGAGGACAAATCTGTGCGGTTAGCGCCTTAAAACGAAAAAGCCCGCGACTTTTCAGTCGCGGGCTTCGCACTTTCGGTTAACTAACGAATCAGGCCGCTGAGGTCTGGTTCATCAGTTCCTGGAAGTTGGTTGCTTTATCGGTCACTTTGGCTTTCGCCAGAACCGCTTCAACAGCCTGCTCTTCCAGTGCAACGTTGCGCATGTTGTTCATCAGCTCGTTGTTCTTGCTGTAGAACTCGATCACTTCCTGCGGATCTTCGTATGCAGAAGCCATCTCTTCGATCAGCGCTTTAACGCGGTCTTCGTCAGCTTTCAGCTCGTTGATGCGAATCACTTCGCCCAGCAGCAGACCGACAACAACGCGACGTTTAGCCTGCTCTTCGAACAACTCACGTGGCAGTTCGAAAGCTTGCTTCTCGTTGCCACCAAAACGCTGAGCAGCCTGACGACGCAGAACGTCGATTTCGCTGTCGATCAGTGCCACTGGCACGTCGATGTCGTTGGCTTCAACCAGACCATCAATCGCCTGAGATTTTACGCGGTTACGAATAGCGCCTTTCAGCTCACGATCCATGTTCTTACGCACTTCTGCACGCAGACCGGCAACGGAACCATCTTCAACGCCAAAGCGCTTGATGAACTCTTCAGTCAGTTCTGGCAGCTCGCGAGTTTCCACTTTTTTCAGCACGATTTCGAACTTCGCGTCTTTCCCTTTAAGGGTTTCAGCGTGGTAATCGTCCGGGAATTTCACGTCGATAGTGAAGGTTTCGCCCGCTTTGTGGCCAACAACACCTTCTTCGAAGCCTGGGATCATACGACCCTGGCCCATCGCCAGTACGAATTCAGACGCTTTGCCGCCTTCGAACTCTTCGCCGTCTACTGAACCGGAGAAGTCGATGGTTGCGCGATCTTCAGCAGTCGCTGCTGCATCGCTCTCTTTCCAGGTCGCCTGCTGCTTCTGCAGGGTTTCCAGCATGGTATCAACGTCAGCATCGGTGACTTCAACCACTGGCTTCTCGACTTCGATAGCATCCAGGCCTTTCAGCTCAACTTCAGGATACACTTCGAACTCAACCGCGTAGGTGAAATCTTCACCTTCTTTGTACTCACCTGGCACGTAGTTTGGTGCGCCAGCTGGGTTGATTTTCTCTTTGATGATGGCGTCAACGAAGTTGCGCGTCATCAGCTCGCCCAGCACGTCCTGGCGAACAGAAGCACCGTAGCGCTGAGAAATGATGTTTGCCGGCACTTTGCCTTTACGGAAACCGTCGATACGGACTTTCTTAGCCACTTCCACCAGTTCTTTCTTCACTGCGCTTTCGATGCTGTCAGCTGCAACAGTAATCGAAATGCGACGGCCCAGACCCTGAGTGGTTTCTACTGAAACTGTCATCTTGTTACCTCAAAAAATCACGTGCTCGGTCAACTTCAGACACCACACATTAAATGCGCCGTATCCAACAATCGGGACGGCCTCTGCAGGCAGAACCTAATCCCTGTCACCAGAAGCGTCCCGAAGACATTCCGGAAAAATAGACGCCGCATTATAGCGGCATCGCTGGAATGAGTCGAGGCTGCAAACTCACCACTTTTTAGCGGTTTTGCTGCTTTTTTGCGCCATGGATCGCGTTTGAGGGTAATAGATGAAAAGAAAACGGCCCGCAGGCCGTTTTGAGAGAGGATCAAGTGTGAACTTAGGCGAGGGTACCCGCTCCACGACAGTTCGGTGACGCCAGCACGGTATCTTGCAAACCATCCCACTCTTTTTGCGTGTAAGTGTGTAGTGCCAGTGCGTGCACGCTCCCTGCTAACTCTTCGGTCAATTCGCCATAAATGGCGCGATGACGCTGCAGGAATCGCTGGCCGGTAAACACATCGCTGACAATCACCACTTTAAAGTGACTTTCAGAACCAGCGGGCACGTTATGACGATAGCTTTCATCATGCACTTCGAGATGTGCAGGTTCGAACGCCTTACGCAGCTTTTCTTCTATTTGTTCGCGAATCATTGTTAACACTCCTCAACGGCGAGCGCTGTGCCCATCTGTTTAAATATTAGTAGGTTTTTTGCCCAACCCGCAGGCGCGCCGGAAATAATTCCTGATCTGCTGCGCATCTTAACGGGCTCATGCGTCAGGTCAATGCTGTTGCATGACCGCCTGTCCGAAAAAAGCCTTTACAATCAATTTCCACAGGCACGGGGCTTTTTTCGCCGTCGCGCAATGCTATGATGGCCGCAGTTTTGCAAACCAACCCATATGCTAACGAGAATGAGTATGTTGAAAAAACTGTTATTCCCTCTGCTGGCTGCGTTTATTTTAGCCAGCTGTGCCAGCAATAACACCACCCTGAACATTCAGCCTAAGATCCAGCTGCCACAGCAAGATCCCGGTCTGATGGGTGCCACCATCAGCGTTAACGGTGCCGATCAGCGTTCCGATCAGGCACTGGCAAAAGTGAATCGTGACGGTCAGTTAGTCACCTTAACACCATCGCGCGATCTGCGTTTCCTGTTACAGGAAGTGCTGGAGAAGCAGATGACAGCACGCGGTTATATGATCGGACCAAACGGTGCGGTTGACCTGCAGATTGTCGTCAATGGTCTTTACGCTGATGTGACACAAGGTAACGTGCGTTACAGCATTACCACCAAAGCTGACATTTCCATCATTGCAACCGCGAAAAACGGTAACAAGCAGGTTAAAAACTATCGTCAGACTTACAGCGTAGAAGGCGCATTCACCGCCACTAACGCGAAGATCACCAACGCGGTCAACTCTACCCTGAGCGACGTGATTGCTGATATGGCGCAGGACACCAGCGTTCACGAATTTATTAAACAGAACGCCCGCTAATTCCTCAGCTATTCTGCCCGGTCATCTTTGGCCGGGCATCATTTCAGGTTGGTTATGACTTCTCACTATCTGCGCATTTTCACCCAACGTAATGCAGCCGTATTACTGCTGCTCGGTTTTGCTTCCGGACTGCCTTTAGCACTCACGGCCGGGACCCTACAGGCGTGGATGACCGTAGAGAATGTCGACCTGAAAACCATCGGTTTCTTCTCCCTTGTCGGCCAGGCTTACGTGTTTAAGTTCCTGTGGTCGCCGATGATGGATCGCTATACCCCGCCGTTTCTTGGCCGTCGCCGTGGCTGGCTACTGGTCACTCAACTCGCACTGATCGCCGGTATTATCGCCATGGGCTTTATGCAGCCTTCGCGCGATCTGACGCTGCTGGCTGCCCTGGCCGTGCTGGTTGCCTTCTGTTCTGCATCGCAGGATATCGTGTTTGATGCCTGGAAAACCGATGTGCTACCGCCAGAAGAACGGGGCAGCGGCGCGGCGATTACTGTGTTGGGTTATCGCCTGGCGATGCTGATTTCAGGCGGACTGGCGCTGTGGCTGGCCGATCGCTATCTGGGATGGCAGGCGACTTACTGGTTAATGGCACTGTTGATGTTGCCAGGTTTGATTGCGACATTGCTGGCCAAAGAGCCCGCAGCATCCGCGCGCGAGCCGCACACCCTGCGTCAGGCCGTTTCGTTCCCGCTCAAAGACTTCTTCCTGCGTAACAATGCCTGGCTGCTGATCACCTTAATCATCCTTTATAAGCTCGGTGATGCTTTTGCTGCGTCGCTCACCACCACCTTCCTGATTCGCGGTGTAGGTTTCAGCGCCGGCGATGTCGGACTGGTGAATAAAACGCTGGGATTGCTGGCAACCATCATTGGTGCGCTGTACGGCGGTGTGCTGATGCAACGCCTGAGCCTGTTCCGTGCCCTGATGATTTTCGGCATTCTTCAGGCCGTTTCCAACTTCGCTTACTGGCTATTGGCCGTGACGCCGCCTCATTTATGGAGCATGGCGAGCGCGGTGTTCATTGAGAACCTTTGCGGAGGGATGGGCACCGCCGCCTTTGTTGCCCTGCTGATGACGCTGTGCAACAAATCGTTTTCCGCGACACAGTTCGCGCTGCTCTCGGCGCTTTCTGCCGTCGGGCGTGTCTATGTCGGACCGGCAGCGGGATGGCTGGTTGAGCTGTGGGGCTGGCCGACCTTCTACGCTTTCACTGTGTTCGCTGGCGTGCCCGGTTTATTGCTGCTGTGGATTAGCCGCAGCACCCTGCAAGCCATCCAGCAGAGCGGGGAGTTTATGATACGAACCCGCTGGTCGCAGGGCTATCGCTGGACAGTGCGTCTGTTCAGCTTCGGAAGTGGCCTGCTGGCACTCTGGTTGGTGATGCTAGCCCTGAATGCAGCGGGCATCTGGCATGTCAATGCGCTGCTGACACCACTTTTTGAGATGGGCATGGCACTGGCGTTGGTGGCCGTGGCGCTAGGTGTGATTCTGGATTGTCTGGCGTTAAGAAAAATGCCGGGAAAAAATCTGAGTTAAGTAATGATAATTTGCCAGCGGCTAAATATTTGGCTAAAAAAATAACAACGAACTCATTTTAACGAATAGCATTTTTTTCATCGCGAAAAAGAAACATTAAATTAACAACCCTGGATTATATTTAAATCCGGTGCGCAATTACTTTGTAGAAAACTCATCACCCAAATGCTACATAATTGTTAAATAAATGGGCATTAATAGTACGGTTTATGCTTTCCCTGATTTTTCTGCGGTTTCTATCATTGTTTTTTGTTATATTGACGCCAACTGCTTGTCGCAATTAATAATTTGTCACCCTGCGCAACATCTGTGACACCCTTAGCAAAAGGTGTCAACAGCCTTCTGACACATCCTTAAGCTGGTTTACACTGCATAAACCTTCCCGTAAAATGCGCGCACACTTAAACGACAATAGAGCCCTTTGTCATTGAGGTCGTTAAATGAGACTCAGGAAATACAATAAAAGTTTGGGGATTTTGTCATTAATTGCAGGCGCTGTATTACTCAGTGGCTGCGATAGTGCGTTGTTAAATCCCAAAGGACAGATTGCACTGGAGCAACGTTCGCTGATTCTGACAGCTTTTGGCTTGATGATGATCGTGGTTATCCCGGCAGTCTTCATGGCAGTATTCTTTGCCTGGAAATATCGGGCAACCAATACTAATGCGACTTATAGCCCTAACTGGTCACACTCTAACAAAGTGGAAGCCGTGGTCTGGACGATTCCAATCCTGATCATTATCTTCCTCGGCGTGCTGACCTGGAAATCAACCCACGCACTTGAGCCAAGCAAACCGCTGGTCTCTGATGTGAAGCCGGTTGAGATCGATGTGGTTGCGCTGGACTGGAAATGGCTGTTTATCTACCCGGAACAGGGTATTGCAACCGTGAACCAGATTGCCTTCCCGGCAAATACTCCGGTGAACTTCAAGATCACCTCCAACTCCGTAATGAACTCCTTCTTTATTCCTACGCTCGGTAGCCAGATCTACGCCATGGCGGGCATGCAGACTAAACTGCACCTGATCGCCAATGAGCCAGGAACATTCGACGGTATCTCTGCGAACTTCAGTGGTCGCGGTTTCTCTGGCATGAAGTTTAAAGCTATTGCAACCAAAGACGATGCGGAATTCCAGCAGTGGGTGGCTAAAGTTAAAGCAGCACCTAACGCGCTGACCACCATGGATGATTTCGAGAAACTGGCTGCGCCAAGCGAAAATCACCCGGTGGAATATTTCTCAACTGCGAATCCAGAACTGTTCAAGCAGGTTATTGATAAGTTCATGATGAGCCACGGAAAGATGGACATGCCAGAGCACAAAGGCATGGACATGAATCACGCCGCTGCTGCGGGAGCCGAGGAATAATACGATGTTCGGAAAATTAACACTGGATGCAGTGCCATACCACGAACCCATTATCGTGGTAACGGTAGCCGCAATCATCTTAGGTGGTCTGGCACTGGTTGCCGCGATTACTTATTTTGGTAAGTGGCAATACCTGTGGTCAGAATGGTTCACCTCCATTGACCACAAAAAACTGGGTATCATGTACATCATCATGGCTTTCGTCATGCTGCTGCGCGGCTTTGCCGATGCAGTAATGATGCGTACCCAACAAGTGATGGCTTCCGCAGGCGAAGCCGGCATATTACCACCGCACCACTACGACCAGATCTTCACCGCGCACGGCGTGATCATGATCTTCTTCGTGGCGATGCCTTTCGTGGTAGGTCTGATGAACATCGCGGTACCGCTGCAAATCGGTGCACGTGACGTTGCCTTCCCGTTCCTGAACAACCTGAGCTTCTGGTTTACTGCGATCGGTGTGATCCTGGTGAACATTTCTCTGGGTGTGGGCGAGTTCGCACAGACTGGCTGGTTGGCTTATCCACCGCTTTCGGGCGCGGAATACAGTCCTGGCGTCGGGGTCGATTATTGGATCTGGAGTCTCCAGCTATCCGGTATCGGTACGACACTGACCGGTATCAACTTCTTCGTGACCATTCTGAAGATGCGTGCACCGGGTATGGACCTGTTCAAGATGCCTGTATTCACCTGGGCATCACTGTGTACCAACGTCCTGATCATCGCTGCGTTCCCGGTTCTGACCGTCACGCTGGCACTGTTGACGCTTGACCGTTACCTCGGCTTCCATTTCTTCACCAATGAAATGGGCGGTAACATGATGATGTACGTCAACCTGATTTGGGTCTGGGGTCACCCGGAAGTATACATCCTCGTTCTGCCGGTATTCGGTGTGTTCGCGGAAGTCACTGCAACCTTCTCCAAAAAGCGTCTGTTCGGTTATACCTCTCTGGTGTGGGCGACCATCGCAATTACCGTTCTGTCGTTCATCGTTTGGCTGCACCACTTCTTCACCATGGGTGCCGGCGCCAACGTTAACGCCTTCTTCGGTATTATGACGATGATCATCGCCATTCCGACCGGCGTGAAAATCTTCAACTGGCTGTTCACCATGTATCAGGGTCGCGTTGAGTTCCACTCAGCGATGCTGTGGACAATCGGCTTCCTGGTCACCTTCTCTATTGGTGGTATGACCGGTGTTCTGCTGGCCGTTCCAGGTGCGGACTTCATTCTGCATAACAGCTTGTTCCTGATTGCACACTTCCATAACGTGATTATCGGTGGTGTGGTGTTCGGTTGTATGGCTGGCGTGACCTACTGGTTCCCGAAAGCATTCGGCTTCACCCTGAACGAAAAATGGGGTATCCGTGCATTCTGGTTCTGGATCATTGGTTTCTTCGTTGCCTTCATGCCGCTGTACGCACTGGGCTTCATGGGTATGACCCGTCGTATCAGCCAAGACATCGATCCTCAGTTCCACTCACTGCTGGTTGTTGCAGCAGGCGGTGCGGCACTGATTGCATGCGGTATCCTGTGCCAGCTGACTCAGTTCTACGTTTCTGTGCGTGACCGCGACCAGAACCGCGATCTGACCGGTGACCCGTGGGGTGGTCGTACGCTGGAGTGGGCAACCTCTTCACCGCCTCCGTTCTATAACTTTGCTGTTATCCCTGAAATCCACGAGCGCGATGCGTTCTGGGAAATGAAAGAGAAAGGCGAAGCCTATAAGCAACCAGAAAAATATGAAGAAATTCATATGCCGAAAAACAGCGGCGCAGCCCTGATTATCGCAGCCTTCATGACTGTGTTTGGTTTCGCGATGATCTGGCACATCTGGTGGCTGGCTGGCCTTACCTTCCTGGCCACAATTGTGACCTGGATTGTGAAGAGCTTCGATGAAGACGTGGATTACTACGTTCCGGTTGCTGAAGTCGAGCAGATCGAGAAGAAGCACTTTGACGAAATCAGCAAAGCAGGTCTGAAATAATGTCAACTGAAACTGCAAAACACCACCACGACGCCCATGCGGAGCATGGGCATCACGATGCAGGAGCCAATAAAGTCTTTGGCTTCTGGATCTACCTGATGAGTGACTGCATTATCTTCGCAACCCTGTTTGCGACCTATGCAGTTATGGTCAATAACACTGCCGGTGGTCCGGCAGGTAAAGACATCTTTGAACTGCCGTTTGTGCTGGTTGAAACCGCGCTACTGCTGCTCAGCTCCATTACTTATGGAATGGCAGTGATCGCGATGAACAACCAGAACAAGGGTTCAGTCATCAGCTGGTTGGCTCTGACCTTCCTGTTTGGTGCTGGATTCATCGGCATGGAAATCTATGAATTCCATCATCTGATCCTGGAAGGCTTCGGTCCTGACCGCAGTGGTTTCCTGTCCGCGTTCTTTACGCTGGTCGGTACCCACGGTCTGCACGTGACCTCAGGCCTGATCTGGATGGCAGTGATGATGTTCCAGATTTCTAAACGTGGTCTGACTGCAACCAACCGCACCCGCATCATGTGCCTGAGCTTGTTCTGGCACTTCCTGGATGTGGTTTGGATCTGCGTATTCACCGTTGTCTATCTGATGGGAGCCATGTAATGAGTCATTCAGTTAACGAACATGGCGCTTCTCACGGTAGCGTGAAGTCTTACATGATCGGCTTCATCCTCTCTATCATCCTGACCGGTATTCCGTTCTGGATGGTAATGGATGGCGGCGCATCACACGGCACGATTCTGGGTGTGGTTCTGGTGTGTGCGGTGGTTCAGGTGTTAGTGCACCTGGTCTACTTCCTGCACTTAGACAGCAAGTCAGAGGGTGGCTGGAACATGGTGGCGATAGTCTTCTCAGCACTCATCATTCTGATTGTTGTTGTCGGCTCACTGTGGATCATGTGGAACCTCAACTACAACATGATGGCCGACTAAAGAGTCACACGTAATGATTAAGCAATACCTGCAAGTAACAAAACCAGGAATTATTTTCGGCAACTTAATTTCTGTGATCGGTGGATTCTTGCTGGCTTCGAAAGGCAGCATTGATTACCCCCTGTTTCTCTATTCACTGGTGGGCGTTTCGCTGGTTGTCGCATCGGGTTGTGTATTCAACAACGTGATTGACCGCGATATCGATATCAAAATGGAGAGAACGCGGAACCGTGTTCTGGTCAAAGGCCTGATTTCGGCGAAAGTAAGCCTGGTTTATGCAACCGCATTGGGTATTGCTGGCTTTGCGTTGCTGTATTTCGGCGCTAACCCGCTGGCCATGTGGCTGGCGGTGATGGGCTTCGTTGTCTATGTGGGCATTTATAGCCTGTATATGAAACGCAACTCCGTGTATGGCACGCTGATCGGTAGCCTCTCTGGTGCAGCACCGCCAGTGATTGGCTACTGCGCAGTGACCAACCAGTTTGATGCTGGCGCCCTGATCTTATTGGCTATCTTTAGCCTGTGGCAGATGCCGCACTCGTACGCGATTGCGATTTTCCGCTTCAAAGATTATCAGGCGGCTAACATCCCGGTTCTGCCTGTCGTGAAAGGTATCTCGGTAGCCAAAAATCATATTACGCTATACATCCTGGCGTTCATGATTGCTACGCTGATGCTGACACTCGGCGGTTACGCGGGTTACAAGTATCTGGTGGTCGCCGCGGCAGTGAGTGTGTGGTGGTTGGGCATGGCGCTTTCAGGTTACAAAACCTCAAACGATAAAGTTTGGGCGCGTAAACTGTTTGTGTTCTCGATTGTCGCTATCACAGCATTGAGCGTGATGATGTCGGTTGATTTTATGACGCCGGCCTCTAAAGACCTGCTGACTTACGTCTGGTAATACAGCTCCGCAACACCAGAAAGGGCGCGAATTTCGCGCCCTTTCTTTTGTTACCACTGCTTAACAACAATTGTTTTACCCGCCCTGCCCTGCTCCCTAAAATGAGAGCTAAATGCCCGGAATAATTCGAGATGCAGGAAGGCGGCAAGTGCATGAATCCCTGGGAGCTGACTAAAGTAAGTGACCTGGGTGAACGTGCGCAGCCAACGCATCTGCGGCTTGAAGTATAAAGGGCATAAACTTACAGAGGTTGGAATGAACGACAATAAAATGACGCCAGTAGAGCTTCGGGCTACATGGGGTTTAGGCACAGTTTTTTCCCTGCGCATGCTGGGAATGTTTATGGTCCTGCCGGTACTCACCACGTACGGTATGGCGTTGCAGGGAGCCAGTGAAACCTTAATTGGTCTGGCAATTGGCATCTATGGTCTGGCGCAAGCCGTATTCCAGATTCCGTTTGGTCTGCTGTCCGATCGCGTCGGTCGCAAACCGCTCATTGTTGGCGGGCTGTTAGTGTTCGTGCTGGGCAGTATTATCGCAGCGATGACCACCTCAATCTGGGGCGTGATCCTGGGTCGTGCTTTACAAGGCTCTGGCGCAATTGCCGCTGCCGTGATGGCGCTACTCTCAGATCTCACTCGCGAACAAAACCGCACTAAAGCAATGGCGTTTATTGGCATCAGTTTCGGTGCGACCTTTGCTATTGCGATGGTGGTAGGCCCAATTGTCACCCATGCTCTGGGTTTGCATGCACTGTTCTGGATGATCGCTATTCTGGCCTCGCTGGGCATTGTTATCACGCTATTGGTGGTGCCGAGCGCACCGAATCACGTGCTGAATCGTGAATCCGGCATGGTAAAAGCCAGCATTCGTGAAGTGTTAGCCAACCCTAAACTCCTGAAATTAAACATCGGTATTCTTTGCCTGCATATCCTGCTGATGTCGAGTTTTGTGGCTTTGCCAGGCCAGTTTGAACAAGCGGGCTTCCCGGCATCTGAACACTGGAAAGTCTATCTGGTCACCATGCTGGTCGCTTTCGTTCTGGTGGTGCCTTTCATCATCTATGCCGAAGTGAAACGCCGCATGAAGCGCGTTTTTGTTACCTGCGTGGCACTGATCATTATCGCGGAAATCGTACTGTGGGGTGCGGCTGGTCATTTCTGGACGCTGGTGATTGGCGTGCAGCTATTCTTCCTCGCCTTCAACCTGATGGAAGCCATTCTGCCTTCGCTGATCAGTAAAGAATCACCGCCGGGCTACAAAGGTACAGCGATGGGCATTTACTCCACCAGCCAGTTCATTGGCGTGGCGATTGGCGGCAGCATGGGCGGTTGGATCTTCGGTCACTTTGATGCGCAGACGGTGTTTCTGGTGGGTGCGATTGTCGCGGCAGCCTGGCTGTTTGTGGCGATGTCGATGCAGGAGCCACCTTACGTCAGCAGCCTGCGCATGGTACTCAGTGATGCCGTATTAGCGGTGCCTAACCTTGAGAAGCGTTTAAAAGCGCAGCCGGGTGTCTCTTCAGTATTTATCGTGCCGGAAGAGAAAAGTGCTTACATCAAGATCGACAGTAAAGTGACGAGCCGCGTCGAAATCGAAGCGCTGCTCGCCAGCTGTTAGTTAGTAGTCACACACTCTGTGGCGGCGCGATTAACCGCTCCGCCACAAACCATCACGCTAATTAAAGCGACATATCCACCACGATACGCCCTTCAATTTTTCCCGCATGCATACGCGCAAAAATGTCGTTAATGTTGGTCAACGGTTCAACCGCCACGTTGGCTTTCACTTTGTGACGACCGGCGAAATCCAACGCTTCCTGGAGATCTTTACGCGTGCCCACAATTGAACCGCGCACCGTAATCCCGTCCAGCACCATATCGAAAATCGACAAATCAAATTTGCCCGGTGGCAGACCGTTCAGCACCATGGTGCCGCCACGGCGCATGGTGCCAATCGCCTGCTCAAACGCTTTAGGTGATACGGCCGTAACCAGCACACCATGCGCGCCGCCAAAACTTTCCTGGAACACTTTTGCGGGATCGACGTTCTTCGCATTCGCTACCACACTGGCACCAAGCCGCTTAGCAAACGCCAGCTTCTCATCGTCGATATCAACCGCAGCCACATTCAGTCCCATCGCCACCGCGTACTGCACCGCCATATGACCTAAACCTCCAATACCGGACACCACTACCCAATCGCCTGGCTTGGTATCGGTCATTTTCAGGCCTTTGTACACCGTCACACCGGCACACAGAATTGGTGCGATTTCGTTGTAATCGATGTTTTCCGGGATGATGCCGACATAGTTCGCATCCGCGAGGCAATATTCTGCGAAACTGCCGTTCACCGAATAACCGGCATTCTGCTGTGACAGGCACAGGGTTTCCCAACTATCCAGACAGTGCTCGCAGTGGCCACATGCGGAATAGAGCCACGGCACGCCCACACGATCGCCCAGTTTTAAATGCTTCACACCTTCACCGAGCGCCACTACCTGCCCTACGCCTTCGTGGCCAGGAATAAACGGGGGATTGGGTTTAATCGGCCAGTCGCCTTCGGCGGCATGTAAGTCGGTATGGCACACCCCAGTCGCCGCGATTTTCACCAGAATCTGGCCCGGTCCCACTTGCGGTACTGGCACCTGCTCAATCACTAACGGTTCACCAAAGGCTTTAACAACGGCGGCTTTCATGGTGGTTTTGATTTGCATATTCATCTTTCACTCTCCATTTGATCGAATGCAGACTCAGAACAGGCCCAAAGGGGCGGTGCTATAGCTGACCAGCAGATTTTTGGTTTGTTGGTAGGCGCTAAGCGCCATCTTGTGCGTCTCGCGTCCCACGCCCGATTGCTTGTAGCCACCGAAAGCCGCGTGTGCGGGATAGATGTGATAGCAGTTGGTCCAGACACGACCGGCTTTGATGCCACGTCCCATGCGATACGCCAGATTGGTATCACGCGTCCACACGCCCGCCCCGAGACCAAACTGGGTTTCGTTGGCAATCGACAAGGCTTCCGCTTCATCTTTAAAGGTGGTGATGCCGATAACCGGCCCAAAAATCTCTTCCTGGAAACACCGCATCTGGTTGGTGCCTTTAATCAGGGTTGGCTGGATATAGAATCCGTTATCCAGTTCGGCAGCGACGCTGGCGCGATCGCCTCCGGTTAGAATTTGCCCCCCTTCGTCGCGCGCGATGTTGATGTAAGACAGGATTTTGTCGAATTGCTGGCGGGAAGCCTGAGCACCGATCATGGTGTCGGTATCCAGCGGATCGCCCCGGCGGATATTCGCCACTTTCTCCATCACCCGCGCCATAAACGGCTCATAGATCGATTCATGGATCAACGCACGTGATGGACAAGTACAGACCTCGCCCTGGTTGAAGAAACCGAGCACCAGCCCTTCCACCGCTTTTTCGATAAAGTCCGATTCACCCTCCATCACATCGGCAAAGTAGATGTTCGGCGACTTGCCGCCCAGCTCAACGGTACACGGAATGATGTTTTCAGCCGCGCACGCCATAATATGACGGCCCACTGGCGTAGAACCGGTGAACGCGATTTTGGCGATACGTTTGCTGGTGGCCAGCGCTTCACCGGCTTCACGGCCAAAGCCCTGCACCACGTTAAGCACGCCGGCCGGGAACAGATCGCCGATCAGCTCCATCAGCAAGGTGATTGCCAGCGGGGTTTGCTCAGCCGGTTTCAGCACCACGCAGTTACCCGCCGCCAGCGCCGGAGCCAGTTTCCATGCCGCCATTAACAGCGGGAAGTTCCACGGGATGATCTGCCCGACCACGCCCAGCGGTTCATGGAAGTGATAGGCAACGGTGGTTTCATCAATCTCAGCGGTGCTGCCTTCCTGCGCACGCAGACAACCGGCGAAGTAGCGGAAGTGATCCACCGCCAGCGGTAGATCGGCGTTGAGGGTTTCACGGATCGGCTTGCCGTTGTCCCAGCTCTCCGCCACAGACAACATTTCGAGGTTTTGTTCAATGCAGTCGGCCACCTGCAGCAGCAGATTGGCCCGATGTTGCACGCTGGTTTTTCCCCAGGCGTCAGCGGCCTGATGAGCAGCGTCCAGTGCTAAATCGATATCCCGCGCGTCAGAACGCGGAAACTGCGCAATATCGCTGCCATCAACAGGCGAGGTGTTCGTAAAATACTGGCCGCTGAGCGGCTCTGTGAATTTGCCCGCAATAAAATTGCCGTAGGTCGCTTTAAAAGTGACCAAAGCGCCGGGCGTGCCGGGATGTGCATAACGCATCGCAAACTCCTTCGTGTAGGGTCGTTTATTGTTAACTGGCAGCGGCAACCTGTGGGTCAACAGATTGAACAGCCCGCTGCCGTACATACCTATTGCAGCGGGCGTGCCAGTTTTTTTCAGCTTGCGAATTTTCGAAAAATCGTTTTATCTATCATCGATTTATAAAACAAATATCCCTTTTAAACGCACGGGTTCTGCCACCAAAATCTTCATCTGTGTTGCGTATCGCAACACCGCAGAAACCAAGCCGCTACAATGCTGCAACACTTTCGCTTAGGCATGAGGTTACCAATGCAGGGAAATTCAGCCGCGTCTGCCGTTAATACCAACCCGCTGTTAAGCGACTCCTGGTTTCGTAGCCAGCTGTATGGTCTCGACCGCACCGCCGATGATTTTCCTCGCGTCCGCCAGGGTGAGCTGGCTGATGTGCTGGCCAGTAATGCCGGGCTGCAACAATTTGCCCAACCGGTGATCAAACAGCTGGCGCAGAAACTGGCGGAAAAACAATCTGTGGTAATCCTTTCTGATGCCACCGGTTTGGTACTGAACACCTTTGGCGACATGCAATCGATGGAGAAAGCGCAGCGATTCGCCCTCGCCCCTGGCAATTTGTGGAGCGAATGCGGGCGCGGCACCAATGCGATTGGCACCGCGCTAGCGATTGACGATGGCTGTGAAATTGAAGGCCAGCAACATTTTCTCACCTTGAATCAGGGGCTCTACTGCGCCGCCATGCCGTTGCAAATGCCCAACGGTCAGATTGCGGGCGTGCTGGATATCTCTGGCCCAGCGCACTTCCCGCATCCGCAAACGTTTCAGTGGGTCAAAGCCGCCGCTAAACAGATCGAGTATTTGTGGGTTAAGCAAAGCCTGCATCCCCAACAATGGTTGATGAGCCTGCACGTTGAGCCGCACGGCATTGATACCAGTGATGAGTTGCTGCTGGTGTTCTCCGATAATGTGCTCACCGCCGCAAACCGCCTGGCGATGCGTGAACTCAATCTCACCACCGGGCAGTTGGGCACCCTGACATTCCAGCAGCTGTTTGATCAGCTCGAACAGCAGGCCAACACCATTCCTTTACCGATGCATTTTGCACAACAGCGCTACTACTTCCGCCTGCGCGCTCCGCACCGCACCCACTTTGCTACGCCAAGTGAACCCAGCGTGGATCTTCCCTTCTCACTGGGTCGCGATGGCGAGAAAATGGTGCGTCTGATGAATGCCGGTGTGTCGTTGTGCATTCACGGTGAAACCGGCAGCGGTAAAGAGTATGTCAGCCGTGCGCTGCATCAGCAGAGTCGCTGGCGTGATGGGAAGTTTGTCGCCATCAACTGTGCTGCCATTCCGGAAGCGTTGATTGAATCCGAGCTATTTGGTTATCAGCCTGGTGCCTTTACCGGAGCCAGCAAAAATGGCTACATCGGTAAAATCCGCGAGGCGGATAGTGGCGTGCTGTTTCTTGATGAAATTGGAGATATGCCGCTGGCGCTACAAACCCGTTTGCTGCGCGTGCTGCAAGAAAAAGAGGTCGCGCCGCTCGGTTCCAGTCGCAGCTGGCCGGTGAATTTTGCCGTGATCTGCGCCACGCACCGTGATTTGGCGCAGCGTGTGGCCGAGGGCGAGTTCCGCGAGGATCTTCTCTATCGCTTGCAGGAATTTTCCATGACCATCCCGCCGTTGCGTGCCTGGCCAGATATCGAAGACTTTATTGGTCGGTTGTGGATTGAGCTGGGCGGCGCAGATCGCGATATCCAGCTTTCTCCCGCCTTGCTGGCATCGCTGGCACAATTGCCATGGCCGGGCAACGTGCGGCAATTACGCAGTCTGTTGCGCGTGCTGCTGGCGTTGGCGGACGAAGGGGAAGAAGTCACTGATGTGCATTTGCCAGCCGAATATCGTCGAGCAGAGGCGGTGCCAGCGGAAGATAAGCAGAGCCATGATGAGCGGCTGATTAGCGAAACGCTCCAACGCTTCAATGGCAATATCAGTAAAACGGCGGAGGCATTAGGTGTCGCGCGCAGCACGCTCTATCGTCGTGCCGCACGCGACAAACGCGATTAGTCGCGGAAGTTCTTGAACTGGAAGGGCTGACCAAGGTTGCCACCGCGCACCAGCGCCATTGCACCCTGCAAATCGTCGCGTGATTTACCGGTCACGCGCAGCTCTTCACCCTGAATCTGCGTTTGCACTTTCAGCTTGCTGTCTTTAATCAGCTTCACCAGCTTTTTAGCGATATCGCTTTCGATACCCTTTTTCAGCTTGGCTTCTACGCTCCAGCTTTTACCGCTGTGAATGATCTCTTCTGGCACTTCAATCGCTGCGCCTTCAATGCCGCGTTTCAGCAGCTTTTCACGCAAAATATCCACCAGCTGTTTAACCTGGAAATCAGATTCGCTGGTGATTTTGATGGTCTCATTCTTTTCGTTAAGCTCAATGCTGGCGCTCACGTTGCGGAAATCGAAACGGGTTGAGATTTCACGGCTGGCATTCTCCACCGCATTACGCACTTCCGGCAGTTCGACTTCGGAAACGATATCGAAAGATGGCATCTTTTCTTCTCCTGATACTAAAGTGACATGCATAATACGCGTCTTATGGCGCTAATTAAACACGATACGCGGAAAGCTATACTTAACGATGTCGTGAAATTGAGAACCCGTCAGCGGGAGGCAAAATGAAAATTACCGTGTTGGGTTGTGGCGCCCTGGGTCAAATTTGGCTCGCCGCGCTCGCACGTCAGGGACATGAGGTTCAGGGCTGGTTGCGCGTGCCGCAGCCCTATTGCTCGGTGAACGTAATTGATCCGCAAGGACAAGTCAGCAATCACACGTTTATCGCCAACGATCCGCTGTTTCTTGCCGAAAGCCAGTTGTTGCTGGTGACACTTAAAGCGCCACAGGTTTCCCCGGCGGTCAAAAACCTGCAAAGCATCCTGCCTGCTCATGCTGCCATTTTGTTATTGCACAATGGCATGGGCACGCTGGAAGAGCTGAAGGAGTTGCAGCAACCGCTGCTGCGCGGCATTACCACCCACGCGGCGATGCGCGATGGCACGGTGATCAAACACGTTGCGCAGGGCATCACACATATCGGTCCCACCGGACGTGAAAGTGCCGCGATGAGCGATATCGCCGATATCCTGCATCAGGCGCTGCCGGACGTGGCCTGGCATGACAACATTGCTTCTGCCAGCTGGCGCAAACTGGCGGTGAACTGCGTGATTAATCCGCTTACCGTTGAACACGATTGCCAGAACGGTGCCCTGCGTGCCTGGCCGCAGCAGATTGCCACGCTGTGTGAAGAGATTGCCTGGGTGATGGAGCGTGAAGGCCAGCACATTGCGGTCGATAACCTGCGCGACATCATTTATGACGTCATCGACAGCACCGCAGCGAATACCTCCTCAATGTTGCAGGATGTGCGCGCCCAGCGCCTGACAGAAATTGACTACATCACCGGCTACCTGCTGCGCCGCGCTCGCGCGCAGGGCATTGCGCTGCCGGAGAACACCCGTTTGTACGATCTGATTAAACGCAAGGAGTCCCAATATGAGCGCGACCGCATCGGTTCTGGTTTGCCTGGCACATGGCAGTGAAGAGATTGAAGCTGTCACCACTATCGACCTGCTGGTCCGCGCGGGCTTAAGCGTCACCACCGCCAGTGTCGAAAGCGATGGCACGCGCGAGATCGTCTGCTCACGCGGCGTGCGCCTGCTGGCCGATGCGCCACTGGTTGAGGTGGCGGATAACGATTATGACGCCGTGGTGCTGCCCGGCGGCCTCAAGGGCGCAGAGACCTTCCGTGACAGCCCACTGCTGGTGGAAACCGTACGCCAGTTTCATCTGGCAAGGAAAATCGTTGCCGCGATTTGTGCCGCACCTGGCACGGTGCTGATTCCGCACGATCTGTTCCCGGTAGGCAATATGACCGGCTTTCCTGGCTTGCGCGACACCATCCCTGACAAACACTGGATGGATCGCCGTGTGGTATGGGATCCGCGCGTCAACCTGCTATCCAGCCAGGGTCCAGGCACTTCGATTGATTTTGCACTGAAGCTGATTGATCTGCTGGTGGATAAAGAGAAAGCGCGTGAAGTGGCGTCACAGTTGGTATTAGCGGCGGGGATTTATAACTATCAGGAATTTGAAGAGCGTGAATAACCGCATTGTAATGCAGTAAAAAGCACTTAACGGTAGCGGCGCAATGTATTGCGCATGTCACAGTGGCAAGGTGCCGAGTGTGACACGCGCGATGAATCACGCCGTTACCAGGTTATCACCGTTACGGACGATAGACCTTCACGTTTTTAAAGCCTTGCTCATGCAGATACAACGCCTGTAAACGGCTCATCACGCCGCGATCGCAATACAGCAGCCAGGTTTTGTTCTGATCCAAATCGCCGAACTGTGTGCTCAATTTGTAGAACGGCAGAGATTTCACATCCACGCCTTCCAGCGCCAGCGGTGATGCCTCTTGCTCATCCACAGAACGGATATCCAGCACCACATCCTCTGCGGTGAACGAGACCACCGTCTCCACTTCCACCACTTCTTCCTGTGCCTTCTCCGCAATCTCGCGGATATCGACGTTGCTGGCTTCCTGCACCATGCGATTGAGGATCTCGAAATCGAAGTTTTGCTCTTCCGCTTCGATCTTCGCCTTCACCGCTTTCACCGTTGGGCTTTTCGAAATCACACCGCAGTATTCCGGCATGGTTTTGGCGAAATCTTCGGTGCCGATATGGCGCGCCAAATCGATGATGTGCTCTTTATCATGCGAGATCAGTGGACGCAGGATCAGGGTATCCGAGGCGTTATCAATCAGACGCAGGTTGGTCAGTGTCTGGCTCGATACCTGGCCCAGCGCTTCACCGGTCACCAGCGCCTGCACGCCGTAACGCTCAGCGACCATCGATGCCGCACGCACCATCATGCGTTTCAGCACCACGCCCATCTGGCCGTCGTCCACTTTCTCTAAGATCTCGCCCACCACCGGCTCGAAGTTGATCGCCACGAAGCGCACGCGATGCGAACGACCATAACGCTGCCACAGATAATGCGCGACCTGACGCACGCCGATTTCATGCGCGGCACCGCCGAGATTGAAGAAGCAGTAGTGCACGCGGCAACCACGACGCATCAGCATATAGCTGGAAACGCCGGAGTCGAAGCCACCTGAAATCAGTGACAGCACATCTTCTTGTGTCCCGATGGGGAAACCACCCAGCCCTTCATAACGGCCGGTGATCAGCAGCAGACGATCGTCTTCGATCTCGAGATTGACCGTCACATCGGGATTTTTCAACTGCACGCGTGCAGTCTCAATGTGCTGATTGAGACCGCCACCCACGTAACGCTCAACCTCAATCGAGCTGAAGCTGTGTTTGCCACGACGCTTCACGCGCACGCAGAAACTTTTCCCTTCCAGACGTTCGCGATTCAGTGCCAGCGTCTGCTCGAAGATATCGTGCATATCGGTGTAAGGCTGATCCTCAACCTCCAGTACATGGTGAATACCGGGGATGCGCGTCAGTTCATCAATAACGACGGTACGCAGCGCTTCTTTCTTAGCGCGCACTTCAATATGGTCCCAGTGGCGCACCACGGCGATTTCGTCGTCGACAGTACGCAGGGTATTGCGGATGTTACCGGTCAGGATCTTGATAAAGCGCAAACGCACCGACTGACTTTTGATGGTGATTTCAGGGAAGAGCTTAATGATAAACTTCATGGCGACACAGCTTCGTTGGGCAAATAAGTGCTAAAACCATCGGCACTTAACTGGTAAAATCATATAATTACGGGTAACGCAGAGGCGCCCGCATCCGAGGCGCAAAAGTATACCACCTTTGTCAGATGACCGCTTCTGCAACCGCAATCACATTCATTATTTTGCTAATTAATCCTCGTCGGCTACCATGACCGATTGCAAGATGATTCCTAACCTGTGAGTCGACACTGATTATGCCGAAAAAAGCCGAAGCGCCAGCCAGTTTTGAAAGCGCATTACAGCAGCTGGAACAAATCGTCAGCCGTCTGGAAAGTGGTGAACTGCCGCTGGAAGAAGCACTGAACGAATTTGAACGCGGCGTACAGCTGGCACGCACCGGTCAGCAAACCCTGCAGCAGGCTGAACAGCGCGTGCAGATCCTGCTCAGCGATGACAAAGATGCCGCGCTCGCGCCGTTCACGCCGGAAAATGACTGATGGATTTCGCCAAATTACTCAACGCGTATCACGAACGCGTCAATCTGGCGTTGACACGCTTAATAGATCCACTTCCTTTTCAGAGTTCTCCTCTGGTGCAATCCATGCAATATGGGGCACTATTAGGCGGTAAGCGTCTGCGTCCATTTTTGGTTTACGCCACGGGCGAGATGTTAAAGGCCGATGCGGCCAGCCTGGATGCCCCGGCCGCTGCCGTTGAGTGCATTCATGCTTACTCTCTGATTCATGATGATCTGCCCGCGATGGATGACGATGCGTTACGTCGCGGACAGCCAACCTGCCATATAAAATATGGTGAAGATACAGCAATTCTCGCTGGTGATGCGTTGCAAACCCTGGCGTTTTCGATTCTGGCCGATGAGCCGATGCCCGGCGTCAGCCCGCAAGATCGCATTGCGATGATCTCCGAACTGGCTCAGGCCAGCGGTGTGGCAGGCATGTGCGGTGGCCAGGCGCTGGATCTCGCCGCAGAAGGCAAGCACATTGACCTCGCCCAGCTCGAGCAGATTCATCGTCATAAAACTGGCGCTTTGATTCGCGCTGCAGTGCGTCTTGGCGCATTGACGGCGGGTGAACGTGGCCGTGCGGCACTTCCGGTCCTGGATACCTACGCCAACGCCATCGGACTGGCGTTCCAGGTGCAGGATGACATTCTTGATGTGGTGGGCGATACCGCGGTGCTGGGCAAAACTCAGGGCGCGGATCAGGCATTGGGTAAGAGCACTTATCCGGCGCTGATGGGACTGGATAATGCCCGCAGTAAAGCGTGGGATCTTTATCAGGAAGCACTGGGCGCGTTAGAGATTCTGGCGGCGCAGTCCTACAACACCACCGCATTACAAGCACTGGCAAGCTTCATAATTGAACGCGATAAATAACTTTCATAATGAGTCTCTGATGAGTTTTGATATTGCAAAATACCCGACACTGGCATTAGCGAGCACGGTTCAGGAATTACGTTTACTACCGAAAGAAAAACTTCCGGTACTGTGTGACGAGCTGCGTCAGTATCTGCTGGATAGCGTGAGCCGGTCTTCCGGCCACTTTGCTTCGGGTCTGGGCGTCGTCGAACTAACAGTCGCGCTGCATTATGTTTACAACACCCCGTTTGACCATCTGGTGTGGGACGTTGGTCATCAGGCCTATCCGCACAAAATTCTGACCGGACGCCGCGATCGTATCGGCACTATCCGCCAGAAAAATGGCCTGCATCCGTTCCCGTGGCGCGGCGAAAGTGAATACGACGTATTGAGCGTCGGTCATTCATCGACCTCGATCAGTGCCGGATTGGGCATGGCGGTTGCCGCTGAGCGCGAAGGCAAAGGACGTCGTACTGCCTGTATTATTGGCGATGGCGCCATCACCGCAGGTATGGCGTTCGAAGCCATGAACCACGCTGGCGACATCAAACCTGACATGCTGGTGATCCTTAACGACAACGAGATGTCGATCTCGGAAAACGTTGGCGCACTCAACAATCGTCTGGCCCAGATTCTCTCCGGTAAAACCTACTCACGTCTGCGCGAAGGCGGCAAGCGTGTGTTGGGCGGCCTACCTCCGATCAAAGAGCTGGTGAAGCGCACCGAAGAGCACCTGAAAGGCATGGTGGTGCCGGGCACGCTGTTTGAAGAGCTGGGCTTTAATTACATCGGTCCGGTTGATGGCCACGATGTGCTGACGCTGGTGAGCACGCTGAAGAATATGCGTGACCTGAAAGGCCCGCAGTTCCTGCACATCATGACCAAAAAGGGCAAAGGCTACGCGCCTGCCGAGCAAGACCCTATCGCCTGGCATGCGGTACCGAAGTTCGATCCGGCCAGCGGTTCTCTGCCGAAAAGCGCGCCAGGCCTGCCGAGCTACTCGAAAATTTTCGGTAGCTGGCTGAGCGAAATGGCGGCGGACGATCCGCGTTTAATGGCGGTGACGCCGGCGATGCGTGAAGGTTCTGGCATGGTCAGCTACTCTCGTGACTATCCGCAACAGTACTTTGACGTGGCGATTGCTGAACAGCATGCGGTGACCTTTGCTGCAGGTATGGCGATTGGCGGTTACAAGCCGGTGGTGGCGATTTACTCCACCTTCCTGCAGCGCGCTTACGATCAGCTGATTCACGATGTGGCGATCCAGAAACTGCCGGTGCTGTTCGCTATCGATCGCGGCGGCATCGTTGGCGCCGATGGGCAAACGCATCAGGGCGCATTCGATATCGCCTTCCTGCGCTGTGTGCCCGAAATGGTGATCATGACGCCAAGCGATGAGAACGAATGTCGCCAGATGCTTTACACCGGCTATCACTATCAGGCGGGGCCAAGTGCAGTGCGCTATCCGCGCGGCACGGGCACCGGTGCCACGCTGGAGCCGTTGGCCAGCCTGCCGCTGGGCAAAGGCATTGTGAAGCGCCGTGGTGAAAAGCTGGCGATCCTCAACTTCGGCACGCTGTTGCCTGAAGCACAGGCTGCCGCTGAAGCGCTGAACGCCACGCTGGTAGATATGCGTTTTGTGAAGCCCCTGGATGAAGCCTTGATTGCCGAACTGTCCACCAGCCATGATTCGCTGGTGACGCTGGAAGAAGGCGCGATCAAAGGCGGAGCCGGTAGCGGCGTCAACGAATACGTGATGGCTAAACGCCTGCGTGTGCACGTGCTGAACCTCGGCCTGCCAGATGAATTTATTCCACAGGGCACGCAGGAAGAAGTTCGTCAGGATTATCAGCTGGATGCCGACGGTATTCAGCAGCAAATCACTGACTGGCTGGCGCAGTAATCCCCTCCCCGCTCCTGCTGCTATGCTTAGGGCATTCCTAACGCATAAGAGCAGGAGCTCCCATGAAAACCATTCGTTTAGGCCAAACCGACTTACAGGTTTCGCGTCTCTGTTTAGGCTGCATGACTTACGGCGATCCGATGCGCGGAAATCACGCATGGACCCTGCCCGAAGAGAGCAGTCGACCGCTGATCAAGCAAGCGCTGGACGCTGGCATTAACTTTTTCGACACCGCCAACAGCTACTCCGATGGCAGCAGTGAAGAGATTGTCGGGCGTGCGCTGAAAGATTTCGCCCAGCGCGATCAGGTTGTTGTCGCCACCAAAGTCTATTCCCCGCTCAGCAACCTTTCTCAGGGACTGTCACGCAAGAACATTCTGCAATCCATCGACGATAGCCTGACGCGTCTCGGCATGGAGTATGTCGACCTGCTGCAGATTCACCGCTGGGATTACGACACGCCGATCGAAGAGACGCTTGAGGCGCTGAATGAGGTGGTGAAATCGGGTAAAGCGCGCTACATCGGCGCTTCTTCGATGCATGCTGCGCAGTTCGCTCAGGCGCTGGATCTGCAAAAGCAGAATGGCTGGGCGCGTTTTGTCAGCATGCAGGATCAGTACAACCTGATTCAGCGCGAGGAAGAAAACGAAATGCACCCGCTGTGTGAACGTGAAGGCATCGCGGTGCTGCCGTGGAGCCCGCTGGCACGCGGCAAATTGACACGTCCATGGGGCGAAACCACCGCACGTTCGGTATCGGATAACGTGATGGAAAAACTCTATACCGGCACCGAAGAGAACGATGCGGCGATTGCAGAGCGTCTGGCGACCATTGCCGCCGATAAAGGCGTGACGCGTGCACAGGTGGCACTGGCGTGGCTGCTGCATAAACCGGTGGTCACAGCCCCGATTATCGGTGCATCGCGCGAGCAGCAGTTTGCAGAGTTGGTTAAAGCAGTGGATGTGGAGCTGAGTTCAACGGATATCGCCGAGCTGGAGACGGTATATCAACCGCATCCGGTTGTAGGATTCGAGTAATGATTTAATAGCCCGCGTCCTGCGGGCTATCCTGGCAGACTCATTCCGTTTAGCGCTGCGGATTGCCAGCCCCTGAACGGCACCAGCTTGCTCTGAATCTTTCGTACGCGTTGTGACAGAGGGCACGTGAGTTAGGCGCACCTGCCGAATTAAAGCACCAGCCCAAATCCATACAAAATTGCCGCTGATATCACGCCTGCGATAATGTCATCGACCATAATGCCCATGCCGCCATGCACGTTCTGATCGAACCAGCGAATCGGCCAGGGTTTCCACATATCGAAGATGCGGAAGATGACAAACCCGGCCAGCACCCACTGCCAGCTCATCGCTGGGATCGCCATCAGCGTAATCCACATGCCGATAAACTCATCCCAGACGATGCTGCCGTGGTCGTGCACACCCATGTCTTTCGCCGTGCGATGGCAGAGATAAACGCCCACGCTAATGCCAATCAGCACCAGCAGAGAGTAAATCTGCAACGGCAGAAAGGTCATCAACCACCAAAAGGGAATCGCGGCAATCGAACCGGCGGTGCCTGGCATGATCGGGCTCAGGCCACTGCCAAAACCGGTTGCCAACAGATGCCAGGGATTGCTCAGGCGCAGGCGGCTTTTCGCTACATCTTTACTTCGCATTAAAGTGATCAAATCCCTTGTGATTAAAACGACGTGGCTTGCCATTTTCCAGCAGCGTCAACCCGTCGGCTTCAGGCGCAATCTGCCCGATGCAGGTATAAGGCACACCAAGATGACCCAGCGCCACGTCCAGCGCACCACGATTGACTTCCGGCACGGTAAAGCACAGCTCGTAATCTTCGCCGCCACTTAACGCCCAGGTCAGCACCTGTTCCGGCTCAAAATGATCGCGCAACGCAGCGGACAGCGGCAACGCTTCCAGATTGAGACGCGCACCGACGCGGCTCGCCGTGAGAATATGGCCGAGATCGGCAATCAAACCATCGGAGATATCAATCGCCGAGGTCGCCAGATTGCGCAGTGCCTGGCCCTGCAACACGCGTGGCATCGGGCGCAGATGGCGCTTGATCAACACTTCATGGACAGCCGGATCGTTCAGGCGATGACGATGTTGTAGCAGCGACAGGCCAGCCGCGCTGTCACCCAGAGTACCGGTGACAAAGATCCAGTCGCCAGGTTTGGCACCCGAACGCTTTAATGCGCGTCCTGTCGGCACCAGACCGTGAATCCCCAACGTCAGGCTCAGCGGTCCGCGCGTGGTATCACCGCCAATCAGCTGCATATCATAGTAATCCAGCAGCTCAAACAGGCTGTCGCTAAATGCGGCCAGCCAGCTTTCATTCACTTCAGGCAAGGTAATCGCCAGCGTCAACCACGCCGGATCGGCACCCATTGCCGCCAAATCACTGAGATTCACGGCCAGCGCTTTGTAACCCAGATCGGCAGGATGGATATCACGCAGGAAGTGCACGCCCGCCACCAACGTATCGGTGCTAATGGCCAGCGTCTGTTTTTCGGGCACGTTCAGTAACGCACAGTCGTCACCAATTCCCTTCTCCACATCGCGGCGGGAGCTGGTAACGCGGTTAAAATAACGTGCGATCAGTTCGAATTCACCACAGGACATAAGTCAGGTCTCAATGAGAAAAAGGCCGGTAAACCGGCCTTTCGCATTTATTTTTTATTGGGTCGAATTTGTGGGGCTGCTTTATCCAGTACGCCGTTGACAAACTTGTGGCTGTCTTCGGCGCCAAACACTTTGGCCAGTTCGATGCCTTCGTTGATGGCCACTTTATAAGGCACATCAGAACGTTTGCTCAGCTCATACAGCGAAAGACGCAGAATGGCTTTTTCTACCTGACCCAGCTCTTCCAGCTGACGTGACAGGTAAGGCTTCATCAGACCGTCCAGGTACGCGCTGTTAGTCGCCACACCGGCCAGCAATTCGCGGAAATAGCTAATATCGACGTCTTTGACGTCTTGTTCCGCCAGAAACTGGTATTCCACATCGGCAATGTCGTTGTTCGACAGCTGCCAGGAGTAAAGCGCCTGGACAGCGCACTCACGGGCGCGACGACGAGCAGCAGGTTTCACAAAATTCCCCTTCCAAAAATCAGGCTTTGATGGCTTTCAATACGTTAATCATTTCGAGTGCAGTCAGGGCCGCTTCGGCGCCTTTATTACCTGCTTTGGTGCCGGCGCGTTCAATCGCCTGCTCGATGTTTTCGGTGGTTAACACGCCGAAAGTCACCGGAATTTCGCTGGTCATCGCCACGTTGGCAATGCCAGAGCTGGCTTCACCTGCCACATATTCGAAGTGGGCGGTGCCGCCACGGATCACGGTTCCCAGAGCCACGATTGCATCGTGCTTACCGGCTTTTGCCAGTGCGCGCGCTGCCAGAGGCAGTTCGTAAGCGCCTGGAACCCAGACCACAGTGATGTTTTCTGCTTTGACCTGGCCAATACGCTTCAGCGCATCCACCGCGCCATCCAGCAGGCTGTCATTAATGAAGTTGTTAAAACGCGCAATGACGATGGCAATGTGAGCATCAGGCGCGGCAACAGGAGCTTCGATAACTTTCATACATATCCTTTGGGTGTTTGATTTATGGCCCCGCAGAAGGGGGCGGATTCTATCATACTCTTCGACAACGCGCTCAGGCTTTTCAGTCGGTGCTTAAGCGGGCGTCAGGGTCAGTCGCAGGTCCGCGCCAACCTTGCGTACGTCACTAAACTTCAGCTCTGGCGCATCGGACAATCGTTCCAGCCCAGGCAGTTCACACAGGCCGCGTGCCGCATTGCCCAGTAGTTTCGGTGCCACATAGACAATCAGTTCATCGACCAGTCCAGCCTGTAACAGTGCCCCCGCCAGACTGGCGCCAGCTTCAACCCACACCGAGTTAATCTGACGCTGGCCGAGTATCATCATCATCGCCACCAGATCCAGTTGTTCTCCGCGCAGCGGCACCGCAATCTGGCTGACGCTGTCTGGCCAGGTTTGCTGATCGATTGCACTGCGCATCAGCCAGGTTTCGCCCGGCTGACTCATCAGTCGATGTTGCGGCGTCACACGCTGCTGGCTATCAATCACCACGCGAATCGGCTGACGCAGCGTGGCTTCATCCAGCTGCTGGCGTGCATCTTCATTCAGTTCGCCCCAGCGCACGGTTAATGACGGATCGTCTGCCAACACGGTGGCACTCGAGGTAAGAATAGCCGAACTCTGGGCACGTAATTGTTGCACATCGCGCCTTGCCGCCGCCGAGGTGATCCATTGACTTTCGCCACTGGCCATCGCGGTGCGCCCATCAAGGGATGCGCCGAGTTTGAGCTGAATCCACGGGAAGCCAGTGCGCATACGTTTCAGAAAACCACGATTCAATGCTTCAGCTTCGCTCATCATTAAGCCGTGGCTGACTTCAATCCCGGCCTGCTGCAAACGATACAAGCCGCGTCCCGCCACTTGCGGATTGGGATCCTGCATTGCCGCCACCACGCGACTGACGCCCGCAGCGATCAACGCATCGCAACACGGCGGCGTGCGGCCATGATGGCTGCAGGGCTCCAGCGTGACATAAGCGGTCGCACCTTTAGCTTTTTCACCCGCCATGCGCAGCGCGTGCACTTCAGCATGCGGCTCGCCCGCACGGTGATGCCAGCCTTCGCCGACAATCTCGCCGTCGCGTACAATCACGCAGCCAACATTAGGATTAGGTGTGGTGGTAAAACGTCCGCGACGCGCCAGTTCCAGCGCACGCGCCATGTAGCGTTCGTCAGTCATGGCTTAGTCCTGTAAGCGGGCGATCTCTTCGCCAAAATCACGGATATCTTCGAAGCTGCGGTACACCGAAGCAAAGCGGATGTAAGCGACCTTATCGAGTTTCTTCAGCTCTTCCATCACCAGATTACCGACCAGCTTGCTGGGAATTTCGCGCTCGCCAGTGGCACGCAGTTGCGTTTTAATGTGGTTGACGGCGTTATCCACCGCATCGGCGCTCACCGGGCGCTTCTCCAGCGCCTTCATCATGCCGCTGGCGAGCTTATCTTCGTTAAAGGGTTCACGCACATCGTTGCTTTTCACCACGCGCGGCATCACCAGCTCAGCCACTTCAAAGGTGGTAAAACGCTCATGGCACACCAGACACTGGCGGCGGCGACGCACCGATGAACCTTCACTGACCAGGCGAGAATCAATCACTTTGGTATCCACAGCGGAGCAGAAGGGGCAATGCATGACGTTTCCTGTCGCGAGATAAATAGGCCACACAGTGTAGCGCGATCTTCAAAGCAACTGAATACACGCGACCGAATCACCGCCTGGCTCACAGATGCAGGATGTCACGCTCTGTAAACAAGAAAAGCCACTAAGCTTAAACAGCCAATCCGGCACATTTGCAGGAGGTCACATGGGTCTGTTCAATTTCGTGAAAGAAGCAGGTGAAAAGTTATGGGATGCCGTCACTGGCGCTGACGATCCCAGCAAAAAACTACAGGATCATATTAATCAACTCGGCTTACCTGACAGCGATAAAGTCAAAGTCGATGTGCAAGGCGACACCGTTACCGTGAGCGGTGATGGCATTTCACAGGAGCTGAAGGAGAAAATCCTGGTGGCCGCCGGTAACGTGGCAGGGATTACCAAGGTCGATGACAAGGTCACCGTCACCGACAGTGCGCCAGAAGCCGATTTCTATACGGTGAAAAAAGGCGACACCCTGAGTGCGATTTCCAAACAGGTCTACGGGAATCCCAATGAATACAACAAGATTTTCGCAGCAAACAAGCCAATGCTGACGCATCCTGATAAGATCTACCCCGGCCAGGTATTACGTATTCCGAAATAACAGAAAGGACAATGCATGACGATCAGGACGTTTTGGGCGCCCGCCGCACTTTCGCTGCTGGTGCTCAGTGGTTGTAGTTCAACGCCGACTTCACCGCAGGTCAAAGAGTTACATCAGGAAGTCAGCCAGCTTAACCAGCAGATGCGCAAGCTCACCAATCAGGCAACGGCGCTGGAAATTCAGGGTCAACTCAATGGGCAATCAACCCAGGGGGCATGGCTGTTGCCGCAAGCCAACACTCCCGTCGAGTTACAGACGCAGGTGGGCAAATTGCGCCTGTCACTGTCTCGCGTCGAGGGGGAAGCCAGTGGTAGTCGCGCTAACCTGAATATCCGTTCCACCGATGACCAGCCGATCCCCGCGCTGAGCGCCACCGTGGTATGGGGTGAGCTGGATCCAGCCAGTGGCAAACCGCTGAATGCGGAGAGTCTGAGCCAGACCATTCAGGTTGAGGCGAGTCTGATGCCACGCAGTTCGGTAACAGTGCCGCTGCGCCTGAGCGGACTGACGCCGGAGCAACTCGGCTTTGTGCGCGTGCATGATGTGCAGAGCACAGCAGCCACCAAATCCGCGCCCTGATCAGCAGGCATAAAAAAACGGGCTGCCCTTAGGCAGCCCGTTTCATTTCATCAGCAGAATTAAGGCAGGATAGAAGGCTGATCTGCGCCCTCTTTCTCCACTTTCTGCACCAGCATGTGTTCACGCTTCATACCCAGTTTCAATGCCAGAGCAGAAGAAACATAGATAGATGAAACGGTACCGATGGTGACACCGATCAGCATGGTCAGCGAGAAGCCTTTCAGCAGCGCACCACCAAAGATGAAGAGAATCAGAATCATCGCCAGCGTGGTCAGCGAGGTGATCAGGGTACGGCTCAACGTCTGGGTCAGCGACACGTTAGTAATATCGTAGGAAGAACCGCGACGAATTTTGCGGAAGTTCTCACGAATACGGTCGGAAACCACGATTTTATCGTTAAGCGAGTAACCAATCACCGACATCAGTGACGCGACAATCGTCAGGTCGATCTCGATGTGTGACAACGCCAGAATGCCGCAGGTGATAATGACGTCATGCGCCAGTGCCAGCACGGTACCCAGCGCCAGACGCCACTCAAAGCGGAAGCCGATATAGATCAGAATCGCAATCAGTGCCGACAGCAGCGCCATCGCACCGGCTTGCGCCAGATCGCTACCCACGCTTGGGCCGACGAACTCAATGCGCTTCACGGTCGCGTTCTGCTGCGTCGTCTCATTGATGGAGGTCACGACTTTGTTGCCGAGCTCCTGACCTGCTGCACCGGTGGCTGGCGGCATACGCACCATTACGTCACGGCTGCTGCCAAAGTTCTGCACCAGCGGCTCCTGGAAGCCCGCTTTCACCAAACCTTCACGCAGTGCGTCCAGATCGGCCGGTTTTTCCAGGTTAATCTCAATCACCGTTCCGCCGGTAAAGTCGAGGCCCCAGTTGAAGCCTCGCACACCGATAATGGCGATAGACGCCACAATCAGCAGACCGGAGATGATGAATGCCAGCGTATCCCAGCGCATAAAGTCGACGACCTTACGCCCGTGGTTTAGCTGCTCAATACTATATTCCTGTGCCACAACGCACTCCTCAGATGGACAGCTTGTTGATGCGTTTGCCGCCGTAAACCAGGTTAACGATGGCACGGGTGCCGACGATAGCGGTGAACATTGAGGTCGCGATACCGATAGCGGTGGTGATCGCAAAGCCTTTAATGGAGCCGGTACCGACCGCATAAAGAATGATAACTTTGATCAGCGTAGTGACGTTGGCATCGACGATACTGGAGAAGGCGCCTTTGTAGCCTTCGTGAATCGCCTGCTGTACCGAGCGTCCGTTACGCAGTTCTTCTTTAATACGTTCGTTAATCAACACGTTGGCATCGACAGCAACCGCCAGCGTCAACACGATACCGGCAATCCCCGGCATGGTGAGGGTCGCACCCGGCAGCAGTGACATGATGCCGACAATCAGCACCAGGTTGCACAGCAGCGCGCTGGTCGCAATCAAACCAAATTTCTTATAGAACACCACCATAAACAGAATGGACGCGATCAGACCCCACAAGCAGGCTTCGAGACCCTGAGTGATGTTCTGCTGGCCCATTGTTGGACCAATGGTACGCTCTTCCACAATCTGAATTGGCGCGATCAACGCACCGGCACGCAGCAGCAGCGACAGCTGACGCGCTTCGTTCGGGTTGTTGATACCGGTGATGCGGAAGCTGTTACCGAGGCGCGACTGAATGTTCGCCACGTTAATCACCTGCTCCTGTTTCACCAGGATTGCACGACCGTTGGCGTCTTTCTTACCGCTGTCCTTGTACTCCACAAACAGGGTCGCCATCGCTTTACCGATGTTGTCCTTGGTGAAGTTCGACATCATGTTACCGCCCGCGCCATCCAGTGAAATGTTCACCTGCGGCTGGTTGTACTCGTCCATACTGGACGTCGAATCGGTAATATGGTCACCGGTCAGAATCACACGCTTGTACAGCACCACTGGCTGGCCTTCACGCGTCTCTTTCACTTCCGAATCACCCGGCACACGGCCACTCGC
Organism: Pantoea sp. JGM49; assembly: GCF_018257655.1. Classification (NCBI taxonomy): domain Bacteria; kingdom Pseudomonadati; phylum Pseudomonadota; class Gammaproteobacteria; order Enterobacterales; family Erwiniaceae; genus Pantoea; species Pantoea sp. JGM49. Next base: position 129,160 of record NZ_JAERJM010000002.1, on the reverse strand, counting down.
CGCGGCAGTTGGATCAACGGTGGTGTTTACCAGACGGAATTCCAGGGTCGCAGTGGCACCCAGAATCTCTTTGGCACGCGCCGTATCCTGAATACCCGGCAGTTCCACCACGATGCGGTCAGAACCCTGACGCTGCACCAGAGGCTCGGCAACGCCAAGCTGGTTCACACGGTTACGCAGGATATTGATGTTCTGCTGAACCGCATACTCACGGGCTTCGCTCAGACGCGCATCGGTCATCACCGCACGCAGCGTATCGCTGCCGACGCTGGAGATCACCAGATCGCGATGACGCGGTGACAGGTAGCTGATCGCCGCATCACGGCTGGCACCGTCGCGGAAACGCACTTCTACACCGTAGTTAGCGATTTTATTGACGTTGGTATACGGGATGCTTTTGTCGCGCAGGTCACTGCGCAGGCCATCGGCATTCTGCTCTTGCAGCTTGCCCAGAGCGGTATCCATATCCACTTCCATCAGGAAGTGTACGCCGCCACGCAGATCAAGACCGAGTTTCATCGGCTGTGCAGCCAGCATGGTCAGCCAGCGCGGGGTTGCCGGCGCGAGGTTGAGTGCCACAACATAGTTGTCGCCCAACGCGGTAGTGATGGCATCACGCGCGCGCAGCTGCGCATCCTGATTGTCAAAACGGGCCAGAATGGCGCCATTTTCCAGAGCGAGGGATTTGCTCTGGATATTATCTTGTTTTAATAAAGTCTGGACCTGATCCAACGTCTGTTCACTGGCGGCGCCACCGCGCGCACCAGTGATCTGAACGGCCGGATCCTCTCCATAAAGGTTAGGAAGCGCATAGAGCAGGCCGACGAGAATCACGACGACCAGCATGATGTACTTCCACAAAGGATAACGGTTTAACACGGCAGTTCCCTTCGGGAAGAAAAAATTACAGCGCCTTCATAGTACCTTTCGGCAGAACGGCGGCCACGAAATCACGTTTTACAACTACTTCAGTGGTGTCGTTCAGGGCGATAGAAACGTAGCCGTTGTCAGCCACTTTGGTCACACGACCTACCAGGCCACCGCTGGTCAACACTTCATCACCTTTAGAGATGGAATCCATCAGCTTCTTGTGATCTTTAGAACGTTTCTGCTGCGGGCGCAGAATCATGAAATAGAAGATCAGACCAAACACCACCAGCATGATCACCAGAGAATAAGGACTTCCCTGAGACGGAGCGCCTGCTGCGGCAACGGCGTCAGAAATGAAAAAGCTCATTAAATTTCCCTCATTGATAGAATTATCAGACGTTTAACGGTGGAACCGCTTTACCCGTCCGTTGGTAGAACTCGCTAACAAAGTGCTCTAATTTACCCTCTTCGATGGCCTTACGTAAACCCGCCATCAGACGCTGGTAATAGCGCAGATTGTGAATCGTATTCAGACGTGCGCCCAGTATTTCGTTACAACGATCAAGATGATACAAGTAGGCGCGACTGTAATTGCGACAGGTGTAACAATCACACTCCGCATCCAGCGTTGTCGTGTCATCTTTATACCGGGCGTTGCGGATTTTCACCACGCCATCGGTCACAAACAGGTGACCATTACGCGCATTACGCGTTGGCATGACGCAGTCAAACATATCGATACCGCGGCGAACGCCTTCCACCAGATCTTCTGGCTTGCCGACGCCCATCAAATAACGCGGTTTATCTTGCGGAATTTGCGGACAGACGTGTTCCAGGATACGGTGCATGTCCTCTTTAGGTTCACCCACCGCCAGGCCGCCCACAGCGTACCCATCAAAGCCGATATCTACCAGACCTTTAACCGAGACATCTCGTAAATCTTCGTAAACACCGCCCTGAATAATGCCGAACAGCGCATTTTTATTCCCGAGTGAATCAAAGCGATCGCGGCTACGCTGCGCCCAACGCAGTGACATCTCCATCGAACGTTTGGCGTAATCCCAGTCTGCTGGATACGGCGTACACTCGTCGAAAATCATCACCACGTCTGAACCGAGGTCGTACTGAATTTCCATCGATTTTTCCGGATCGAGGAAAATCGGGTCGCCGTTGATCGGATTACGGAAATGCACGCCCGCTTCGGTGATCTTACGAATGTCACCGAGGCTGAACACCTGGAAGCCGCCGGAGTCAGTGAGGATCGGACCCTGCCAGTTCATGAAATCGTGCAGGTCACCGTGCAGTTTCATGATCTCCTGACCTGGACGCAGCCACAGGTGGAAGGTGTTGCCGAGCAGGATCTGCGCGCCGGTGTCTTTCACTTCTTCCGGCGTCATGCCCTTCACGGTGCCGTAGGTGCCCACAGGCATGAATGCCGGGGTTTCAACCACACCACGATCGAACACCAAACGGCCACGGCGCGCGCGCCCGTCGGTGGTATCTAATTCAAATTTCACATTGACCTCATTAGATAATCAGAGAAACAGTCTGATTATTAAGCTCCAACCACTTCGTCAGGAGCCTGTGGATTACGGGTGATGTACATGGCATCCCCGTAGCTAAAGAAACGGTACTGCTCTGCCACCGCGCTTTGGTAAGCCGCCATGGTATTTTTGTAACCGGCAAATGCTGACACCAGCATGATCAGCGTCGATTCCGGCAGATGGAAGTTAGTGATCAGCGCATCAATCACCTGATAGTGATAGCCCGGATAGATGAAGATCTGCGTGTCGTCGAAGAAGGGTGCAATCAGCGCATCCTGAGCCGCCTGCGCCGCGCTCTCCAGAGAACGCACGGAGGTGGTGCCCACCGCGACCACTTTGTTGCCACGCGCTTTACACGCCAGCACCGCATCCACCACATCCTGCGGCACTTCGGCATACTCAGAGTGCATGATGTGGTCATTAATGTTCTCGACGCGCACCGGCTGGAAGGTACCTGCGCCAACGTGCAGCGTGACAAATGCCATTTCGATGCCTTTCGCGCGCAGCGCGTCCAGCAACGGTTCATCAAAATGCAAACCGGCGGTCGGTGCGGCTACCGCACCCGGACGCGCGCTGTAAACGGTTTGATAAAGTTCACGGTCTGCTTCTTCATCCGGACGATCAATATACGGCGGCAACGGCATATGGCCGACGCTGTTAAGGATATCCAGCACTGCGCGGTCATCGGCAAATTCGATTTCAAACAGCGTATCGTGGCGCGCGACCATGGTGGCTTTGACGCTTTCGTCATCGCCCAGCAGCAGCTCTGCACCCGGCTTCGGCGCTTTCGAGGCACGCACATGCGCCAGCACGCGTTTGTCATCCAGCATGCGCTCCACTAGCATCTCGATTTTGCCGCCACTGGCTTTTCGGCCGAAGACACGCGCCGGAATAACGCGGGTATTGTTAAACACCAGCAGGTCGCCCGGATTGAGTTTATCCAGTACGTCGGTAAACACTTCATGGCTTAACGCCCCACTTGGGCCATCCAGCGCCAGCAAGCGGCAACCGCTGCGCTGCGCCTGCGGATAGTGGGCGATCAAAGATTCTGGCAACTCAAAAGCAAAATCGGCTACACGCATGCATCACTTCTTTCAGGACTCAAAAAACAGGCGGCATAGTTTAGCGGAAAAGCGGCAAATTCTGAACAACTGGCTGCATATCTGTGATTCTGCCTATAATGCGCCATGAACTTTCTCGCTCACCTTCACCTTGCACAGCTGGCAGACAGCTCCCTGCTGGGCAATCTGATGGCCGACTTCGTGCGCGGCAATGTGCAATCGCAATGGCCGGAACCGGTTGTGGCGGGCATCGCTATGCATCGCCGACTGGATGTTTTGACGGATAACCTGCCGGAAGTGCGTGAAGCGCGGCAATTCTTTCGCGCTGAAACTCGTCGCGTTGCGCCCATCACTTTGGATGTCATCTGGGATCACTTCCTCGCGCTGCACTGGGACCAGCTGCACCCTTCCCAATCGCTGGTCGCGTTCACGGCGGCAGCCGAGCGTGAAATCATGCCGCAACTGCCCGGCACGCCAGAAGGATTCATCGAACTCAATTCGGTGATGTGGCGCGAGCGCTGGTTTGAGCACTATGCCGAACCAACGCGGCTGGCCCGCGTATTGAGCGGTATGGCACATCGCCGCCCGCGTCTGGCAGCACTGCGCGACTCCTATCAGGATTTTGTCGATCATTATCAGCAACTTGAACCGCTGTTCTTCCAGTTCTATCCGCGCCTGATGGACGCTGCGCGCCACCAGCAACTCTAAACCCGCTTTTTTTCACAATCCCAGCATTTACGCCTCTTGCCAGCCGCACTCATCTGCGGCTTAATGAAACCTTTCTTAACTTTTGTTAAGTAGGTCACACCGCCAGGTCGCCTGTTTCGGCGTTTTTTGTCACTTCGTTTGTCAGAAAATGATAAGAGGGAAAGATGTCATCAGCTACGCTAACCGAACTTGACGCGCGTTATCACTTTGCCTGTGATGTCGCTAAAACTGCAGCCAGCCGCGCTTTATCCTGGTATCAGCAGCGTCATCAACTGGTGATTGAGCATAAAAAGGATTTACAGGATGTGGTTAGCGAAGCCGACCGCAACGTGGAAGAATTGGTCAAGCACCTGATTTACGAACGCTTTCCCGATGACGCCGTGCTGGGTGAAGAGAGCGGTGGTGAAACTACAGGTGCGCGCTTTGTCTGGGTGATTGACCCGATTGATGGCACCAGTAACTTCCTGAATGGATTACATAACTGGTGCGTGTCACTGGCGATTGTCTGTGAAAATGAGCCGGTAATTGGCGTGGTCTGCGATCCCAACCATCATGAAACCTTCCACGCCTGCCGTGGTAAAGGCGCATGGGTTAACGAAAAACGTATTCAGGCGCACAGCGCTCAGCATCTCAATCAGGGCGTGCTCGGCATTAGTAGTTCCAACAGCCAACCGGTGGAACCGTTGACGACCTTTATTGGTGGCTTGCTGTCACAGGGCGGGATGTTCATCCGTAATGGCTCTGGCGCATTAATGAGTGCCTGGGCCGCCGCTGGTCGTTTAATTGGTTATTACGAAGCGCATATGAATCCGTGGGACGGTTTACCTGGGATTGTATTGATGCGTGAGGCCGGCGGCATAACCAATGATTACCTTGGTCACAACGGTCTGCAGCAGGGCAATCCTGTGCTGCTCGCCAATAGCGTTATCTACCCTCAGCTCAAAGCACTGTTACCCGCGCATATCAGCCTGTAGCCGATTCACCACATCATGAAAGATAAGCCTGAAGGATAATCCGGGCTTATCTTTTCGCTATTTATGCTTCAGCGGTGTAAATACAAATACCACCTTAATCTGCGATTATTCTAATTTTCTTCCGCCCTGATATTTAGCGGCTAAAAGCGCGTATTCTGTCAGCGTCAATCATCCCTTGTAATACCCATTTTTCTCCTTTGTAACTTTTTTCGGCGACAGGATGCGCCGATTTATTTTTTCTGGAACGCATAACCATTCTTATCCTAACTTCTGGGTTAAATTATGACTGCGAATGCCTCTCACCGTTATCGGGCGGATATTGACGGCCTGCGCGCCGTCGCCATCATTCTGGTGGTACTCTTTCACTCCGGCGTCACCTCGCTGCAGGGTGGCTTTATTGGTGTCGACCTCTTCTTTGTTATTTCCGGCTTTCTGATCGGCGGTATTATCAGCAAGGAAATATCCGAGGGTCACTTCTCATTTTATCAATTTTATTTACGCCGCATTAAACGTATCGCTCCCGCGTTATTTTTCATGATGACGATATTGCTGCTACTGGGCTTCATCCTGCTCTCACCGCTAGAGTTCAGCCAGCTGGCCAAATACAGCCTGGCGGTATTTATCGCCGTACCCAATATGCTGCTACTCAAGAGCGGTGACTATTTCAGTACCGATTCCGATTTAAATCCCCTGCTCATGACCTGGTCATTGGGAATAGAAGAACAGTTCTATATTGTGCTGCCATTCATTCTGCTTTTGGCCGTACGACTCAAACGTTCGATGCGCTCTGTGGTACTGATACTGAGTGTGATCTCTTTGGTGGCCTGTATCGGGATCACACCGTTTGCCACCACCCACGCCTTTTATCTGTTGCCAACCCGCGCCTGGGAACTCGGTGCCGGTGTGCTGCTGGCGCTGTGGAAACCACAACCCCTCACCGGCCGAGCGGCCAGCCTGCTCAATCTGCTGGGTTGGATGATGATTATCTCCGCCAGCCTGTTGCTTAGTAGCCATAGCCAATTTCCGGGCTGGTTGGCGATCATTCCCGTGCTGGCGGGTTGCCTGATGATCGGTGCGCGCAGCGAGCTTAACCAGTTACTGTTAGAAAATCCGCTGATGCGCTTTATCGGCAAGATCTCTTATTCCTGGTACCTGTGGCACTGGCCGCTGCTAAGTCTGGCGCGCATCTGTAGCGATCACCCCCTTACCGTCTGGCAAGGTTTGATGATCTGCGGCGCAGCGCTGGGTCTGGCCTGGTTTTCTTGGCGCTTTGTCGAGCAGCCCTTCCGCCAGACGCGCATGGGCACGCGTTGGGTGATCCCCGGCTACTGTGCCTCTTCCCTGATTGCGGCGGGTGCGATGCTACTGTTGTGGCAAACCGGGGGCATGAAATCGCGGGTTAGTGAACTCGTCGTGAATGCGGACAGCTGGAAAATTTCGGCGCAGCGTAATCCGTGCTTGCTTGATTACGGGGCAAACCTGCCCTCCAGGCATGAGGAGTGTCATCCAAACACCGATCGCCCCGGTATCGCCTTAATTGGCGACAGTCACGCTGCCGCACTGCGTGCTTCGGTGTCGGGCTATGCACAACGTCAGCATAAACCGCTGTATCAACTCACCAAAGCCTCCTGTCCGTTCCTGATTGGTGCCACACGCGTGGTGAGCCAAATGCCACATCATGCGCAACAATGCATTACCTTTAATCAGGAAGTGCTGAAGATGGTGCTGAGCGACAAGGTGGACGAAGTGGTGATCAGCGCCTATTGGGCATCGGGTATGAGCCTGTTGCCCGGTGCCGGTTTCCGCGAAACCGATCATCCTGAAAAGAGTAATCTTGAGGCGCTGCAAGCGGGTATGGATCGCGTGGTGGCTCAGCTGACTCAGGCGGGCAAAAAGGTCACGGTAATAGAGGATGCGCCTTCAGTGGACGTTGACCCGCTGCGCTACAGCAATAACCGTAATATCCCGATTCGTCGCGAATTGAGCGCCTGGCTGAGCAAGTGGGAAGCTCCGCCGCTGCTCTCTGAGCGCACCAGATTGTTCCAGTTCCCGGAAGAGGCCGTGGAGAAATTATTGCAGCGTTATAAGCAACAAGGCGTACGCGTGTTATCGCTGCGAGAGAATCTGTGTAATGAGCAGGGCTGTTTGATCACCAGCGGAGGATTGCCGCTCTATTATGATGACAATCACCTGAGCCCGGCGGGCGGAGAGATTGCGTTGGGTAGCAATTGGTAGTCGTGCTTCGGCCTGCGCTTTTCATCATACTTAAAAGCTCAGGGCGGGAATCTCTCCCGCCCTGAACACTACCTATCCTTCCACGCTTAACGGGCAAACATCCCACCCGTTATGCGCATCAGAATGATCAGGCTTTCCGCTTTTTCGCCAGCGGCCAGGCCAGCAACAGCAGCACAATCCACGCGAAGCCAACATACAGCGACACGCGCGTGTCAGGGAAATAACCGATCAAGGCAATGATGAACACCAGGAAAGCCACGCCAAACCAGGCGGTTTTGCTGCCGCCAGGCAGGGCGAATTGCAGTTTACCCGCCTGCTCTATGCCAATTTTGCGGCGAAACGCGATTTGCGACAGCAGAATCATGATCCACACCCACACCGTGGCGAAGGTCGCCAGCGACGCGATCACCAGGAACACTTTTTCCGGCATCAGGTAGTTGAGATACACGGCGATCAGCATCGCCACCATCATCACCAGCACGGTGACCCACGGAATCCCGCGATCCGAGACCTTCTGGAACATCTTCGGCGCATGGCCCTGCTGCGCCATGCCGTGCAGCATACGCCCGACGCCAAACACATCGCTGTTGATCGCCGACAGTGACGCCGTCAGCACCACGAAGTTAAGAATCGATGCCGCCGCCGCGATGCCCAGATGCTGGAAAGTCAGCACAAAGGGACTGCCGGAGGTGCCGACCTGGTTCCACGGATAGATCGACATGATGACAAACAGCGTGCCGACATAGAACACCAGAATACGCAGCGGAACGGAGTTAATGGCGCGTGGAATCGACTTCTCAGGCTCTTCCGCTTCACCGGCGGTGATACCGATAATTTCAATGCCGCCATAGGCAAACATCACCATCTGCAGTGACAGCAGCATACCGACAATGCCGTGAGCGAAGAAGCCACCGTTGGTCCACAGGTTATGGATACCCGTAGGCTGACCGCCGTTGCCGATGCCCCAGAAAATCATGCCAAAACCGGCGATGATCATGATGATAATGGTGGCGACTTTGAAGAAGGAGAACCAGAACTCGACTTCACCAAACACCTTCACGCTCATCAGGTTAATGGCACCGATAATCAGCACCACCGACAGCACCCAAATCCAGTGCGGTACTTCCGGGAACCACACGCCCATGTAGATACCAAAAGCCGTCACGTCGGCAATCGCCACAATCAGGATTTCAAAACAGTAGGTCCAGCCGGTGATGTAACCTGCTAACGGCCCCAGATAGTCCTGCGCGTAGCGCGAAAACGAGCTGGCCTGCGGGTTATTCACTGACATCTCACCCAAGGCACGCATGATGATGTACGCCACCGCACCGCCGATGATGTACGCCAGCAGCACGCTGGGGCCTGCCATTTTGATCGCATCCGCCGAGCCGTAAAACAGCCCGGTACCGATTGCCGATCCCAGCGCCATAAAACGGATGTGGCGCGTGCTCAGTCCGCGTTTGAGCTTGTTGGTTTCTTGCATAACACCAATACCTTGTAAATGAAAAAACCACGGGCAAGCCCGTGGTTGAAATTAACAGCAATGTCGATTACGAGTGGGCAGCGACCTGTTCGCGTCCTTTTGCCCGATCGACCACCGCGGCAATCACCAGCATCACCAGCGATGGCGGCAACCAGGAGAGTCCCTGATCGGCCAGTGGCAGATGCTGGCTAAACAGCGGCAGCACATCTTTAAAATTGGTGGTTTTGATGGCATCAACGATGCCAAACAGCAGGCTCACCAGCATGGTTGGCGCGATAATACGCGTGCTCTTATTCCACCATTTCAGGGTGAAGCTCAGCACCACCAGCACGATGCACGGTGGATAAATCGCCGTCAGCACCGGAATGGAGATCTGAATCAAGTGGCTCAGGCCTAGATTCGACACCACCATCGAGAACAGACCCAGAATAAACACCAGCGCTTTATACGACAACGGCAGGTATTGCGCAAAGAATTCCGCACAGGCGCAGGTCAGGCCAACCGCCGTCACCATGCAGGCCACGAAGATCAGTGCTGCCAGGAAGAAGCTGCCCATGCCGCCAAAGGTCTGCTGCACATACGCATGCAGAATCGCTGCACCATTGGCATTCTGATCAACCAGGCCAGCACTGCCAGAACCGAGTTTGAACAGGCTCAGATACACCAGCGTCAAGCCAACACCGGCAATCACGCCCGCCAGCATGGTGTAACGGGTCAGCAGTTTCGCATCTTCAACGCCGCGAGAACGTGCCGCATTGACGATAACAATACCAAACACCAGCGCACCCAGCGTATCCATCGTCAGATAGCCGTTAACGAAGCCGCTGGAGAAGGCCGCACGCTGGTAATCAGCCGTAGCAGGCGCGATACCACCGGCCGGCCACAGCAGTGCTGCCAGACCGAGAATGGTCAGCGCCACGATTTTCAGCGGAGCGAGGAAGTGGCCGACAGTGTCCAGCAATTTGCCAGGATACAGGGAAATGCCAATCACCAGCGCAAAATAAATCAGGCTGTAGATAAACAGCGGCAGCGCGCCATCACCAGTCAGCGGAGCAATCCCCACTTCAAACGACACGGTCGCCGTACGCGGCGTAGCAAACAGCGGACCGACCGCCAGGTAGCAAACCGTTGCCAGCAACAGACCTGCGGCTTTACCAATTGGCGAGCTGAGGGCATCAATGCCGCCGCCCACGCGCGCCAGGGCGATAACGGTCATCACCGGCAAGCCAACGGCCGTAATCAGAAAGCCAAAAGCGGCAACCCAGACGTGTTCGCCAGACTGAATCCCCACCATCGGTGGAAAGATAATGTTTCCTGCGCCTACGAACAGGGCAAACGTCATGAAGCCCAGCGCCAGGATATCCTTGGAGGTTAAACGATGTGTCATAAACTTCTGTACTGCCTGTAACTGATGTTGCGGTGGAAGTTGAGTGCGTGTTGTCCTCTGCATGCACAAAAACAAAGGCTTATCTGATGAGTTCAGAGCGTTATGCGGGCCTAATCGTTAAAGCGCAGGTGATTTAATCTACTTTTCTTCTGTTCGCAGAGGGATAAATCGACAACGGCGCAAATTAAAACGTTTATAGCGAAGAAAGGCAATACGGGATCGGAAAACCAGAAGGATATAACAAGAAAGTGACGCAAAGCAGTTTATCAGCGGGTAATAGCGTGAAAACACCTCAGATGATTTGCTTAAAGTTTCCGCATCACGGGAGATCTCCTCGCAAAACCGGGCTCTTAAATGCACAAAAGGCGCGATTTACGCGCCTGTTTGCACAAGTTTACAGCATCACCACACCTGATTGGCGATATCGACCACCAGACGAATCTTCTGCCACTGCTGCGCTTCCGTCAGGCTGTTGCCCTCTTCTGTCGAGGCAAAGCCACATTTTGGGCTGAGGCAAATCTGGTTCAGACTCACAAACTGAGAAGCTTCCTGCAGGCGCGCTTTCACCTGCTCCGGATCTTCCAGTTCACCGTTCTTAGTCGTGATCAGACCCAATACCACTTGCTGATGGCCGGGTTTGATAAAGCGCAGCGGCTCAAAACCACCGGAACGCTCGTTGTCATATTCGAGGAAGTAAGCATCGATATTCACCTGACCAAACAGAATCTCGGCCACCGGCTCATAGCCACCTTCGGAAATCCAGGTTGAGCGGAAGTTGCCGCGGCACACATGCAGACCAATGGTCAGGTCAGCTGGTTTATCTTCCAGCGCTTTGTTCAGCACCTCAGCGTAAATACGCGCCAGTTCCTGCGGATCTTCACCGCGCTCACGGATCTGCTGCTGCTGATCCGAAGAGCACAGGTAAGCCCAAACAGTGTCATCCAGCTGCAGAAAACGGCAGCCCGCCGCGTAGAAAGCCGCGATCGCATCTTTGTATGTCTGCGCCAGGTCAGCAAAGTACGCTTTCAGATCGGGATAGACGGTGGCATCGATCACTTTACGGCCACCACGGAAGTGCAGCACGCTTGGGCTTGGGATGGTCATTTTCGCCACGGCGTCGCCCGCAATGCTTTTCAGGAAGCGGAAGTGATCCAGCATCGGGTGATGTGGATTAAAGGCCACCTTGCCGGTGACTTTCACGCCGTGCGCTTTGGTTTGCACGCCGTTGAACTGGATGCCCTGCTCCGCTTCAAATAGCTCAACGCCTTGCAGATCGCCAAAGAAGTCAAAGTGCCACCAGGCGCGACGGAACTCGCCGTCGGTGACCACTTGCAGGCCGTTAGCGCGCTGCTGCTCGACCACGTGGCGGATTTCTTTATCTTCTACCTGACGCAGCTGCTCAGCCGTGATCTCGCCATTGGCAAACTGCACGCGCGCTTGCTTGATCGCCGCAGGACGCAGAAAACTGCCGACGGTATCGGCACGGAACGGTTGTTGTTGTGGCATGTTCACTCCTGGCTAAACGCATAATTGCGTCAGGGTATAATTTCACCCGGTTATTTATAGCCATCTGGATGGCTAAATGTCCATAAAGAGTGACATGCTGAAACAAATTGGGCAATGGAAGAAAATTCAGGTGACGTGAATAAAATTCATGATCGGGTGCTCGTTCTTCCATTTACTCAATGGCGGCACGTGCCTGGGCCATCTGGCTTTCGGAAAGTGGCAAATAACCGGCTTCAGTTACCCGGCGCTGCCCTTCAGGTGATAACACCTGATGCAGAAACGCATTCACCAGCGGCGGCAGCGGTTTGCCCGGCGCTTTATTGACGTAAATATAGAGCGGACGCGACCACGGATAGCGGCCGCTGCGAATGGTTTCGGCGTCCGGCATCACGCTATCGCCGCTGGCAGTGACGATGGGCACCATCTTCACGCCGCTTAAGTGAAAACCAAAACTGGCATAACCAATGCTGTTGGGTGTTGCCGCGACGGCCTGCACCACCGCCGCCGAGCCGGGAAACTCCGCGACGTCTGAGCGGAAATCCCCTTTACACAGCGCCTGCTGTTTGAAGAAGCCCCAGGTACCTGATGCCGAATTACGGCCAAAACGCTGAATACTGCGTCGCGCCCAATCTCCCTGGTTGAGGCCAAGATCGCCCCAGTGCTGCGGCACCAAGTGCGCACCACACAGACGAGTGACAGAGAAAAGGGCATCGAGTTGCGGTTGATCGATACGCGTTAGCGGGTTGTCCTGATTGACCACCACCACCAGCGCATCCATCGCCACCGGCACCGCCAGCGGGGGATAGCCGTAGCGCGTGGTAAACAGTTGGCGTTCATCAATTTGCATCGGGCGGCTCATCGCCCCGAGCTGGGCAGAGCCTGCCGCCAGCGCGGTGGGTGCGGTTGAGGATCCAGCCGCCTGTACCTGAACGTTAACGCCCGGTGACTGGCGGCTGAAATCCTCGCCCCATAAGGTCATCAGATAGCCGAGAGTATCGGAACCGACGCTGCTCAAATTGCCGGTGAGCATGGTTTGTTGGCTTTGTGCCAGCGTAGAGCACAGCAGCAACGTGAACAGCAACAGCGATCTCATCAGGTCTTCCGCAAATCAGGTCAGGAACATTGGACTGCACATTCTGTCGCGCCGCGATTCATCACGCAATCAATTGCGCCACTTCATCGTGCTTAACTGACCTTACTGTGCACGCTCTTCGCCACAATCAAACGTGGCGGCAGCACGAAACTAAAACAGGTTTCCTGATGCGGAATACTGGTGATTTCCAGCCGTGCATTATGGTGACTCAATGCATGCTTAACGATCGCCAGCCCTAAGCCACTGCCGCCGGTGGCGCGCGATCGGGCTTTATCCACCCGATAGAAACGCTCGGTGAGGCGCGGTAAATGCTCCTCGCTGATCCCCGGTCCGTTATCGCACACTTTGAACTCCGCGCCCTCTTTGGTGCGCAGCCAGCTGATATCCAGGCGCGTCCCTTCCGGCGTGTGATTCACCGCGTTGTACACCAGATTAGAAATGGCGCTGCGCAGCTGTTCATCATTACCGAAGACTTTGAGGTGCGGATCCGTGCGGAAATGGATGCTGTGTCGCCCCTGGCTGAGCGTTTCCGCCTCGCGCTGCAACAGTTGCAGCATGCCCGGAACATCCACCGTCTCTTTGAGATCGATAGCCGGTGCGGCCTCGATACGCGACAAGGTCAGCAACTGTTTCACCAGGCTATCCATGCGACGCGTTTGCTCCTGCATGGTGTGCAACGCCTTGCCGCGCGTGCGCTCGTTCATCGCCGCATCGTCCATCATCTCCAGATAGCCCTGCAGCACCGTTAACGGCGTACGCAGTTCATGACTGACGTTGGCAAAGAAGTTACGCCGCGCCCCTTCCAGCTGGTGCATTTGCGTGACATCGCGCGCCACCATCAACCACTGCCCTTCGCTGTAGGGCATCACACGGAATTCCATATGATGTTGATTGTTCAGCACCAGCGTCAGCGGCTTGTCAAAATCGCGTTGGCGAATATAGCGGGAAAACTCAGGATAGCGCAGCAAGTTGAGGATGTTCTGGCCATTATCTTCTGGCCAGCGCAGCCCGAGATGCTGTTGTGCCAGCCCGTTGCACCAGAAAATGGTGCCCTCTTCGGTGGTCAGGATCACTGCATCCGGCAGGGATTCCGCGCCGCTACGAAAGCGCTTAATCAGGTTACCCAGCTCGCGACGTCGACGGCGGTTACGCAGTTGCATCTGGTACAAGCCGTAGAACAAGGGCTCCCAGCTACCGCGACCGGCGGGCGGCGTCATGGAACGATCGACCCACAGCCAGTGCGACAGACGCATCAGATTTCTAAAGTGCCAAAACATCACACCTGACACCGCGATCAGCAGTAGCCAGGGCAGATAACCGAACAACAGACCAAGCACCAGCGCGGGCAAACAGACCAGCGCCAGCTCAGTCAATAATCTCTTCCAGGAGAGTCGTTCCAGCACGGTAAAAGACTCCGTTTAGTAGCGGGCAGAGAAACGATACCCTGTTCCGCGTACGGTTTGAACCATGCGATCGTGGCCAGATACTTCCAGTGCTTTACGTAAACGACGGATATGCACATCAACGGTACGATCTTCAACGTAGACGTTGGTGCCCCATACGTGGTTCAGCAGTTGTTCACGGCTGTAAACACGCTCCGGATGCGTCATAAAGAAGTGCAGCAATTTATATTCGGTGGGTCCCATTTCCAGCGGGGTACTTTCCGACATCACGCGATGCGAGGAAGGATCGAGGCTCAGACCCTGCATCTCAATCACCTCTTCCACCGCCATCGGTGAAATACGGCGCATCACCGCTTTGATACGTGCCATCAGCTCTTTCGGTGAGAAAGGCTTGGTGATGTAGTCATCGGCGCCGACTTCCAGACCGCGTACGCGATCTTCTTCTTCACCGCGTGCCGTCAGCATCATCACCGGGATGTCGCGCGTCATGGCTTCACGTTTCAAATGTTTAATAAACTGAATACCGCTGCCGCCAGGCAACATCCAATCCAGCAGAATTAAATCAGGCCAGGGTTCGATCAGCTTACCAATCGCGCTGTCATAGTCTTCTGCCTCAATAGGCTGGTAATCATTCTGTTCCAGCACGAAACATAACATTTCACGGATGGGAGCTTCGTCTTCCACAACCAAAATGCGCTTAGCCATTATAACTCCTGCTTTTGTGACAATAGGTCACTGGGATTTGCGGCGCCATTATGCGTCAGTTTTATGACACTTTTATGAAAAACCCTCCCTATGATAGATAGTGATAAAACAGAAATGTGACAACGACTATCGCTTTTTTTTCTTTGCGATCTGAAGAGGTTATAATTCGCCTTCGCTTAACGAAGCAGGGAGTATTCATGCGCATCATTCACACCGCGGATTGGCATCTTGGTCAGTTCTTTTACAGCAAAAGCCGGGCGGCCGAGCATCAAGCCTTCCTCGACTGGCTGCTGGCACAGATTACGCAGCATCAGGTGGATGCCTTAATCATCGCGGGAGACCTGTTTGATACCGGTTCGCCACCGAGCTATGCGCGTGAAATGTTTAACCGCTTCGTGGTGGCGCTACAGCCAACGCACTGTGAATTGATTGTGCTGGCGGGCAACCATGATTCTGTCGCTACCCTGAATGAATCACGCGAGTTACTCGCCTGTTTAAATACGCGAGTGATCACCAGCGCCACGCCACAGGGCGAACAGCAGGTGCTGACGCTGCATCAACGCGATGGCACGCCGGGCGCACTGCTGTGCGCGATTCCCTATTTACGTCCGCGCGATATTTTGCGCAGCCAGGCGGGACAATCCGGGCGCGAGAAGCAGATCTCACTGCTGGAAGCGATTGAGCAGCATTATCAACAGTGTTATGCCGCAGCGCTGGCCGAGCGGGCAGATCGCGCACTTCCCATCATTGCCACCGGTCATCTCACCACCGTTGGCGTGACCAAAAGCGACTCGGTGCGCGATATCTATATCGGCACGCTGGATGCCTTCCCGGCGCAGGCGTTTCCCGCCGCGGATTACATTGCCCTGGGCCATATTCACCGTGCCCAGCGCATTGCTGATAGCGATCATATTCGCTACAGCGGTTCACCGATTCCGCTCAGCTTTGATGAATTAGGTCGCGAGAAAAGCGTGCTCCTGCTGGAGTTCAGCGCTCAGCTGGAAAGCGTCACTCCCCTCCCGATCCCGCAGTTCCAGCCAATGCAGATGCTAAAAGGCTCAATGGTGGAGATCGAACAACAGCTGAGCGAATTTAGCGAGGGAGATCGCGAGCAGCCCGTCTGGCTTGATATTGAAATCACCACGCAAGAATATCTCAGCGATTTACAGCGCCGTGTTGAGCAACTGACCGAAGCCCTGCCGGTGGAAGTGCTACTGGTACGCCGCAGCCGCGAACAGCGTCAGCGCAGCCTGGCACGCATGGATAATGAAACGCTAAGCGAATTGAAAGTCGAAGAAGTGTTCGCCCGCCGTCTGGCGCAGGAAGAGCAGTTTGATGCCGAACAAGCCGAACAGCTCACCCAACTGTTCCGCACCACCCTCGCCGCGCTGGAGAACCCGTCCGCATGAAAATCCTGACGTTACGCTTTAAAAACCTCAATGCGCTGCGCGGTGAATGGTTTATCGATTTCCGCCGTGAACCCTTTGCCAGCAACGGCTTATTTGCCATAACCGGCGCGACCGGCGCGGGGAAAACCACCTTGCTGGATGCCATTTGCCTGGCGCTCTATCACCAGACGCCGCGCCTTGGCGTGCTGTCGCAGACGCAAAACGAACTGATCACCCGCGACACCGCCGAATGTCTGGCAGAAGTGGAATTTGAGATCAAAGGCGAAGCCTGGCGCGCCTTCTGGAGCCAGAACCGCGCACGCGGCCAGGCGGATGGCAAATTGCAGGCACCGCGTGTCGAGCTGGCGCGCGTGGCGGATAACCAGATTGTGGCCGATAAGGTGGGTGACAAACTCAAGCTCATCGAAACGCTCTCAGGCCTTGATTTTGACCGTTTCACCCGTTCAATGATGCTGTCGCAAGGCCAGTTCGCTGCCTTCCTCAACGCCAAGCCGGGCGAACGCGCCGAACTGCTGGAAGAACTCACCGGCACCGAAATTTACGGCCAAATCTCGATGCAGATTTACGAGCGCTGGCGCACCGCACGCAGCGATCTGGAGACACTGCGCGCCCGCGCTGGCGGCATGATGCTGCTGGATGAGACGCGTCGCACAGAGCTGATGCAGCAGGTTGAAGCCTTAACGGCGCAGGAAAAAACGCTGAGCGAGCAGCTTGAGCAAGCGCAACAGCAACAACAGTGGCTGACGCACTCGCAACAGCTGGCGCAGGAGCAGCAGCAAGCCGCACAGGCGAACCTGGATGCCGAACAGGCATGGCAGCGGGCGGAAAGCGATCGCCAACGTCTGGCACGCGCGGAACCGGCTGAAAAGCTGCGAGAAAAACTTCAGCAGCGTGAGCAGTTGCAACAAGATTACCAGCTCGCAACCCAGCAGGCGCAGCAGCTCCACACGCAGCAGCAAAATGCGCAAACCGCGCTGCAGCAGGGTGAAAAAAGTTATCAGACGGCACAGCAGGCGCGTGAGCAGGCACTCGCCGATCAGCAGCAGCTGGAAACCTTGCTTACCGAACAGGTGATTCCGCTCGACCAACAGCTCGCCAGCCGAGCACAGCAGTTGGCGGAGCAGCAGCGCCTGCATGCGCAACAGTCACAGACAGTGCAGCAAAGCCAGATCGCGCTCAGTCAGCATCTGCTAACACGTGAGCGCTTACAACAGCAGCTGGCAGAACAGCAGACATTTCGCAGCCGTGAAGCGGCGGTAGCAGACTGGGGGCCAGAACTGACGCGCTGGCAAGCTGATATCGCCCGTTTCGATGAACGCGAGCAGGCGCTGACACAACTTCGTGCGCAACAGCAGCAGCAAAACGCGCAACTGACCCAGCAGCAGCAGGCGATTGCCGAAGGTGATCGCAGGTTAGAACCTCTGCAGCAGGCTGAGACGCAGGCCAGCCAGCAACGTCAGCAAGCGGAGCAGGTACTCACTTCACTTGAGACTGAAATCAGCAGCACCTCACTGCGTGACGCGCTGACACAGCATCAACAGCAGCGCGCGGCACGCCACCAGCTCAGCTTACTGGCGGCGCGCTGGCAATCGTTGCAGCCGCAGTTGCAACAGCGGCAACAAAAACTCACGCTGTTACAGCAACAGCATCAGCAAGACGAACGCGCTTTGCAGGCACTGCGCGACGATTACAAACGTGAGAACCAGACGCTGCTCGATCTGCGCAAAATCTGCGAGCTGGAGCGCACCATTGCACAGTTGGCTGATGAACGCGCCCGGCTGCAGCCCGATCAGCCCTGCCCGCTGTGCGGTTCGTGCCAGCATCCGGCTATTGCGCAGTATCAGCAATTACAACCAGGTGAAAACCAACAGCGGCTGGCGGCACAGGAAACGCGGGTTAACAAGCTCAAAGAATCAGGCACGGCGAAAAGTGAACAGCACAAGCTGTCGCTTCAGCAGCAGCAGGTGCTGCAACAGGAGATTGCCGAATTCGAACAGCAACTCGCGGTGGCGCGCGAGCAGTGGCAAGCTTTCAGCGGTGAGCTGGCACTTACCTGCACGTTAGATCAGCAGGAAGTCTTTACGGCGTGGCAACAGCAGCAGGATGCGCAGGAAGCCACGCAGCAGCAGCAACTGCAGCAGCGCGAAAATGCGGCGCGAGCGTTACAACAGGCCAAAGACGCGCATCTGGTACAGCAACAACAGTGGCAGCAGCAGCATAGCGCACAACTGCTGGCACAACAGCAACTGAACAACCTGCAGCAAACGCTGGATGAACTTAATCAGCGGGAAACTCAGGAACATAGCGCCTGGCAGCAGTTAGCGCAGCAACTGGAACAGCAGCTTACGGCACATCAGTTTGCGCTGCCCGAACGCGATGCCCGTGCCAGTTGGCTGGCTACGTTGCAGCAGCGCTGGCAAGCCTGGCAGCAGAGTGAGCGCTTGCTGGCTGAGTTACAGCCGCAACTGGCTAAAGCCGACAGCGAGCAGAACAACCTGCAAAGCAACCTGACGCGCGAGCAGCAGCAGCTGGAGACATTGCAGCACGCGCTCAGCAGCCTGCAACAGCAGCACGCAGAACAGCAGCAGCAGCGTCAGCAACTGTTTGGCGATCGTCAGGTGAGCGTTGCGCGTCAGCAGCAGCAGGCCTTGCTGCAACAGTGCGAACAGGCGCTGGCGCAGCAGTTACAACTGTGGCAGCAGGCACAAAGCCAGCTGCACAGCCTGAATGGTCAGTGTGAGCAAATTGATAGCCAAATTCAGGCCATGCATCTGCGTATGCAGGCGGCAGAAACGGCGTTTAACAGCGCACTCCAGCAGAGCGCCTTCGCCGACGAGCAGGCATTGCGCAGCGCGTTGCTGGACGAACAGGACATTCAGCATCTGCGCCAGCATCTGCAAGCCCTGGAGCAACAGCGTCAGCAGCAGATTACCCTGCACCAACAGCTGGCGCAGCGCGTCACTGCCCATCAGCAACAGCGCCCTGCCACGCTAAGTGACGAAGTGGCGGCGGGTATTGCTGAACAGCTGGAATCCCTGCGTCTGGCCCTGCGCGACAATGCCCGTCAGCAGGGTGAAGCGCAGCAGCAGTTGCACAGTGATGCCCAACAGCGTCAGCAGCAGCAATCATTACTGACGCAGATTGCCAATGACGAGGTGGAGTTGACGCAACTGGGTCGCCTGAATGATTTAATCGGTTCAGCCAAAGGCGATAAATTCCGCCGCTTCGCCCAGGGATTAACGCTCGATCATCTGGTATGGCTGGCGAACCGTCAGCTGGATCGCTTACACGGACGCTACCTGTTGCAACGCCGTGTCACCGATGAGCTGGAGCTGGAAGTGGTCGATACCTGGCAGGCCGATGCCACGCGCGATACCCGCACGCTGTCCGGCGGCGAAAGCTTCCTGGTGAGTCTGGCACTGGCGCTGGCGCTGTCTGATTTGGTCAGCCACAAAACGCGCATCGAATCGCTGTTCCTTGATGAAGGCTTCGGCACGCTGGACGCCGAAACACTCGACACCGCGCTGGATGCCCTCGACGCATTGAACGCCAGCGGTAAAACCATCGGCGTGATCAGTCACGTTGAAGCGATGAAAGAACGTATTCCGGTGCAGATCAGGGTGCGGAAGATGAATGGACTGGGTTACAGCAAGCTGGAGTTGCCGGGGGAATAAACGTCCGTCCCGCCATCAAATGAGCCTCTTTTCACAGGGTGCGGCTGTCTGGCCGCACCTGACATTCAGCTGTGCGTCGTGCGAGCCATTGAGCGAAAAATTCTGGATCTAATCAGAGTCAGAGAAATGCCATAGCAATCCCCTTACTGCTCGGTAAACTGGCCACCATGTTTTGCAAATCCGGGCAAATAGATGAACGTATTTCGCCGTATTGCTGGCACATTGTTGTTGAGTACCCTACTCAGCGCCTGCCAGCATGCCCCATCGCATCCCATGGAAAGTATGACCAACCTGTGCCAGCCACAGAGCGAACCGGGCAGCGCATCCTGCAAATGGACTGATGAGATGCAGCGACAGCTCAACCGGCAATTTTCCGATGCGGCACATTACGCGGGACAGCAATGTATGGTGCGACTGGAGTGGCAAAACAGCGGGCGCTATGCAGTCACGCAGACGCAAGGTGATGAAACCCTGTGCCTGCGCGCCTGGCAGTTGATTGGTCAGTCGAAAGGATTACCGCCGCCACCGGATCGCACCCAACCCGCGTGGTTCGGCTTTGCGCCGCATCAGGCTAACTCGCCAGCCCATCCTGTCGCCACTGGCGCGGGCTAATGCCAAACCAGCGCCGGAAGGCGCGTGAAAACGCACTGACTTCGGAATAGCCCAGCAGCAGCGCCATCTCCGAGATCGGCAACTGCTTTTGTTGCAGGTAGTGCGTGGCCATTTCGCAACGCACTTTATCCACCAGCGCGGTGAAGCTGATGCCCTCTTCGCGCAGCCGCCGTTGCAACGACCAGCTCGACAGCCCCATTTTATCCGCGATCTCTTCCAGCACCGGTTCGCCCTGCATCAACGATAAGTTGACCTGCGAACGCGCCTGCTCCACCACGCTTTGCAGTGAAGCGCTGCTATTCAGACGGCGGATGGCATCCTGCATCACCATTAACAACATCGGATCCTGCTCTGGCATGGTGCGCAGCAGATCGCGTTTGGGGATCAGCAGTGAGTTGAACGGTTGATCGAACCACACTGGCGCATCAAACACTTTGCAGTGCTCGTGCCACTGCTCCGGCCGGGGATGCTCAAAATGCACCTCGCGCGGCGCCCAGTTTTTGCCGGCCACGTGACGGATCAGATTGAGGAACATGCCGAGCGTCAATTCCGCATCCTGCCGACGTGAGAGGATCGCCCCGTGTCGCACCTGATAATCCAGCCGCCAGCAGTCGCCTTTATCGACCAGGCGCGTCAGCGTATCGTGCTGATGCCAGGGGAAAGCATTCACCACGTTGTGCAGCGCCTGCTCCAGCGTCGGTGAGCATAAGCCGATATAGCCAATCAGCCCTAATGACTGCGGTTTGAACTGCTTGCCGTAATGCAAACCGAAGTTATCAAAACCAGAGTGGCGCGCCGCTTCTTCCATCACTCGGCAATAGTTGACCAGACCAAGGCTGAGCGTCGGGCTGGCCAGCAGTTCGGAATCAATGCCGCTGATACCAAAAATACGATCAACATCGCCGCCTTTGTCGGTGATAAAGGTGCTTAAGCCGGTTGCAGCTGCTGCCAGCACGCCACGGTTGTTGGCTTGTGCCGAGAGCGAGCTGTACGCTTCAGAAGGAGTCATCAGTGATTGCATCGGAACCTCACAGGGATCGCGCGAGTGAAACTAATGGTGGGATCCAGCAAGATTCGTACCATGACGCACTCAATGGTCGTCATCAATGACGACGCGGCAAGGTTCGGGAGTATTCTCCGGCATGCGCGTTGGTGCACACGCGGCCCAATGGTCCGGTGACGTACCGTAACGTGCACATTGCTGCACACCTGGCTAAAAGCAGCCCAATGATCCGGTGACATTCGGTAACGTGCGCATTCCTGCTCAACAGAATAAAAGCGGCTCAATGGCCCGGTGGCATTCAAAATGCATGCACATTGATGCACATCTGGCTAAGCGCGGCCCAAAGGTCCGGTTGCATTTAGTTTCGCCGCGACCGCTTTCTGTTCATATCATAGCGGCGCGATTTATCGCGCAACGGCGTGAAGGTCATCTCACAGAGCGCAATAAATTGCGCCGCTACGACGCACTGCTGCCCGCTACTGGTGCAACTCAAACGCCAACCGGCAACTGATTGGTTTCCAGATAGCGACGGCACAGACGCACTGAGTGATCGGCCCAGCGCGGCCCCAGACTCAATGCCATCTCGGTGTCGGCATGGGTGCCCATCCACGCTGTCATCTGAATGCGACGTTGGATCAGCAGCGTCGGCACCAGCGCCATCTCCTCATCAGTGATGTGCGCCACACGCTCGTAACCCTGGATCCAGTTATCCACCCATTCGGCGGCACGCGGATGATGCTCAACAAAACTGATCGCCGCCGCCAAATCGTGCAGATACCAGCCCATGCCGCAGTCATCAAAATCAATCACCCGGGTTTCACCTTTGTGCAGCAGCAAATTGGTGAGGCGCAGATCAGCGTGGATCAAGCCATAACGATCCTGTCCTTTACCAAAGCCCTGCAACTCTTGCCCGACCCGCGCCACTGCTTCAGCGACAATGCCATGATCGGCAGGATTGAGATTGGGCGCATCCTGCCAGCGGCCCCAGTGGCTGTGATCGCTGACCATGGTGTGATGATCCCAAATGATACGCTGGAAGCCAGCCGGTTTTTGCCAGCTGCGACTGTGCTGATGCAGGCGCGCAGTGATGTGCCCGAGCTGCTGGAAGGCTTTGGGATCGACCTCGGTGGTGGGCATCTCGCCCTCGATCCAGTGGAACAGCACCGCATGTCGCATGCCGCCATCGGGCATGGCTATTGTCAGCACCGTTTCGCCATCACTGGCCGGGATCGCCTGCGGCACCATAATGCCAATCTCACGCAGCGCGTCGAGCCACAGCAGCTCACTCTGGATATCCGCTTTGCTGTGATAGTCAGGTCGATGCAGGCGCAACGCATAACGTTTACCGCCCGCCAGCAACAGAAAGGTGGCGTTCTCCGAGCGACAAAGTAGCTTCAGCTCGCCCTGCAAGGGCGCGGGATAACAGGCCAGCGCCTGCTGTGCCAGCACGGTGGTTTCCGCATCAGTAAGGGTATCGGATTGTTTGGCGCTCATTCATCTGTCTCCAGCATCAATCTTAAAGGAAGCAAGTGTTATCAGCATGGGATGACAGCGTTCTGACTGCTTGACCGCAGATAACCCAAAGTTGACCGCAGCGTACATCTGGCACTTTTCTTGCCTCAGAGTTGACCGTGGAGGACAAAACTCACTGCGCCTGCGTCAAGTTTTCCCGCTGCAGGCGGCGGCATTATCACTTCACTGTAGTGCATAGAACAAAACAGCGCGGTGCAGCCGCCGCACAACAATCACGACGGGGAGACGATTATGACGAGTAAGCTCAAACCCACGCTGGGCACTCTGCATTTGTGGGGTATCGCGGTTGGACTGGTAATTTCCGGGGAGTATTTTGGCTGGAGTTATGGCTGGGGCGTAGCGGGCACGTTGGGGTTCCTGATCACTACCGCACTGATCGCCACCATGTACACCTGCTTTATTTTTAGCTTTACCGAGCTGACCACCGCCATTCCACACGCCGGTGGCCCGTTTGCTTACAGTCGCCGCGCCTTTGGTGAAACCGGTGGTTTGATTGCCGGTCTGGCGACGCTGATTGAGTTTGTGTTCGCCCCACCGGCGATTGCCATGGCGATTGGTGCTTATCTCAACGTGCAGTACCCGGATCTCAATCCGAAAACCGCTGCGGTCGGCGCATATCTGGTTTTCATGACCCTCAATATCCTCGGCGTGAAGCTGGCAGCGATGTTTGAACTGGTGGTGACGGTGCTGGCGGTGCTGGAACTGCTGGTGTTTATGGGCGTAGTGTCGCCGGGCTTCAGTATCGCCAATTTTGCCGCTAACGGTTGGGCGGGAAGCGATCATTTCGGTATGCCAGCCCTTTCCGGCATCTTCGCGGCTATTCCTTTTGCCATCTGGTTCTTCCTCGCCATTGAAGGCGCCGCCATGGCCGCCGAAGAGGCCAAAGATCCGAAGCGCACCATTCCCAAAGCTTACATCACCGGGATTCTGACGCTGGTGGTACTGGCGATTGGCGTGATGCTGTTGGCGGGCGGCGCAGGCGACTGGCGTAAACTGTCTGACATCAACGATCCGTTGCCGCAGGCGATGAAGATGATCGTCGGCGAGCATTCAAACTGGATGCATATGCTGGTGTGGATTGGCTTATTCGGACTGGTCGCCAGCTTCCACGGCATTATCCTCGGCTATTCACGTCAATTCTTTGCCCTGGCGCGCGCCGGTTATCTGCCGCAGGGTCTGGCGAAACTGTCACGTTTCCAGACGCCGCATCGCGCCATTATTGCCGGTGGCGTAATTGGTATCGCGGCAATCTACAGTGATGGTCTGATCAACCTGCAGGGCATGACGCTGACGGCGGCGATGATCACCATGGCAGTATTTGGCGCCATCGTGATGTACCTGATGAGTATGCTGAGCCTGTTCAAATTGCGCCGCACCGCACCCGACATGGAACGCAGCTTCCGCGCGCCGGGTTATCCGATTATTCCCGGTATCGCGCTGGTGCTGTCACTGGTGTGTCTGATTGCCATGCTGTGGTTCAACCCGGTGATTGGCGGCCTGTTCGTGGGGATTATGGTGGTGGGATATATTTACTTCCTCGCGACCAAAACTCAGCGTCAGAATGCGCCGCAGGATGCGATGTTGATGGGTGAGTAATCGCGGGACCAGAGGGCGCAAAACTGCGCCCCTGTCCAAAGGTCGCTATTGAGGCGACCTTTTTTCTAGGATTTCAGCGGCCATAACCATGCCGCACCGCGCACACCGCTTGAATCGCCGTGCACCGCTTTCAGCACTGGCGTTTCGCACTCGCGGCCAAACACCCACTGCTTCATCAGGGCTGGCACTGTCTGATACAGGCGATCGTTATTACTCATCCCGCCGCCCAGCACGATCACATCCGGATCGAGCAAATTCACTACCTGCGCCAGCGACTTAGCTAAGCGCATTTCGTAACGGCTCATCGCCAGCTCTGCTACCGGATCCTGCTGCTCAATCAGTTTGATGATCTCTGCGCCCTTCAATGCTTTACCGCTCAAACGCTGATAATCGATGGCAAAGCCGGTACCCGATACAAAGGTTTCAATACAGCCCTGCAAACCGCAATAGCAAGGTACTTCTTCGCGATGGCGAAGTTCATCTTCATCCATCCACGGCAAAGGATTGTGGCCCCACTCGCCCGCATTACCATTGCCGCCAATGCGCGATTCACCGCCAATCGCCACGCCCGCGCCCGAACCGGTGCCGATGATCACCGCGAACACCAACGGCTGACCCGCGCCTGCACCATCCACCGCTTCGGAAACCGCTAAACAATTCGCGTCATTGGCGATGCGCACGTCACGATTCAGCGCCTGCGCCAAATCCTTGTCCAGCGGCTGTCCATTCAGCCAGGTGGAGTTGGCGTTTTTTACCCGCTGGGTGTACGGCGAAATCGTGCCGGGAATGCCAATGCCCACCGTGCCTTTTTCCCCGGTTTTCTCCTCTGCCAGCAGCACTAAATCCACAATCGCCTGGACTGTGGCGGCATAGTCATCGCGCGGGGTATTGACGCGGTGACGGAACAGCTCTTGCCCCTGATCGGAGAGCGCAATCACTTCAATCTTGGTACCGCCTAAATCAATCCCAATACGCACGATTTATTCCTCATTATTCGTTCAGGTGACAGATACAGTAGAAGGCTGAATCGGGAAAGGCAATGAAACCAATCCGATGTTTCGCTATCATGCGCGCTGACTTTGAGACTTGTGCGCCCGATCGCACCCACGGTAAGGAATCCCGATGTTGTGGTTTAAAAATATGATGGTTTATCGTCTGAATCGTGACATCCCGCTGTCCGCAGACGATCTGGAAAAACAGCTCGACGCCTTCACGTTTTCGCCGTGCGGCAGCCAGGATATGGCGAAAACCGGCTGGGTGTCACCGATGGGCAACCGCGGCGAAGCGCTGACGCATGAAATCAACGGCCAGATCGTGATTTGCGCCCGCACTGAGCAGAAGATCCTGCCTTCGCCGGTGGTGAAGCAGGCGCTGGAAGCGAAGATCGACAAGCTGGAAGCGGAACAGAGCCGCAAGCTGAAGAAGACCGAGAAAGACTCGCTTAAAGATGAAGTGCTGCATAGCCTGCTGCCACGCGCGTTTAGCCGTTTCAGTCAGACGTTTATGTGGATCGACACCGTGAACAACCTGATCATTGTCGATTGCGCCAGCGCTAAAAAAGCAGAAGACACCCTGGCGCTGTTGCGTAAAAGCATCGGTTCGCTGCCGGTGGTGCCGCTAACGCTGGAAACCCCGATTGAGCTGACGCTGACCGAATGGGTGCGTTCTGGTGAATTGCCGGCCGGTTTCGCGCTGATGGATGAAGCAGAGCTGAAAGCGATTCTGGAAGACGGCGGCGTGATCCGGTGTAAGAAACAGGATCTGATCTCCGATGAGATCGCCACCCACATCGAAGCTGGCAAAGTGGTGACCAAACTGGCTCTGGACTGGCAGGAGCGTATTCAGCTGGTGATTGCCGACGATGCCTCGATCAAGCGTCTGAAGTTCAGCGACACGTTGCGTGAGCAGAATGACGACATCGACCGCGATGATTTTGCCCAGCGTTTTGATGCCGATTTCACCCTGATGACCGGCGAACTGGCCGCGTTGATCAGTAATCTGGTGGAAGCGTTAGGCGGCGAAGCCAAGCGCTGAAGCCTGAATCGTTTACCCCCCACCTGGCTACGCTGAAGCCAAAAAGAAACCGGGAATGCTAAAAGCATTCCCGGTTTAATGATGACTCATGCTGAAAGTCCGCGTTTACAGATAGCGGCAGAGATAAGACGTTGGCTCAGCCACCTGCAAGTGGAATTCGCTGTGACCCGGCACGTTGAAAACCGAACCGGCTTCGTACCATTTCCACTCGGTTTCACCTGGCAGCAGCACTTTCAGTGCGCCGCTCACGACCGTCATCTCTTCCGGCTGTCCTGTACCGAAGGTGTACTCACCTTCTGCCATCACGCCAACGCTGGCACGGCCAATGGTTACGCTGTCGAAACCAATGGATTTCACTTTTCCGTCGAAATACTCACTTACGTTGAGCATGTTACTTCCTCACAGCACATTATGGTGTCTGGCAGATTACAAGGGAACTCGCTGATCTGTCACGCGAAAAAGCAATACAGATCGCGACTTGTGATCGGCCTCAGTCAGACGATCAACTCTGCCGCTAACTTCGCCACCAGCACGTTGGATAACAGTACCGGAATGCCCAGCATTTTCTGCAGGAAATCCCGGTGCTTCTGGTGATAGCCAATACAGTCGAGCACCACCACATCTGCCCCCTGCTCTTGCAGCGACAGGCCCGCCTCGATCAAATCATTCTGCTGTGCCAGATAAGGGCTGGCGACGGCAAAGCATGGCGCGCTGTTCAGATTCCGCCATTTACTGGCCTGCTCAGCGATCTGCTCTTCTACCGGCACGACAATCCCCACTTTATGTTCCTGCACGATGGCCTTGACCAACGGTGGGATAATGCGGTCCGGCTCCAGCAACAGCGCCTTTTCGGTTTTCAGCGTGCCAAATTCACCGGTGCACAGCAGCAAAATCGTATCGTAGCCCTGCTGTTCCAGCGCCGTAATCTTGCGTTGCAGTCCCTGCTCAACTTTTGGCCCCGACAGGCGCACCTGCTCGCCGGTGGTCATACGCGAAACCAGCACTTTCTCACCCGCTTCAGGCGAGAAGAACTGCTCCACCTCAGCGAGTGTCAGGCCGTCGAGTAATCCGGCGTGAGCGACTTGCTCTTCCGGTAAGTGATCCTGCAGCAGCGGCAGAATATCGCTACGCGGGGATTGAGCAATCGTTAAGGTAACCAGGGACTGTTTCATCATTAAGCTTTCCGCGTACGCAGGTGACTGAGACTACCATACAAAGAGTGTAGTAATGCATACTCTTGTTTGTCATAGAACTGACAGGTTTCACGGCCAAACTCTTTCGCCACTTCCACCGCAAACTTCACGGTCGCCGCGATATCGACTTCATGGCTGGCACCGGTGCCGCAACCTGGCACGACCGATTCCGCGCAGATCGCCACGCCAACCACTGGCACATCGGTGGCGGTTGACGGCTGCAGGATGCTGTTAAGGTGATACACACCATTGCCATAAGGCGTGATGTCCTGCGTAGTGATCGGGAAGGTCACAGCAGGAAGACCGCTGGTCATCTCCATAATGCGCAGCAGATCTTCTGATACGCGCAGGATGTAACCCTCTTTCACTGTCGGCGAGATCGCGTAGCCTTTATGATTCAGGATACGGTTACCTTTGGTGGTATCGATGGAGAGAATCGCGTCCACGCCGTCGATCACTTCGTTGTCATTCATGGTGATGTCATCGCATGGCGAGTCCATGAAATCCACCGGCTCATGCGGACGGGTTGGCGCATCCGGGCAGATGTGAGTAGTGATAATCACGTCACCCGCCAGCACATCGCCTTTGGTCTGCATCTGTGTCAGCTTCAGCGCACTGCTCACCGCCGCCACTGCGCCATCTGCATCCGACACCATACCGATACGCGTTGGACGCGCACCGATGCCGCCTAAACGACCGACAATGCCCAGCGTGGGTGCGGTGCCGCCTTTGCTCTTGCCCTGCGCACCAGGAATATCAATGCGCACGAAATCAGTACGCCCTTTCGGGCCGGTGACGCGCTTGAAGCTGGCGGTCACGCCTGGGTAGCCGGCAAAAAGATCCACCACCTGCTGGCCATCCACGTAGGCGCTATCGAGTAACTCAAAAACCTGCAGTGTCTGCTGTAAACTCATATTGAATTCCCTGGGTTATTTCTTGGTGCTACTGGCAAAAAGAGAATGGAAGAAGCTGTACAGCGCGTCGCCCGCAATAAACCCTGCGGCCATCACCTCCATCGGTGAACGTCCACGCTCGCCCCACACTCGAATGATCAGGATACGCAGTGCGATCCCCACCATCACCGCCCAACCTGCTGCGGCGTTGTTGATTAACAAACCGGTCGCCAGCAATACGCCTAACTGACGCTTCGGCCCACCGATAAACTGAATAATCGCACCCGGAATCGCCCACATCAGCAAGCTTCCGGCAATGCCTGGCTCGGCACCGGCCTGAATGGTTTTGGCGTAAACGCGTGCCACTGGTGGCAGCAGGTTTTCGGCGAAGAACAGGTTGTGTGCGTACCACACCACTGGAATACAGATCACAAAGGCGATCATCGCGGCGATTAACTGGATACGGCGGCCCCACAGCTCTTGCTGTAGATCGGCACCGTTACCGCGCAGGATAAAGCCGGCTTTCAGGTCGTAGCCCATATCGGCAAAGGCCGGTCCTGTTGCGGCGGTGAAGCCACACAACAGGCAGAGCGCCAGCGGCGGGAAGCCGAGCAAAATACCGAGGATCAGGGTTATCAGCGCTACGGCAAAGGCCGGGAACCAGCCTGAGTGCATCGCGGCGATGCCGACAATCAATTCATGCACGAAGGCAGCAAACGCGGCATACACGATAAACAGCACCAGCATCGGCAAGCCCATCTGGCTCCACAAACCGCCCGCCAGTGCCAGCAGCGTGGAGATGATGATGTAGCCAACGGTGCCGAAGCCGAGAGAACGCTTCACTTCGCTGTCGCTGCGGCTGACATTCAGCTGATCGTTGCGACGGCTGACAATCACCTGCACGACCTGAATCAGCGCCACCAATCCAGCGCCGACCATCATGCCGTGTGGGATATACAACGCATTGATATCGATACCAGCAACCGGTTGCGCATATGCACGCAACAGAAAACCAATACCCAACATGCTCAGCGCCCAGATATTGCCAATAAAAGCAGTACCGAAGGCTGACATGGGGATTTTCAACATCGAACCGGCAATGCCGCCGACAATACCCACCACCAGCAACCACGCCTGACGGCCGCCTTTATCGCCGGCTTTGATCGCTTCCGCGGCTGCCACGCCCGGTGGCCACGCATTGCTGGCCGGGAACACGCGGGTATCGAACAGGCGGTATAGCAGATAGGCATCCAGCAGCATCGCCGCACTGACACCGACAAACAGCGGCAGTACCAGCTGCGGTTCACCCAGCGCCCACGGCACGGCAATCGGCATCAGCAGACTGTTCGCCGCACCAAAGGTGGCAGAAGAGATGGCGGTTTGCGCAAGGTTCTGTACTTCGATGGAGCGATAACGACGGAACCATTGCAGAGGAATGCGCGCCAGCAACATGGCAAACAGCGCACCGATAATAGAGGTATTGGGTGTCACCCCAATGGTGGTAATCAGCTGAACCCCGATGATGGCACCTGCTACAGACAGCAGAACCAGCATTAAGCCCACGCCGATACTTTTTATTGGATTATGTTGACGCATATTATCCCCGTATTTTCACCCTGTAGAAAACGCGTAATACGTTTTATGCCCGACACGCGGGACATCAACGCTTTTAATAAATCGTTCCCTGATTTTTGAAATAGGCAGGTCCGAAGACCTGCTATTTCCCTGGTGTGGCGCGAATAAACGCCTTTAAATCGAAAATAAGGTTATGCGCCGTATTTCTCGGCCATCAATGCAGCCGTTGCGCGCAGTTCGCTGAGCAGCGCGTCCGGATAACCCGGGGCCGCTTCTTGCGAGAGAAACGAGAGACACAGTGCGGCACTTTCGCCGCGATGTTTATTGGTGACCGCCACCGCCAGTGAGCTGATGCCCGGCAACGTCTCATTGCGTGCCAGTGCCCAGCCCTGCTGGCGAATCACCGCTAATTCTTTACAGAGTGCATCAATGTTCAGAGGCGAGTTTGCGGATGCGGCTTGCCAGTCATCGGCAAAACGCGCACGCACTTCGTCATCACTCAATTGTGCCAGCAGCACGCGCCCGGTAGAGGTACCGGAAAGGGAAACACGCGTACCTGGCGGCGTGACGAGTTGGGTGAAAAAACGGCCGTGATACATGCGCATCACCAGAACGTCTTGCCCATCCAGCACGGAGATGTACCCCATACAACCACTGCTGGCCGCCAACTGCGCCATCGGCGCAGAAGCACTATCAACCAACGGCGTTGATAAGTAGTGCCCCGCAACTGAAAGCAACACACGACCAATCTGGAAACAGCGACTATCGGGATCACGCTCAAGCAATCCTTCACTTTCCATGGTCGCCAGCAGGCGAGAAACGGTACTTTTCGGCAATCCCAACGCGTCAACCACCTCGGTGAAGGTCAGGCCCGGATGGCCCTGCGTCACGCCAAAGCGCTGGAAAAGCTTAAGTACGGCAGCGGCGTTTTCGAGTGTGGTCATGGCGTCGGTTTCACTATGTGGAACTGAGTTCCTATATCAATACAGTGAAAGTAATTCGCTCTGCTGATCGGGTCAAGCGCAAATTTTGAACCGGCTATATTTGCGTCGATTTAACGCAGGATAAAATACGGCGCAAACTGAAAATAAAGTGACGTCATCAGGCAAGCAGGAATAACAGCAGAAAAGGATGGCGGTTCTGGCGGGCATATTAGTCATTTTAAGGCAGTTGAAAATAACTGTTTAGCCACGGAAAGTCATCACTGGTTAACAGGCGTCCCTGCCCGCGAGATTTACTCTTTATCCGCGTCTTCATAACGCGCTTTGGCATCCTGCGCTTCGGCTTCAGTTTTGTGCTCACTGATCAGTGAATCGGGCTTCGGATGGTCAGCGCGTAACTCATACCACGTCACAGTATTGCCTGCCGCGCCTTTCTCAACGGCAACGATGCGCGCTTCTCGCGGGTACGGTGGTTTGGTTGGCATAGATTTCCCTCTTATGTCTGGTTTCCACACAGACAGCGGCGATCCCCCTGTCTCTAATAAAGTATAGACAATGGAGGATCGCGAGAAAAAAGAGGGATAAATCTGAAGGGGTTAGCTGGCGCGGGCGAGCGAGAGGGATTGCAGAATTTGATCAACAACCTGTTCTGGCGCCTGCATGGCATTCACTTCATGGTGCGCGGTCTGGCGGTAAAGATGCGCGCGCTCGCGCAGAATATCGCTCATCTCCTCGGCAATCGGACGACCGGTTAGCGTCGGGCGCTGTGCGGCTTCGGGCTGACGTTCAAGACGATCGGCCAGTACCGTTGACGGGGCATTTAACCAAATCACCTGCCCATGTTCGCGCATAAAGCGACGATTCACCTCAGCCAACACCATCCCGCCGCCGGTGGCAATCACCGTTGCCGGCGCTGTGACCGCCCGCAGCGATTCAGTCTCGCGCGCACGGAAGCTGTCCCAGCCTTCAGCCGCGACGATTTCCGCCACGGTGCGCTGCGTCGTGAGCTGCAGGTTATGATCGGTATCGCTAAAGGCATAACCAAGCGCCTGAGAGAGGGCCTGGCCGATAGTGGTTTTACCGCAACCGCGTGCGCCGATCAGATAGATGGGTAATGACATCCGGGCTCATCCTCCGCCGTATTTATGCCGCACGGGCAAGGTCATCAGGTCAATATTGCGTCGCATGATACCTGGATTTTATTTTATCAGCCACCCGCGAAGCACGATTTACGCGTATTTACGGCCATGAATTCACTATCAACATGATTAATAAAGATAAAATGATGCGTATTTCGTGCATCAACCTATTTGTAAGCACGGGCAACATTTCCTTACCAGGCCATTGATTTACTTTCTGTCACGTTGACCACATATAAGAAGGTACGAATCATTGGAGGTTCACACCATGCAGAATGAAGAACAACAGTTAATTGATAATCTCTTTAGCCGACTGAAACAGGCTGAAACCCAGAGCGGACCGCGTGATGCCGGTGCCGAACAGCTGATTAAACAGCACTTGCAGAGCCAGCCTGGTGCGCCTTATTACATGTCACAGGCAATCCTGATTCAGGAAGCAGCGCTGAAAAAACTCAACGCTCAGGTGGCCGACCTGGAGAATCGCCTGGCACAGGCTCAGCAACAACAACAGCAAGCACCGCAGCAAAGCAGCGGTGGTTTCCTGTCGAGTCTGTTTGGCGGCGGTTCTCGGCAGTCTGCACCGCAGCAGCAACAGCCAGTGTGGGGCAGCGCGCCGCAGCAGCCTCAGCAGCAATACGCGCAGCCCCAACAGCAATATGCGGCTCCGCCTGCGCGCGGCACGGGTTTCCTCGGTGGTGCATTACAGACAGCTGTAGGTGTGGCCGGGGGCGTGGTGATGGCCGATATGCTCACCAGCATGTTCCATCATTCTCAGCCGGAAGAGATTGTGAATATCATCAACGAACCGGCGCTGCCGCAGGTGGATAACAGCCTCGATACCTTTAACGGTAATGACAGCAACAATGCCTTCCTGAACGACAACGCCAGCTGGGATAACAACAGCTTTGCGGATAACAACGACTTCAGTGACTTTGGTGGCGGCGACTACGACGACGATGACAGCTTCGTCTGATTAGCGCTGGCGTAACCACTTATCCAATTCGTTAGCAAACAGCTGGCGGTCACGTTGGTTTAGCGCCGACGGGCCGCCACTTTGCACGCCACTCGCTCGCATTGTTTCCATAAAATCACGCATGGTCAGACGCTGACGAATGGTATCCGGTGAGTAGCGCTCGCCGCGCGGATTCAACGCCGCAGCGCCCTTCTCCAGCACTTCTGCCGCTAAGGGAATATCCCCGGTGATCACCAGCTCGCCCGGCTGCACACGCTTCACAATCTCGTTATCAGCCACATCAAATCCCGCCGCGACCTGCAGCGTTTTCAGCCACGGTGATGGCGGTACGCGCAGCGGCTGATTCGCCACGAAAGTCACGGTGATTTTGGCGCGTTCGGCGGCTCGGTACAGCACTTCTTTGATGACATTGGGGCAGGCATCGGCATCAACCCAAATCGACATGTGTTTTCCTTTTTCCTACAGAATTGCAAGCGATCTTGCCCGCTTGCGGCAGAATGGCAAATATTTTTACGCGGCTTGTTATTCAGCACAGCTGTCGTAAGCTAACTCGCACGAGAAAATGAACACTTAAAGGATAGAGCGATGCTGGAGAAGAAAATCGGGTTTATCGGCTGCGGCAATATGGCGAAGGCCATTATCAGCGGACTGGTCAACAGCGGGCTGATTGCCCCGGCTAACATCTGGGTTTGCGACCGCAAACCGGCCACCAATCAGGCGATGGCAGAGCAATATGGCGTGACAGCGGCTGAAAGCCCAGAGAGTCTGGCACGTGAAGTCGATATCCTGTTTGGTGCCGTGAAACCGAATGCGATTCTCAAAGTGCTGAAAGATCTCGCGGGTCAATTGAAGAAGGATTCGCTGGTGGTGTCGATCGCCGCAGGCGTCACCCTCGATTCACTGGCTGCCGTGCTGGGGCACGACCGCAAAATCATCCGCGTGATGCCGAATACGCCGTCGCTGGTGAACGAAGGCATGACTTCGATTACCCCTAACGTACTGGTGGAACCGCATGAAGTCGACGAAGTGGTTGGCATCTTCGAGAGCTTCGGCAAAGCGGCGGTGGTGAATGAATATCTGATTCATGCCGTGGTCGGTGTGAGTGGTTCGGCTCCGGCCTACGTATTTATGTTTATCGAAGCAATGGCAGATGCTGCCGTGCTCGGCGGCATGCCGCGTGCGCAGGCCTATCAGTTCGCGGCACAGGCGGTGAAAGGTTCCGCGCAGATGGTGCTGGAAACCGGCAAACATCCTGGCGAATTGAAAGATATGGTGTGCTCACCCGGCGGTACCACCA
This sequence comes from Pantoea sp. JGM49, assembly GCF_018257655.1. Lineage (NCBI taxonomy): Bacteria > Pseudomonadati > Pseudomonadota > Gammaproteobacteria > Enterobacterales > Erwiniaceae > Pantoea > Pantoea sp. JGM49. Next base: position 94,319 of record NZ_JAERJM010000002.1, on the reverse strand, counting down.
TCGAAGCGGTGAAAGTGCTGGAAGAGAAAGGCTTCCGCGCGGCGGTGATCAACGCGATGCAGCAGTGCATGGCCAAGTCCGAAGCATTAAGTAAGCAGTAACCTACCCGGTTTAATCAGGTGCGCATGCCTGCGCACCTGAATCCGTCCAATGTTGTGCAGCCCTCTTTACGCGCCCTGCCCCTGATACGCTTCAAACAGCGCCAGCCCTTGCGCCAGCGTCATCGGTTGCTGCATGGTTTCCACCAGCGCCGCTGTCAGCGTGTACATCCCTGCTGAACACACCGCCGCGATGATGCCCTGACGACAATAAAAGGCGATAAAACTTTTGTCCTGAAGCGATCCCAGCAGTCGGTAGTCGTCCCACTCTTCGGCATGGCCCAGATATTCGTAGCGCGTACCGTAGTGTGCGGTCCAGAAAAACGGCACGCGATCATACATCATACCTTTGCCCAGTATATTGAGAGCCGCGATTCGCCCCTGCTGCTGCGCCACACGATAATGCTCAATACGCTGCGGGCCACGCGGCGTGAGATAACTGGCGATATCGCCCGCGACCCAGATATTGTCAGCAACGCGTAGCTGCCCGTCGGCGAGCAGGCTGCCATCGTCCTGCAGTGGCAAATCATGGATGAAATCCGTCGCCGGTTTCACGCCAGTGGCAAACAGCACCTGACTTGCTGGCACCGATTTGCCCCCTTTCAGACGCACCGCTTGCACCTGTTCTTTCCCTTCCAGCGCTTCCGGCTCACCCTCAACAAATTTCACCCCATTGCTGCGGTGCAGATCGTGAAAATAGCGTCCAATCTCTTCACCAAACTGCTTAGCAAACGGCAATGGATGGCGGGCAATCACCGTGACATCCACATCACGATTGCGCAGTGCACCCGCCATCTCCATACCGATAAAACTATTGCCGATGATCACCAGCTGCTCTGTTTGATCCACCTGTTTGAGCAGTTCATCCGCCTGATTTAGCGAACGTAACAGATGCACACCCTGCAAATCCTTACCGGGGATGTTAAGAGGCTGCGGCACGCCGCCGCTGGCAATAATTAGCTGGTCAAATTTCACTGTCTGACCATCAGCAAGAATCAACGTCTGATCCTGCGCCTTGAGTTGCGCGACCTCGCCCTGAATACGCTGTAGCGAACCCAGCACATCCGGCTTAAGGAGTTTAGGCACGTCCTCAATCGCCATTTTTCCCGAAGGCACAAACTTGCTCAGCGCGGTGCGATCGTAAGGGGCGGCGGATTCGCGCTCCACCAGCACAATGCGCCCGCTGAAACCTTCATCGCGGAGCGTCCAGATCGCCGCACTGCCTGCGGCTCCGGAACCTAAAATCACGCACACCGGTGATTCGCCCTGAGCGGCGGGCGCACTGGCGGGTGTCATCGCTTGTGGATTCACCAGCACCTTGCCCTGTTCAACACGCACCGGATAGCGTTTGAGGTTGGCCAATGCCAGCGGCTCACACATCTTGCCATCGCGCAGTTGAAATACCGCCTTGTGCCACGGACACACCAGCTTGTCGCCGCAAATTGCACCCTGCTCTAACGGCGCTCCCGCATGGGGGCACTTTGCCTGCAACGCCTGCACCCGTTCGCCATCGCGAACCAGTACCATATCGATATCACCCACGGTGAATTTGGTGGGTTTGTGCTGCGCCAGCGACTTGAGTTCCACGACAGATTGATAGCTCACGATTAGCCTCCTGCGTTGTTATTGGATTTGACGACATTAAATCCCTACAAACAGTAAGCCTGGCAAAGCAGGAGAATTTCGCTGAAGAAACAAAGCGTAACGGCGGATAAGATATTACTTATCACACCGTTAGCGAGGAAAATAAAATCGCGCTTCAGGCTGAGGCGGCTTGCCACACCTTTTTGCCCTGTTTGAGACAGGCGACTAACGCCACGCCCCCATCTGGCTGGGGTTTCAGCAACAACACATCCGCCGGCGCACCGGGTGCCAACCCATGCTGCTGTGGCAAATCTAACTGCCGTGCCGGACGAATCGATGCCATCTCAATCGCCTGCTGCAAAGAGGCTAATTGTTGCCGCAGCAGAAAATTGACGCCATCCAGCAGGCCCCGCGCGGAACCGGCCAGCAGCTGTGGCGCATCCGCCATACTCAGCCGCCCTTCCGCGCTCAGTTGCACGCGTCCGCCTATTGCCGAATCGTAGATGCCCGGCGGCTGCCCGGCAAAGCAGGTCACATCACTCACCAGCAGCGCCTGCTCGCCCTTCGCCCGTAAAAAGACTTTCAATACCTCAGCGGGCAGATGATCACCATCGGCAATCAGCGTGGCCGCCAGCGCATCTTCCGCCAGCTGCTGCCAGATGTAATTGGGATGGCGCGGCAGTTGCAGGTGCGCGCCATTGCCCAGATGAGTTGAAAGCGAAGCGCCCGCCAGCACCGCATCATGAATCTGCGCGGCAGAGGCTGAGGTGTGCCCAATCGCCACCCGCACCTGCTGCTTCACGCAATGCTGGATGAGCTCGCTGCTTTGCGGCCATTCCGGTGAGAGCGTCAGCAAACCAATGCGCTGCTGCGCGGCCCGTTGCCAGCTTTCAAACAGAAACACATCCGGCGCACAGATCGCCTCCCGTGGATGCGCACCGCGCGGGCCGTCCTCCGGTGACAAAAATGGCCCTTCCAGATGAAAACCCGGCACCGCCAGCGCGACGTCCGAATAGTGTTCACAGGCGCTGGCCAGTCGCTGCAACGCTTGCGCAATCTCTCCGGGCTGAGCGGTGATCACCGTCGGCATAAAGCTGGTGACCCCTTGTTGCCACAACGCGTGCGTGGCATTCAGCACATCCTGTTCGCTAAAAGGAAAGTGATTAAAGTCCACGCCCTGAAAGCCGTTAACTTGCAGATCCACCAGCCCCGGCGCCAGAATCAGATCGTTATCGGGCTCTGGCAACGATCGCACCTCTGCCAGCAGGCCTTCACACATGTAGAGCTCAATCGGATCCAGCGTGCGGTAATCGCGACCGCGTAATAGCATTTCAGTCAAAAATCACCTCCGCGCAGGCATCGGCGTCGGTATATAGCGTGCAGTTGGGATGCTGGCGCAATCGGGTTGCCGGGCAAGCCGTGGATATCGCGTCGTGCAATGTTGCCTGCACCGCTGCGCGTTTGGTCGCGCCCGGCACCATGCAGAACAGCCTGGTGCCACGCATCAAAGCGGGAATCGTCAGCGTCACCGCGTGCGTCGGCACCTGCTCGAGTGTGGGGAAACAGCCGTCGTTGACCTGCTGCTGACGGCAGGCGTGATCCAGTTGCACTGTCTTGACGCTAAGCGGATCGCTGAAATCCGCTACCGGCGGATCGTTAAAGGCCAGATGGCCATTTTCACCAATGCCCAGACAGACCACATCGATCGGTGCCGCCTCCAACTTGCGCGCATATTCGCGACACACTCCCGCTGGATCGCCACCTGAAGGGATGAGATACACTTCACCAGGTTGTACCCGGTCAAACAGATGTTCACGCAGGAAATGGCTAAAGCGCTGCGGCGCATCTTCATTCAACCCAATGTATTCATCCATATGAAACGCGTGAATACGCGACCAGTCGAGATTCGGCGCGGCAGCCAGCGCGGCAAGAAACTCAAGTTGTGAGGGGGCGGCAGCAAATACCATCCGCACCACCGCCTGCTGTTGCAGTAATTGCTGCAAATAGGCGATGGCATCCTCTGCCGCCGCGATGCCTAATGCATCACGATGGGCGAAGCGCTTGACCCACAAGCAGTCGCGCTTTCCCTGTTGTAAAAGCGTCATTCTTATCCCTCCTGAGAAGCGTTGTGACTTTTCGGCCAGTGCGCACTGGCGGGCATATCCTGATCCTGATTGAGTGCCGCGAGCAGCGCGTCGACTTCCGGACTGACCGGTGCACGACGCAGCCATCCCATCACCACAAACAGCACCAGCGATGACATCACGGGGGCGGCCACCTGAGTGGCAGTGCTGACATCAGTAAAGATAAATTTCACGCAGAAAAAGGTGCCCACGCCCACGGCCCAACTCACCAGCGCCGCGGCACTGCCGCTACGACGAAATGCGGGCAGTAAGCCTAAAAGCATCGGAATCGAAATGGGCCCCACTAATCCACCGAACCAGATAATCAGCAGAGACAGCACACCGCCGAAACGGCTGGCATTCATGGCGATAATCAACGTGGTGATGATGAAGAGAAAAGCCGTCAGACGCGCGACGAGCAGCGAGCTTTTACCGCGCTGAAAATGGCGCGGCAGCATGCCGGGCAGAATGTCACGCGTAACCACCGCCGTGATGGCATTGGCATCTGATGAAGTCATCGACAGTGTGTGAGTGAACATCGCCACCAGCACTAATCCTATTAACCCATTCGGCAGTAATTCCATCGCCATCACAGAGTATGAACGTGAGGGATCGCTAAGATTGGGGAACAGCAGCGGTGCCGCCCACATCGGCCAGAACAGTATCAGCGGCCAGATCAGGTAAAGTGCGGCCGAGAGCAACGCCGCTTTACGTGCATCGCGACCCGCCGGTGCGGCGATGAAGCGCTGTGCCAGATTCCAGGTGCCGCCGTTGTAGCTCAGGGTGTAAATCACAAAGTAGGCGAGGATAAAGCCGAGCGTATACGGCTCCTGAACGATGTCGGTGTGCGTAGCGGGCAAGTGCTGCCAGATGGTGAACAGTTCGCCGAAACCGCCCAGATGCATCGCCACGGCCACCACCATGACCATCGCGGCAACAAACTGCACCACAAACTGGCCGAAATCATTACAGGCATCGGCCCATAAACCGCCCATCACGGTATAAAACAGGCTAAGCGCCCCGGAGATGCAGATGCCAATCAACGGATTTAACCCGGTAAAGACATTGATGATCACGGCAATGGCGGCCCATTTGGCGCCGACGTCGAAGGTTTTCAGCAGCACCCCACTCCACGCCAGCACCATTTGCGTTGGCAGGTTATAACGCGTCGCGAGGTACTCCATCGGCGATTCGATATTCATATGGATTCGCAGTCTGGCCCAGCGTGGGGCAAACAGGCGCGACCCGATTAATACCGCAACGGAGATGGGAAACGCCCACCAGAAATAGATGGTGATGCCCATGTTATAAGCCACTGCCGCATAGGCCACGAACACGGCCGCACTGTAGCCGGACATATGATGCGAGACGCCCGACAACCACCAGGGCATTTTCCCGCCTGCCGCAAAGAAATCACGCGTGCTGCCGACTTTACGCATCGCCCAGAGCGTAATGGCCACTATCATCAGCGCATACAGCGCCATCACAGCATAATCAAGCACATTCATAGCCGTCTCCACAGGTCAAAGCTGCCCGACGAAAGCATCCGGTTCGAGGGGAAGGATAGATTATTTTTTAATTAGTCCTTATTTAGGATTAATACATCCTGGCAGCATTACCGCGTTTAAAATGTGACGACGCTCCGGCTATTACTTTTTCTTCTGACCGGTGAATGGGAGCGAGTGAGAAGCAATAAAAAAGGGCTCATACACAGTATGAACCCTTAAATCAGGTGCAATTCGATTAGGCTTTTTTCAGGCAGGAACTCATAAAGGTCTTGCGTGCATCGCCGCTGAGTTTTTTATCAGCCGCGTCGGTATTACAGGTTTTCATCTTCATTTGCTGCGGCGTCATGCTGCCCATCTTGCTGTCTTTTTTCAGACAGTCGCTCATGAAGGATTTACGCGCATCCCCTTTTAAATCCTGAGAAGATGCGTGTTGATTACACATTGTCATTTTATTTTGTTGGGCGGTTTTCTCTGCTGCACCCGCATTGCCCGCCAACAGCAGGCCTGCTGCTATCATTGCCAAAAGACACGATTTCATTGCCGGAATCTCCATAGAATTATTGCCTCTTAATCATGGCAGGAAATAAGCAATGCAGAAAAAAATATATTCCCTCGTCCAAAGCTTGCTGCGAGCACGCTAACAGCAAAATCGGTTCTTCAGCGTGGCGTGACGCTTACACGCGGGGATGATTCAGCAGCTTTTCAACGTAGTTACGCAGCAGAGTGGTATCTGGGGTTTCTGCCGCAGGGGCAAGTGGAGGCATCGCGGTGGCGATACCGGCCGCAATCTCGTTGAATTGTTCAGGATCCAGCTTACGCAGCATGGCCGTCAGCACAATTTCTAATGCCTCTACCTGGACCACTAATTCTTTTGACTCTTCTTCTTTCTCAGCCAGTTTTAGCAGAAGTTCCGCGATAAGGTTTTTCATGCGACAGGCTCAATAAGAGATGGAAAACAGACGTTAGCATTGAGGGGGTTAAAACAACAGGGATTTTTGGCGGTTTGCTTAAAATTTAGAATAAGCGCAGCGTTAAAAAAGAAACGGAATTTCAATATGTAACGGCGAAACGTTTCACTTCATTGATAGGGCTTTTTCGAAACGTTTCGCGCGTAATCATGCATTAACGTCTGGCGCTAATTAATGGGTCCCATAAAGCCACGACCTGGACCGCCACCGCCGCCAGGACCACCCCAACCGCCTCCGCCACCCGGCGGTGGGAAGATACAACCGCTCAACGCGGTCACCAATGCCACAACGGCAGCGAGTTTAATAATACGGACCATAATTACCTCTGGATGGTGAAATCGGGCTGAGTGTATGAGGCGGTAACGGGCACGACAATACAGAATTCTCTGCAACCCGGCGCTATTCATCTCTGCTCACCACGCTTAACAAATTACTGGCACTACGCCCGCAAAAAAACCACAGAGGCATCATCATATCGAAGAAAATTTCAACCATTGCGGGCGGTCGATCACTTTACACGCCGCGCGAAATGACGCAATGTGAGCGCATTACAATCAATGAGATCTTACCATGACCCTGCCCACCCTTTCTCTCAGTGATATCCTGGCGCGTCGCGACTGGGAAAATCCGGTGATCACTAGCCTGAACCGTCTGGATGCCCATCCGCCGTTTTCCAGCTGGCGCGATGAAGTCAGTGCGCGCGACGATGCCCCTTCCCCATCACGCCAGTTACTGAATGGACAGTGGAGTTTCAGCTATTTCTCACAGCCTGAAGCGGTGCCACAAAGCTGGTTGCTGCAGGATTTGCCTGGCGCGCACTCCCTGCCCGTGCCTGCAAACTGGCAGTTGCATGGCTTTGACGCGCCAATCTACACTAACGTGCAATATCCGATTCCTGTGAACCCGCCGTTTGTTCCTAAGGAAAACCCCACCGGATGTTATTCGCTCACATTCAATATCGATGAGAGTTGGCTGACGCAAGGACAAACGCGCATTGTGTTTGACGGCGTTAACTCGGCCTTTTTCCTGTGGTGTAACGGCCAGTGGATCGGCTATTCACAGGACAGCCGCCTGCCAGCCGAGTTTGATCTCAGTCAGGCATTACAGCGTGGCCAGAACCGACTGGCAGTGATGGTGTTGCGCTGGAGCGATGGCAGCTATTTAGAAGATCAGGATATGTGGCGCATGAGCGGGATATTCCGCGACGTCAGCCTGCTCCATAAGCCATCAACCCAACTGGCCGACGTGCAAATCGAAACGGCGCTGAGCCCGGAATATATCCGTGGGGATCTGCGCGTGAGTGTCAAAATTAACGCCGGTGAACGACTGCTCAATCAGTGCCGCCTGCGTGTGAGCCTGTGGCAAGGCGAAACCTGCATCGGCAGTGAAGAACAAGCGCCGGGCAGTGCGGTGATTGACGAACGTGGGCATTACCCAGAGCGCGCGCTGCTGGTGCTGCCGATAAAAAATCCCCTGCTGTGGAGTGCGGAAACGCCCCATCTCTATCGTGCCGTGGTGACGCTATTGGATGAGTACGGGCAGGTGGTTGAAGCCGAAGCCTACGATGTCGGCTTCCGGCGTGTCAGCATTGAAAACGGTCAACTGTGCGTCAACGGCAAGGCTCTGCTGATTCGCGGCGTGAACCGTCATGAACATCATCCGGAAAATGGCCAGGTGGTGGATGAAGCCAGCATGCGGCGCGATATTGAATTAATGAAGCGCCACAACTTCAACGCCGTTCGCTGTGCGCATTATCCCAACCATCCGCTGTGGTATCGCCTGTGCGATGAATATGGCCTGTATGTCGTCGATGAGGCCAATATTGAAACCCACGGCATGCAGCCAATGAACCGTTTATCGGCCGATCCACGCTGGTTCGCCGCCTATAGCGAGCGCGTCACGCGCATGGTTCAGCGCGATCGTAACCACGCTTGTATCATCATCTGGTCACTCGGCAATGAGTCCGGCCATGGCAGTACCCATGATGCGCTCTATCAATGGGTGAAAAGCAGCGATCCGACCCGTCCGGTGCAATATGAAGGCGGTGGCGCCAATACTGCCGCCACCGATATTGTCTGCCCAATGTATGCGCGCGTCGATCAGGATCAGCCCTTCCCTGCCGTACCGAAGTGGTCATTGAAAAAATGGATTGGCCTGCCGGGTGAAACGCGTCCGCTGATCCTGTGCGAGTATGCGCACGCGATGGGCAATAGCTTCGGTGGCTTCGCCAAATACTGGCAGGCCTTCCGTCAGTTCCCGCGCCTGCAGGGCGGTTTTGTCTGGGATTGGGTCGATCAAAGCCTGACGCGTTATGACGAACAAGGCCAGCCATGGCAGGCTTACGGCGGCGATTTTGGCGACACGCCTAACGACCGCCAGTTCTGTATGAACGGTCTGGTGTTTGCCGATCGAACGCCGCATCCGGCTTTGTTTGAAGCGCAGCGTGCACAGCAATTTTTCCAGTTCCAACGCGATGCCAGTAACGCCTGGCGTTTCACGATCTCCAGCGAGTACCTGTTCCGCGGCAGCGATAATGAAGTGCTGCGCTGGTCGATTGAACAGGATGGCGTTTCCGTCGCGCAGGGCGAATTACCGCTGCATCTCACCGCGCAGGGCAGCCAGACGATTGATATTCCAGCCGCTGAACATTTACAGGGGAATGCGTGGCTGAATCTCGCGGTGCATCAGATCGCTGCCACCGCATGGTCGGAAGCCGATGCCCGCGTGGCCTGGGATCAGTGGCCGCTGCCCGCCGCGTTAATGCCTCGTGTGATTGATGCCACGCCCACCGCGCCAGAGCTGATTGCCAATCACGATTTGGTTGCCGTGCAACTGCCGCAACAGCGTTGGCACTTCTCGCGCCGCAGTGGGGAGTTGGTGCAATGGTTTGTTCACGATGAAGAGACGATGCTGACGTCATTGCAGGAGTGCTTTGTACGCGCGCCGATTGATAACGATATCGGCACCAGTGAAGCCGCCAATGTCGATCCCAATGCCTGGGTGGAGCGCTGGAAACACGCGGGCTATAACCAGCTGGAAGCGGTGCTGCTGGATATGCAGGTCGATAGTCTGAAACACAGCGTGCTGATTGAAACCTGGCATCAGTGGGAGGCCAATGGGCAGGTGATCTTTACCAGCCACAAGCGTTATCAGATCGGTGGCAACGGTGAGTTGAGCGTCAGTGTCGAGGTGCAACAGGCGCCGGGCTTGCCTGCTCCCGCGCGCATCGGGTTGCGTTGTCAGTTGAGGAGCGCGCCGCAGAGTGTGAGCTGGCTCGGCCTGGGCCCGCATGAAAACTATCCGGATCGTCAGCTGGCGGCGCAGTTTTCACACTGGCAGCAGCCGCTGACTTCGCTGAGTACCGCCTATGTGTTTCCCGGTGAAAACGGATTGCGCTGCGGTACGCGCCAGCTTGATACCGGCAGCTGGCAGGCGAGCGGCGATTTTGCGTTCTCGCTCAGCCGCTACAGCCTCGAACAGCTGCGTGATACCTCGCATCGCCATCTGTTGCGGGAAGAGGAAGGCTGCTGGCTGCACCTTGATGGCTTCCATATGGGCGTGGGCGGTGACGATTCCTGGAGCCCCAGCGTCAGCCCGGAGTTTTTGCTTTCTCAGCAGCAGTGGCACTACGCGCTGACGCTGCGCCAGTAGACTTCTTCGCCGCCTCACCTTGCTGGCTCAGCGGTGGAGTCAGCTCAGTTTTCGGGCGGCGATAGAAGCGGCGCAGAAGCAGGACATTCAACAGCACCACCACGGCGGTAGCGAAGAAGACCCAGCGATAGCCGGTCGCAGCAGACACCGCCGCACCCAATAGCGGGCCGGCCACGTTGCCGAGATACATAAAGGATTGGTTGTAGCCAAAGATGCGTCCGGTGACATTATCGCGCGAGTGGCGTACCAGCAGCGTTTGTACTGCAGGCATCATCGCGCCATCGGCAAAGCCCAGCAGGAAACGCAGCACGCCTAACTGAGTGGCGCTGGTAACGAATGACATCGCCATCAGCAACACCAGAGAAAACAGCATGGTGCCCATCAGAATGCGCTGCGTGCCAATGCGATCGCCCAGCTTACCCAAACGAGGGGCGGAGATCAGCGCCGAAACGCCCGGCAGTGCGGCAATCACACCACTGAGGAAGGCAAGATTCTGCGCATCGGGCGCCAGCTCACGCACGAACAGCGTCAGGATCGGGTTCACCGAACCGTTACACATCTGGATCACCATGGTGGTGACGAACAGACACATCATCAGGCGAGGATTGTCGAGGCTGCGGAACACCTCGCGTCCGCTCATTTTGTCCTGCTTGCTCACTGGCGTGTAGCCGGTCTCTTTGATCAGGAACAACGTGACAAGGAAGCTCACCATCAACAGCACTGCCGTGACAATAAACACCATGCGCAGTCCCAGCCAGTCAGCCAGCAGCCCGCCAATCATCGGCCCCAGAATCACACCGCCAATTTGCCCGGTGGAGACACAGCTCAATGCCCAGCCGCTGCGCTCGCGCGGAACCTGAGCGGCCACCAGCGCCATCGCATTGGGGATATAGCCAGAGGTTAAGCCCATCAGCGCACGCAACAGCAGCAACTGCCACGCTTCGGTCACAAACGCCTGCAGCAGTATCACAGCGCCCATGCCAAAGGATGCGCGTAACAGCATCAGCTTGCGCCCTTTACGGTCAGCCAGGCTGCCCCACAGCGGCGCTACCGCAGCAGAGACGATGAAGGTAATACTGAAGGTGAGACCCGACCAGACGCTTAGTGCATTGGCGCCATGGATACCGAGTTCCTCAACGTAGAGCGGCAGGAAGGGAATGATCTGGCTGATAGCTAATCCGGTAAAAAAACAGCCAAACCAGACCGATATCAGATTGACCTTCCAGGACTCGATGGAGCGTAGCATGGGCGTGTGCATCAGAAAAAATGAAATGAGGGTTCAGTCTAACAACCTCATAACATCGCTGGACGGCAAAACATGGCATCGGGTTAAAAACGCAGTTTTCCGCTGCCTTGCGTGATTCTGCTCACAGCAAATAGTGTAAGGGACACGATTTATAGTGTCTTTATGTGCTGTAACAAACAACTCAGCAAGATAAGCGCGTCGCGACGAAGCGCAAACGTGAAAAAATATGTCTATCCATTACTGACAATATTCGACGCCGCATCTATGTTTAAAAAATCACCGGCCATCGCCGGCGAGGCGCTGCCCGTTCTGGACAGTTCCCATGCTTAACCCATATTTCCCAATGCTGCCAATAACCGGCGGTGGGCATCGTTGTCTCTGCGGAGGTCAGCCATGAGAATACATCCTAACAGCGCCAGTCGGGCGATTACCGACTACTTTAACAGCCCTGCCTGGCATGCGCCGCACGAGAGCGATCTGCTGGCAGCGATCATGCGCGAATTGATGGATGATGGTCAGCCCGCTACCAGCAAAGCGATCATTGCGCGGGTGATTGCCAAACTGGAGTTTGAAGGGGATGAGCAGCAGCTCCAAAGCTATCGTAATTTGCTGGCGCAGTTGCTGGAAGACAGGCAACAAAAGCCGTAAGGTACCGTCATTAAACCACCGAAGAAATCACCTTGTGTGCGGCGGATCTAAAGGACAATTGCAGCGTTCAGGGACTTCAAGACGCGCCGTAAGCGGGCGCGCCTCCATATCGTGTTACTTCACTGCGCGCAGGTGATCGGCCTCGCTGACCACCGCTTTTCCGCTTGTACGCTGGTACAGGCACAGCTCACGCCCAATCTGATTTTTCATGTGCTTCTGCGGATAACGCCCTTCCAGCAGTACCGCGTCGTAGCCGACGCTGTCGTCATACTGAATCGGTTTCCCCACCACCTTCACCCCTTTCAGGCCGCTGGCTTTCAGACAGGCTTGCTGCCGGGTTTGGCTGTTTTGCTGCCAGGCGGCTTCGCTCGAGGCGTGCGCCAGTGGACTTAATAGCAGGGTGATTAGCAGAATTTTTTTGGTGTGTCTCATCGTCGCTCCTCATCAATCCAGTACGGATTAATAGATAAAAAAATTCCCGCCGAGGCGGGAAGAAACAAGACGAGCATTGCATATTCGAGAGTGACGAGGAAGTCTCCGTAATGCGCAGCTATCCTCGCCCGGCGCCATGACAGCCCAATGACAATGCGATGTCCGTTTGAATTTATCCGCAATAAACCCGCGAAATTTTACCACTCTGATCAGCAGTAAAGTTCAGGCGGCGCAGGTTGAAGTCCATGGTGACGGCACCGTTCCACGGAATGGCGCGCACCGGCACCGCAAAGCGTTGGGTATCAAGGCTGCTCAGTGGCTGGCCGATATAATTCTGATATTGCGATGCGCCACACTGATCGGTTTCGGGATCGTGGCTGGCGGCAGCGGTGCTGTCCGGTTTGCTGGCTGACTGGCAGGCGGTTAAGGCAAAAAAGGCCGTGGCCAGTAACGCTTTTCCATAATGGGTCACAAGTTTCTCCTCCTGGATAGTAAACGAACCATTCCCGAGAGTAACAAAGCAAGCCGTTGATGTGAAAACAATGCCAGCGGATTGGTCGAAGAATTGTGCTGTAACACGCGATCTTCCTCTCATTTTCCAGGATTAATCGCACGCGCTGTCTAAAAATTACGCACTCAGTCACTATAATTAACTAAGAATTATCTGAGGAGACGATGATGGAACTTGCTATTTTTATCGGCTTTGCCATCCTGATGACCGTGGTTGCGGTTCGGGTGCGCTAAGCCACGATAATGCTGGCGGCAAAACGGCCGCCATCAACGAGAGGCCGCCTATTGAGCGGCCTCTTTTTCATCCTGCAAACGCGCATTAAATGCCGCAACCGGCATCGGTTTGCCGAGAAAATAGCCCTGCCCCTCTTCACACGACAGCGCTTTTAGCTCGTTGAGTTGCGCTTCGGTTTCAATCCCTTCTGCCGTGATGGTGAGCGCAAAGGCGCGTGCCAATCCGACAATCCCCGCCACCACTGATTGCGCCTGCCTGGATTCCGGGAACTCTTTCATCCATGATCGATCGATTTTCAAGCCATTGAACGGGAAGGTTTTGAGATAGCCTAAGGCAGCATAGCCAGTACCAAAATCATCCACCGTCAGCCGCACGCCCAGCGCACGCAACCCCTGCATGATTTCCAGCGCACGATCGGGATGCTCGAAGGTCACGTTTTCAGTGATCTCCAGCTCAAGTCGGGTGGCCGGTAAGCCGCTAACCGCCAGCGCATGCGCCACACGATCCACCAGATCGCTGTTGCGGAACTCCACCGGTGAAATGTTCACGGATACATAGCGCTGGTCGCCCCAATCGCTGGCATCATGGCAGGCGCGCATGAGCACCCAGTCACTGATGGCAGCGATCAGCCCATTCTCTTCCGCCAGCGGAATAAAGCGGTCAGGGGTAATCCATTTATCCTCGCCCACCTGCCAGCGAATCAGCGCCTCTGCGCCAGCCAGCTGTCCCGTTTGCAGTTGATAGCGCGGCTGGTAGTGCAGTGAAAATGTGTTGTTGCGCAGCGCCTCTTCAATCGCCTGCACCATATCGCGCTTCGATTGAATATGGTTGGCCATATCGTTGGAGTACCATACCCAGCGATCGCGTCCAGCCGTGCGTGCCTGGCCGAGAGCGATGTCCGCAAGCCGTAGCAAGGCTTCCGGTTGGCTGGCGTCCTGCGGTGCGCTGACGATGCCCATGCTGGCTGTAAGACTCAGTTGATGCGATCCGCTGATAATCGGCTGATGTACGGCGCGTTGCAGTGCGCGGCAGCGATACTCCAGACCGGCGCGCGAGCTTTCGCGCAGCAGTAGAATAAACTCATCTCCGCCCAGTCGTGCCGCCAGTTCATCTGGGCCGATCAGGTTTTTCAGCCGTTGAGAGATCTCATTCAGCACCACATCGCCCACCGCGTGGCCCCAAGAATCGTTGATCGGTTTGAACTGATCGAGATCGAAGCTGATCACAAACAGCGGTGCCTCTTGCGTGGCATTTTCCAGATGTGTGGTCAGGAATTCCTGTAGCTGCATGCGGTTGGCGAGGCCAGTGAGCAAATCATGACGTGACAGGAACTGGATGCGCGCTTCTGCATCCACCTCATGGGTAATATCGGACACCGTGCCGCGAAAGCCGGTGCGCAGTCCATTACGACGAATGGTTTTCGCCATCAATTCGCCGATGCGGCGCTCACCATTGGCGGCCATAAACTGGCAGCGCAGCGGCACATGCTGCATTTCATCGCCCTGACGCAACAGCCAGGCCACCAGCGAATGGCTGGGATGACTGAGGAGTTGATCCAGCGGCCGCCCAATCCAGCTTTTGACCTCGTGTCCTGTCACGGCGGCAAACCGCGAGGAGAGATAGCAAAGGCGGCCCTGATCGTCCACTTCCCAAATCCAGTCCGAGGCCGCTTCTGCAAGATCGCGAAAACGCTCTTCACTGTTCGCCAGTTCACGCTGGCTGATGGCCAGCATTTCAAAGCGACGATCGGAAATAACTGCATTATGCAGCGCATGGCGAATCACCCGGCGCGTCACCAGCGCAACCGCTAACGCCGTAAACAGCAACAGCGGCATCATCAGCCATATCACACCAAAACCGGGATTTTTGGCCTGCCAGCGCAATACCAGCGATTCGCCCTGAATCACCGGTTCGACCAGACGCGGTTCATACAACGCATCGTTTAAGCCATTCGCAATACGCGGCGCAATCACATTGAGCGATTTGCCCAGCGCCTGCAGTTTTTCCGGAGTCATGATGTTGACGAACACCATCACCGAAGAAGGGCCAGAGATGGTGGGGAGATCGGGCACCTTGCCTGGGGTGATCGGTGCGGCCACCACCAATGCCGGCTGCTGATTGATTATCACGTTACGTGTGATGCCATCTTCGGGCTGGTGACGTGCGGCGGCCAGCAATAGTGCAGCTTGCCCACCTAACCAGCTCTCCAGCGACGCCTCTGACAATTTGCCATTCACCACCGCATAGCGCGTTTTGCCGGCGCCATCGATCACAAACACGCCATCGTAGTGATACTCTTTGTACAGGCTGGGGCCAAAGTTCTCTTCGTCCCACGCCCAGACTTTATTCACCGTCAGGTGCAAATTTTTCCAGCCTTCCCCCCAGTTCGCATAATCACGCACATCGATGATCATCTTCTCCTGCTGCTGTAGCCAGGCCTGGCGCATCAGGTTGACATCCTGCTGGATCGAGTCGCTGTTTTGTCGGTGGGCTATCACCAGCACCATCACGACTGAAAGCAGCAGCACGCCAAACAGCAGCGATGTCAGAGTGCGCAGACTGCGTCGCGTCACCCGAACGGTGTGTGCTTCCATATTAGCCCTGTCAGGCAAGGTCGCGTGCCGGTGATACTCAGAATTCATGCAATATGCTCGCAAAACAGAGGCAGCAAAAAAGAAGACAGGGTGCGCGTTCATGGCGCCTCTGTCCTGTAATGGTTTTTTCGGTTATCGGCGCAGGCCGCCGCAGATTTAGTCCTCACGGCGGAATTTTTGAGCAGTGCGATTCTGTGTGGGGCCATCTCGACAGCAATGATCGCCATTGCTACTATGCGTTTTCCTCTGCCCATTGAGCTGACTATGGACACCCAATCCGACAAGGTGACGCTGACGCTGTTCTACGCCGCGAGCTTTGTGGTGTATTACGTCGTGACCATGCTGATTACGCTGTTTCCCAACTATGGGGCGCTGCGTAATAACGGTTTACTGGTGCCGGTGCTCTGCTTATTCGAATTCGCGGTGATTTACCCGCTGTATCGTTTTTACTGCCAACGCCGCACTGACATTCCGCTGGGATATCTCCGTCCCGGTCAGGCGCTGCTGTTTGTGGGTGCGCTGGTAGCGCTGATGGTGGCGCAGACGCAATTCCTGCAACCGGAAGGCTGGTTGATTGCGCAGAGTCAACAGGGACGCAGTTCGATGCTGATCCTGCTGCTGACTGCGGTGCTGCTGGCACCGGTGTTTGAAGAGGTGTTGTTCCGCGGTTTTCTGTTACAGGGGTTTCTGTTATGGGCGCCGAAAAGTCGCTTCGCCTGCATGCTGCTCACCTCGCTGCTGTTCGCCGCGATGCACACGCAATACGTGCATTGGGAAACCATCGTGGCCCTGACGCTGTTTTCACTGTTGCTGTGTTACGCCCGTCTGCGCAGCAATAGCCTCGCGCTGCCCATCTTCATGCATACGCTGAATAACCTGATCGCGATTCTGCCCGCCTGGTTCTATGCATAAAAAAACAGCGCAAGAGATTGCGCTGTTTTCAGAATAAAAGCATCAGGAAATGGCCGAGTCTTTGTGTTTGTCCGCCTCAAAATGGGCTTTGAACTGCTCGTAAATAGAAATCATGTTTGAAGCATCGCCTTGCATTGGGCTGAGTTTGCCTGCACGCACCAGTTCAATCACCAGTTGCAGCGCGGCTTGTTTTGGGCTGCTGGCCGGATGGGCAATTTCGTTCAACATTGGTCACTCACTCATCATTTTTGTCAGGGCCGCACAGTTTAGCTCAGATTGTCATGCTGTTGTGCGTCCGGCTGGTTATAATCTCACCGTTCGCACCACCAGGCCGCTCAGGGTGATCATTGACTCTCGTGCCGTTTGGCTATACTGGATTAAAAAAAGGAACGAACAGCCACTGCTTCCGTATCATCAGGAACGTGTTTAAGGAGTCCAATCATGCTGATTGGTTTTGTGTTGTTAGTGAGCGCGTGTGGACATGATGCCTGTGACGCCTTACCGGTGTCAGAACGTATCTACCCGACCAAAGTGGCCTGTGAGCAAATGGCCGACCGCATCCATAAAGTTCGACCGAATGTGGTCCTGCTGTGCGGGGAAGTGCACCGTTAATTCGGTGCCAGTTTTATTTGAGCTGTACAAAAATAAGCCAGACGGCATTGCAAGATCGGCGCATAGCGTCCAAAATATAAGCTGCTTTACACTATTACCGTTGTGAATCCCATGAAGAAGACTCGCCCCCGTCGTCCAAACGGACGCTGGGTTTATTACATTTTGTATGATGGCATTCTCTGGCCCTGCCCGGTGCGCTGGGAGTGGGAGAGCAGCTTTGAAGGCTGGTTGCCATTCTACTACTCGCCGACCTTTGAGTTTGTGGCGGGCGACCCACGCAAGGCCTATCGCATTGCGCGCAGCAGTGTGCGTAACGTTCGTCAGCCAGACAGCGAATACGCCTGAATCAACCGAGCTGCCACGGTAACCAGCTGGCGGTCAGCAGATAGTGCACCCCTTCCAGCACCAGAATCACCATCACTAGCACGCCGAGCTTATGGCGGCAGATCCAGTCTTTTAACCCCATATCATCGCCGCCCAGCGAATCAGCATCAGCGCGCCGCAGATGCACAGCAGCACCACAATCATTTTCCAGTGTTTAGTTGCAGCCAGTTTTTTCCCCACGCATCCTCCAGACGGCAGAAAGCAACGATGCGCCCTAAGGCGCATCGCTATTCTACCGCTGGTAACCCGTAAGGGCGATTAATTATTCAGCGTGTAGTCCAGGCTAATCTCGGCATTAAGCACCTGAGATACCGGGCAGCCCGCTTTGGCTTTCTGAATAATCTCATCAAATTTGGCACTGTCGATGCCTGGCAGCGCGATGGTGCTGGTGAGTGCAATTTTGGTAATGGCAAAACCTTCACCTTTCTTGTCCAGGGACACATCCGCGGTGGTGTCGATGCTTTTAGGCGGATGCCCAGCCTGACCCAGCATCAGCGACAACGCCATGGAGAAGCACGCCGCATGTGCAGCACCGATCAGCTCTTCCGGATTGGTGCCCTTCTCACCCTCAAAGCGGGTATTGAAGCCATAAGGCTGGTTGCTCAGCACGCCACTTTCGGTGCTCACGGTACCCTTGCCTTTGATGTCGCCTTCCCAATGGGCCGATCCTTTCTTATGAATGGTCATGTCATTCCTCCTGTTAGTCAGACAGCAGTCAGTATAGACAACCCCTCTCATTTTGCTTTCCGCAATTCAGCTCACGGCACGTGGTCGAGCCGGATGTAAACCCGCTTCGCTCAGCAGCGCATTCGCCTGCACCAGCGAGTCCTGGGTGATCTCGGCAATGGTTTTGGCCCCGGTCAGCGTCATCGCCACTTTCATCTCTTTTTCGATCAAATTCAGCAAATTCTCAACGCCACGCTGACCATGGGTCGCCAGTGCATAGATAAAGGCGCGACCCAGCAGGACAGTGTCTGCACCCAGCGCGATCATGCGCACCACATCCAACCCGTTGCGGATACCACTGTCGGCCAGAATCGCAATATCGCCTTTCACGGCGTCTGCAATGGCAGGCAGTGCGCGCGCCGATGACAGCACACCATCCAGCTGGCGTCCGCCATGGTTAGAGACCACAATGCCGTCCGCGCCGAAGCGCACCGCATCACGCGCATCTTCCGGATCCAGAATGCCTTTGATCACCATCGGCCCATCCCAAAACTCACGAATCCACTCCAGATCTTTCCATGAGATCGACGGGTCAAAGTTGTTCGCCAGCCAGCCAATATAATCTTCCAGTCCGGTAGGCTTGCCAAGATAAGCGGAGATATTACCGAGATCGTGCGGACGCCCATGCACCCCGACATCCCACGCCCACTGCGGATGCGTCACCGCCTGCCAGTAGCGACGCATCGCCGCATTTGGCCCGCTCATGCCCGAATGCGCATCACGATAACGCGCGCCCGGCGTCGGCATATCCACGGTAAAGACCAGCGTCGAGCAGCCCGCCGCTTTCGCGCGTTCCAGTGCGTTGCGCATAAAACCACGATCGCGCAGCACATACAGCTGGAACCACATCGGACGATTAATGGCTGGCGCTACCTCTTCAATCGGGCACAGCGATACCGTGGAGAGCGTGAACGGAATACCTTTCAGTGCCGCTGCACGCGCGGCCTGCACTTCCCCGCGTCGCGCGTACATGCCGCACAACCCCACGGGCGCTAACGCGACCGGCATCGACAGCGTTTCGTTGAACAGTTTGGTTTCCAGACTGAGATCGGACATGTTCTTCAGCACCCGCTGACGCAGCGCCACGTCCGACAGATCGGACACATTGCGCTTCAGGGTGTGTTCGGCATACGCGCCGCCGTCAAGATAGTGGAACAGGAACGGGGGCAGGATGCGTTGCGCCGCGGCGCGATAGTCACTGGCTGCAGAGATGATCATCAGTTTTTTTCCTTACGATTATCCAGGGATTCGCCTGGCAAGCGGGTAATGCGCGCCTGCCGGGCTTCATCTTCATGGAGTGATTTCAAGGTGGTATGCACAAAGCCGAGGTGATCCATCGCTGCCTGGCGTGCCGCCTCGGCATCACCGGCCATCACCGCATCGAACATCGCCTGGTGCTGTTCATTCAGGCGATTAAAAATCACCGGCTGGGTGTACATGCGCTGGCGGCTATGCAGTACCGAAGACTGCAGCAAATCGAAGAAACCACGCATGGTTTGCAGCAGCACTACATTGTGCGAGGCCTCAGCGATGGCGAGATGGAAGCGCAGGTCGGCCTGCGCCGCGATATCGGGATCGTCACAGTCGTGCATCTTGAGCAGAGCATCAAAAGCGAGGCGCAGCTTCTCTTTATCCGCTTCAGTGGCACGCAAGGCGGCGTGCCAGGCGGTGCTGGCTTCGATGGCGTGGCGCGCTTCCAGAATATCCCAGCGATAATCGGGATCGTCCGCCAGCAGTTGGCGAATCGGCTCAACAATACGCTGTTCCGACCAGGGCTCCTGCGGCTCACACAGCCAGGTACCGCCGCCGCGTTTACTGATTAACACGCCGCTACTGATCAGCTGCTGAATCGCCTCACGCAATGATGAGCGTGACACACCGAACTCAGCGGCCAGCTGGCGCTCGGCCGGTAAGCGCATACCCGGCTCCAGCTGGTGTTCCTCAATCCAGGCGAGCAATCGCGCCCGTAGCGTTTCCGCTAATCGCGGCGTGTTTTCTGTCATGGAATCATCCAGGTTAAGACATAAGCTTGCAGCGTTGTGATCACCCCCACCATGCAGGTGAAGATCAGACTGTGTTTAACGGTAAAGCGGAACAGATCCGACTCTTTACCCACCAGCCCCACGGCGGCGCAGGCGATGGCGATCGACTGAGGTGAAATCATCTTACCCGTCACGCCACCCGTGGTGTTGGCGGCCACCAGCAGCACATCCGACACACCAATCTGCTGCGCGGTGGTGGCCTGCAACGCCGCGAACAACGCATTTGAAGAGGTATCAGATCCTGTCAGAAACACGCCAAGCCAGCCAAGGAACGGCGAGAAGAAAGTAAAGGCATTGCCGGTGTGCGCCAGCGCTAAGGCCAGTGTGGCAGACAATCCGGAGTAGTTGGAGATAAAGGCGAAGGCCAGCACCATACCGATGGAGTAGATGGGCAGTGCCAGTTCTTTCAGCGTCTCACCGAAGGTCTGGATCGCCGCAGCGGGCTTCATACGCAGCCAGATCACGGACAGCACCGCCGCCACGATAATCGCTGTACCGGTGGCTGACAGCACATCAAACTTGAAGATGGCCGCATAAGGCGTTGCCGCACTCACCACCGGCGGCATACGTGCCACCAGCTCATGCAGCAGCGGTACCGGAACGCTGAATACCCAGTCATACATCACGCCACCTTTAGCAAACAGCGCCTTGAACGGCGGTATGCTCCACAGAGTGACGGTAGCCGTGAGGAACAGGAATGGCATCCACGCGCGCACAATCTGGCCCAGCGTATAGCGCTGAGAGGTTTGCGTCGGGTCAACGGCGGTTTTCTCATCGAAACGGAAAATACGTACTGGCTTCCAGCGGCGCAGGAACAGCGTGAGGCAGATAAGAGAGGCCAGTGACGAGATGATGTCCGGCAATTCCGGGCCGAGGAAGTTGGAGCTGAGGAACTGCGCAATGGCAAACGATCCACCCGCGACGATCACTGCTGGCCATGTTTCCTTGATACCGCGCCAGCCATCCATAATCGCCATGATCCAGAACAGCACAATGAGGGTCAGGAACGGCAATTGACGCCCGGCCATCTGGCCAATCTGGAAGCTGTCGAGTCCGGTGACTTGCCCGGCGACAATAATCGGAATCCCCATCGCACCAAAGGCTACTGGCGCGGTGTTGACGATCAAGCATAAGCCAGCCGCGTACAGCGGATTAAAGCCCAATCCCACCAGCAGGGCTGCGGTGATTGCCACCGGTGCGCCAAAACCCGCCGCCCCTTCGAGAAACGCGCCGAAGGAGAATCCGACGATCAGCATCTGCAAGCGCTGATCGGGTGTGATGGAGAGGATCGAAGCACGGATGATGTCGAATTGCCCGGTTTTCACCGAGATTTTATATACAAATACTGCCGCGACGATGATCCAGGCGATTGGCCACAGGCCGTACAGGAAGCCATAGACCACGGAAGCCAGCGCCTGGCCCAACGGCATGCCATACAGGAACAGCGCCACCAGCAGTGCAATCACCACCGTGGCGGAGCCCGCCTGATAGCCTTTCAGCTTGAGCTTCAGCAGGGCGAAGAAGAAGAACACAATCGGGATCACCGCCACCAGGCTGGAGAGCCACAGATTGTTGAGAGGATCGTAGTTTTGTTGCCACACCGGCATGCCGTTATCTCCAGAGGTTACCAGATGAGTGCAGCGCAACGGCAATGCAGGTTTGCGCCGCAGGTCTTGCCCTTCTGCTCACTGAAATTGGTAGGACCAAATTGCAGTGTGGGGCTTTCTGGCTCCAGATAGTTAATGCATTGTTAACCTAAAGCAACGAGGCTGGGGTTATTTTTCGTGTTCTGTGACGATGTGGCAACATTTAAATCGTTTTGGTAGGACCAATCATCATTCTGTCTGACCAAAGGCCCGACGATAACTGTGGGGATGAAAGCGAAGATTCAGCACGATCAATCCCACCGTTACGGTGCCCTGCATCATCCACACGCTGGTAAAACTGTGCGTCAGCACCTGCAACTGACCGGCGATAAACGGCATACACCCGGCGATAATGAAACCTGCGCCCTGCATAAACGCCACCAGGCGTGCACCCGCCTGCGGATGTGGCAGGTGATCGAGCGCCAGCACCATCGCCAGCGGGAACGCAGCCCCTAAACCAAATCCGGCAATCGCCGCCCACAACCATGGCGCCAGCAGGGGAGCAAACAGGAAACCGCACATACCGACCAGCTGGCAAACCAGACTGATGATCAGCTGTGGACGACGATCCGCCTTGCGCGCCAGCAAGGGCATGAATAATGCGCCAGCCACCTGGCAAAGGATCATCACCCCCAGTAACGAGCCGCCCGCCTGTGCTGACCAGCCAAGGTGGTGATAAGCATCCGGAAGCCAGGCGACGCACGTGGCATAACCGCCATTGACCAGGCCAAAACTGAGCGCCAGCGACCAGGCGCGCGGTTTTCGCCATAGCGAGGGCATAGATACCGACTCTGCGCTTTGCGCCACCGGCACACGCACGATCCACCACAGCACAATCGCCAGCAATACGGGCAGTGCCCAACCGGTGAGCGCCAGTGACCAGCCGAAATGCGCACTGAGCCACGGCGAGAGTGCTGCCCCTAATCCTCCGCCGCCCATCAACGCGCCCGCCCACAACCCGGTAACGGGGGCGCTGCGCTGGGCAAAGCGCTGGCGGATCAACCCTGGCATCGCCATCTGCACCACGCCAACCCCCAGCCCGGCAAAAAGCGCGCTGACCACCAGCCATTGCCCGTCGTGAATCACACCGCGTGCGGCCAGCGCCAGCAGCAGCAGGACTAGCCCGGCGATCAACAAACGTTGCAGCGGAACACGTTGCATCAGGGAGGCACTGAGTAGCGCCACCGCGCCCATCATCACCATCGGTACGGCGGGTAACAACGAAGCGGCAATGGAAGAGAGGCTCATGGCCTGGCGGAGTTCGCCCAGCAATGGGCTAACAGAAGTCAGTAACGGACGCATATTGAGCCCGGCCAGCACCAAAGCGGCGAGCGTCAATCCGTTGGAATGTCGGTTCATACACAATCCTGCAGTAGAAAGATTGTCAGGGTCGCAGCAATGGTTACTATTTGGAAATGAAATAACACCATAGTGATCAGTGGAAAAATGAATCGTCAGCCGATGTTTACGCCACAGCAGTTACTCAGTTTTGTTGCGGTATGCGAAACCGCCAGCTTTACGCGCGCCGCCGACCGCGTGCATCTATCGCAATCCACCGTCAGCCAGCAGGTGCGCCGCCTGGAGGAGATGATTGGCAAAGCGTTGCTGGAGCGCACCTCGCATCAGGTGGTGTTAACTGAAGAGGGAGAGAAATTACTGGGCTATGCCCGCCGCATTATTGCGCTCAACGGTGAAGCGCACGATGTGCTGAGCAACAAGTGGCGCGATGGCGTCCTGCGCCTCGGCGTACCGGAGGATTTTGCTGCCCCCACCGCAGCACTGCTGGCGCAGTTCAGCCGCGAGCATCCGCAGCTGCGCCTCGACGTGATGAGCGGCATGTATGTCGACTTGCATCGTGCGTGGCAGCGAGAAGAGCTGGATATCATGCTGATCAAGCAACCCGGCGGTGAACGCCCATTGGCAGCGCGACCGGAGCCCCTGCTGTGGCTGGACAGCGCCGAACACCCCTGCTTTGAGCAGACGCCAGTGCCGCTGGTGGTATTTCCCCAGCAGGGACTGTATCGCGAGGAGATGTGTCAGACGCTGGATGCGCTGGGCCGCAGCTGGCGCATCAGCTACAGCAGCGCCAGTCTGGTGGCACTCGCCAGTGCCAGCGCGGCCGGATTAGGTTTAACGCTGCTGCCTGCCAGTTGTCGCCTGCCCGGCCATCGTGTGCTGGACGAAGCCGCAGGCTTACCGCCGATCAGCCACTTTGAGCTGGCGCTGTTTTGCCGCTCTCCACAGGATGATTTGCAACAGGCGCTGGCCGTGGCGTTAGTGGAATTTTGCCAGTTAAAGTGGCAGTGATTTTCCCACTGCTCAGCAGTGGGAAATATCGCAGCGCCGCGCCCCGGGTTTTGCCAGATTAACGTTTTACTTGTTGACTGGAGCCTCTGATGCACCTCACTTCACCTAGCCGTCGCGATTTCATTAGCCAGGGCGTCCGCCTCACCGCAGCCGGAAGCCTGCTGGCAGCCGGTATGAACGCCGCCGCCTCATCGCCCTCTTCCGCCGCAGCGCCAATCTCTACGCCGCCGCCGCGCGTGGATCATTACCAATTGCTCAACGTACGCCTCGAGGAAGGCTTTGAGCGTGAGGGCAACGACATCATCGCGACGCGTACTGCGCTTTACGATATCACTGTTAAAGACGGCAAATTTGCCGCCATCGAAGCCGCTGGTAAAGCGCGCAACGCCGACATTCCGCAGTGGGATGCCCATGGTTCGCTGCTGTTGCCGCGCACCCGTGACATGCACATCCACCTGGACAAAACATTTTATAGTGGCCCCTGGCAAGCGCCACGCCCACGTCAGGGCAAAACCATCATGGATATGATTGCCCGTGAGCAGGTATTAATCCCGCAGTTACTGCCCACCTCACAGGCGCGTGCCGAAGCTTTGATCGGTTTGCTGCACAGTAAAGGCACCACCGAAGCACGCAGCCACTGCAACATCGATCCGGTGAGTGGCCTAAAAAGCCTGGAGCATCTGAAGCGGGCGCTGGCGAACCACCCCGAATTTCCCTGTGAAATTGTCGCCTTCCCACAGCACGGTTTACTGCATTCCAAAGTGGATGGCCTGATGCGCGAAGCGATGCAGATGGGCGTGCAGTACGTTGGCGGATTGGATCCCACCAATGTGGATGGCGCGATGCAGGCCTCGCTGGATGCCATGTTCCAGATTGCGCTCGATTTTGATCGTGGCGTCGATATCCATCTGCACGAAACCGCACCTTCTGGCGTGGCGGCCATTCAGTATATGGTGGACACCATCGCGAAGAACCCGCCGCTCAAAGGCAGAGTGACGCTGAGCCATGGCTTTGCGCTGGCCACGCTGGAAGGCAAAACGCTCGATAAGATGATTGCAGGCATGGCTGAACAACAGATGAGCGTGGCGTCCACCATCCCCATCGGCAAACTCACCATGCCGTTACCGCAATTGCAGGCCGCGGGCATCACGGTAATGACCGGCACCGACAGCGTGATCGATCACTGGTCACCGTTTGGCACCGGCAGCATGCTGGAGAAAGCCAACCTGTATGCACAACTCTATCGCGGTTCGGATGAGTTTGGTTTGAGCCGGGCACTGCACATTGCCACCGGCGGCATCTTGCCGCTATCTAACCAGGGCGAGCGCCAGTGGCCGAAAGTCCAGGATGACGCCAGCATGATGCTGGTTGAGGCGAGCTGCTCCGCTGAGGCTGTCGCCCGCATCTCGCCGGTACGAGCCACCTTCCACAGCGGTATGCCGGTGTTCAGCGTCTGAGATCAAAAAAGCCTCCTTACGGAGGCTTGATGAACGAAAAATGCAGGGGCGGCAAGCGCCCCATACGAGTTGCTGGATTTACGATAACATCTGAATCGCCAGCGCATACAAACGCTGGTTTTCATCGTCGCTAGCTGGCTCTTCTTCCGCGTAACAGGCAATCATGGAACTAACTTTATCCGAAGATAAGGTCTCTCCGTGCAGATGCAGGGTTAACACGGCGCGGCCGACGATTTTCAGAATGTCTTCGTTTTGTCCCTGGACGTAAAGACTCAAAGTGGACCTCTGAAGATATTATTGTTTGCCAAGTGGCGCGCCAAATATAAAGCAAAACGGCAGGGTATTTTAATCGGAATTTTACCCATCTTAAGTCACACATAAGCGTAACATAGACAAAAACAGGTCAAAAAGACGCTATATAGTCCCTTTATCAACGCTAATTGCACCTTTTCATTCAGGAAAGACGTTTCACATCTTTTGAAGCAACCGGTCACAAAGAATAAAATGATTAGAATTTTACACCTATTAAAGGCGAAAATTTAATCAAACGATCGTCACGCTAATTGATTTCAATGCGTTATCAATTGCGCGATTTGCATTGCCGATAGCAGCCCTTTCTGCGAGACTGACCGCCGCAATCCTGACCGCTATTTGAGACATTCCCGTGACCGCTTTTTCTACCCTGACGCAACTTCCTGCCAGCCAACTCGACAACCTGCGCGAGATGGGCTTCGACGCCATGACACCTATTCAGGCGGCTTCATTGCCCGCCATTCTTGAAGGGCGCGATGTGCGTGCGCAGGCGAAAACCGGCAGCGGTAAAACGGCCGCCTTTGGTATTGGCTTGCTGCAGCGCATTGACAACACCCGAAGCCAAACTCAGGCGTTGATTCTGTGTCCAACGCGTGAACTGGCCGATCAGGTGAGTAATGTGCTGCGTCAGCTGGCACGTTTTACCCGCAACATCAAAATATTGACGCTGTGTGGCGGTCAACCGATGAGTGCGCAACGCGATTCGCTGGTGCACGCACCGCAAATTGTGGTCGGCACGCCGGGCCGCATCCTTGATCACCTGAAGCGCGACAACCTCGATCTCAACGCACTGCAAACGCTGGTGTTAGATGAAGCCGATCGCATGCTGGAGATGGGCTTCCGCGACGATATGGAAGCGATCATTGGTTTCACACCGGATGCACGCCAGACGCTGCTGTTCTCTGCCACCTGGCCAGATACCATCGCCAGCCTCAGCCAGCGTTTCCAGCGCGATGCATTGGCCGTGGCCACAGAAGACAAAGCGGAACTGCCTGCCATTGATCAGCAATTTATCGAAGCCAGCGCCAGTGAGCGTGGCAATCTGCTCAGTGCCCTGCTCAGCCAGCAGCAGCCCGCTTCTTGCGTAGTGTTCTGTAATACTAAACGTGAGTGTGATGACGTCGCAGCGGCATTGAACGATCGTCAGATCAGTGCACTGGCACTGCATGGCGATTTGGAGCAGCGCGATCGTGAACGTGTGCTGATCCGTTTCGCCAACGGCAGCATCCGCGTGCTGATTGCCACCGACGTGGCTGCACGCGGACTGGATATCAAATCGCTGGCGTTGGTGGTGAACTTCCAGCTGGCATGGGATCCTGAAGTGCACATCCACCGCATCGGCCGCACCGGTCGTGCAGGCGAAAAAGGACTGGCGGTCAGCTTCGTCGCGCCCGATGAAATGGTGCGCGCTAATGCGCTGGAAGAGTATCTGAGCCAGAAACTCAACTGGGTTTCCTCCGCTACTCTGAAAGGAAAAGCGGCGCAAGCTCTGCCTGCCACTAAAATGACGCTGTGCATTGATGGTGGTCGCAAAGCCAAAATCCGCCCTGGTGATATCCTCGGCGCGCTTACCGGTGAAGCCGGATTCAGCGGCGATCAAATTGGTAAGATCGATCTGACGCAAACCCACGCTTATGTGGCGATCGATGCGGCACAGGCGAAGAAAGCGCTGATCAAGCTGAAAGAAGGCAAGATCAAAGGCAAAAGCGTCCGCGCCATCCTGCTGAAGTAATCCCCTATGCGCGAGGGTATCCACTCTCGCGCTAAATTTTCTGCCCCGCCCCTTCATTTTTTTTCCGCGCTGCCGATAAGTTAATCATTGCCCCTTTACCTAGCCCAGATTCCGCTTGAGGCCATGATGGATAATTTTCAGAAAGAGATCGATGAACGCGCTAACCTTGCGCTTTCCAATAAATTCGAACTGCTGCTGTTCCGCCTGGGTTCCGATCAGCTGAAAGGCAAATCTGAGCTATACGGCATTAACGTGTTTAAACTGCGCGAAATCGTACCGATGCCCACCATTACCCGTGCAGCGGGTATGCAGTCACCGCTGCTCGGTATGGCCAGTATTCGCGGTCAGTTTATCCCGGTCATCGACCTGCCCGCAGTGACCGGTTGTAAACCGGAAACCGGCCTCAATCTGCTGCTGGTGACCGAATATGCGCGCAGCACCCAGGCCTTCGCGGTGGAGTCGGTGGAGAATATCGTTCGTCTCGACTGGAACCAGGTGCACACTGCCGAAGCCGGCATTGGCAGCCGCAACATCACCAGTATCGCCTGCCTCGATACCGACGGTCAGAGCAACAATCTGGCAATGGTGCTGGACGTTGAGCAGATTCTGTATGACATCATCCCTTCGGTGCGTGGCGTTGAGCCAAGTGCTGAGACGGCGAAAGATTTCAACCTCAAGCCTGGCCAGGTGGCGATTGTCGCGGAAGACTCCAAAGTGGCGCGTCAGTTGCTGGAACAGGGTCTGAAAAGCATGGGCATTCCGGCCATCATGCATAACACCGGTCTGGAAGCCTGGATCAAAATTAACGAGATGCAGAAAGAGGCCGCTGCGGCAGGCGAGTCGATCCACGACAAAATCGCGCTGGTGTTAACCGATCTGGAAATGCCAGAGATGGATGGGTTTACCCTGACGCGTAATATCAAACGTGATGATGCATTGCGTCAGATTCCGGTGGTGATCCACTCCTCTCTCTCCGGCAGTGCCAACGAAGACCACGTGCGTAAAGTCGGCGCCGATGGCTATGTGGCGAAATTTGAGATTAATGAACTGTCGAGCGTGATCCATCGCGTGCTGGAAAAGAAACGTTAATCCTTTCTAATCTCACCTACCTCCCTATAAGGCGCGTTATTCGCGCCTTTTTTACGTCCTGCCTTCCCTGATAAAACCGATCCACTCATTAATCATGTTAACGGTTTTGTGACGCACCTCTAAAAAATTAAAGTTAAAACATTAACAACCGATAACTGATAGCGCTTGAACCGGTGCTGCCATACCAGATTAATTACGCCCGGAAAGTATCTTTACCTTATAAAACATCAGCCTGATGCGGGCCCTCAGCCTGCTTTTCCGTCTTGAAAACAACACTATTTAGCATTACGGGGAGAACCAATGTTGAGCTTAAAGAATATGAAAGTGGGCGTCCGTTTAGGGATAGCCTTCGCACTTGTTGTGGCCCTTCTGGGGGTAGTCGGTGTGACGTCGATTATGAAAATCAACAACATTAAAAACGGCATCACCTCCATTGTGGAAGACCGCTATGTCAAAGTCCGTCTGGGTTTTGACGTGCGCGATGGTGTGAACGATCAGATCAAATACTTACGCGGCATGGTGATTGATACGCTGCGCCCGGAAAACAACGTACAGCGTTTTAAGCAGCTGGATGAGGCAACCGAGCGCACCAACAGCGCTATGAAAAAGATCGAAGCCATTCAGATTACCGAAATCGGTAAAAAGAAAATCGCCGGTCTGCTGGCCGCCAGCCAGCTGTTTGAGCAGCAAAAGAATGAAGTGTTGGACTTAGTGCGCGCAGGAAAACTGGATGAGGCGAGCACGTTTGTGCTGAAAAAAATCACCAGCACCCAGAATACCTTCCTTGATAGTGCGGTGGCTTTCGCCAACTCACAGTCCGATCAGCTGCGCAAAGAAGGCACTGGCATTATTGATGACGGCTCGACTGCGATTGAAATCACGCTGATCTTCTCAGCCATCGCGATTGCTGCCTCTGTGCTGCTGGGCTTTATGTTGACGCGCTCAATTGTCCGCCCGTTAAATGAAGCGGTAGGCATCGCCGAGAAAGTCGCGGCGGGCGATCTCAGCTCGCACATTGAAGTCAGCGGCAAAGATGAAACCGCCGTGCTGATGCAGGCACTGCAGGCGATGAACGATAACCTGCTGACCATCGTGTCCAACGTACGCGCCGGTTCTGACACCATTGCCGTGGCCTCAAATCAAATCTCCAGCGGTAACATTGATCTCTCATCCCGTACCGAGCAGCAGGCCAGCTCGCTGGAAGAGACCGCCTCCGCCATGGAGCAGATGACCGCGACCGTGAAGCACAATGCGGATAACGCGCGTGAAGCCAATCAGCTGGTGGCCACCACCTCAACCGTTGCCAAAGAGGGTGGCGTGGTGATGGAACAGGTCATCGAGAAGATGGAGGCGATCACTCTCTCTTCTAAAAAGATTGTCGATATCATCAGCGTGATCGACTCCATTGCCTTCCAGACCAACATTCTCTCGCTTAACGCTGCGGTTGAAGCTGCTCGCGCCGGTGAACAAGGCCGTGGATTTGCTGTGGTCGCCACCGAAGTGCGTAATCTGGCACAGCGCTCCGCCTCTGCCGCGAAAGAGATCAAAGTCCTGATTGAAGACTCAGTCTCGAAAGTGGATGAAGGCAGCCGTCTGGTGACGCACGCGGGAACCACCATTGGTGAAGTGGTGAACAGCGTGAAGAGCGTGGCGGATATCATGAGTGAAATTACCATTGCCAGCAGCGAGCAGAGCAGTGGTATTAGTGAGATCAATCTGGCCATAACCCAGATGGAAGCGGTCACTCAGCAGAATGCCGCGTTGGTGCAGGAAGCCTCTGCCGCTTCACAAGCGTTGCAGGAACAGGCCGATCGTCTGGCGCAGTCAATGAGCGTCTTCAAGACAGCGGCAGTGTAAGACAGAGCGGCGCGAGGAGTCGCGCCGCCCTTTTGCATCAATGCATCAGCGAATACGCAATCGACGAAATCGCTAACAGGCCAACAATCACCACAAACACATTGCTGATTTTGCCACTGTACTGACGCATCGCCGGGACTTTCTGAATCGCGTACATCGGCATCAGGAACAGAATCATAGCAATGATCGGCCCGCCGAGGGTTTCAATCATGCCGAGAATACTCGGGTTCCAGGTGGCAACCAGCCAGGTCGTCAGCAGCATAAAGCCGGTTGTGACGCGGTTCAGACGCTGAGGCGACACGTTTTTTCCCCGGCTGCGCAGCGATTTCACCACCATTCCATTGAAGCCTTCACGCGCACCCAGATAGTGGCCGAGGAACGATTTGGTGATCGCCACCATCGCCACAATCGGTCCCATCCAGGCAATCATCGGCACATTAAAGTGGTTTGCCAGATAGGAGAGAATGGTGATGTTCTGCTCTTTCGCCGCCTGCAAATCCGCCGGTGACAGGCTCAGCACACAGCTGAACACAAAGAACATCACCGTCACCACCATCATCAAGTGTGCGCTAGCGAGAATGCGTGAGCATTTCTTTTCCGCTGCTGCGCCATACTCGTTGCGCTTCGCCACCGCGAACGACGAGATAATCGGCGAGTGGTTAAAGGAGAACACCATCACCGGAATTGCCAGCCACAGCGTCATCCAGATGCTGCTATCGCCAGCGCTTTGGCTAAACGACAGCGTTTCCAGTGCAGCGCCGTGCCAGTGTGGCACCAGATAGGCGGCCAGTAGCATCAGCACCGCGACAAACGGGAACACCAGCACGCTCATTGCCTTGACGATCATCTGCTCGCCAAAGCGTACCACCGTCATCATGCCGATGATCAGTACCAATGACAGCACCACGCGCGGCGGCGAGACCATCCCGAGTTGATGCACGATAAAGCTGTCGACGGTGTTGGTGATCGCCACGCTGTACATCAGCAGGATCGGGAAAATAGCGAAGAAATAGAGCAAGGTGATGATCTTGCCTGCGCCCACACCGAAATGCTCTTCCACCACTTCAGTAATATCTTCACCGGGGTTTTTACCCGACAGCACAAAGCGCGTCAGAGCTCGGTGTGCATAGTAGGTCATGGGGAACGCGAGGATGGTCATAATAATCAGGGGGATTAGACCACCTGCACCTGCATTGATAGGCAGGAACAAAACGCCTGCGCCTATCGCTGTACCGTAGAGGCCCAGCATCCACACGGTATCACTCTTACGCCAGCCTGTTGAACGGGCCTCAACCGTGCCCTGCGCAACGGTTTGTGAGTTGTCCATCTGTCTCTCCAGAATTTAAAGCTTTTTAAACAATGCAGCCGAAATCACGGCGGCTAAACATGCCATTGGTGCGACGGGGCACATGCTACGTGTTTTTGACGACTTAAGGTTGCCTGAACGCAAGACATGCATCACAAAGCCGTCATAAATGCGCGAATCGGTTATTAAATCAACAAAAATGCATGATTCGCGCACGCAAACGTTTGCATGGGGCGCTATTTGACCTGAGAGCATGAAGGAGTGCAAGGATTTGTCGGGTTCGATTTGCAGGCTGAACGGGATGCTGACAGGAGAGTGATGCGCGAGTGGGAGGCGTTGAAAGTGGGCTATGCGGACGGGGAAAATGTGGCAACGGCGAACCGTTGCCACAGGCACTGCAGTAGAGAAAGGTGAAACTCCCCCGGCAACTGCTCTCTGGCGAAGCCAATGTTCCACTCGGTATTCTGAGGAATATCCGCAGCAGACAATGACAGAGAATAATCCCGGGAGAATTTCAAATCAGAATGCGCGCATTCTGTAGAGTGCATAGAGGAAATAGTACGCTGTGATAGTATTCAAATTCATAATCATGTACTTCAGTTTTTCATTTTTATTCAGCAGAATGAAAATCCCTTTCGAGTATTTCCCCCGCTTTATTTCATTAATTTCCTGCGCGATATCTGCAGGTGAAAACGACGAATGATACATCGCCGTGACAATTTGCATATCTAACGCCAGCACGCGTTTTGAAATGCCCTTTAGCAGGTAATCGAGATTACTCCCCTGATATTTCTCAACGATAGAATCATACAGCGTGGTCAGAAACTGTTTTCTGACTTTGAGCTCGCTGTAATGCACCTTTTGCTTGGATAATGAACCGGCAACATCTTCATAATGGTAAGCCGTTCCCTGAGTGACCAGAAAATTGCTAATACAGCTGAAGAATTTGAGGTTAAATAAAAGATCCTCACTCATTGAGATCCCCTCAATAAAGCGAAGATTCAGCTCACTCAGTATCTGACGGCGATAACACTTATTATGCAAATAACCAATGTTGTCGCTCATCTCCAGCTCACCGAGCACATAAGGAATATCCTCGTTGCTGAAGAAGCCAGCCTGAGAGACCTTGCCCACACGGCCGTCGTTGAGGTTTCCTACCATCAAATCTACCGACTCCGTTGGCCATGCATCCAGATTCAGTTTGAAGATCATTAGAAAATCATCATCCACCCAATCATCTGCATCGAGGAAAAGAACATATTCCCCACTGGCCTGTTGCAATCCGCTGTTGCGAGCCGCGCTGACACCGGCGTTCCTTTGGTTTATTACCGTGACCTGAGAATAACGTGAAAACTCCTCCAGTACGTTTAGGGTTGAATCAGTGCTACCATCATTTACCACCACAATTTCATAATCGCTGAACGTCTGATTAAGCACACTCAGCAATGTCCGCTTGATGGTTTTTTGTGAGTTATAGACGGGAATAATAATACTGAAAAGTGGTTTTTCATTCATGATAAACTCTCTTTACTGTCTGAGGTTTTGTAATTGACAAATAACTGCCATAGTTTCCTGGGGTTGATAAAAATCTGATGAATACGCATCACCGGTTGCGCAGTGAAGAAATAATTAAGCAGCGAGAAAGAGAGGAATTCGGTTAATACCACGCTGAGGGCAGCGCCGGTTAAACCCAAAAGCGGCACCAATAAAATGGACGATGCCAGGCAGATAATTAATACCGCAAAGGTCTTTTTCACTAAAAAGCGATAACCGTTGTACTTAATAATAAAACGGTCCATGAGGCTGCTGAGCACACCACACATCGCGCCCACACTGAGCAGCAGCGTCGGCGCGATGGCATCGAGATACGCCTCGCCGTAAAAGTCACGGATAAACCAGCCTGCGAGTTGCCATATCGCCATGATCACAATGGCGGACACCCCCACGACCAGCAGATGCAGTTTTTGCGCTTTGACAATTGACTGCTCATCATCACGCTCGGCAAAGAACGCCGGAAAAAATGAGGCCAACAAGGCATTAGGTAAAAACACCCATGAGGTTGCCAGCGTCATGGCAACAGCAAATATCCCCGCCTCCTTTACACCGAGGAAATACGAAACGCTGAGTTGGTTGACGCGGGTATAAATTGCGATAGCGATCACCGAGAACACCAGCGAAATGCCAGAAGCCACCATGTAGCGCGAATACTTTTTGATGTGGCGCAGCGCCGGAATCGGCCCCTGGCGATGATAGCGCCAGAAAATCGCCAGCTTGATGCTGAACGGCAGCAACGTAGCCAGCACAATGGGGATCGCCAGAAACTGAGGGTCCAGTTGCAGATACGAAATAATGAAGCGCACTGACAGACTGATGGCGAGGCCGATCACGTTGGCGATCACATTGAGTCGAGCGTTGAGCATGGCCTCGTTGTAGATATTGACCAGATCAATCGACGAGAACAGACAGGCCATCGCCGCTGCGCAGATAAATACCAGCGCTTCACGGCTCCACGCCTCTCCCATGATCACCATGCCGCTGAGCGCTAAACCGCAGTAAATCAGCATCACCAGCAGAAAAGTCGCCATCATCAGGCGAATACCTGAATGACGATTTTGCGAAATACGCTTCAGCAAAATCACATCGCTGCCCATCACGGCGATCGACTGAATAAACTGAAACACCAGCATCGAGAGTGAGATAATTCCGAAGGTGGTCGGTCCAACATATTTCGCGACATAGGACGTCACAAAAATCAGACCAAACACTGCGATGAGTTTTTCAGCAATCATCCACATCGAATTTTTTAATTTATCTTTCACAGATCAACCTCAGTGAGAATCATGACTAAGCCAAACTTCACGTCCCTTTCGCCCGGCTTAACATTAAATTTGATTTATTTAGGAGTTTCCTCAGGCAGAAATCGCCGGCCTTTTAACTCTCATAAAACGGTGGGTTAAATAAGATTATCGCTAATCAAATCGTGCAATTTTATTATTCATTCATTTAACTAAATACGCAGGCTACCGCCCCTGGCTTACAGCTACCAGTGTACTGACTACCTGTTACGGGCTATTTTTGGCGCAAGGAACCGCACTGCACTCAGACGAGTTCAGTTAAATATCATGCAGTTACATTAATTCTTATTTCGAAGACAAGATGACACTTAGTGCAATCACCGTGACATCAATAAGAAACGCCAATTATCAATATGCCATTCAATATGATTAAAACAGGTGCAGCCTACTGAATTTTTTTGCACCACAAGAAATGCCGACCGGGATTGAAAAGGTACATCTAAAGACGGCCTTCTCAACGAACGTTACGACATTCACGATTTTGCTGTATGCCCTGCCTTTTTATTATCTCGATGCGTCTTTCGCCGTTCGATAATGGCAAGTGGCGTTAATTCAACATGACTCTCGCAGCCGTGTTGCAATGGGCTCAGGGCCCTAATTTTGCGATCTGATTCAAACTTTTAATCGCATTCTCACCAGACATTGCGATGAGGTCAATGGCCTGGAGGCCAATACGGAATTTACTTAGCTGGAAATGGGATATCGCAGAAGGGGAAAGATTAGCGCGGATGAATCGGTTTTCAGAAAATTGATTAAGGCGACAGTCAAATACTGTTAGGAATAATAAGATCGAAATGGACTTACAAGACCATTTTTCGCTAACACCTTGTTCTGTAAGTTAACCTGCAAATTATCCGGGCAAATTAAACTGTAATGAATCTGGAGATAAGAACGGACCTGATATATCGAACCGTTTTATTGCCTGGTGCCGTACTGAAAACTACACCATCTCCAGATTAACGTTTTTTTGTACGCATTAACGTAAATAAAAAGAGAATTAACACATTCCATCTGAGAATATCGCCATCCTATGCGGCTGGCGTGCCAGGAACCACTGTTAAAGAGACAACTCACCTGAGACGCTCTGCGTGTATTTTGGTCAAAAAAAAAGCGAGGCCGCAGCCTCGCCAGATAGATGGGTCTCAGTCGTAATAGGGAAGTTTACGATCGACACCGTTGATATTCACCAGCACAAAGCCGGTTGGCGCGGTTTTATTGGTTGGCGTTCCGGCGGCGGTGGCCATCGTCAGCACGCCCTTCTCATTAGCCCCAATCCCCGCCAGCCCATTGTGCATGCCAAAGCGTGCGGCTGGCTTCAGTGTGCCCATGTTGGTGGTATCGGTAACAACTGACAGATCAGACTGGAACAGCGAGCATGAGCCTGAATCGAAACGCGTTGGGCCGGTGGTTTTCAGGTTCAGCATGGTGTCGCCACTGTTCGCTTTCAGCTTCACCCACACCACGGCATAAGTGGTACCGACACGGCCGTAACGCATATCCAGGATGGCGGGCTGCCCCATATGAAAAGCATCCGCCCACACCGTTTCCAGCCGTTGCAAATTGATCCAGGTTTTGCCGCTACTTGCCACGTTAACCGGGGTGCCGGCAGTGCCGGTGGGCTGGGTGGCATCGGCTTTACCAATAAACTCCATCACCCACTGCTGGTTCGCATTCGGGAAGAACAGCTGCCCCAGGCGATACCAGTTGTCAGTTGACGTGTTATTGGTGATCTTGTAGCCGCTATAATAGCCGGCACGTAGCGATCCGGTCAGGAAACTACCGTAGCTCTCGTCGCGACGATAACCATATTCGAAGGTGGAGAGCCATCTGCCGGCCACCAGATCGTTCGACACTTTCGCGCCAGACTGCAGGTTGATTTGACGCATCACCACGCGCGCATTATTGAGATTGAAAGGATTGCCGCAATCCTCAATATTGAGCGTATCAATGGTCCAGCCACCATCCGACAAGTCTCCTGGATTGCGCGTGTGCTCGATCCACACATTGCGCAAAATCCCCTGTGTACAGCGCGGCATATACAACGTGGCGTCACCATAACCCGTCTGGAAGTTACAGTTACAAATCTCAATCGCGGTAGAGTGATCCCATACCCCATTCGGTGAATTTGACCAGCCCACATCGAAGACGCGCGCATAGGTGTAGAGGGTATAAATCTGGTCAAATTTGGTGTCCAGCGTATCCAGCACTTTAATCACCGTGCCGCCGTTATTCTGTGCGCGGAAACAGTAGATGTTTACCGTGGTGCCTTCGATACAGGTATTTTCGAAGAACGGCTGCACGTTGCTGCACATATCGGCCGTGATGGTGCCTTTGTTGGTGGTGATATCTGCTGAAGCCTGACCATTCCAGGCAATGCCTCGAATCGAGGTGCGACGCGCCTTCACCTTGAATACCGGGTTGGCACTCTTATCCGAGATAATCGTGGTACGCGGCAACGAACCCAGCTCAACATCATCACCCTGCAGACCGAAGAAGGCGTTATCGGTGCCGCTGATATCAATTGGACTGATCAGAAACTTCCCGCCGGGAAAACGAATCGGCAGGTCCTTAATATTACCGCTGTAATTCTGCGTCCAGGTTAGCATGCGATTAACCGCGTCCGTGTCATTGGCATAACCGTCTCCTTTCGCACCAAAGTGGTAAACGTTGATGTCGGACGGATCGTTAATCACACGTTTCCAGTAAAAGCCATTACCTACCGCCAGCGTCCCGCCATCATCAGTGGCAGTGGTGGTGCCGATAAAACCGGTGAAGTCACCGCCACCGTGGAAGGTAGAGTCCGCGTTATAGCGACGCAAAAACGCCAAATCGCCGTTTTTGCTGGGAACGGTAGTACGCAGTTCAGCATAAGAGTTAACTTCGATCATCATAGCCTCCTCGGCCTTTTCAGGTTTGCAATGCAAGTGTGGGAACAGCGTTAGTGCGCCGATGTGCCGCAGTGCTGATCCCAGAGATCGTTGTGGTTGTTGATGGCGCGCACGGTGCGAACATCCATACGCTCGGCATCGTTGCCGTGGGTGTAAATCGGGGAGAAAAGCGTGCAAGCAGAGTCGATAACGACGGGGGATTCAGGGCTGGTTGTATTTCGAGTGCTGCAGCTTGTCGCGAGCAGCAGCGTCATCAAGATTAAGATTGCTGGCTTCCACACGTTTAGCCTCCTCGCGCAACTGTTGTTGCTGCTGGTTAACCGCGACAGCTTGCACGGCCGCTTTGTTCGCGGAGTCCACCTCTGATTTGGCTTGTTGCTGCACCTTGCCAATCTTTCTGCCACCGAAGTAGCTGGCCAC
The DNA here is from genome assembly GCF_018257655.1 of Pantoea sp. JGM49. Lineage (NCBI taxonomy): Bacteria > Pseudomonadati > Pseudomonadota > Gammaproteobacteria > Enterobacterales > Erwiniaceae > Pantoea > Pantoea sp. JGM49. Next base: position 56,177 of record NZ_JAERJM010000002.1, on the reverse strand, counting down.
CAGTGCCGCAACAATGCCCGCCAGTGCAGCCAGCCAGTGCCAGCTGCCGCCAAGCAGTGAAGTAATAAGCGTCATGGTTTCTCCTCCAACGTCTTGCGCTGTTCAATCAGGTTTTTCTGTCGGACAAACTGCGCCAGAACCCCCATCGCCACCATGAAGGCACCAATCAACCCGAGGTAGTTGTGGGGAAGAATGTCTTTGATGTCCTGAGGCAATGCATTCCAGGCATCCAGCGCGGATGAGGGGAAGGATTGCGCCCAGGCGCTGAGCATCGAACCCAATGAAGCCAGCCATACTGACCAGGTTTTGAACAACAGTCGCGCATGCTTCACAAACTCCAGCGTGGTAAAACGCTGGAGCAACAACAGCACAATCACTGCTGCCAGCACCGCGATGACAAACACCATCCATCTCATGTTCATAACAGCCCCCGATAAATGTCGTAGCTGCCGCTGCGCATGACTTCAGCGTGACGCCGTGCGCGCCCGGGCGTTTGCCGTGCCCACAAGCTGTCGAGCATGGCATTGGCGGCGCCATTAAAGTCCCCCTGGGTGATGGCGCTCAGCATGCCGCGAAACAGGGATAACCCATCAACGCCCAATTGATATGCCATGCTGATCAGCACATCACAGCGCGCCTCACTGCACTTGCTTAGCGCTTGCTGCACCAGAGCACGCTGGTTCATCTCCAGCACTTTGTTCTCCACAATGCACTGCTTCCACACATCCCCGACTCGTCGCGGTACCTGGAAGATGTAGTTGCTGAGTGAGGCTCCTTTAGGCCCGATGCGGATACCGCCGGCCACGGTAGGAAACCCTTGCGTATCAAGGTAGGGCGCCTCGCGGTAGCCCTCTTCAAAATTCAAAATGGCAATAATCTGGCTCATAGCGATTCCTCTTTGACGGGCGCAACGATGCAAAAATGACTGCGCAAAGACTCCAAAACATAAATCTCACTGATCTATCCGCCCTTCTGAGACCACGCGTAATCCGCGCTACGCTCAAGCGAGGCTAAACAGTGAGCAATAACGAAACGTTCCGCTTAAAGCTGGGAAATATGACAAGGATTTAGCGCACGGCGTACAAATGGACGTGGGGCAGACAGCAGTTGTCGAAGCTGGCGCTTTCGGCCTGACGTGGTGTGGGGGCCATTACCGCACAGTCGACTCGCGATTGCGTCTGGCGCTGGCAGATGCGCTCTGCGCTACGCAGGCTTGGGTTATCGGGCTCAAGGCCTAAGGCGCAGTCGATACTGCGCTTCAGGCGGCTAAGTGACTGGCGGCGTCGGTGACGGCGGGTGCGCGCGTTCCCGGTGAAGACTGACTTGCCATACTGGATAATCGCCATAACTCCTCCTGTGAATGAGTCTTTGGCGATGGGGTGGCAGGCGCGGCGTGTCGGCTGAAGCCGAGGCGTCCGTGATTCCACTGCAAACACCCGACATCGACCCGCCCGGCTGCGTTCGCGGCCAGGGATAAGCAGAGGAGAGTGAAGTCAGAAGAGAGCTGACGACGCTGCATAATGCGCATCCACCCCATCCCAAAATTCACTGACTTTGGGTGGTGGGTATCGCGCTTGTGCAGCGCCTCAATTGTTTAAGAGCGGGCTCATCCGGGAGCAGTGATGTCGTCCTTCCATGGTCAAATTATTAACAGGTTCTAATGCATTGGCAAACACCAACAGTTAATTTTTTATTTACCATCGGTTAAATTTATGATTTCAGCCGGAATATTTTTTTACCTGCTCAGCGCGTTTTGTGATCAACCTAAAATCTGGTAATCACGCGCCTGGCTCATGATGACGCGCGCCACGACCTGCAATGAGGCCGCCTCATCCAGCGTTAAGTACCAGGTCTCATAGCGCTTGTTGTCGGAGATGACCGCGACCTTTCTGTGCTGCAGCTGCAGACGTTTGAGATAAAGTTGATCATCCAGCGTAAACAGGTAAATCCCGTCTCCGTCAAAGCGATGCACGCTGATGTCCACGAACAGCTGATCACGTGGCGCAAAGGTGCCGGCCATCGAATCATTGTTTAGCGCGATGAGGCGGATGCTCTCTGCCGGACGGCCGCTGAACAGCACGCGTGCCTCATCCAGCCCATACTCGATAGCCTGAATGGTTTCGACCAGTTCATCACGCGCAGCAATGCCCTGAGCACTTCGCTGCCCAATATCCAGACTCTCGACGCGGAACCGATGTTGCGGGTCAATAAGTGCATGCTGGCTCACCGTGGCATCGGGTTGCTCCATGCCAAACTGCAGCCACTCTACGCGCACGTCCAGCAACTGGCTGAGCGCCAGTAGATTACTGTCATCCGGAATCGATTGAGCGTTAAACCATTTCCAGACCCCCGGTGTTGAGATCCTGTATCCCCTTTTCTGCAGCGCCTGTGCAACCTGTTTGTTTCGTCCATGTCCGACAATTCCCGCGCTATCACACGCGGCAATCAGCCTGGCAGTAAAAGCTTGTCTGTTACTCTCTTTTTTAACCATCAGTTAATAATCTGCCATCAGTTAAAGACTGAATGTTATTTTCTTTTTTGCTACCAGTTCATTTTATATTACCGTCAGTTTACTACCCAACAGCTTTTATCAATGAAGCTGGATGATCATTATCCTCTTCGACGGGGTGGAAACCAGCAATGAATGCCCTACAGCTTGTTCTGACAGGGGTTTTCAGGATTGTTCTGTGACGCTGATACCAGCACCTAAAACAAAAAATGCGCGAAAAAGCGCGTCGGCGCCATAGATGACAGAAATAAATCAAAAAGCTCTGGAAATAATTGGATCGGAAGCAAAAAAAATGGGCACCCTTACGGTGCCCATTGTGTTGCAGAAGTGAAAATTAGCCGCGCAGCGTATCGTCGCCCCAGCCAATCCACTTGTAGGTCGTCAGCGCTTCCAGACCCATCGGGCCACGCGCATGCAGCTTCTGCGTACTGACCGCGACTTCCGCACCCAGACCGAACTGCCCGCCATCGGTGAAACGCGTACTGGCATTGACATAAACGGCGGAGGAATCGACCTGATTCACAAAGCGGTTGGCGTTGCCAATGCTGCGCGTCAGGATGCCATCCGAATGCTGCGTACCGTGTTCGCGAATGTGTGCAACCGCATCGTCGAGATCCGCCACCAGCTTGACGTTAAGGTCGTTGGATAACCACTCATCGTCATACTGTTCGGTTTTCACCGCCACCACGCTGGCCGGGCCGTTTTGCAGCAGCGGCAGGACATTTTCATCGCCGTGCAGCGGGATGTTTTCCTGCGCCATGCGCTGCACAAATGCAGGAATAAAGCGTTCAGCCTGATCGCGGTGAATCAGCAAGGTTTCCAGTGAATTGCAGGCGCTTGGACGCTGTTTTTTCGCATTAACAATCACCTCCAGCGCGGGTTCGATTTCCATGGTTTCATCAAGATAGAGATGACACACACCGATACCTCCGGTGATCACCGGAATCGTCGAGTTTTCACGACATAGCTTGTGCAACCCTGCACCGCCGCGTGGAATCAACATATCGACGTAGCGATCAAGTTTCAGCAGTTGGTTAACCAACTCGCGATCCGGGTTTTCAATCGCCTGCACCGCACCTTTTGGCAGGCCATGCTCGCTCAGCGCGTTTTGGATTACGCGAACGGTAGCCGCGTTAGTGCGATAGGTCTCTTTACCGCCGCGCAAAATCGCCGCATTGCCGGTTTTCAGACACAGAGAAGCCACATCCACGGTGACGTTAGGACGCGCTTCATAAATCACCCCAATCACGCCCAATGGCACGCGGCGACGTTCAATACGTAAACCGCTGTCCAGCACGCCGCCATCGATCAACTGTCCGACCGGATCGGCCAAACGGCACACCTGACGCACATCGTCAGCGATACCTTTCAGACGCTGTGGATTGAGCGTCAGGCGATCCAGCAATGCCGCGCTCATGCCATTCTGCCGCGCATCGGCCAAATCCAGCTCGTTAGCCGCCAGGATGTCGGCACTTTCCGCTTCCAGGCGATCGGCAATCGTAAGCAGCACCTGATTTTTTTGTTCAGTGGAGAGTTCTGCCAGCTTGTACGACGCTGCACGCGCCGCTTTTCCCATTTCTTCTAACATCATCTGCTCCTTAACTGACGATCATGTCGTCACGATGCACCGCAACCGGGCCATATTCGTAACCGAGGATGTCGCTGATTTCCTGGCTGTGATGACCGGCAATCATGCGCATGGCGTCGCTGTTGTAGCGCGTCACGCCGTGGGCGATATCGCGGCCTTGCAGGTTACGAATGCGGATCACTTCGCCACGAGAGAAGTTGCCCTGCACTTCACGCACGCCTTTCGGCAGCAGTGAGCTGCCGCGCTCTAATACCGCAGCCAGTGCACCGTCATCAATGACAATTTCGCCAGCCGGCGGTGCGCCGAAGATCCAGCGCTTGCGGTTCTCCAGCGGTGATTGCTGTGCGTGGAAACGGGTGCCCACCGGTTTGCCATACAGCACGTCGCTGATCACATCCGGGCGGCTGCCCGCCGCAATGATCACGTCGATACCGGCGCGGCAGGCCACATCGGCCGCCTGCAGTTTGGTCGCCATGCCACCCGTGCCGAGGCCGGAAACACTGCCTCCGGCCAGCGTGCGCAACGCATCATCAATCTGGTGCACATCGCTGATCAGTTCCGCTTCCGGATTGGTGCGAGGATCGGCGGTGAACAGGCCCTGTTGATCGGTCAGCAGCAGCAGTTTATCCGCGCCGCCGAGCATCGCCGCCAGCGCAGACAGGTTGTCGTTATCGCCCACTTTGATTTCAGCGGTAGCAACAGCATCGTTCTCGTTAATCACCGGCACGATGTGGTTATCGAGCAGCGCACGCAGCATGTCACGTGCGTAGAGGAAGCGTTCACGATCTTCCATATCCGCACGCGTCAGCAGCATCTGACCGATATGAATCCCGTAAATTGAGAACAGCTGCTCCCACAGCTGAATCAAACGGCTCTGCCCCACCGCAGCCAGCAGCTGCTTTGAGGCGATGGTAGGTGGCAGTTCGGGGTAACCCAGGTGTTCGCGTCCGGCGGCAATCGCGCCTGATGTGACGATAACGATACGATGACCCGCCGCGTGCAGTTGTGCACACTGACGAACCAACTCCACCATGTGCGCACGATTCAGCCGACGCGAACCGCCGGTGAGGACGCTGGTACCCAATTTGACCACAAGGGTCTGACTGCCACTCATGTTTTTCCTGCCATATAAGAAAAAAATTCTGCGAAGGGACGTTTTATCAGGAGTGAGCGAGGAAGCCAATAACAGCAAGGGGAAAAGCACAAAAATCCCCTGACAATGCAGTAGACCAAAAGTTCGCGATTAACAAGAAATCAGAAAAACTGTCATAAAACTTTCATCACCAGTCGGTAAAAAGTCCCCTGTTTTCCAAACCCTTTCAAGGGTACAACAAATTTTACTCATTGGGATTGATAGCAAATGAAGAAGAGCACACTGGCATTAGTCGTATCAGCGCTGGCACTGGCTTCCACCGCACACGCCGCAGAAGTTTATAATAAAGACGGTAACAAACTGGACTTCTACGGCCGCGTTAAAGCTGAGCATTATTTTAGTGATGCCGCTTCAAACGATGGTGACAAATCTTACGTTCGTATCGGCTTCAAGGGTCAGACCCAGATCAACGATCTGATGACCGGCTACGGCCAGTGGGAATACCAGTACAACGTTAACAACTCTGAAGGTTCTGACGCTAACTCAGGTAACAAAACCCGTCTGGGCTTTGCGGGTCTGAAATTCGGTCAGTACGGTTCATTCGACTACGGTCGTAACTACGGCGTGCTGTACGACGTTGAGGCATGGACTGACGTATTCCCAGAATTCGGTGGTGACGGTACTGCGCGTACTGATAACTTCATGACTGCGCGTGCGACGGGTGTTGCGACTTATCGTAACAGCAACTTCTTCGGTCTGGTTGATGGCCTGCGCTTCGCGCTGCAATACCAGGGTAAAAACGACTCTACCAGCGCTAACGCACGTGGTAGCGCCACTGATACCTCTCGCCAGAACGGCGACGGTTACGGTGCGTCACTGGGCTACACCATCGGCAGCACCGGCATCAGCCTGATGTCTGCTATCACCTCTTCTGACCGTACTAATCAGCAGCAAGCGCGTGCTTACGGTTCTGGTGACAAAGCGGATTCATGGGGCGCGGGCATCAAGTATGACGCTAACAGCGTTTACCTGGCCGCAATCTACACCGAAACCCGCAACATGACCCCAATCAGCGGCACCAACTCAGTGACCGGTGCTTCCGTGTCAGGTGCAGCGAACAAAGCGCAGAACATTGAATTGGTTGCACAGTACCAGTTCGACTTCGGCCTGCGTCCGTCTATCGGCTATGTGCAGACCAAAGGTAAAGACATCGAAGGTATCGGCGATGCGGACCTGGTTAAATACATCGACGTTGGCGCGACTTACTACTTCAACAAGAACATGTCTACCTTCGTTGATTACAAAATCAACCAGCTGAACGACGACAACCGTCTGTCACTGAACAACGACGACATCGTTGCTGTTGGTCTGACTTACCAGTTCTAAGTCGTCTGATTTACCCTCAATGTGTCTATAAAAAAAGAGCCGGCTCATCACCGGCTCTTTCTTCTTTTTGTCTGTTTAGCGGGCTTAAAAGCCGAGTCCGACGATGGCGTGATTAAGCGCTGAGCTTCACCGGCTCTTCTTTAAAACCCGATGCAGGTTTAAGATCCAATTTAAGATCCTTCAACACCGCTTTTAGACGCTCATGGAAATTACGCAGCGTACTCTCCACTTTCTCGTTGTTCTCTTTGCCTTTAATGGTTGCCACACCCCAATCACCCTCTTTATCAAACAAACCAAAGTGGTATTCATAGGTGAAATGGTCTTCGTGCGCTTCCAGCGTCATCCACCAGCCCCAGAACTCGCGGAGTTCGGGTGCGGGTTTGACGTTGACACACGCTGCCAGGCAATCGAAGAAGAAACGCTGCTCTTCACATTTTCCTTCACGGATGTACGGCCCCAATTCGGTGAAGCGCTTCAGCAGGCGACTACGGGGATGACCACTCGGTAACGTCATGCTAATTCTCCCTCAAATAACCGTAAAATTGTTTCTCGTTACGCGAATCACGCGCGCAACGCAAAATATCCCGGATATAAGTAGTAGCAGAGCGTCGAATTTTTGCCAGTCATACACCCAATTGTTTTGTTAACCAGTCACAGATTTGATTTAACGCTTTCTCAAAACTGGAGAACACCGGCGTGGCGGGTATTGCCAATACTTTGCCCTGTGCGGAAGAGTTGGCAATCAATTGAGCCTCCTCTTCTGGGCTGAACAAATCGCCCGGCCAGTATGCCGCCAGCATCGGCGTCGGCGTGCGACGCCCCAACAGCCCCTGCACCTTCAGTGAATAGCGATTGAGCTCAATGCGCAGGTTGCTGTCAGACGCGGACGGCATCCCCAGGCGACTGGCCAGCATATCCATGTACATGTCCGGCAGTTGTTGCTGGCGTTGCTCATCGACAAACACGTTATGCACCATCGCGCCCAGTGTCGCGACCGCACGCAGGCATGGCACTTCCAGATAAGCCAGTCGGGTGGCGACATTGGCGCCAAAGCGATAGCCAAACAGCGCAACGCGCGTGTGATCAATCCACGGCACATTGCTCAGCTCACGCAGCACCTGCTGGTGAAGCTGGCTGGTGTCCTGGTTCAGCTTCCATTTGCTGCTGAAGCCCACAGAGGGCATATCCAGCGTCAACATGGCGATGCCACGCGGAGCCAGATAATCGTGGAACAGGCGATAATGATCGCTCTGCAGCGAATCCAGGCCACCGCACAGCAGCACCGTTGGGTATGGGGCTTTGGCCTCAGCAGGCATATGCAGGAAACCGGTGACCGGGCTGCCACCGCTGATCTGGAAGGTCAGCGCTTTCAGCTCACCAGGCAGACGCTGCGTGGCCTCTTCGTATGCCCGGTTTGCCAGCACCTGTGCCTGATCGGCCAGATCATCGCCTTTGATATAGGGATAGGCGGCAATACTGTAGAGATTAGATGCGCGCATCCACTGATGCCCGGCTTCCTCGTGATCTTCATTCTCCATCGCGCGCTGTTGCCATAAGGCGGCCTGCTTCGACCACTCATAGTTCCAGTTCCCGCCGCGATAACCAATCACCGTGTCGAGTTGGGTGTCATCAGTGTGCTCATACTCACTGATAGCGATGCGCGCCAGCACTTCGCTGATCTCCTGCGGAGACAGGCCGCGCCACGTCCACAGCAGCTTGTTGAGCATGCGATACCAGCAAGGTTGGGTATCCCCTTCGAGGGTGTTGTGCACCTGAACCGGATGATGGTGCTGACGATGCACCAGAGAGGAGGTTTCCGGGTGTTTAAAGCGGGGCTTAAAAAGCTCTTCGCTGAGGTTTTTATCCGACATCTTAGACGTTCTCCCGCGATAGTCGCATAGATGCCTAAGAGTGTACTGCACCCACATGTTGGGTGCGAGGCGTAGAATGCACAACGCCCGGCATAACCGGGCGTTGTTTGCGTTGCATCAATCAGCTTTTGACGATTGGCGGGATGTAAACCACGCCCATGTCCCACGGCTGTTCGATCCAGGTGTTCTGCGGAATATCGACAATGTAGTCGTCCACCAGCGAACGACCAGCTGGCTTAGCGAAGATGGTGCAGAAACGCGCTTTTGGATACATATCGCGGATCGCTTGCGCGGTGCCACCGGTATCCACCAGGTCATCAATCACGATGAAACCTTCACCGTCGCCTTCCGCACGCTTCAGCACTTTCATTTCGCGCTGATGATCGTGGTCATAGCTTGAGATGCAGACGGTATCGACATAGCGAATACCCAATTCACGCGCCAGCAGCGATGCCGGAACCAGACCACCGCGGCTTACCGCAATGATACCTTTCCACTGTTCCACAGGAAGCAGGCGCTGGGCCAGTTTGCGGGCATGGATCTGCAACATGTCCCAGGTGACGACGTATTTTTCGCTCATAAAAGAAATCCCGACCAACAATGTTGGTTTAAAAATAGGCAAGGGGGAAAAGGTTGCGCGAGATTATAAGGATCTGACGCGTTAAAAACCAGCATCTGTCGCATTGGATGCAGGATTTTAGCGCGCCTGAGTACGCACCCGGTGAAAAACAGTGATATTCTCAGCCACATCACGTCAGATGTGCTGACGGCGATCTTTCACTGGAACCCGGCGTGCGAGCGGTATGTCCGCCGCGCTGACACAGGAGATGCATTGTGTCTGAATTGTCGCAACTTTCCCCCCAACCGCTGTGGGATATTTTCGCTAAAATCTGCTCCATTCCACACCCTTCTTACCATGAAGAAGCGCTGGCCGAACACGTGGTCAACTGGGCCAAAGAGCAAGGCTTTTGGGTTGAGCGCGATCAGGTCGGCAATATCCTGATTCGTAAACCGGCCACTGCGGGCATGGAAAAACGTACCCCTGTCGCGCTGCAGGCGCACCTCGATATGGTGCCGCAGAAGAACAACGATACGGTGCACGACTTCACTAAAGACCCGATTCAACCTTATGTTGATGGCGAGTGGGTTAAAGCGCGTGGCACCACGCTGGGTGCCGACAACGGTATTGGCATGGCTTCTGCGCTGGCGGTGCTGGCTGATAACAGCCTGACCCACGGCCCACTGGAAGTGCTGCTGACCATGACCGAAGAATCGGGCATGGATGGCGCGTTTGGTCTTCAGCCAAACTGGCTACAAGCCGATATCCTGATCAACACCGACTCTGAAGAAGAGGGTGAGATCTACATGGGTTGCGCGGGGGGTATTGATTTCATCACCACCCTGCCATTAAACCGTGAAGCCGTACCTGCGGGCTTTGAAACCCTGAAGCTAACGCTGAAAGGCCTGAAAGGCGGCCACTCCGGTGCCGATATTCATCATGGTCTGGGCAACGCCAACAAGCTGCTGGCGCGTTTCTTTGCGGTCTACGCGCAGGAACTGGATGTGCGTCTGATTGAGTTCACTGGCGGCACGCTGCGTAATGCGATTCCGCGCGAAGCTTTTGCCACGCTGGCAATCGACAGCCATAAAGTGGATGCACTCAAATCGGCTGCGGCTCATTTCCAGGCCACGCTGCTGAACGAGCTGGGCATTAAAGAGAAGAACATTGCGTTAACCACCGAGCCGCTGGCACATCAGGGCCAGGCGCTGACCACCGACAGCCGCGATCGCTTCATCAACCTGCTGAACAGCACCCCGAACGGTGTGATTCGCAACTCTGACGTGGCCAAAGGCGTGGTGGAAACCTCGCTGAACGTCGGCGTGGTGACCATGGATCAGGACAATGCCGAAATCATCTGCCTGATTCGTTCACTGATCGACACCGGCAAAGATTGGGTGGTGGAAACCCTGACTTCACTGGGCCAGTTGGCTGGCGCGAAAACCGCACCAAAAGGCGGTTATCCTGGCTGGCAGCCTGATGCTGATTCACCGGTGATGGCGCTGACGCGTAAAACCTATGAAGCCCTGTTTGGCAAAACGCCAAACATTCAGGTGATTCACGCGGGTCTGGAGTGTGGTCTGTTCAAGAAGCCGTATCCGAACATGGATATGGTGTCGATTGGGCCAACCATTACCGGTCCACACTCACCGGATGAGCAGGTGCACATTGAGAGCGTCGGTCTGTACTGGAAACTGCTGACTGCGCTGCTGAACGTGGTGCCAGAGAAGGCGTAAGTCTTTGCGATGCTGTAAGGAACCAGGCTAAGGCCTGGTTTTTTTATGCCTGCAATCCTGAGGTTAAGGATTCTCTTGCTAATAAGGTCGCAATATTTGCCGGAACCCATTTTGAGACCGACAGTAACATGCAGCATATTTCACTATAAATCCTGCTTATTACCCCAGCATTCTACCACTCCACACTCCCTCTCTAGTTTTAGACGCCGTTACGCCCAGATGTCTGGATGGCTAATAAGATTTCGTGCTAGCTTATGCGCTTTCGTTTGTTGCCCAGCGTTATGGGTTCAGAAAAAATGCCACCCACTCTCTTAATGAAAGGCCTGCCCCATGAGTGCGATTAACCGCCTGGAGATGCGTAATATCTCCATCGCTTTTGGCGGTTTTGCCGCACTGACCCAGGTCGATTTTCTGACCGAGGGCGGATCGGTGCATGCGTTGACCGGAGCCAATGGCGCGGGAAAATCCACCCTGATGGCAGTGCTATCCGGCGCGCACAGTGATTACAGCGGCGAGATTCTGCTGGACGATGCGCCGGTCTCCATTCGTTCACCGCGCGATGCCAAAAAACTCGGTATTCATTTGGTGCAGCAGGAGGTGGATGTGGCGCTGGTGCCGCAGCTCAGCGTGGCAGAAAACATTCTGCTCGATCAGCTGGCAGAACCCGGCCATGTCTATAGCTGGCGCGAGATCCGCCGTCAGGCGCGTGCCCTGCTCAATCAGCTGGAAGTGAACATCGATGTTAATCGTCTGGTGGAACGCTGCTCGCTGGCGGAGAAACAACAAATCCTGCTGGCGCGCGCCCTCTCCCATCACTGCCGTTTTCTCATTCTGGATGAACCGACCGCGCCGCTGGATCAGCATGAAAGCGAGCGTCTGTTTACCGTGGTGCGTCGTTTACAAAGCAACGGCATTGGCGTGGTGTTTATCTCCCACCGCATTCACGAACTCAAAGCGATTTGCGATCGCTTAACCGTGCTGCGCGATGGCCGCTTGATTGAAAGCAGCCCGATGGCGGCACTGAGTGGCGAGCAGATTGTTGAGAAAATGCTGGGGCACCAGTTGACCGATGTCTATCCACCTCGCCGTGAACAGAGTGAGCAACCGCTGCTGCTCTCGGTGGAAGGTCTGCACGATGATCAACTGCTGGCGGACATTTCACTGCATCTGCGCAAAGGCGAAATTCTCGGCATCGCCGGCCTGGCGGGCGCGGGGAAAACCGAGCTGTGTAAGGCGCTGTTTGGCGCAAGCAAAAGCCGCGTCGAAAAAGGCGAGCTGCACGGCAAACCGTGGCGGCCGCGTTCACCGCACGATTCGGTGGAAAACCGTATGGCGCTGGTGCCGGAAGAGCGTCGTAAAGAGGGTATTTTCATTGATGAACCGGTGAGCATGAACCTGAGCGTCAGCGCGGACAACAGTTTTTCCCGCTGGAGCCTGTTCGGTCATCGTCAGGCCTGGCGCTGGGCCGAAGAGGTGATTCAGCGCCTCAACGTGCGTACCACCGGCCCGGCGCAGATTCTGCGTCGTCTGTCGGGCGGGAATCAGCAAAAAGTGGCGATTGGAAAATGGCTGCGCAACAACGCCGATGTGCTGATTCTTGATGAGCCAACTAAAGGTGTCGATATCAAAGCCAAAACCGATCTGTTCAGCCTGATTGACGGCCTGGCACGTGAAGGCAAAGGCATCATCTACGCTTCGGGCGAGTTTTCCGAACTGGTCGGCTTATGTGACCGTATTTGTGTGCTCTGGGATGGGCGCATTGTGGCAGAGATGGAAGGTCGTCAGGCCACAGAAGAGATGCTATTGCTTTATTCCACCGGAGGAACCCCTGCGTGAGCAGCAAAGAACTATCCCTGAACCCGCAGGTTTCTCTGCGTCATAAACTATTCGATTTTCTCTATAAATGGGGCATGTTGCTGACCGTGGTGATTCTGATCACTGGGTTTGGTCTGGCATCGGACAGCTTCCTCGAGCCCACCAACATCATCAACATCCTGCGTTCGATTGCTATCGTCACGGTAATTGCGATTGGTGTGTCGATTTCGCTGACCATCGGCGGCTTCGATTTGTCGGTAGGCTCAACCGCCTCACTGGCCAATGCGCTGGTGATTTCGCTGTTTGTCTGGCACGGCTTTGGCACCACCGAAGCCATTATCATCACGCTGCTGCTGTGCACTCTGGTGGGGCTGCTAAACAGCTTCCTGATCGTGATTCTGCGCATTCCCGACATGCTGGCTACACTGGCCACCCTGTTTGTCATTCAGGGCGTGGCGATGACTTACAGCTTCGGCGGTTCGATTACCGAGAATATGGTGATGCCAAGCGGCGATATGGCGGAGGGCACTATCCCCGCAGCGTTCGGTCTGTTGGGTCAGGTGCCGACCATTGTGATCATCATGCTGGTAGTGACGATTGTGGCACAACTGGCACTGTCATTGACCAAGCATGGCCGTCGCATGTACGCGCTGGGTGGCAATCCAGAAGCCGCACGCCTTTCCGGTATTCGCACCACGCGCTACCGCGTTTTGGCCTATGTACTCGCATCGCTGCTGGCCGGATTAGGCGGCATTCTGCTGGCATCGCGTATTGGCTCCTCGCAGGTGAACGCCGGCAGTGGATATTTGATGGATGCCGTTGCCGCGGCATGGATCGGCTTCTCGCTGGCCGGTTCCGGCAAACCTAACGCGCTCGGTACGCTGGTGGGCGCGGTGATTCTGGGTGTGTTGCAGAACGGGCTGGTGATGTTGTCCGTGCCTTATTACGCCATGGACATTATCAAAGGCCTGGTGCTGGCTCTGGCCCTGGCGATTACCTACATTCAGCGCCGCTAAGGCGCGTTTACTGAGAAAGAGATTCTAATGAAAAAAATTACCCTTTCGCTGCTGGCCTTAAGCCTGCTGAACGCCAGCGCTGCCTTTGCCGATACCGTTACCCCGGTTCCCGCAGCGATTGCGAATCACGAAGGTCCGGTGCGCATCGCCATCATCCGTAACCTGGGGTCTGACGATAACACCACGCAGTTTATTGCCGGTGCCATTCAGCAAGGTCGTCAACTGGGCTTTAAAGTCAGTACTTTCCTGAGTAACGGCGATGATGCGCGTTTCCAGGACTTTGTTAATCAGGCGATCAGCCAGAAATACGATGGCATCATTCTCTCTCACGGCAAAGAACCCTACTCCACCGCTCTGGTGCAACACATTGTCGATGCAGGTATCAAACTGTCCGTCTTTGATACCCCGGTAAATACGCCGGTCAATGGCGTGACCGTCACTGCGCAGGATGATGCCTCGCTGGCGCAGGCGTCACTGGGTCAGTTGATCAGTGATTTCCATGGTAAAGCCAACATCATCAAACTGTGGGTCGCAGGCTTCCCGCCGCAGGAACGCCGCCAGGTGGTGTATGAGAAACTGCTGAAAGAGAATCCAGGCATTCATCAGCTGGAATCCATTGGCGCAGTTTCTACCGATGTACAGGGCGACACCGCCAACAAAGTGGGTGCGATCCTGGCAAAATATCCTAAAGGTAAAATAGATGCGATTTGGGCGTCGTGGGATGCGTTCAGTCAGGGTGCTTATAAAGCGCTACAAGAGAATGGTCGTACTGAAATCAAAATCTACAGTATTGACGTGTCCAACCAGGACTTGCAGTTGATGCATGAGAAGAACAGCCCATGGGTGCAGACGGTCGCGGTCGATCCAAAAACCATCGGTGCGGTCAATATGCGCTTAGTGGCCAATAAAATCGCGGGTGAAGCCACTCCGGCAAGCTACGAGTTTAAAGCGTCTTCCATTTCGCAGCAGTTGCTGAATAGCCAGCAAGGGGCGATTAACGTAGCAACCCTGAACAAGATTATTCCAGGCTGGGGTGTGAACAACGATTTTGTTGCGCCGTGGTTTGCCACGCTGCAAGCGAAGTACGCTAAGAAGTAATTCAGTGGCCGAATAGGGCATCCTGGCGGCGCTTCAAGCCGCCAGGATGATAGCCAAGGCCATACTCAAGGTTTTACCAACCCAACACTAGCTGCCGCTCCAATTGCGGATCCACCAGCGTCACATGCAATCCCACCAACCGCACGCCGCGCCCGGCACGCCTTTCATCCCATGCCTGCCGCGCCACTGCGATCATGTCATCCTTGTTCAACACCGGCCAGACATGCTCCTGCGTGGTCTGCTGGAAATCATTAAATTTGAGCTTCACGCCCTGACGCGCGATTTGCTTGTCGGGACGGATATTTGTCAGGCGTCGATCCAGCTCAGCATAGAGGTAATCAATGATTGCCAGACACTGCTCCCAGTTGTGGATGTCCTCCATCAATGTGCGTTCGACACCGAGCGATTTGCGTTCGCGCTCCACCACCACATCGCGTTCATCAATGCCGTTGCTGCGCTCCCAGAGCACGCGGCCGAATTTACCAAATCTCTTCAGCAGCAAGGCGAGATCGGCTCTTTGCACATCGGCGCAGGTGCGCAGTCCCATCTCTTCCAGTTTTTTGGTCGCCACTTTTCCTACGCCAGGAATTTTGCTCAACGGTAGCGTCAGTAAAAAATCCGGCATCACTTGCGGTGTAATGACGTATTGCCCGTTGGGCTTATTTAAATCGGAGGCGATCTTGGCGAGGAATTTGATCGGCGCAATGCCAGCCGAGGCGGTTAAACCGGTTTCGCGCAGGATATCGGCACGTATCGCCTGCGCCATTAGCGTCGCTGATCCCTGACAATGCTCGCTATCGGTGACATCAAGATACGCTTCATCCAGTGATAAGGGCTCAATCAATGGGGTGTAGCGTGCGAAAATATCGCGTATCTGGCGTGACGCCTCTTTATAGGCATCGAAGCGTCCAGGCAGTAATTTCAGATGCGGGCAGAGCTTGAGCGCCATTGCCGTCGGCATCGCGCTGCGCACGCCATATTTGCGCGCGGGATAGTTGGCGGTGCTGATGACACCACGCTGCACCCGGCTGCCGCCAATGGCGATAGGTATATCCGTTAATGAAGGATCGTCGCGCATTTCAACGGCCGCGAAAAAGCAGTCCATATCGACATGAATGATTTTGCGCATACGCCCTCCGAATACTGGATAAGTATACAGCAGCAAAAAACTTCGGCAATATTTGTTGAGCGATGAATTAAAGTTTACAAAATTCTGGTCGTAATCCCTTTAGGATTGCACCATTTTCACGGAGACTGTCTTGATTAAACCTCAGACAATGTTAATGTTGCGCTGCGGTAGCGGATATTTCCGATAATGCAATACCAAGACGCTCAGCGTCATCGTCTCTCTTCACTTCAAGGTACACACAGAATGGGCAGAATCGCATTGTGGCTTGCGATGATTCTTATGCCAGTCCTTAGCTGGGCCATTTCGCCAGAGCCAACGCAACTGTCGGCACCGGTGAGCAAAGAGTTAAAGAAACAATTACTTGGCACTCCTGTTTTTATTCAGATCTTCAAGGAAGAGCGTACGCTGGAACTGTACGGCAAAATCGGTAATGAATATCGTCTGCTGGACAGCTATCGCATTTGTAATTTCTCTGGCGGATTAGGGCCTAAGCGTCGTCAGGGCGATTTTAAAAGTCCGGAGGGGTTTTATAACGTTAAGCTGAACCAGTTAAAACCGGACAGCCGTTTCTACCGCGCGATTAATACCGGCTTCCCGAATCAATACGATCGTGATAAAGGCTATGACGGTAACTATTTGATGATTCACGGTGATTGCGTCTCAATTGGCTGCTACGCCATGACAAACGCATCAATGGACGAGATCTTTACCTACGTCAACGCTGCGCTGCGCAACGGTCAGCAGGATGTACAGATCAATATCTATCCGTTCCATATGACCGATAGCAACATGCAGCGTCATCGCTACTCAACGTACATCAACTTCTGGCGTGAACTGCAGCCGGGTTATGCGTACTTTGAGAAGTACCACATACCGCCAACGGTTAATGTGACGACGACGGGTCAATATGCGGTGAACAGCACGCCGGTGATTTCTACACCGGATGCTGCCTCGAAGTCATTCCTGGCGCTCACCCAGGCAAAATAATGCCCACTCGCCTGGCACTATTCGGTGCCAGGTTTCATTTCCTGTCAGCGGCTGTGTCGCAATCACCGTCACAACGTCCTTCGGTGTTGTTTGCTGCATAAAATCAATTTCTACATCCTGATCGAGCAACTTGGCTTTGCCAAAAGGCGCACGACGAGTGATCCAATACAGATTGGTCGAGCAGAACGCCATCAGATAACGACCGTCCGACAGCAGCATGTTAAACACGCCCTTCTCGCGCATCTCAGCCGCCAGCTCAGCAATGTAGCGAAATACCGCCGGCCAGTTGCCCGGAGTGCGCGGATAACGCTCAGACAGCTTATGCAGGATCCAGCAAAACGCTTTCTCACTGTCCGTTTCGCCAACGGGGCGGAAAGTCCCGGTTTCCAACTGTTTGTAGCCTTTCAGCTGCCCGTTGTGCGCGTAGGTCCAGTTACGTCCCCACAGCTCACGGGTAAACGGATGGGTGTTTTCCAGCGACACTTCACCACGATTCGCCTGGCGGATATGAGCGACCACGGAATGTGATTTGATCGGGTATTCCTGCACCAAACGGGCGATCGGTGAGTTAAAGCTGGGCTGAGGATCTTTGAATGTGCGGCACCCTTTTCCTTCATAGAAAGTGATGCCCCAGCCATCTTTATGTGGCCCGGTTCCGCCGCCACGCTGCACCAGACCGGTAAAACTGAAACAGATGTCCGTGGGGACATTGGCGCTCATCCCGAGCAATTCGCACATAGCAACCGCCTTAAGTCAGCACTCCCACGTGAGCAGGAGTGACGCGTCATTACTTAACCATCTCTTTTTCGATCAGCAGCATCAGGATATGAATCACTTTAATGTGAATCTCCTGAATGCGGTCAGCGTAGCCAAAATGCGGTACGCGAATTTCGATGTCCGCTGTGCCTGCCATTTTGCCGCCATCTTTACCGGTCAGGGTAATCACTTTCATCCCTTTGGCGCGTGCCGCTTCGACCGCTTTGATAATGTTCGCCGAGTTACCTGAAGTGGACAGGCCCAGCAGTACATCGCCTTCACGGCCTACGGCTTCGATATAGCGCGAGAACACATGGTCATAGCCAAAATCGTTGCTGACGCAGGAAAGGTGGCTCACATCAGAGATGGCAATCGCCGGGTAGCCAGGACGATTTTCACGGTAGCGCCCCGTCAGTTCTTCAGCAAAGTGCATCGCATCACAGTGAGAACCACCGTTGCCACAGGAGAGCACTTTGCCCCCTGCTTTGAAGCTGTCTGCCAGCATGACTGCCGCGCGCTGAATCGCGTGAATGTTCGCTTCGTCACTCAGGAATTTATTAAGCGTATCGGCTGCTTCATTAAGTTCTGAGCGAATAATGTCCTGATACATAGGGATGTCCTTTAAAGGAAAGATTTACTCTGCAAGTTTAACGGAATGGGACAAAGCCGCAAAGCGCCTGCATCGGGGAAAAAGGCCCGGGCTTTGCCATTCCTGCTCTGTTGGTGTCCAGAGAGTGCGATTTTGTGAGTTCTGTTGTAATTGCGATGTAAACAGATTGCTAAAAAGCGACCACTGCTCTAAACCTTACCTTATAACAGGTCAGACCTCTTACAACTTACGGAGCGGTTCATTATGTTGCTTGCCTCGATTGTCGCGACGCTGATTGTCATTAGCGCCCTCTTTTACCATCAAGTTTCGCTGCGGCTCAGCAGCGTAATCCTGTTGCTATGGACCGCCGGGCTGGCTGCTGCAGGCCTGTGGACGCCGTGGCTGCTGCTGCCACTGGCGATTATCCTGCTGCCCTTCAATCTGCCGGCCATGCGTCGCAGCATGTTCTCCAAACCTGCGCTGCACAGCTTCCAGAAAGTGATGCCGCCGATGTCGCGTACGGAAAAGGAAGCGATTGATGCCGGTACGACCTGGTGGGAAGGCGATCTGTTTCGTGGCAAGCCAGACTGGCAGAAACTGCACAACTATCCGCAGCCACGTCTGACGGAAGAGGAACAAGCCTTCCTCGAGGGGCCGGTCGAAGAAGCCTGTCGTATGGCGAATGATTTCCAGATCACTCACGAACTGGCCGATCTTCCGCCGGAACTGTGGGCGTATCTCAAGCAGCATCGCTTCTTCGCCATGATCATTAAGAAAGAGTATGGCGGCCTAGAATTCTCCGCCTATGCTCAGGCGCGCGTCTTGCAAAAACTGGCGGGCGTTTCCGGTATCCTGGCGATCACCGTGGGTGTACCTAACTCACTCGGCCCAGGCGAACTGTTGCAGCATTACGGCACCGATGAGCAGAAAGATCACTATTTACCACGTCTGGCACGCGGCGATGAAATTCCGTGCTTCGCGCTGACCAGCCCGGAAGCGGGTTCGGATGCGGGTGCCATTCCGGATACTGGCGTGGTGTGCATGGGCGAATGGCAAGGCCAGCAAGTGCTGGGCATGCGCCTGACATGGAATAAGCGTTACATTACGCTGGCACCGATTGCTACCGTGCTTGGCCTGGCCTTTAAACTCTCCGATCCCGATCATCTGCTGGGTGAGACTGAAGAGCTGGGCATTACCTGCGCCCTGATCCCGACGCAAACGCCGGGCGTAGAGATTGGCCATCGCCACTTCCCGCTTAACGTGCCGTTCCAGAACGGTCCAACACGCGGTAAAGATATTTTCGTGCCGATCGATTTCATCATTGGTGGCCCGTCGATGGCCGGTCAGGGCTGGCGTATGCTGGTTGAATGTCTGTCAGTCGGTCGCGGCATCACCTTGCCTTCCAACTCGACCGGTAGTCTGAAAAGCATTGCGCTGGCAACCGGTGCTTATGCGCATATCCGTCGTCAGTTCAAAGTCTCTATCGGTAAAATGGAAGGCATCGAGGAACCGCTGGCACGCATTGCCGGTAACGCCTACGTGATGGATGCGGCGGCTACGCTTATCACTAGCGGCATTATGCTGGGTGAAAAACCGGCGGTGCTGTCGGCGATTGTGAAATATCACTGCACCCACCGCGGCCAGCGCGCCATTATCGATGCGATGGATATCGCTGGCGGTAAAGGCATTATGCTGGGCGACAACAACTTCCTGGCGCGAGCTTATCAGGGCGCACCGATTGCGATTACCGTGGAGGGCGCCAATATCCTGACGCGCAGCATGATCATCTTTGGCCAGGGCGCGATTCGCTGCCATCCATGGGTGCTGGAAGAGATGAACGCTGCGGCGAAAAACGATCTGGTGGCCTTTGACCGTGCCTTGTTCAGCCATATTGGCCATGTCGGTAGCAACAAAGTGCGCAGTCTGTGGCTCGGTTTAACCGGAGGCCGCACCAGCGCGTCGCCAACCCGCGACGTGACCCGCCGCTACTATCAGCAGCTCAACCGCCTGAGCGCCAACCTGGCACTGCTGTCAGATGTGTCGATGGCAGTGTTAGGCGGCAGCCTGAAACGTCGTGAACGTATCTCAGCACGTCTGGGGGATGTGCTGAGCCAGATGTATCTCGCCTCTGCCACCCTGAAACGCTTTGACGACGAAGGCCGCAATGAAGCCGATCTGCCGCTGGTGCACTGGGGCGTGCAGGATGCGCTGCATCAGGCTGAAGTGGCGATGGATGACCTGCTGCGTAACTTCCCTAATCGCCTGGTGGCAGGCGCGCTGCGCATGGTGATTTTCGCCGGTGGCAAACACTGCCCGGCACCGTCTGACAAACTGGACCACAAGCTGGCGAAGCTGTTGCAACTGCCGTCAGCCACTCGTACGCGGCTGGGCCGTGGCATGTACCTGACGCCAAGCGAACACAATCCAGCAGGCCAACTGGAGCAGGCGCTGCAGGATGTGATGGCAGCGGAAGTGATTCATGAACGTCTTTGCCAGCAGCAGAAAAAACATCTGTCGTTTACCCGTCTGGATGCGCTGGCACAGCGTGCGTTGAAAGAGGGCTGGATTGATGAGAGCGAAGCCAAAGTACTGACGCGCGCTGAAGCCAGCCGTCTCAAAGCCATCAACGTCGATGAGTTTGTGCCGGAGGCACTGGCCTCACCGAAGCCGCAGGATAAAGGCGCCACACGCGCCAGTGAAGCGGCATAAAACGAAAAAGCCTCCTGACGGAGGCTTTTTTAATGGGGCCTGGCATAACTTATCCCGCATACATACAGCGGTTTCGCTGCCAAAGCGGGTAGTGAATGGCGCACTTATAAGATTGAAGCCTGACTTACCCCGCCTGACGAATACGCGCAATTAACGCATCGACATCCGCAATATGATCTGCCGCGAGAATCAACGTACGGCCCAGCGTGATGCAGCTACGAATACATTCGGTACGCATGGTATCATCAGCAATCTGTTTAAAATCGGCAACGTGTGACATGCCCACGGTGCGACGAATCAGTTCCGTGCCGCAATAACCAATGGTGTCGCTCCATACTTTGCGCAGGAAGGCTTCCGCATAGCCCGGATACGCCAGCGCCACATCAGAAGTGTTGGCGTGTGCCAGTTCGAGGAAGCGGCTGGAGAACTGCGTCCAGACTTCATGCGCATCGCTCAGACGACGCTCACGCCCTTCTGCCGCTTCACGCGGGGCCAGCAGGCCCGGCAGGCAGCAGTAGTTAATCAGCAGATTGCCAATCGCGCTGCCGACATCAAAGCCTATCGGACCGAAATAGCCAAACTCCGCATCGATCACCTTCAGGCTACCATCGGCCACGAAGATGGAGCCGCTGTGCACATCGCCGTGCAATAGCGCTTCGGCATCGGCAAAGAAGCGGTGCTTCAGCCCGGCCACCGCGATTTTCAGCGCATCGTCAGTGCGCAGGCTGACCACCAGCGGCTCCAGTGCCGCCGGGTATTTATTACGCTCATGATCGATAAAGGGATCGTTGAAGAACAGGTCTTCGGTGATTTCGCACATTTCCGGGTTGATGAAACGCGCGACTTCGGCCTTTTTCTTGTGAGGATGCAGGAAAAAATCAGAAGTATGGAACAACGTCTGCGCCAGATATTCGCCCAGCTGACGACCCGCTTCAGGGTAGTAAGCACCTTGCACCAGCTCGCCGCGCCAGATGCGATGGCTGGAGAGATCTTCCATCACCATCACCGCCAGTTCGGCATCGTAATGGGTGACGTTAACCGTGTGCTCTGGGCAATGTTTATAGTGCTCAACCAGCGTCTGCGCTTCGAGGCGCGCGCGATCCAACGTTAACGGCCAGGACTCACCCACGCAACGCACATAAGGCAGTGCCTGTTTCACCACCACACGGCTCTGTCCCTGGTTATCGAAAATCTTGAACACCAGGTTGAGATTACCATCGCCGATCTCTTCTGCGCTGACCAGCGCTGACGGATCGTCCACACCGCCAAATTTTTTAGCATATTCCACCGCATCAGCAGCGGTGAAGGTACGGTATTGCGACATTGCCTGTTCCTCGACATTCGATAGTAATAAGCCGTTTGGACGTCTATACATCCGTCACGCATGTTGGCACAATAGCCGCTATTAACGCAACAGGGATTTCACACCATGCAAACACTTCGTACCACCAGTCTTGAGGTCCGCGATAATCAACTGTGGATCCTCGACCAGCAAGCGCTGCCACAACAACAAAACTGGCTGCCTGCGCACACTGTGACGCAGTTGGTTGATCATATCCATGCGCTCCGCGTGCGCGGCGCTCCGCTGATTGGCCTTTCAGCCAGCTTGCTGCTGGCGCTGTTGGGCGAGCAAGGTGTCACCCGCGCGGCATTGGCGGAAGCGCTGGAGGTGTTGCGTGCGTCACGCCCGACTGCCGTCAACCTGATGAACAATCTGGATCGTATGAAGATTGCGCTGGCGGAGAGCGATCACGTCAACGCCCTAAGCGCCGAAGCGCTGCGCCTGGTGGCAGAAGATAAGCAGCTGTGTGACAACATTGCCCGCGCCGGCAGCGCTCTGGTCAAGCCCGGCAGCCAGCTCCTGACGCACTGTAATACCGGCGGTCTCGCCACCGCAGGCGTGGGTACCGCACTGGGCGTGATTGCGCATGCCCATCAGCAAGGTTTGGTGAAAAGCGTCTGGGTGGACGAGACGCGACCACTGCTGCAGGGCGGTCGTTTAACCGCGTGGGAGCTGGGCGAGCTGCACATTCCCTACCAGCTGATCACCGATTCGATGGCTGCAAGTTTAATGGCGCGCGGCGTGGTCGATGCGATTTGGGTCGGCGCGGATCGCATTGCCGCCAACGGCGATGTGGCGAACAAAATCGGCACCTACAGCCTGGCGGTACTGGCGCACTATCACGGCATTCCGTTCTATGTGGCGGCGCCGCACACCACGCTGGATCGTCAATGCCCGAACGGCGATGCTATCCCGATTGAGCAGCGTGCCGCCAGTGAAGTCACCGGCGTATCCGGCAGTTTTGGTAGTGTGCAGTGGGCACCGGATAATGCGGTGGTCTACAACCCGGCGTTTGATGTCACGCCAGCTGCACTGATTAGCGGCTGGGTGTTGGATACTGGCGTCGTGACGCCAGATCAGGTTAAGGAAGGGATTTTTCAGCCTTAAGGGTGCACCAGATGGCGTATCCTGTGTTGACGTTGCGCCAGATATGTAAAAGTCGCCATAAATGGCGACCTTACGATGCCGAGCCCTATGGTGTCAGATGCACTCTGAAGAGTGACCTTTCAAAGGCTGATTCCATTTATGCATATGCAGGTTTAAGCACACAGCGCGTTATGCCAGACGAGGATAAGCATCCGCAATCTTGTCGCCGGTAAAGTTGGCGATCCAGCCTTCCTGATTATCGAAAATACGAATCGCGGTAAAGTGCGGCTCAGAACCCATATCAAACCAGTGTGCCGTGCCTTCAGGTACTGAAATCAGATCATTCTTCTCGCACAAAATCTGGTAAACCTCATTGCCAATATGCAGGCAAAACAGGCCAGACCCTTCGACGAAGAAACGCACTTCATCTTCGCTGTGCGTGTGTTCATTCAGGAACTTCTCGCGCAACGCCTGCTTGTTAGGATTGTCTGCACGCATGCTCAGCACATCCCAGCTCTGATAACCTTTCTCTGCCACCAGACGATCGATCGCGTGCTGATACGCTTTGATCACCGTTTCAGCGTCAGGGTCGTTACCCAGATCGCGATCCGCTTCCCAACGCTCAAAGCGAACGTTTTTGGCGTTCAGGCGCTCGCGAATCGCCTCGGCATCGGTACTGTGCCACAGTGGCTGGCTGGACTCGGTATCGCTAAAAATTGTCAGTGCACTCATGTTAAATCGACTCCGGATTAATCTGCGAAAAATCGTTTACCTGATGATGGCGACTGGCGTTATCGGCCTCGCCACGAATTAACTGCAATGTGTGCCAGCCTGCTTGTGCCGCGGCATCCAGTTCCTGATGGATATCTGACAGGAACAGCAACGAAGAGGGTGCCAGGCCAATGTGTTCGGCGATGTTGTGATACGACTGGGTTTCACGCTTGGCGCCAACCGCTGTATCAAAATAGCCGCTAAACAGCGAGGTTAAATCACCTTCATCGCTGTAGCCAAATAACAGTTTCTGCGCAGGCACCGATCCCGAGGAATAAACATACAGGGCAATCCCTTGTTGCTGCCAGCGTTCAAAGGCGGGCAGCACATCGGGATAAAGGTGGCCGGTGAACTGACCTTCAACATAACCCGCACGCCAGATCATCCCTTGCAGCGCTTTCAACCCCGGCGATTTGCGATCTTCATCAATAAAACCGATCAGCGTGGCGATGAGGTCATCCAGCGATGCTTGTGGCGCCGCTGACTCTTCACGCACTGCGTTTAGCGCCGCAACCACCTTCTCATCCGTTTGGTTATCCCGCACGAAGGCTGCCAGATGCTGACGTGCATAAGGAAACAGGACATTGTGCACAAACTGAATATCACTGGTGGTGCCTTCAATATCAGTAACAATCGCGCGAATCATTGGGTCTCCAGCAGTCGACGTTGCAGTTCACATTCAAACAGGAATTCCAGCCCTTCCAGGTGGCGGCGCGCTTCGTTGACGTCCTTGCCCCAGCAGGTCAAGCCATGGCCACGTAACAGGAAGCCGTACCGCAACGGCGTGTCCGCCGCAAAAGCTTCAATGCGCTGCGCCAGTGCCTCAATATCCTGGTCGTTATCAAACAGCGGAATCGCAACGGTATTGAGATGCGTGTCCTGACCCGTGAGGGTTTTCTGCATCTCGTAGCCGCTCAGCAGCAACGCACTGCCCTTCTCTACACGCGACAGTACGGTAGAATTCACCGTATGGGTATGCAGTACAGCCCCGGCCTGTGGGAACAAGCGATAAATCAGGGTATGCAGCACGGTTTCCGCCGACGGTTTACGTCCCGAAGGGACACTGTTTGTCGCGATCTCCACCTGAATAAAGTCATCACGCGTCAGACTGCCTTTATCTTTACCTGATGCGCTTAGCAGGCAATATTCGGCATCCTGGCGCACCGACATGTTTCCGCCCGTCGCGGGTGCCCAGCCTTTTGCGCCAATCCAGTGGCAGGCGGCCACTAAATGTTCCAGTGGGAGAAAATCCGTCATAGTGAAGGTGAGGCTCCGCAGTTGTTTTAGACGTCTAAGCGTCTCGATTGCCAAATATTAGCATCCTGTGTAGAGTGGCAGCAACACAGGGTTTCTCCGCATCGACATTCGCGCTTAAGGCCACTAAATAATGACGCAGCTCAACCTGACTCCCGAGAGCAAATTACCGGCGCTCGGCACCACGATTTTCACGCAAATGAGCGCCCTTGCCGCGCAGTTCAACGCCATCAATTTATCACAGGGTTTTCCGGATTTTGACGGCCCGCAATATTTACAGGATCGTCTGGCCTATCATGTGAGCCAGGGCGCAAACCAATATGCGCCGATGATCGGTGTGTTACCCCTGCGTGAAGCGATTGCCGATAAAACGGCTGAGCTTTACGGTCACACGCCCGATGTTAACAGTGATATCACTGTAACCGCCGGCGCGACCGAGGCACTGTATGCCGCGATTACGGCGCTGGTGCGTCCGGGCGATGAAGTGATCTGCTTCGATCCCAGCTACGACAGTTACGCGCCTGCTGTTCAACTGGCCGGCGGCGTGCTGAAACGCATTGCATTGCAGCCACCGGGATTCCGCGTTGACTGGAGTGAATTCCGCAGCTTGCTGAGCGCGAAAACCCGTTTAGTCATTCTGAATACGCCGCACAACCCTTCTGCGACCGTGTGGCGAAAAAGCGATCATGCCGAGTTATGGCAGGCGATCGCTGAGCAGGAAATCTATGTGTTGAGCGATGAAGTCTACGAACACATCTGTTTTGATGCAGAGTGCCACGCCAGCGTGTTAGCGCATGCCGAGTTACGCCAGCGTGCCGTTGCCGTCTCTTCGTTTGGCAAAACCTTCCATATGACCGGATGGAAAGTGGGCTACTGTGTTGCACCAGCAGCGATCAGCGCCGAAATCCGTAAAGTACACCAGTATCTGACGTTTTCGGTTAATACCCCGGCGCAGCTGGCGATTGCCGATATGCTGCGTCAGGAGCCGGAACACTATCGTGACCTGCCGGCCTTCTATCGCGAACGCCGCGATTGTCTGGTTGATGCATTGTCGGGTAGCCGCTTCAAGGTGTTGTCGTGCGAAGGCACTTACTTTGTGCTGCTGGATTACAGCGCCATTTCCGATCTGGATGACGTCAGTTTCTGCCAATGGCTAACCAAAGAAGTGGGCGTGGCAGCCATTCCGCTGTCGGTATTCTGTGCCGATCCGTTCCCGCACAAGCTGATTCGCCTGTGCTTTGCCAAACAACCCGCGACACTTATCGCCGCTGCGGAGCGCTTATGTCAGCTTTAAAAATTACCGTTCTGCAGGAAACCCTGAGCTGGATGGACGGCGAAGCCAACCTTCATCACTTCGATGGCGTATTGAAAGGCATTGAAGGTCGCGATCTGATTCTGCTGCCCGAAATGTTCACCACGGGTTTTGCCATGGAAGCAGCAGAGAGTTCGCTGCCGCAGCAACAGGTCATTGAATGGCTGCACAGCCATGCGAAAACCAGCAATGCGCTGGTCGGTGGCAGCGCAGCCATCCAGACTGAAAAAGGCGCCGTGAACCGTTTTCTGCTGGTTGAACCGAATGGCACCGTGCACCAATACGACAAACGTCATCTGTTCCGCATGGCCAATGAACATCAGCATTACGTTGCGGGTGATACGCGAGAAGTGTTCACCTGGCGCGGCTGGCGTATTCTGCCGCAGATTTGTTACGACCTGCGTTTCCCGGTGTTCTCACGCAATCACAATGATTACGATCTGGCGCTGTACGTTGCCAACTGGCCAGCACCACGTGCGCTGCACTGGCAGTCACTGCTGATGGCCCGTGCGATTGAAAATCAGGCGTATGTCGCCGGTTGTAACCGTGTCGGCAGCGATGGTAACAGCCATCAATACAGTGGAGACAGCCGGATTATTTCGCCGCTCGGTGAGATACTCGCCGCTGGCGAACCTTTTGCCCGCGCCCGTCTCGATGCGGAATTGTCGCTGGACGATCTGCAAGCCTATCGCGAACGCTTCCCGGCGTGGCGAGATGCCGATGGCTATACATTGAAGTCATAAAAAAACCCCGGTTTTCCGGGGTTTTATTTATCGCAAGTTGATTACAGATCGAAGCGATCCAGATTCATCACTTTGGTCCAGGCAGCCACGAAGTCATTGACGAACTTCTGTTTGGCATCGCTGCTGGCATAGACTTCAGCCAGTGCGCGCAGGATAGCATTGGAACCAAACACCAGATCGGCACGGGTGGCGCTGTATTTCACTTCACCGCTGACACGATCGCGGCCTTCGAACAGCTCGGCGCTCTCATCGGTGGCGCGCCATGCGGTGCGCATATCCAGCAGGTTGACGAAGAAGTCATTGCTCAATACGCCAACACGATCGGTGAACACGCCATGCTGACCGCCGTCGAAGTTGGTGCCCAGCACACGCAAACCGCCCAGCAGCACGGTTAATTCCGGTGCGCTCAGCGTCAGCTGCTGTGCTTTATCCAGCAGCAGGGTTTCAGTCGATGAGCCACCCGCAATACGGCGATAGTTACGGAAACCATCGGCGAGCGGTTGCAGCACGTCAAATGACTCCACCTCAGTTTGGTCCTGACGCGCATCGACACGGCCTGGCGTAAAGGGCACTTGCACCGCCACGCCTGCTGCTGCCGCAGCCATTTCAATACCCACGCTGCCGGCCAGAACGATCACATCCGCCAGCGACGCTTTACCAGACTCCTGCTGAATTTTTTGCAGGGTTGGCAGCACATCGTGAATCACGCTGGCGTTCACCGCCCAACCGTTTTGCGGTGCCAGTGCCAGACGTGCACCGTTGGCCCCGCCACGTTTGTCACCGCCACGGAAAGTGGAAGCAGATGCCCAGGCAGCAGAGACCAGTTGGCTGGCGCTGAGACCGGAAGCAGCAATCTTCGCTTTCAGATCGGTGATCTCATCAACGGTTGGCTGGTGGATCGCGGCAGGCAACGGGTCCTGCCAGATCAGATCTTCTTTTGGCACTTCCGGGCCGATGTAACGCGCTTTTGGCCCCATATCGCGGTGGGTCAGTTTGAACCAGGCACGGGCAAAGGCTTCATTGAACGCCTGTGGATCGTTGAGGAAACGGCGGGAGATCTTGCCGAACTCTTCGTCAAAACGCAGCGTCAGATCGGTCACCAGCATGGTGGGCTTGCGCTTTTTCTCGGGATCGAACGGGTCTGGAATGATCGCTTCCGCATCCACCGCTTCGAACTGGATCGCGCCTGCTGGGCTGTGTGTCTGTACCCATTCGTATTTGAACAGGTTCTCGAAGAAGTAGTTGCTCCACTGGGTAGGCGTCTGCGTCCACACCACTTCCAGACCGGAGGTAATCGCATCCGCACCGGCACCGCTGCCGTAGCTGCTGCTCCAGCCGAGGCCCTGCGCTTCAATTGGCGAGGCTTCTGGATCAACACCCACGTGGCTGGCGGCAGCCGCACCGTGGGTTTTACCCAATGTATGACCACCGGCAATCAGCGCGACGATCTCTTCATCGTTCATGCCCATATTGCCGAAGGTGGCGCGAATCGCTGGTGCCGCTGATTTCGGATCGCCGCTGGCTTCCGGGCCTTCCGGGTTGACGTAGATCAGGCCCATTTCGGTGGCACCCACCGGCGCATTGGCAAGACTTTCTGGGTGGCGATGCGCCAGCCATTCAGTTTCGTTACCCCAATCCACATCCAGATCCGGTTCCCACACGTCTTCACGTCCGGCACCAAAACCAAAGGTGCGGAAGCCGGCATTTTCCAGCGAGACGTTACCCGCCAGAATATAGAGGTCGGCCCAGGAAATTTTCTGACCGTATTTCTGTTTTACCGGCCACAGCAGGCGACGTGCTTTATCGAGGCTAACGTTGTCTGGCCAGGAGTTAAGCGGCGCGAAACGCTGCTGCCCACGGCCGGAACCGCCACGACCATCCACGGTGCGGTAAGTACCGGCACTGTGCCACGCCATGCGAATGAACAGCCCAATATAGCTGCCCCAGTCGGCTGGCCACCAGGATTGAGAGTCGGTCAGAATAGCGCGGATATCCGCTTTTAACGCCGGGTAATCCAGCTTGCTGAACTCGTCGCGGTAGTTGAAGTTTTCACTGAGAGGATTGGAACGGTTGGAGTGCTGATTTAACAGGTCGACACGTAACATATTTGGCCACCAGTCGCGGTTGGTTGTTCCGCTCCCCGCGCCACGTGCCAGTACGCTTTTTTCTTCAGACGCCCCGTGATGAAAGGGGCACTTACCTGACGCTGCTGCATTATCGTTATTGTCGTGCGTGCTCATTTTTCGGCTCCGTTTGCTTCACATTGTCCGGTAAAGATAACCGTACCTTGTGAAAGAATATATTTGGATGAACCGAAGGTTTTGATAGTTACTGTCTTTCAAGCGCAGCGTGTGACATGACGCACAAAAAGTAGGGTTTTATCGTCAGCTGCGCATAATTTCGTCACTAAAACAGGTGTCGTTTGCAGCCAGTTGTCCCTAAATGCGCACCCTGCAGTCACTGGAGTGTTGCAGGGTCGCCATTTAGGGTGGCCGTGACAAAATTAGCTGCCGCGATAGGTTGACCACGACCACGGTGAGATCAGAAACGGCAGATGATAATGGCTGCCCGCCGAACCAATCACAAAATCAATCTGTGCACTGACGTACAGCGCATCGCGTCCGTCAGCAGCGAAATAGTCACCGATCTCTGCGGTCAATCGATAATGGCCTGGCGCTAACGGCTCGGGCGTTAAATCCTTAATACGGCCATCGCTATCGGTTTCCCCCTCCGCCATCGGCAACCAGCCTTCCGGGCTGTTCTGCTCCAGGGAAATGGCCACGCCGATGGCCGGTTTACCCAGCGCGGTATCCAGAATGTGAGTGGTAATGGTGCTCATACAATGCTCTCCTTAAGCCGTAACAGGGTGATTTCACGCAGTTGCGTCAGCGCTTCCTGCTGCTCTGTCTCTGCATCATTGTTGAGCCTGCGCTGCAATTCCGCCAGCATCTCCTCGCCACTCCGCCCTTTGGCACGAATCAAAAACACCCGGTTGAAGCGCTTTTCATAGGATTGATTGCCCGCCAGCATGGCAAATTGCAGCGCGCCATCGGCCTGCTGCATCGCCGACTGCTCATTGCGTGACAATACTGCCTCTTTGCCCGCGCCCGCGGCTTTTTCACCAATACGGGGGTGAGCGCGTAATGCTTGTTCCAGTTCGGCACCTTGCCAGCGCTTTGCCAGTGTTTCGGCGGTCGTATAGAGCGCTTCCACATCCGCAAAAGGCCGTGCGGCCACCAGCGCCTGCTGCCAGTCAGGAATTGCCACGCAGTGGGCTATCGCTGTGTGTGCCTCATTGGGCGTGGCATCGTTAAACACCGCTAACTCCATGCAACGGCTCCTTAAGCCTGTGTCAGATCGTTGACCGCTTGCAGATAAGCCTGCACGCCCAATGCCACATCTGCTACCTGCACGGACTCGGCTGGATGATGGCTAATACCGCGATAGTTGCGCACGAACAGCATACCCACTGGCCAGCGATCGGCGATCGCAATCGCGTCGTGCCCTGCGCCGCTTGGCAAAGAAACGCTGCGGCCCTGTACGGTTTCCACCGCGTGGCTCAGCGCCTGTTGCAAACGTGCATCACAGGCGGTTGCCGCAATACGGTAATACTCGCTAGCGGTAAAAGTCAGTCCACGCCGCAAGGCAATCGCTTCGGCTTGTGTCAGCAGCGCGGACAACAGGCGCTCCAGCGGCTCATCCTGCGGCCCACGCACATCCAGTGAAAACTGCACTTCACCGGGGATAACATTCACGGCGCCCGGCAAACAGCTCAGGGTGCCGACCGTGGCCACCAGTTGTGGATCTTGCTCGGCAGTGGTGTGCTCAACAAACACCATCCACTCGGCGGCGGCGGCCAGTGCGTCTTTACGATGGGTCATCGGCACCGTGCCAGCGTGGCCCGCTTCACCGATAAAGCTGCAATTCAAACGACGCGCGCCGTTAATCGCGGTCACCACGCCAAGCGCCAAATCTTCCTGTTCCAGACACGGCCCTTGTTCTATGTGCAGTTCAAGGTAAGCCGCAATGTCGTTGACGTCGCGTGCTGCCTGCAAAATGTTGGCAGCGTCCAGACCGAGATCCTGCATCGCTTCCGCCACAGTTATACCGTTTCCATCCGGATGCGTTACCCAACTCTCGGGCCATGTGCCGGTAATACCCCGGCTGCCCAACAGCGTGATGCCAAAGCGCGTGCCCTCTTCATCGCCGAACCCGACAATCTCAATCGCCAGCGGTAAGCGCAGCTGACGATCGTGCAGCCACTGTACGGTTTCAATAGCACTCAGCACACCCAGCATGCCGTCATAGCGCCCGGCATTGCGCACCGTGTCCAGATGAGAGCCCAACAGCAGCGCCTGCGCGCCGGGTTCAGCAGACTCATAACGACCACAGATATTGCCCACAGCATCTTGCCAAGTGGTCATGCCGGCCGCCTGCATCCATTCTGCCACGCGGGCGTTGGCGCGGACCTGTTCAGGCGAGAGATAGACACGCGTCAGACCATCCTCACTTTCACTGATTTCAGCCAGGGCATCGCAGCGTGCCATGACGCGGGCAGCGGCGGACTGCGCCTCGCTGGCGGTCATCAGGCTTTTGCTCATGCGTGGCTCCCGTAATGATCCCACGCCGCCTGCATGGCCGCGCCTTGTGTCGAACGGTAACCCACATGGTTCAATACCGCTTCCAGCGCGCTCAGGGTTTGCATCACGCAATCTTTGCGCGCGTTGTAGCCCATGGTGCCGATGCGCCAC
The DNA here is from genome assembly GCF_018257655.1 of Pantoea sp. JGM49. Lineage (NCBI taxonomy): Bacteria > Pseudomonadati > Pseudomonadota > Gammaproteobacteria > Enterobacterales > Erwiniaceae > Pantoea > Pantoea sp. JGM49. Next base: position 24,077 of record NZ_JAERJM010000002.1, on the reverse strand, counting down.
ACTTTGCCGTGTAGCGGGCCAAACGAGGTGCCGATCTCAATACAAAAATCTTCCAGCACCAATTTGCGCACCTGGTCGCCATTCACGCCCTGCGGGATCACCACACCGAGCACGTTGTTCATTTTGTGTTTCAGGTCGCCAAAGGTTTCGAGGCCCATGCCCTGAATGCCTTTCAGCATCGCCTCGCCGTGCAACTTATGACGTGCAATGCCGTTATCCAGCCCTTCCTGCATCATCAAACGCGCGCACTCACGTGCACCAAACAGCGCGGTAGTGGCTTCGGTATGGTGGTTCAGACGTTCCGGCCCCCAGTAATCCATGATCATGCCGAGATCGAAATAGTTGGAATAAATCATCTCCTCATCACCATCCTGATGATCCGCGGTACGGATGCCCTCTTCCACACACTTACGTTTGCGGATCACCGCTTCCATCTGCGGGCTGAGGGTGATCGGAGAAGTACCCGACGGACCGCCAAGGCACTTCTGCATACCGGCAGAGACCGCATCCAGTCCCCAGGCATCGGTTTCCAGCACGTTACCGCCCAGTGAAGCTGTGGCATCGGTATAGAACAGCACGCCATATTTCTGGCAGATGGCGCCGAGTTGTTCCAACGGCTGCAGCATGGTGGTGGAAGTATCACCCTGCACCGTCAGCAGCAGGCGCGGCTGCACTTTTTTGATCGCGTCTTCAATTTGATCGGGGGTGAACACTTCGCCCCACGGCACTTCAATAGTGTGCACTTCGGCGCGGCAGCGGCGGGCAATCTCACACAGCAGATGGCCAAAGCGGCCAAACACCGGCACCAGCACTTTGTCGCCCGGACGGATAGCCGAGAGCAGAATCGCTTCGATACCGGCGCGCGAGGTGCCGTCAATCAACATGGTCCAGCGGTTTTCGGTACGAAATACACCACGATACAGCGCCATCACTTCATTCATGTAGTGCGTCATCGCCGGATCGTACTGACCCAGCAGCTGGCTCGACATGGCGCGCAGGACACGCGGATCGGCGTTGATAGGACCAGGGCCCATCAGCAGGCGTTGTGGTGGATTTATTTGCGAAAACTGACTGATATCCATGTGCTATTCCTTTTGAAGACTTAAAGACGGACGGTGGAGATAAACTGTTTAAGCTCGGCGGTCTGCGGGTTGGCAAACAGCGTTTTGCTGTCACCCTGCTCCCAGACGCGGCCCTGATGCATAAACACCACGCGATCGCCCACATCACGGGCGAAGTTCATTTCATGGGTAACGAGGATCAAGGTCATGCCCTCGGCAGCCAGCTGTTCCAGCACCTTCAGCACTTCACCCACCAGTTCAGGATCGAGCGCTGAGGTGATCTCGTCACAGAGTAATACTTTCGGCTGCATTGCCAGCGCACGGGCAATCGCCACACGCTGTTGTTGTCCACCGGATAAATTGGCCGGGTAGTAGTTGATGCGTTCGCCAAGGCCGACCTTTTCCAGCATCTGCGTCGCCAGCTCGCGACATTCGGCTTCGCTCTTCTTCAGTACCCGGCGCGGCGCCAGCATCACGTTTTCCAGCGCGGTCATGTGCGGGAACAGGTTGAAGTTCTGGAACACCATGCCCACCGAGCGGCTGATTTCACGCGCCTGGGATTCACGGTCGGTGATCGTCATACCGCCGAGTTTGATGCTGCCTTCCTGGTAGCCTTCCAGCCCGTTCATGCAGCGCAGCAAGGTACTTTTGCCCGAGCCGCTGCGGCCGATGATCGAAATCACCTCGCCGTTGTCGATATCCAGATCGACACCTTTCAGGACGTGGTTGTCGCCGTAGTACTTCTGGACCTGATTAATGGTGATGAGCGGCATTGAATTTTTTCTCCAGGTACTGGCTGTAACGCGACAGCGGATAACACATCAGGAAGTAACCCAGCGCCACCAGGCCAAATACCTTAAAGGGCTGATACGTCACATTGTTCAAAATAGTGCCGGCTTTCGTCAGCTCGACGAAACCGATAATCGAGGCCAGCGCGGTGCCTTTAATCACCTGAACGGCAAAGCCTACGGTCGGCGCGATGGCGATGCGAATCGCCTGCGGTGCCACCACGCGAAACAGCGTTTGACCAAAAGTCAGGCCGAGGCAACGCGATGCTTCCCACTGGCCTTTCGGCAGCGCACGAATACTGCCGTGCCAGATATCCACCAAAAATGCGCTGGTGTAGAAAGTTAATGCCAGCGAAGCGGCGGTCCAGGGCGCCACATCAATGCCAAACAGCCCGACGCCAAAGAAGGCGAGGAACAGCTGCATCAACAACGGCGTGCCCTGAAACAGTTCGGTGTAGCAGCGAATCAGGCGCGTCAACCATGGGCGCTTCAGCAGGCGCAAAAACAGCAGCGGTAAGGTCACTAGCGTGCCGCCAAAGAAGGCCACCAGCGACAGTAAAATCGTCCAGCGCGCCGCCAGCAGCAGGTTGCGCAGGATGTCCCAGTCAGTAAAGGTTGTCATGCGGGCTGCGCTCCAAACCATTTACGCCCCAGCGCCAGCAGCAGCTGTCGCATGGCAATCGACAACGCCAGGTAGATCAACGTGGTCACCAGATAGACTTCAAAACTCAAGAAAGTGCGTGACTGAATCAGGTTGGCGGCGAAGGTCAACTCTTCGTACGACACCTGCGACACCACCGATGAACCCAGCATCACAATGATGCACTGGCTGACTAGCGCCGGATAAATACGTTGCAGCGACGGCGGCAGAACCACGCGAATAAAAGTCTGCGTGCGGGTCAAGCCCAGCACACGGCCCGCTTCCCACTGCCCTTTCGGCGTCACCTGAATTCCGGCGCGGATAATTTCGGTGCTGTACGCGCCAAGGTTAATCAACATCGCCAGCAGCGCCGCTTCGCCCGCCGTCAGTTTCAGACCAAGATTGGGCAAACCAAAGACGATAAAAAACAGCTGTACCACGAATGGCGTATTACGGATCAGTTCGACATAAACGCCCCAGATGCGACTCACCCAGCTCGGTTTGCCACTGCGCAGTGCCGCGCCGAGAATCCCCAGGCTCACCCCGCCGACGGTGGCGAGAACCGTTATCTGAATCGTGACCCACAGCCCTGCCAGTAACTCTGGCCAGTGCGGCCAGAGATCTGCAAAATTGAGTTGCCCAATCATTGCGTTATGCGCCGAGGTTGGCTGGCAGTGGGGCTTTCAGCCACTCTTCTGACAGCTTGTTCAGCGTACCGTCTTTGATGCCCTGCTCAATCAACGCGTTCACTTTACCTTTCAGCGCTGGCTCATCTTTCTTCAGGCCGATAAAGCACGGTGAATCTTTCAGCATGAACTGCGGCACCGGCGCTTTTTCTGCGTTCTGGCGTGCAATGGCAGCCACCACGAGGTTACCGGTCGCGACATACTGCACCTGACCTGACAGGTAAGCTGACAGCGTGGTGTTGTTATCTTCATAACGCTTCACCTGTGCATCTTTTGGCGCCACATCGCTCAGCACCATGTCCTCCACTGCACCGCGCGTCACACCAATTGATTTACCGCTCAATGCTGCCGCATCTTTTAGTGGCTCACCTTTCGGGCCAAACACCCCAAGGAAGAACGGCGCGTAAGCACGGCTGAAATCGATCACTTTCTCGCGTTCGGCGTTTTTGCCCATGCTGGAAATCACCAGATCCACTTTATCGGTTTGCAGATAAGGCACGCGGTTGGCGCTGGAGACCGGCACCAGCTGCAACTTCAGTTTCATCTGCTTCGCCAGGTACTTCGCCATGTCGATGTCATAGCCTTGTGGCTGTAAATCAGTCCCTACCGAACCAAACGGCGGGAAGTCCTGCGGTACCGCAACACGGATGACGCCACGCTTCTGAATGTCTTGTAGCTGATCGGCCATCGCACTGCCGACCTGAGCCATCAGCAATGCTGCGCCTGCGACTGCCAGTAAAACTTTTTTCATTATGCACCCCGGTGAGTTTATCGTGAAACAAAAGATTCTTGATAAAACGATTTGCAACTAATGTGCCAACCGCAGGGTGTGGGGCGCAAAGGGAAGAAAAACGAATAAACACGGAGTTTAAGGCGATAAAAACGGGCATTACGCCCGTATTAAAACCCGATCAAAAAAGGTGCAGAGCACCAAAGTGGTGCCCACTATCGGTGTTCCAGTTCATCTAGGTGCTGATAAAGATCGGCAATTTGATGAATACGCTGACGGCCTTGCGACAGCATTTCATGCAGCAGTGCATTTGCCAGCAGGTTGATCAGACTCATCGCCGAGGCATAGCTATCAAAGGCGGAGACGCTATCGAGCGGCGCGCATAGCTGCCAGTGTGCCAGGGTGATAATGCCCTGTGCCTGCGGCTCGCACAGCGCCAGCACCGGGATGTTGCTCTGCTGTAGCTGCTGCATCAGCGGGCGGATGATACGTGGACGGCGGCGGAAGGCCATCACGACCACAATATCTTCCGCTGTGATATCCACCAGCTCCTCGCCCAGCGTCTGGCCGGGTTGTGGTAACACATGTACCTGCGGACGCGCCTGCATCAGCTGCTGACGCAGGTGCAATGCCACCGGATAGGCGTTACGCATGCCGATAATAAACACCCGCTTTGCAGCACCCAGCGCCTGAATCACTTCGCCAAACTGCTGCGGGTCGATGCTGTTCACCCACTGCGTCAGGTTGGCCATCTCCTGCTTGTAATGACGCGACAGTAAGGTATTGCCCTGCACTGCATCGCGATTGTCGGTGAGGGGCATCCCGCTCTGACGCAGCGTACGCAGCTCATCACGCATGTCCTTGTATTTCTCATAGCCCAGACGTTTAAACAGGCGGCTGACTGTCGCCTTCGATACCCCGCTCAGCCGCGCCAGCTCGGCGCTGTTGTAGCTGATCAGGTCATCAAAATGGTCAAACACAAAATCGGCAATACGCTGCTCCTGCGGCGACAGTTGCGGATAGTGACTGCGAAGGCGTTCATCAAGCTGTTTCATCATTGGTCCTGTAACTTTCGTTTCATCACAAGCTAGCACAAATCGATCCACATTGATGTCCGACCAAAACTGGAACAGCTCTTGCTTAGATCACCTCACGGATTTGTAGGGACTCCCATTACGGCGACCACTAACCCAATCCCCCTACAAAAGAATCAATGATGAAGAGTTCACTATGATACAGAGCAACATGGCCCCGCTCGGCATGGCCGTCACCCCACATCATCTCGCCAGTGAAAGCGCACTGGCGGTTTTACGCGAAGGCGGCAACGCGATTGAAGCGATGGTAGCGGCAGCGGCCACTATCGCGGTTGTCTACCCGCACATGAACGGCTTGGGTGGCGATGGGTTTTGGTTGGTCGTGCCGCTCAATGGCGATCCTATCGCTATCGATGCCAGTGGCGCAGCAGGCTCACTCGCCCACCTCGACTTCTATCACGGCGAAAGTCACATCCCGCATCGCGGCCCCAAAGCCGCGTTAACCGTGGCGGGCACGGTGAGTGGCTGGCAGGAAGCGTTAACGCTGGCTGAAGAGCTGGGTTCTGCGCCGTTGCCGTTAGCCCGTTTGCTGCGTGACGCCATTCGCTATGCTGCCGATGGCATTCCTGTTACCGCATCGCAGGCTGCAGCCACTGCCGCAAAGCAACATGAATTGCTTGATCAACCCGGCTTCGCGGCGACCTTCTTGCCTGACGGCACCGTGCCTGGTGCCGGTAGCCGTTTTACCCAGCCCGCGCTTGCCAATACACTTAGCGTGTTGAGTGAACAGGGTCTGGAGAGTTTCTATCGCGGCGAACTGGCCCACCATCTGGCACGTGAAATGACCGCGCTGGGTATGCCGATCACCCTGGAAGATCTTCAGAAACAGCACGCGCGCCGCTGCACGCCGCTACATCTGGCACACAGCGAAGGCGACATCTGGAATATGACGCCTCCGACGCAAGGTTTGGTGTCGCTGGCCATTCTGGGCATCACCGACCGGTTGAACATGGCAGAGGCGGATGAGGCACAAACTGTGCACCGCATTGTTGAGGCCACCAAAAAAGCCTTTGCCTTGCGCGACGAACACATCACCGATCCGCGCCATATCGACTTCAATGTGCAAGACCTGCTCGATGCCGATCATCTTTCCACACTGGCAACGCAAATTAATGACCAACAAGCCGCGCCGTGGGGAACCGGGCGAGGTCCTGGCGATACCGTATGGATGGGGGTGATGGACAGCAGCGGGCTGGCCGTTTCCTTTATCCAGAGCATTTATCACGAATTTGGCAGCGGCGTCGTGCTACCGGGTACAGGCATTACCTGGCAAAACCGCGGTGCAGCCTTTAGCCTGCAACCGGGCCATCTGCTGGCACTAAAACCCGGTAAACAACCGTTCCATACCTTAAATCCAGCGGCTGCGCGCCTGAAAGATGGTCGCACGATGGTTTACGGATCAATGGGGGGCGATGGCCAACCACAAACGCAGGCAGCAATTTTTACCCGCCACGTAATTCAGGGACAGCCACTTCAACAGGCGGTCAGTGCACCGCGCTGGTTGTTGGGGCGAACCTGGGGACAATCCTCTGACTCTCTCAAACTCGAAGCGCGTATGTCAGCAGAAACGGTGCAGCAGTTGCGCGAACTCGGTCATGACATTGAGCTGTTGCCTGATTTCAGCGAAGTCGTCGGCCACGCTGGCGCCATCGTCAGACACAATAACGGCATGCTGGAAGGTGCCTTCGATCCACGTAGCAACGGCAGCGCAGCCGGCTTTTAAAGGAAACCATCATGCATTCGCAACCGGACTGGGCGGCTTATATCGCTCAAATGGAACAGATTCTGGCTCTGGAGCTGGACGAAGCACGTCGCACTGAATTGCTGGTGCAGTTCAATCGCATCGCCGCCATGGCTGAACCGCTCATGGCTTTCCCGCTGGATGACCGTCTGGAAGTGGCAGGAGTGTTTCATCCATGAAACTGGCATCGTTATCCATCAAAGCGCTCAATCATGCGCTGAATCAAGGTGATATTAGCGCCCGTGAAGTGGCGCAACAGACGTTGAACGCCATTGAACAGCACAATCCTGCACTCAATGCGTGGACCGAAGTCACCGGTCAGCGCATGTTGCGCGAGGCGGATCAGGTCGATTTGCAACGCCAGCGCGGTGAAGTATTGCCTGTGCTGGCGGGTATTCCTTATGCGGTTAAAAACCTGTTTGATGTCGCCGGTCACAGCACCCTTGCTGGTGCCAGCTTATTCAGTGAACGTGCAGCGGCCCGCGAAGATGCGTGGGCGGTGAGTCGACTGCGTCAGTCCGGTGCACTGCTCTCCGGCATGCTGAATATGGATGCCTACGCTTACGGCTTTACCACCGAAAACACCCATTATGGCCCGACCCATAATCCGCGCGATTTGAGCCGCGTGGCCGGTGGTTCCTCCGGCGGCTCGGCGGCGGCCGTCGCGTCAGGCTTAGTGCACTTCTCACTGGGCACCGATACCAATGGTTCGATCCGCGTGCCGGCCTCGTTGTGCGGTATCTATGGACTCAAACCGACCTTTGGTCGCTTATCGCGCAGTGGCAGCCATCCTTTTGTCGCCAGCCTCGATCATATCGGTCCGTTTGCTCGCTCGGTGGAAGATTTGAGTCTGGTGTACGATGCGCTGCAAGGTCACGATGCCAGCGATGCTTTCCAGGCAGCGCAGGCGAAGGAACCGGCCAGTGACGGATTAGTAAAAGGCGCAGAAGGCATACGTAGCGCAGTGCTGGGTGGTTTCTTTTCGACCTGGTGCAGCGAAGAAGCGCGTGCCGCCGTGCAAGTGGTGGCACAAGCGCTGGATGCCAGCGAAGCCGTCACGTTAGCCAACGCGGAAATTGCCCGTTCAGCGGCCTTTATCCTCACCGCCTCAGAAGGCGGCAATCACTATCTGCCCGCTTTGCGCAATATTCCCGAGCAATTCGAACCGAACTCTCGCGAGCGCCTGCTGGCCGGAGCGATGCTGCCTTCCGCGTGGTATGTGCAGGCGCAGCGCTTCCGCCGTCATTTCCAACAGCAGGTGTTACCGCTGTTTGAACAATTCGATGTCCTGATTGCACCGGCGACCCCTTGCACCGCAACCACCATTGGGCAAGAGACGATTCATATTAACGGCCAGGATTTGCCGACGCGCGCCAGTATGGGCATGTTAACGCAGCCGATTTCCTTCCTCGGCTTGCCGGTCTGTACCGTGCCTTTGCAAACTGCCAGCGGATTACCGATTGGCTTACAGTTAATCGCAGCACCGTTTAAAGAACATCTTGCACTGCGCGCCGCCTGGGCACTGCAGCAGCAAGGGTTGACCCTGCCACAAACTACCCTGATGGATGCGTAACCATGACACCTGAACATATTGATCGTCCTGCTGTGCTGGCTGAGGTGACCGCTGCGTTTTACCGCTATGAAGAAGCGCTGATCAGCAACAATGTCGATGTGCTGGATGAATTGTTTTGGCACGACGATCGCACCGTGCGTTTGGGCGCAGGGGAAAATCTGTATGGCATTGATGAGATCCGTTCATTTCGCGCTGCCCGTCCATCGAAGGGATTGGCGCGCACGCTACGTAATACGGTGATCACCACCTTTGGAGATGACTACGCGGTGTGCAGCACTGAGTTTACGCGTGAAGGCGTGGAGAAGATTGGTCGCCAGCAGCAAACATGGGTGCGCATGCCTTATGGGTGGCGGATTGTCGCGGCGCAGGTGAGTTTAATGAGCTAGCGGGGTAAACCGGCGCTCGTCAGTAAGACTTAACTCGCGTGGTCAGGGCCGGTACGACAGTTCATGTCGTACCGGCCAAATGTGTCGGCGCGGAGTATCGCTGGTCGTTAAACAGCAGGAGCCGGGTGCGTCTCCATCCAGTGATCAGCGATTTGCTGGCGCGTACAAACCCACACATTCTCATGCTGCTGGATATGGTCAAGGAAACGCTGCAAGGCACGGAATTTGCCCGGGCGGCCGAGCAGTCGACAGTGCATGCCAATCGACATCATCTTCGGCGCGGTGTCGCCCTCTTCATACAACACATCAAAGGTGTCACGCAGATAGACAAAGAACTGCTCGGCGGTATTAAAACCCTGTGGCGAGGCGAAGCGCATATCGTTACATTCCAGCGTATAAGGAATGATCAGATGCGGTTTCACCGTGCCATCCTGGCAGGTCACCTGCGTCCAGAACGGAAGATCGTCGCCGTAATAATCGCTGTCATAACTGAAGCCACCGTTCTCCACCACTAAGCGGCGGGTGTTGGGGCTGTCGCGGCCGGTGTACCAGCCGGTAGGCGCTTTACCAAAGAGATCGCGCAGTACATCCACCGCCTGCTGCATGTGCTGACGTTCGGTTTTGGCATCCATCGACTGATAATGGATCCAGCGCCAGCCATGGCTGACTACGTCGTAATCCGCGACTTTGATGGCGTCCACAATCTCCGGATGACGCGCCAGCGCCATCGCCACGCCGAAAACCGTTAATGGCAATCCGCGCTTCTGGAACTCGTTGTGAATGCGCCAAAAGCCTGCGCGCGAACCGTATTCATAGAGAGAATCCATCGACATATGGCGGTCGGCGTAACTGGCGGCGCCAATGATATCGGACAGGAATTGTTCAGATCCGGCATCGCCGTGCAGCACATTGTTTTCTGCCCCCTCTTCATAGTTGAGGACAAACTGCACCGCCACTTTCGCGTTGCCCGGCCACTGTGCGTGCGGCGGATGGTTAGCATAACCAATCAGGTCACGCGGGTAGTTTTTGTTGAAGCTGTACTCTTTCTTTTCAGATACATCGCTCATTCTGTAAATTCCTTAGTCAGTCCTCAACCAGCACTTAGTTTAGGTGCTGAAATGCGCCGCTGAGCGGTTTTTCGATCGGGTAATCTAAATCGCCATGTTTACTGGTACCAAAGCCCAGCGCCACCAGTGATTCCACCATTTTTACCGCAGCGCTGACGCCATCAATCACCGGCAGACCCAGCTCTTTCGTCAGCTCCTGTGCCAGTGAGGCCATACCGCCACAGCCCAGCACTATCGCGCCGCTGCCATCTTCTCGCTTCGCCTGAATGCAACGCTGGCGCACTTTTTCCTGCGCCACACCGCTGCCATCTTCCAGCGCCAGCACCGGGAGATCGATAGCGTGCAACGCCGCACAATGATGGCTAAAGCCATATTGTTGCAGCAGATGGCGGGCAATCACCAGGGTACGCGGTAGCGTGGTGACGATTGAAAAGCGTGTCGCCACCAGCGTTGCCGTGTGCATCGCGGCTTCCGCAATGCCGATCACCGGACCGCTGGCCAGTTCACGCGCGGCCAGCAATCCCGGATCGCCGAAACAGGCAATAATGTGGCCACTCACGCCCTGTGCTTTGCCGACCCTGACCTGTTCCAGTACGCCAATCGCCGCAATGGCTTCATCGAAGTGCCCTTCAATCGAAGGCACCCCCTGGCTCGGACACACCGCCAGAATTTCAGTTCCTGGTGCCGCTACCGCACGTGCGGCTGCACCGATGGTTTCTGTCATCGCCAGGCTGGTATTGGGGTTGATCACCTGAATCAGGCTCATGATGCGGCTCCATTGTGACCGGAAAATAACCGGGTGAAGTCGGGTAAGGTTTCGCCGCTGCGCTCAAAATGCAGGCTGGCCACGATGTGTTGGAAGTGATGCTGTAAGGCTGCGGTGAGCGCGGGAAGATCTTTCTGCCGCAGTAGCTCCACCAGCCGATCGTGATGATCGCAACGACACCCGCGTTGCCAGGGCGCACCATAGGCGGCAATCACTAATGATGAGCGCTGTGTCAGGCGCGTCACCATATCCGTCAGCACCTGATTACCGGAAATCGCCTGTAGCTGAATATGAAAAGCCGCAGAGAGCCGAATTGCCGCCGCACCATCGTGCTGTTCGTGAGCCTGCTGCTCTTCCTCAATGAGTGTGCTCAGGGCAGCAAGGTGTGGTGGCTGAACGTGAGCCAGCACCGCGGGCAAATTGGCGCACTCGAGTAAGCTGCGTGTGGCAAAGATATCGCGCGCCTCGTCAACGCCCGGCGTGGCCACTTGTGCACCACGCCTGGGCGACAAGGTGATCATTTGCACCGCCGCGAGGCGTTGTAGCACCTTGCGAATGCCGGTACGGCTCACACCAAAAGCTTCTGATAGCGCCTCTTCTGGCAATTTGCTGCCCGGTGGCAGCTGATGTTCCACAATGGCGGTGAGTAATGCCTGATAGATGGGTTCGTCGCGATCATTCAGATCGGCAGCCGTTTTCTGGCCTGTTTCGCTCTTCATTACCTGCTCCGGTAAGTGTCTGTGCACAGCACATCGTATACGTGAAATTAATTTTTTGTATACAAGAAATCAATTCTGGCCTGGATCCTGCAATACCGTTTCACGCTGTGATTATTTTTCCCATGTTGTTAGAGGAGCAGGTTTCATGCCAAATCATTCTGAAGTGACCTCCGGGGTGGCCTCTGGCGCCAACGCCCACTACAGTCCACGCCTGTGTAATGAAGATCTGGCGCCCACGCGCGACCAGAACTGGTCGTGGTATAACATTTTCTCTTTCTGGATGTCGGATGTGCACAGCATGGGTGGCTATGTGGTCGCCGCCAGCTTCTTTACGTTGGGACTGGCGAGCTGGCAGGTGCTGCTTTGTCTGCTGGTAGGTATCTGCATCGTACAGTTGTGTGCCAATCTCGTCGCCAAACCGAGCCAGATGGCGGGCGTGCCTTACGCGGTGATTTCACGTCAGGCATTCGGCGTGTTCGGTGCCAATATCCCCGCGGTGATTCGCGGCCTGATCGCTTTCGCCTGGTATGGCATTCAAACCTATTTAGCGGCTAATGCGCTGATGCTGGTACTGCTGAAGTTCTTCCCTTCATTAAGCGGGATGACGCAAAGCAGCTGGCTGGGGTTGTCTCAACTGGGCTGGTGCTGCTTCGGCGTGATGTGGTTCCTGCAGGCGATGGTGTTCTGGCACGGCATGAGCGCGATTAAACGCTTTATCGATGTGGCGGGTCCGGCTGTCTACGTGGTGATGGTGGCGCTAGCGGGCTGGATTGTATACAAAACCGGCTTTGACGGTATCTCCTTTACGCTGGCCAGCAAGCAGTTAAGCACTGGTGAGCAAACCTGGCAGATGATCACCGCCACCGCATTAGTGGTCTCTTACTTCTCTGGCCCATTACTCAACTTTGGTGACTTCTCTCGCTACGGTAAAAGCATGGGGGAAATCCGCCGGGGGAACCGCTGGGGCCTGCCGTTTAACTTCCTGCTGTTCTCGATTGTCACCGTGGTGATCGTGTCAGGTACCCAATCGCTGTTCGGCCGCATGATTACCGATCCCATTGAGACCGTGAGCATGGTTGGCAATGATGTCGCCGTCGCGATTGGTTTACTCACCATGATTATCGCCACTATCGGCATCAACATCGTGGCGAACTTTGTTTCCCCGGCTTTCGACTTCTCAAATTGCTCACCGCAGAAAATCAGTTTCCGTACCGGTGGAATGATTGCCGCAGTGGGTTCTGTTCTGCTGACGCCATGGAATCTGTTCCAGTCACCGGAGTTGATTCATTACACGCTGGATGTGCTGGGCTCCTTTATCGGCCCGCTGTTTGGCATTTTGGTGGCCGATTTCTATCTGATTAAGCGCAGCAAGGTTTACGTTGACGACCTGTTTGATGACACACCAAAAGGACGCTACTGGTATCGCGGGGGCTTTAACCCAAAAGCGATTGCCGCACTGCTGCCGTCGGTAGGTATTTGCCTGGTGATCAGCTTTATTCCGTCACTGCATGCCGTGGCAAACTTCAGCTGGTTTATTGGTGTGGCATTAGGTGCAGGTTGCTATCGCTGGCTGGCTCGCGCCGATCGTGAAGTCTCAGTGGGCACCTATCGTCAGGAAGTGGCGGTGCAGAAGGATTGATCTGGTGATCAGGTTGGCGCCGATGCCAGCCTGAAAAAGCAAAAAGCCGATGCATTTCTGCATCGGCTTCTTTAATGATTGGCGGAACGGACGGGGCTCGAACCCGCGACCCCCTGCGTGACAGGCAGGTATTCTAACCAACTGAACTACCGCTCCGCGCTTTGTTCCCCGTCGAGAACGAGGCGAATATTAATGGCAGCCTTATGAACCGTCAATGCTTTTTCTGAGGGAATGAATCGTTTGCCGATTTTTTCAGCTTTACGTTGCTTTTCCACGCAAAATCAGCCCATTCAGGCCCGCCACAGGCAGCTTCCGCCCTTCTTCAACACTAAATCCAGACGGCTTTCATGTGCGATAATCTCATCATCGCTGGCGTTGACCACGCGTAATCCTGAACTCGGACGCACGATGCGCTGAATGTTATCGCCGGTATTTTGGCTGCTCTGATCGCCTTCCGCCGAGAAAGCCAGCGAAGTTTGGCCGCCCGTCATCATCAGGAACACTTCAGCCAGAATTTCGGCATCGAGCAATGCGCCGTGCAGCGTACGTTTGCTGTTGTCGATTTCGTAGCGATTACACAGTGCATCGAGGCTATTGCGCTTGCCTGGATACATTTTACGCGCCATCGCCAGGCTATCTGTCACCTGACAGAAGGTGTCGGTTTTGCCGATACCGCGCTTAAGCATGCCAAACTCATAATCCATAAAGCCGATATCGAACGACGCGTTATGGATCACCAGCTCTGCACCACGGATGTATTCGAGGAATTCATCGGCGATGTCTGCAAACATCGGCTTATCGGCAAGAAACTCATCGGCAATACCGTGAACGCCGAAAGCTTCCGGATCCACCAGCCGATCGGGCTTGAGATACATATGGAAGTTGTTGCCGGTCAGGCGACGGTTAATCACCTCAACCGCACCGATTTCAATGATGCGATGTCCTTCATAGTGCACACCGATCATGTTCATGCCGGTGGTTTCGGTATCGAGGACGATCTGGCGGTTATTTGCAGTGCTCATAGGACTCGTTTTATGTCAGACTTGGCGTTTTGTCAGAAGGAAGTCTACCAGAGATGCGCAAACAGGTAGAAATATTCACCGATGGATCCTGCCTGGGCAATCCCGGCCCCGGCGGTTACGGTGCCATTTTACGTTATGGCCCACATGAAAAAGAGTTCAGCGCCGGTTATCGACTCACGACCAACAACCGCATGGAAATGATGGCGGCGATTGTGGCGTTAGAGGCGCTAACGCAGCCCTGCGAAGTGGTGCTCAGCACCGACAGTCAGTATGTGCGCCAGGGCATCACCAGTTGGATCCATAACTGGAAAAAGCGCGGCTGGAAAACGGCCGATAAAAAGCCGGTGAAAAATGTCGATCTCTGGAAGCGGCTCGATCTCGCGCTCAGCCACCATGAAATAAAGTGGGAATGGGTAAAAGGCCACGCCGGTCACCCGGAAAACGAGCGCTGCGACGAACTGGCACGCAGCGCAGCCGGTCATCCGACGCAGGATGATGTCGGCTATCAGGTCGAATCCTGATCCTTCACTGCACGAAATTGCCGGGTGGCATTCACCGTTTGTCTGACCTGCGCTTTGTTTAAGCTCTTCTTCGCTTTGGTGGGCGTTAATGGGAATGTTCGTTTGCGTGCCACCACAATGTTCAGACATCCCAGCGCGGGCAGGTGCGCACTGATTACTTTGCCGCCCTGCCGATGCCACGGCACCACTTGAAAACGGGTGCGATAGACCACTTCATAGTTGAGCAGGCTGAGCCAGTCGAGCAAGCGTACCTGGCTGAACATGCGTCCGCTCCATGGCGCACGGGCGTGCAAACCCGGGATACCTTTGCTGATCCCCAGCAGACTGAACGGGTTGAACCCGCTGATAATCATCCAACCATCGTCAATCAGGACGCGATCCACTTCTCGTAACACGCGATGGGGATCCTGACTCCATGCCAGGGTATGCGCCATCAAACAAGCATCAATCGATTTCGCTTCAAAAGGTAATTGCGTGGTATTGGCGATCACCTGCAAGTCATCGCCCTCAATGCCCACATTTACCTGATGCGATATGGCACACTGACGGGTATTGATTTCTGCGCTGAGGCTGCCAAGTTTAAGCATATGAAAGCCATACAGCTTTCCAAGGTAAGGCTGCAACTGCTGCGTGAGTGCATCGCGAAAATAATCGCCCCATGGCATATCGCGCCAGGAGCGCGGCGCAGTCAGAACCTGGCGTGTTTTCGCTGGCTTCATGCTCTACCATCATCCTTTTTCTACGACCTGAGAGGTGTTTATGAATCTTACCAGTATTCCCGCGTTGCAGGATAACTACATCTGGACACTGACGGACGATGATAAAAACTGTCTGATCGTCGATCCCGGCGAGGCTCAACCGGTGCTGGATAAAATCAGAGTCAACAAGTGGCAACCGGTGGCCATTTTACTCACGCATCATCATCACGATCATGTCGGCGGTGTCGCCGAATTATTGCAACACTATCCCGATATCGCGGTTTACGGACCAGAGGAAACCGCGGATAAGGGGGCAAAACACATCGTCTCTGAGAATGATGAATTTACCCTGCTTGGGCTAGATTTCCGTGTCATCGCAACACCCGGACACACTTTAGGACATATCTCATATTTCAGTTCACCTTATCTTTTCTGTGGTGACACGATGTTTTCTGGCGGCTGTGGAAGATTATTTGAAGGCACAGCAGAACAAATGTTTGATTCATTTCAAAAGCTTAACCAACTCCCTGCGGACACCTTGATTTGCTGCGCTCATGAGTACACATTATCCAATATGAAGTTTGCTGCGGCTATTCTGCCTCATGACCCGAAAATTTTGGCAAGGTATCAGCAAATTAAGGACTTACGTGCAGAAAATCGCATTACTTTGCCAACAAAACTGGCACTTGAGCGGGATATAAATTTATTTCTCCGTACGCAAGATGCTGATTTACAAAAGGCTTTGGGGACTAATGTTGCTTCCTCCCCGTTATGGCAAACTTTCGCTGATCTACGCGAGAAGAAAGACCGTTTTTGATATTTAAGGTTGTGTTGTGTGTACCCCTAACGTATAGTTGCTCGTCTTTTAAGCGAACTATTGACACACACATGAAGGCTAAAGCGATCTTACTCGCCTCGGTCTTGCTGGTAGGATGTCAGGCATCAAGGAATGACGCCAATATCCCCGTACAGCATGCACAGAGCCTGTCTTCAGCTGGTCAAGGTGAAAATGGAAAGTACGGAGATCAATTATTATCGCAGCGCTGGCAGGATGATGGAACAAGCCTCGCAGAAGATACCGATCTCTGGAATCACATTAGTGACGAGTTGAAGATGGGGATTCCGGAAAACCCCCGGATCCGCGAACAAAAAACAAAGTTTTTAAAAAATAAGAGCTATCTCCACGATGTAACATTACGGGCAGAGCCGTACATGTACTGGATTGTCGAGCAGATACAGAAACGTAAAATGCCGATGGAACTGGTACTGCTACCCATAGTGGAGAGCGCTTTTGACCCACATGCAACATCTTCTGCGAATGCCGCTGGCATCTGGCAGATTGTTGCACAAACGGGCAAAAACTATGGTTTGAAACAGAACCAATGGTATGACGGACGCCGCGATGTGGTGGCCTCGACCAAAGTTGCGCTGGATATGATGCAGCGTCTGAACGGTATGTTTGACGGTGACTGGTTGTTAACAGTGGCCGCCTATAACAGCGGTGAAGGACGCGTGCTGAAAGCGATAAAACAGAATAAGGCGCGCGGCAAGCCGACTGATTTCTGGCATTTATCGTTACCACGCGAAACCACGGTCTATGTACCTAAGATGTTGGCCTTGAGTGAAATCCTCAAGAACAACAAGCAGTACGGTATCAAATTGCCGACCCCGAACGAAAGCCGTGCTTTAGCACGTGTGGAAGTGGGACAGCAAATTGAACTGACGCAGGCTGCAGATATGGCCGGCATGTCGCTCAACAAGTTGAAGAGCTTCAACGCCGGTTATAAAAATGGCACCACTGCGCCAAACGGACCGCACTATATTATGGTGCCTAAGTCCAACGTTGCTAAACTGCGCAATTCACTGGCATCCGGTGACATTGCATCCGTGCAGCCTGTTGAAATGGCGAAAGTCAGTGCAGCAGGAAACAACTACACGGTACGCAAAGGCGACACCTTGTCAGCAATTGCTAACAAGCTTGGCGTCAGCGTCAGTGCACTGAAACAGCAGAACAACTTGCGTAGCGCTTCCGTTCGCATCGGTCAGAAATTGACGGTGGGCGGTAAAGCAACGCAGTTGGCGGATAACGGCAACAGCATCACCTACCGTGTACGTAAGGGTGATTCTTTTGCCAGTATTGCAAAACGTCATGGTGTGAACACCCAGGATGTTATGCGCTGGAACAGTGATGCTAAAGACATTCAGCCGGGCGATAAGCTCACGCTGTTTGTGAAGAATAGCGCAACACCTGATACCTAATGCGTCGAAAAGGCTGACTTTTGTCAGCCTTTTTCATTTTTATTACCTCAACGAGGTCGTGGCAACCTGTTATCTCTCTCCTCATTCCCCTTCTGAAGACTTTTATCCCGATTAAAAACCCTTAGACGTGATGTTGGTCAAATATCCACCTGGAGCAACTTGTATGGTAGAAGCCAACCGATGGTGTTAACGAAAGGCGCCGCATTCGTAATTTAAATGTTACATGGCGTGCATTCACTCTATCGCTGAACCGTAAGTTCAGTGATTTGATAAACCATCGGTAGGATAAGGGTTGAGAATGAGCGATAGCCTTAACGAACAGCTTAAGGAAGCAGGTAATGCTTCAGGGCAGCAAACGAACACGACAACACCACGCTGGTTACCACGTGCCCATTCTTTATCATGGGCCATGCTGGTCATCACGACACTTGCTATCTTGATGAACTCGATAGACCGTATCATCTTACCCACCCTATTGCCGGCAATAATGAAGGATTTCAATCTTAGTGAAGTGCAGGCTGGGTGGATTAACTCGCTAAGCTTCTTCGGTACGTTATCAGGTGCGGTGCTATTTGGCCTGCTTTCCGATTATATCGGTAGCGGTTATCGCCGCTCCTATAGCTGGTGCCTGGCAGTTTTGGTGGAGATCATATCTGGTGTTGCTACAGCATTTTGCAAATCGCTGGGGGCATTTCAGGCGCTGCGTGTTTTTATGGGGATGGGTACCGGCGGCTCAGAGCCAATTAATGTGGCATTGCTCGGCGAGTGGTGGCAAAAAGAAAATCGAGGTTTCGCCATTGGCGTACATCACACCGGTTTTCCGCTTCGGCAATTCATTGGTCCGATTTTAATTGCAGCGATTTTAATGTTTGGTGATTGGCGCCATGCATTTCTGTTTATCCCTTTGATCGGATTAATCATCGTGGTATTGCAGTTGATTATAGGAACCAAAAAAAATCATCAACGCGTCTTTAATTGGATCGACGAACACAAATTGACTCGCCCGATCGAAGCCAAACCGCAGAAATCCAGCCTGAAAAATTCCTTTAGCTGCCTTAAAAACCGTAATTGCCTGATTGCGATTGCACTGGTCTTTGGTTTTATCTGGGCTGAAATGGGGATTGCAAACTTCTTAACCCTCCAACTCACACGTGAGGTCGGTTTGGACCTATCCACCGCCGCCATCATTTCGGGTGCTTCGGGCATCACCGGCTGGATTGGTCAGATCGTTTGGGCAGTTTTTCGGATAAACGCGGGCGTAAGACATCTCTGACGATCATTATCGCGGGCTGGATCCTTGCCTGTTCGCTCTGCATTTTTATTCATTCTGTTGCACTTGCCTGGGGGATCCTGATTTTTTGGGGGCTGTTCCGCAATTCGCCCTATCCTGTTGCGTATGCGCTGCTGATTGAACCTTCACCTCATGCAGCAGCTTCGAGCCTTGGATTGATGATTGGTTTGGCGGTGGGTATCGCTGGCATTCTGGTCGCCCCTGTTAGCGGCTGGATTATCCATACGTGGGGTTTCAGCGTGCACTATGCCGTAATCGTCGGGATGCTGCTGCTTTCTTGCATTCCCCTTGCCCTGCTCAAAGAAACGGTAAATGTGAATAAGTGAGGATGACATGACAGCTCTCTGGAAACAGATTCGCAGCAGCAAAATAGTAGAACTGAGTCATTTACATCAAACCAGCATGCCCGTATGGCCGACACACCCGAAATTTATCCGTGCGGATAATGAAACTTATTCAACCGGCGATGGAAATTATAACTGCCAGATAATCATGGGGGATCATTGCGGGACCCATGTCGATGCTCCCTCACACTTTATTGAAGGTGGCAAGACAATTGAAAACATTGATGTATGCCAGTTAATGGGCCGGGGCCTGCTGCTGGATATGCGACATATTGCGCCCAGCCACACTTTTGGTGTTAAGGATATTCAACTTTGGGAAAGGGACTTTGGCGCAATTGAGGCTGATGACATCGTCATTTTTCGCACAGGCTGGCATGAAAAATGGGCTCTTAAACCCGATCACAGCGCATTTCTGCAGGATTGGCCGGGGCTTTCTGCAGAAGCTGCTGCTTATCTGATTGCAAAAGGTGTAAAGGTATTTGGCACCGATGCCCTCTCGCTTGATGCCTTTGGCAATGCAGAAAATCCCGCGCATTTAGCTGTACTGGGTAACGATAATCTTATTATCGAAAATCTGGCCAACTTAGAGATGTTGCCTGCGCACTTTTGCTTTCTTGCACTACCACTTCGAATTGAGCGCGGGTCAGCCTCGCCGGTGCGGGCGATTGCGTTCATTGAGACTTAGCGGGCAAGCGCTGTTGGCGTGAACTCGACTAACAGTGGAT
This sequence comes from Pantoea sp. JGM49, assembly GCF_018257655.1. Lineage (NCBI taxonomy): Bacteria > Pseudomonadati > Pseudomonadota > Gammaproteobacteria > Enterobacterales > Erwiniaceae > Pantoea > Pantoea sp. JGM49. The sequence goes on along the minus strand of NZ_JAERJM010000002.1, from coordinate 4,327 downwards.
TGTGATCAGAAGCGCGCGTGACCAGCACAGAAGCCTCGCTAACTTTCATATCACGGTAGAAGACAAAATCTAACGGACGGCCAAACGCTTTACGCCGATGGTCATCCGTGAAATTCACTTCGTGTAATGCCATCTCTGCGGCAAAGCGATACAGCGCGTTCATGCGCTGACGGCTCCAGGCATTGAAATCGCCGGCCATGATCACCGGTCCGCGATGATGTTGAATCTGTTCGCCAATCGGACCAAGTTGCTTGCTGTAGACATCCACGCCAAGGCTGAAATTCACCGCGTGGATATTGACCACCATCAGCATTTCGCCGGTCGGCAGTGGATAGGCCGTCACCAGCGCCGACTTAGCCAGGCGTAACAAAGGTTCGCGTTCACGCAATGGACAACAATACACAGGATGCGCAGAAGCCAGCGTCATCACGCCGGAGGGATGTTGGGGTAAGACGAAGGCAGGCACCTGATCGGCCGCCAGGTAGTTACTGGTAGCGAATTTGACCAACTCAGGGGTGGTTTGTGCTTCCTGAAGTAAAACCAGGTGAGCATCTTTACCGAAACCCTGCAGTACGGACATCCAATCTGCCCGCTGCTGCTTGAAGATATTCCAGACTAAAACCCGCAATGCAGGATCCGCAGGTAACGGTGCACCAGGCGGCAGCGCCTGTCCCAGATGCAACATCGCCCCAGGCGGAAATATCCGCTCTGCAGGCTGACCCGCTGTATAACGCATTGCATATGTTTTCTTTCGCACTTTCCCGCCTGGCTGATTTACGACTACAACTTCACCTGACAGTTATAGGGATTTTAGGACAGGGTTTCAATTGGCGTTGTTAATTGTCGGAATTAGCTTCACAGCATATTACGGTAACAACCCGCCCTTTAGCGGGTTGTTGACCTCATTATTCCGTGGCAAATGCAGTACGGGGTTTGTCGAGCTGACCGCTCAGTCTTACCAGCAATAGCGCGATAAAAACAATGACAGCGCCAACCCAAGGGGTTTGAGCCAGACCGTAGTGTTCGACAATATGACCACCAACCAATGACCCTAGTGCAATCCCGATGTTAAACGCCGCGATATTCAGTCCTGACGCCACATCAACTGCACCAGGCGCATAGGACTCAGCCTTCTGCACCACATAGACCTGCAGGCCCGGTACGTTAGCGAAGGCAAAAATCCCCATTACCAGCACCGTTGCCAGCGCCATAAAGTGTGTATTAGCCGTAAACTGGAATATCAACAGCAATACCGCCAATGTGCTAAAGATCAGCGTTAACGCGGGTACAGCCCCGTGACGATCGGCCAACTTGCCGCCCCAGATATTGCCGATGGCTACAGAGATACCATACCCCAGCAGAATGATACTGACCGCTGTCGGGGAAAAACCGGCTAATGACTGCATCATCGGCGCCAGGAAAGTAAAGGCAGTAAACACACCACCGTAGCCCAGCGCGGTGATGGCATAAATTAATAGCAGGCGTGGATTCACCATGACGCGCGCTTGCTGCGCCAGAGTAGTAACAGGTGGCTGCGCAATATTACGTGGTATCAGTACCATGCTGCTGACTAAAGCAATCACACCCAACATGGAAACTGCGAGGAAACTTTCACGCCACCCAAAGTGCTGACCAATCAGTGTACCCAAGGGCACTCCGGTTACCAATGCCACCGTCAGACCGCCAAACATGATGGCGATGGCACTTGCAGCCTTCTCCTTACTCACCAGACTGGTCGCAATCGTTGAACCGACCGAGAAGAATACACCGTGCGCGAGTCCCGTTAGCAAGCGAGCAACGACCAACGTCTCATAGTTCGGTGCCAACCAGGCGACCAGGTTGCCCACCGTAAAAAGCACCATCAGCCCTATCAGCAGTGGCTTGCGCGGCACTTTGCCGGTTAAAGCAGTAAGCACTGGCGCCCCCACGGCGACACCAAGGGCGTAAATTGAGACCAACATACCTGCTGAAGGTAGCGTGATGTTAAGTTGTTCCGCAATCGTAGGGATTAAGCCTACGATCACGAACTCAGTGGTTCCGATAGCGAAGGCGCTGATAGTCAGCGCCCAGAGTGCAAGTGGCATGATTGACTCCCATGTATGTTTTGATGGGCGCCATTATCGACTCATGCTTTAATGACAAAAAGATGCAAAGTGAGAATAGACTTTTGCCTCGGGGAGCATAATGAAAGCATCGTCGGATGAGTTGAAAGTTTTTATTGCTGTGGTCGAAAGCGGTAGTTTTAGCCGTGCGGCGGAACAACTGCAGATGGCGAATTCGGCGGTGAGCCGTACAGTTAAAAAGCTGGAGAATAAACTTGGAGTGGCATTACTCACGCGCACCACGCGTCAGCTCGCGCTCACTCAGGAAGGTGAGGACTACTTTAAACGCGTTCAGAAACTTATGCAGGAGATGTCGACCGCTGAAAATGAGCTCATGGAACGTCAGCAGGCTCCGCAAGGTCTTCTGCGCATAGACGCTGCCACGCCGGTCATTCTGCATTTGATTCTGCCGATGATTAAACCCTTCCGTGAGCGCTACCCCGACGTCACCCTGTCGCTTATCTCGTCGGAGAGCTTTATCAATCTGATTGAACGTAAAGTCGATGTAGCTATTCGCGCAGGCAACCTGACGGATTCGACCTTACGAGCACGTTTGCTGTTTATCAGCTATCGCAAATTGGTAGCAACTCCGGCTTATCTGGCGAAAAGGGGTGTCCCCCTCTCTACATCGGATTTGATAAATCATGAATGCCTTGGATTTGTAGAACCGCTGCGCCTGAACCGTTGGCCTGTGTCTGAGAATGGTCATGACCTTTATGACATCGTGCCGGGAATGTCCTCAAACAGCGGTGAAACTATTAAACAACTTTGTCTCGATGATCAAGGTATCGCTTGTTTGTCCGATTATATGGTAGACAGTGAAATCGCGGATGGGACATTTATTGAGGTGTTGGCACAACAGCGAGTACCCGTAGCGATGCCGTTCAACGCGGTCTATTACAGCGATCTGGGCGTTAGCCAACGAGCACGTGCTTTTATCGACTTTCTCAGTGAGTGGGTTAAGCAACAGCCCTGGCGAATGCAGGACTGAATATTTCGTCACTTAATCCCAGTCCGGAGCCAACCCTTCAGGGCTAACCAACCGCTGCTGGCGATCCAGTGATGAGATGCTTTTCATATCCTCCGCATCAAGCATTAAGTTAGCAGCATCCATATTGCTGGCCAGATTATCGCGCTTAGTTGAAGAAGGGATCACGCTGAAGCCAGATTGCATCGCCCACGCCAGAACGATTTGTGCCGGTGTCGCCTGATGTTTGTGCGCAATCGACTGGATGGTCGCATCCCTTAGTGCCTCTCCATAAGCCAGTGTCATGTAAGACGTGATATGCAATCCTTGCTGCTTAGCAAATTCAACAACTTCGCGGTTTTGCAGGAACGGATGGAGTTCAATCTGGTTAGTGGCGATGTTTTCAATGCCAACCGCAGCAATGGCCTCTTTCATCAACGCAATCGGGAAGTTTGAAATGCCGATTTGACGCGTCAGCCCTGCTTCTTTCGCAGCCATTAATGCCTGCATACTCTCTTTTACCGATACTACTGCGCCGGGTGAAGGCCAGTGGATCAATGTAAGATCAACATAATTGGTGCGCAGTTTTGACAGACTTTGCTGCAAACTCGGTATTAGCTTTTCAGCCGATAGGTTTTCGATCCAGATCTTGGTAGTAATAAAGAGTTGATGACGAGCTATGCCACTTTCAGCAATAGCCTGACCAACAGCGGCTTCATTTTCATAGATTTGGGCAGTATCGACCGCACGGTATCCGAGTTCCAGTGCCGTTTTCACGGAATGGATTACAACATCATCTTGCAGGCGAAAAGTGCCTAAACCAAAGGCTGGGATTGTCATGATTTCCTCATCGTTTGTGGATTATTGCGATGGGAAGTATTTTGGCAGCTTTATTGTTGACGAAAAATCCGCTTATAAGCAGAAGAATATTGCGTTTAAATCAATAATTAACACTGAATTTTGCACATGAAAAAGCCCTGACTTATTAAGTCAGGGCTATTCAATTAAGTGGCGGAACGGACGGGGCTCGAACCCGCGACCCCCTGCGTGACAGGCAGGTATTCTAACCAACTGAACTACCGCTCCACCGATTCTGTACCAAAATCAGAAAACCGTTCTGACTTCGGGTGTTTCGCCCTTTCAGTGTCACCTGAAAGGTCACGACTCACGAATGAGTCTTAATTTGATGCCTGGCAGTTCCCTACTCTCGCATGGGGAGACCCCACACTACCATCGGCGCTACGGCGTTTCACTTCTG